>NZ_JAUSXM010000001.1:1274248-1911373 GCF_030815985.1 Paenibacillus sp. W2I17
TTGGTTTTAACATGTGAATATTCCCCCGTTCCGTGTGTTCTCTTATGGATTACACTCACCATTTGCCAGCTACACGATCCTTAACTGCCTGCGTTATCGTAGCTTCGTATGTTTTCTTGTCGAGTTGATTCAATTGACTCATATATTCATTCCATGTGTTCTCGAAAGTGGAAGGCGAATCCATAATCATTTTGGGTAAATATTTCTTCTGGAGATCTTCTGCCTTGGTGATGAAAATCTGTTCAGGAGAGCCCTGCTCCAGTGCAATGGACCAAGCAGGAGACCAAGGACGCTCATCCGGTGTGCTGAATAGTTCTGTGAATGTCTCCACACCATATTTCTCTAACAACAGCTTGTCACCGTCCGTGTAACTAAAAGTGGCCACTTCTGGTTGATTGCCCGGCCCATAGGCGTTGCCATCCTCCAGCACGGAGTTATTGCTGTAACGAGGCCAGCTGTAATTAAAATAGTCAAAGCCGAACTTACGACTTAATTCCGGATCTTCATGTGCCTTGCGTTGGTCATCATTTTCAAAGTAAAAGCGGCCCTCATCATTCACACTATACGTCTCGTTCTCAATCCCCCATTGAACCAGAATCTGGTTTTCTTCCTTGAGCAAATTATCAAAATATTTAATAATTCGCACGGGATCTTTGGCATTTACGGTAATTCCGATACCATAGTTGTTCACAAAACCTGGCGGGTCCACATACTGGTCTTTGACACTGTCATCAAATACGATTGGTAGAGATACGTATCGTTTATCGTCAATACCAGCCTTCTTGAGATTGTTCGTTGCGTCTCCAACCTGCCAGGAGTAACTGAAATATCCCAGCACCCGACCGGAGGTTAACTTGGCGAGATACTGATCCTGGTTCATTGTGAAGGATTCTGGATCAAACATCCCCTGTGCGTTAACCTCGCTTAACTTCTGAATCCATTGTTTCTGATAATCAGATCCGGCTACCAGTTTGGCTTCATGGCTCTGCATATCCACCATCACACTGCCATCGTTTGGATAACCTGCCAGATGCATAGCCGGATTTAGCAGGGTGAAGAAGCTGCCCGATTCACCCGCAAGTGTGGCGAAGCCGATGGTTTCTTTTCCATCGATCTGCGGATGCTTTTGCTTGTATTGCTCAATCAAGTCAAAATATTCGTCCAACGTTTTGATCTTGGGGTAGTTGAACTCTTTTAACACAGCACGCTGAATATAAAAGCCGGTCTGGAAGTTAGGCTCTGACACATAACCGATGTTGGCAGTGTATGGCAAGAAATAGATCTTTCCATCCTCCTGTCTGAATTTGTCCATATAAGGCCCGTATACCCGCTTAATGTTAGGCCCGTATTGATCGATCAGTTCATCCAGCGGGATAAAAGATCCTGCATCCATCAATTTGGCCATTTCACCACTGGAGTCGATGATGTCGGGGTAATCCCCACTCGCAATCATTACACCTGCCTTGGTTGCACCGTCACCGACCAGATATTCCATCTTCCAGTCAACGCCTGTTTGTTCCTGTAGCTTCTTGCCAATGGTCGTGCTGCTTGCCAGAATGTCCTTCTTGCCACCGCCAAACGTGAAATATTTAAAGGTGACCGGGGTATTGTCATTACTGTCAGGATAAGAGGCTTCCGGGTTGGCTTTATTACAACCTGCCAGGGTTACAGCCAGTAAAATGGCCAGACCTGTTATAATGTTTCTTTTTCTAAACATGTAGCAAATGCCCCCTTAAAGTATGGTTTGTGTCTTTAAGCCTTCTCAATATATCAAGATAGCGCTTTCAAAGTTACCCATGAAAGTGTACCTCCTACTTTGAAAAGTATATCCCTCATATTTAGTCGCCTGGCATGGCTGATGGATCAAGTGGAAGCTTAATTTGGATACGCGTTCCTTCTCCTTCCCATGTCTGGATGTCGAATGAAAAGTGATTTTTATAACAAAGTTTTAAGCGACTATACGCATTTTTCATGCCAACATGCTCTCCCATATCGGTGTTTTGATCCAGGTAACTTAGCAACTCTTCCAATTTTGCTTGTGACATCCCTATACCGTTATCCGTTAGTCTGATATGGAGCTGGTCATTTTCCATTGAAACGAAGAGTTGAATGATACCTACACCCGGAGAGGACTCAATACCATGAATACTTGCATTCTCAACAAAGGGAAGGATAACCATCTTGGGGATTCGATACATCAGTACCGCAGGATCTGCCTCAATGGTATATTGGAGTTTTTCTCCAAAGCGGTATTTTTGAATTTGTAAAAAACTTTCGATGAGTTCCAATTCTTCTTTTACTGTCACATCATTCTGATTCCAACTAATCGACTTGCGAAACATCTTGGCCATGTTATGCACGATTTTGGCAGTCTCTTTCTCGCCTTTGATGAGGCTCCGCATACGTACCGACTCCAGCGTATTAAACAAAAAATGTGGGTTGATCTGACTATGGAGCGCATGAAGTTGTGCTTCCTGCTGCTTCAACTCCAGGTCTTTCTTTTGGATGTCGGCGAGATATACCTCATGAATCAGGTTATGGATCGTCTCGGTCATTCGATTAAATTCCATCGTGAGTTGACCTATTTCATCTCTTGCATCTTCAGGCGGAATCGTCTGGAAATTTTGTGTTTTTACTTTTTTCATATGTTTTAGAATACGCACCAGCCTGACATGGATGGATCTGGACATCGCCGCGATGATAATAGAAGGCAGGACAAAATTAATGCAAGCCAGCCATACGACGAAGGAACGGGACTTCCGCACCTCCTTCAACACAATTTCTTCATCCATCACTCCATGTAGGGACCACCCTTCCAGATAGTTAATGCCTGTATACGTAAGTTCAAAGGGAATCATTTTGGTCGGAAACTGGATCTCGCTGTAACGTTTCCCTATCTGAGCTTCTTCTGCTGTAGGATCATTTGAAAATTGGATGTGTCCCCCCGGATCAAGAAGATACACTTTTCCATCAAATCCACTGTTGTGGAAATACTGCTTGATCATATCCATATTCAGGTCAATTTTAAGTAACTGCTCTCTCCCCCCAGTGTCCAGATTGTCGAGCCTCTGAACCAGACTTAACATCTGATCCGATGAGATCAATGCCGGATAAGGGGCGGAGTATGCCTGAAATTGAACGTACCAGTCCGAGTTGCGGACATCGTCAGTTAAACGATCAATATAACCGGAAGATAAAATGGTAGAATTATCGGTATACACTTGATACCAGCGAATCCCCTGATTCATTTGCCCGGAGAATTGCCCTTTTAGATAGGAATTATAAGCGTCAATGTACTCAAAATGACTTTGAAATGAACGGGAGATGGTGTCGTTGAATACAGGGTCAGTATATAACGAATAAGAGAGGCCGACGCCCTGATCAATGGTTACCCGCAGGTCGTTCTTCAGATTGTTCAGTGCCATGCCGGCATCACGAGTTTTCTGACTACGAATATTGGCGGATGTAACATTGTAGAACACCACATTGGTAACAACGATGGGAATAAATACGGACAGGACATACATCAGCAGTAGTTTATCTCGAAGCTTCATGTAATTCAGGTTCCATCTTGGCATTGTGCACCTCGCTGCTCATTTCCCATAAGAAAATTGCGATATTCTGTAGGCGATAACTTAACAAGTTTCTCAAACTGTGTTACAAAATAATCCGCATTCTGAAATCCTACACGTGCAGCAACCTCGTACATTCTCAGATCCGTCTGGCGCAATAACTTCTTCGCCTCATGAATACGCAGGTTCAGCAGATAGTCATTGAAATATTGATTGTAGCTTTTGCGGAATAATCGCCCAAGATAAACGGGATTCATATAGAAGAGCGCAGCAATGCTTTTGAGATTGATGTTCTCAGTATAATTTGCATCAATATATCGTTTGATCTTGCTGATATCTCCTTTGGATCGCTCCATTCGTAAATGAGAGACATAATCCTCGGCTTCCTCCAACGCGATGAGAAATGCATTCTTCAATAGTCGTAAATTCCAACCTTCATGATTTTGTTGTGCCAGCTCCTTTAGCTGCTGCAACCCTTCATCATTACCACCCATTTCGTGGACTACAGCAAGAATACCCGTTATATAACGCAAAAGAGAACCCGATACAGCCTGAGGAGAAAATCGATTCATATGAAACAATTTGAATTTCTCTTCTACAATCTCGTGATAAGCTGACCTATTCCCCTCTTCCAGGCTCAAAATTAATTGATCCACCTCGTCTTGATATACATTGAAAACAAACAGCGGTTTGTCCTTGATCTCCGTATAACGTACGATACCTCCAGTTTCAGCATACTTATGCTTGGCTGCTTCTTCAGCCGCCATAAGGGATTGTGGGACATCACCAATTTCTTTGACGAGTGTTCCTGCGTAAAGACCGATATCCAAGTTAAACCTTTTGCTCAGTGTTATATGAATATTATGCAGTTTATCCTGTAACGCCGAGCCCCCTTGATGATGATCAGGCCACAACAGTAATAAAGCAAACATGCCGCGTTGTTGCTCACTGATGAACATTTTGCATAAATTACTCTCCAGAGAATGTACTGCTTCACGTAGCTCTTCAATGGTAATTTTAATTTCATCTAATCCGGTCTGAAGTTCAATCAAAGTCATGAGCAGACTTGAACTACGATTGATCCCAAGCATCTCGGCATATCGATGTTCATCTTCCTTCTGTACATGGCCTTTGATCACATCCTCCAGCATGATGTTACTCGCCTGCCCCTCAGCCAAAAGAATATGTTTTCTTTTATTGCAAATCAGATTAGCCGACTTCTGCAACGTCACCGTCAGTTCTTCATCATCAATAGGCTTCAGGATATAGTCATGAACACCGTACCTGATTGCCTGCTGTGCATATTTGAAGTCATGATAACCACTGATGATAATGAACACAGGTTCCAGATGTGGCATTTTCTCTACGGCACGTATCAGTTCCAGTCCATCCAGGATTGGCATGCGGATATCTGTTATAATCACGTCTGGTTGCAGGCTTTCAATCAGATTTAATGCCTCTGCACCGTTCTCTGCCTCTCCGATAATCTCCATATTAAGATACATCCAATTTATGAGTTCATACAGCCCCTTTCGTACATACATCTCGTCATCTACCAGTAATACTTTTAACATCCGTGTGTCCCCTTTCCTCCAACGAAAATAAACCGCCGGTAGCATGTCTCCCTATCGGCGGTATCTAATATGGTGACTGTTGTAGTTCGATGATTGATCCACTGGCCCATGGCATCAGGCAAAACCAGGTGCTGGCTGGCGTACCATCCGCATATTTTTCAGTGACCAGTCCTTCCGAATGACAGAAGCGTTCAGACATCCATCCTTTTTTGCCATAGCCGAATTCTTGATCATAACGATTATAGGTCTGACACCCCCACCCGATGGTATCCATCATGCTAGGATGGTTACATTTTATAGGTTCACGTCTGCAATTTCATTGCACAAACGGCTATATTTATTGCGCGAAACGACAAGGAGGTCATATATCTGATATGAATGAGACTTCAGAATACCTGTTTAATAAATTTTATTTGCATTGAGCAAAAACACGCCAACTCTTGCCTATATCTTATCTCAGCAAATAAAAAGAGCGAATTCGCACGGCAATTTATTCAGCCGGCATTCGCTCAGGTAATCGGTAAGTTCTTATTTGTTATTCCATTTATCCCCTTTTAATTCAATCATAGCATTGGGGCCAGGGAAGGTTAATTCTATCTTTTGGTCCAGATAGGATACGGTTACTCTTGATTCTGCAATAGAGCGAATTCTGGTATTTAACAGACGACCATTTTCCCATTCCAGATCTATTTCAAATCCGCCACGAGCCCGAATACCACGAATATATCCTTTTGACCAAGCTGATGGCAAAGCAGGTAACAATCTGATTACTTCGTTATGACTCTGGAGAAGCATCTCTGCTATCCCTGCAGTACCTCCAAAGTTCCCATCAATTTGAAATGGAGGATGGTCACAGAACAGATTGGGTAACGTGGAGGAACGAAGAAGTTCCACGATGTTATCGTGTGCAAGTTCCGACTCCTCCAATCGTGCCCACATGTTGAGAATCCACGCCCGGCTCCATCCAGTGTGTCCACCACCGTGTTCCAGTCTTCTGTCGAGTGTTACACGAGCTGCCTTGGCCAGGTCAGGCGTTGATTGCAACGTAATTTGCGTTCCAGGATGCAAAGCGAATAAATGGGAAATATGTCTGTGACCCGGTTCCAATTCATCATAATCGTTACTCCACTCTTGGATCTGGCCATGTTTTCCAATGGAGGTCTCCGGTATTTTGGTTAAAGCACTACGGAGTAATTCTCCAAATTCCTGATCTTCTTGCAATATACGAGTACTCTCAATGCAACGCGTGAAGAGTTCTCTAATAATCTGATTATCCATTGAAGCACCAAAACATAAAGCCCCCGACTCTCCATTATCTAATATATAGCGATTTTCCGGTGAGGACGAAGGACATATCACCCAATTGCCGGAAGGATCCTCTATTAGATAATCCAGAATAAACATAGCCGCATCTTTCATCGTGGCGTAAACTTTTTTAAGAAATTGAACATCTTTATTATATTCGTAGTGGTCCCATAGATGTAATGAAAGCCATGCTCCTCCCATAGTCCAAAACGTCGATGTCATGCATACATCCTGCGGAGCAGCGTCTGCCCAGATATCCGAATTGTGATGAGCAACGAACCCCTTGCATCCATACATGGTTCTAGCGGTTTCCTTTCCCCGGACTTGCAGTCGATCTATAAAATCAAACAATGGAACGTGACATTCAGACAGATTGCAGCTTTCTGCAGGCCAGTAGTTCATCTGTGTATTAATATTAATTGTATATTTGCTATCCCATACAGGAAGCATGTCTTTATTCCATATCCCTTGAAGGTTTGCAGGTAAAGAACCTGGACGACTGCTTGAGATAAGCAGATAACGACCAAATTGAAAGTATAGACTCATCAGTTCCGGATCATGCTTTCCAGCTCTAAGCCGCTCAAGGCGCTGATCGATTGGAAGTTCGGAATATACAACATCTTTATTTTCATCTTCGAGATGTATATCCATCTTTTTGAATAAGGATTGATAGTCCGAGACATGATCAGCGAGCAGTTCGCTATATGGTTTTGCGGAAGCAGCATCAATTCTGCGGAGGCACTCCACTTCGAGTTGTTCCTTGGGTACTCGGAAATCCGTGCAAGCCGTGATTAGAATAGTCGCTGAATTACCATTCTTCAAAGAAAGCTGACCGCTTGAATAATGAACCTGCCCCCCTTCAGATATAAGGCGAATCGCACAAGAAAATCGGATTCCTTCTTCTCCCCCACTTCTTCCCCGGATGATCAAGTCATTCGTTCCACGCCTCTCGATCCGGTCCAGATAGGATTGGAAACCAACAGGATGCTTAAGAATATCGGAATAGGCTGTTGATTCCAGAACGGTTCCCCTGCCAAAAACAGTGGAGAAAGATAACTTTCCAGGCACACTAGATTTGAGATGAACAACGAGCACTTGATCCGGGTAGCTAGCAAAATATTCTCGGCTGTAAATGGATTGATCTGCGGTATAATTCACGTTTACCTTGCCTTGTTTCAGATCGAGATGTCTTTGATATCCATTTGGTTCATGTTCACTGTGATCCATAGCGATATAGAAGTCCCCTAATGGCTCATAATGCCTTTGCCCGTCAGGAACACCTACCAGAGTATCTGCTGCGAATTCTTCTGCTTCCCTAATCTTACCGTCAAAAATCAGGCTTCTGATCTGAGATAAAGATTCAAGTGCTTGAGGATTATTCCGCTGCATCGGACCACCATACCACAGACTATCTTCATTAAGCTGAATTCTCTCGATCTGTGTTTTTCCAAAAATCATGCCTCCAAGAGTTCCATTTCCGATAGGCAATGCCTCTTCCCATGTTCCAGCAGGTTGATTAAACCAGATATTTTTGGTCTTCACGTTAAAACCTCCAACGAATTATAATTCCTCACATTTTCATGTTTAGTGTGTTCCGTTTGTATGTTCTTTCAGTGTACTGTAATCTCTTAAGCATCTAAATGAACAAAATTAACTTGAATTATCACAATCTTATCCCAGCATTAGAGGTGTAATCGTGAATTCCGAAACTGACAGTACAAATTCTTTGTTCTGGACAAGGAAGTATAGCTATTGGCAATAAAAAAAGCCGCTATAATAGCGGCTCTGTTTCGTTCATTTATTTAGATTACGTGAATCTTGGCATAAGTTATAAGATATTTCGCTCCATTTGTTGCATGAATTGTCTCAATATCAACCGATCTTCCGAAGAAATGGATTGAAGTAGTTTCTCTTGCTGCTCTCTCCATTTATGCTCAACCGGTTTTTCTAATTCTTTGCCCTTATCGGTTAGAAAGATACGCATAATCCTTGCATCCTGTACATCACGCTTGCGATATATAAATCCGTTCTGTTCCAGTGATTTGACCATGTTTGTAACCGTTGGTGGTTCGCATTTCATATGTTCACTTAGTTGCATCTGTGTTACCCCATCACCCAACCACAGCCGATACAACAAATTATCTTGTCCTACATAGAGATTAAGTTCCCGAAGAGATTCACTATAATTTCGTCGCATTTGGGAGGAAATTCGATCTAAAGACTGTCGAATTTCACAATCTACTGTATTTGTCATGAACGATCCCTCCCTAACATCCGAATTATATTTAGCAGACTAAATGTATCATGGGGATATATAGGTGTCAATTCTCCTTAGTTTCGTCTTTAAGGGCCTTTTCCTATCCAAGTTTCACCCGAAAGATTGGTTTAGTCCTTATTTTTTGGCAAAACCTTGTTTGTTCAAATAGGCCATCATTTGCGGTTGAATACTTCTCTCGAGGTGATCCTGGATATGGTCACTCCATCCTTTTACTTTTTTTACGGTGAAAGGAGCTCTCGTCGGACGATTTTCATAATACTTCAGCATGGTCTCATCATAAATTGCTAATTTCTCTTGATCCATTGGTTGGTATTGATTATCAAGCAATACCATGGATTGAGGGAGCCGAGGTTTCAGTTCCGGCTTATCTCCAGCTGGATTACCGATACATAATCCCACCAGAGGGATAACATATTTCGGTAAATTCAATACGCCAGATAGTTCGCTAATATTGGCTCTGACCCCACCAATGAAAACTCCGCCAAGTCCCAGCGATTCAGCCGCGGTTAACGCATTTTGTGCCATCAGGCCAGCATCGAATGAACCAATCAACAGAAATTCAATATATTCAATATCCACATCCGGAGCGATTTCATGATTTCGGTTGAAATCAGCACAGAAGATCCAGAATTCTGCCGCTTCTTCAATATAGGGTTGATCGACACACAGATGTCTGAGTTTTTTTCGAAGTACTGGATCTGTGATGCGTATAATGGATACCGCCTGCAGAAGACTGAACGATGAAGTTTGATTTGCTGCCTGAAATATTGCATCTATTTGTTCCTCAGTTAGGGGTTGAGATGTGTAAGAACGAAACGATGTATGGTTATGAAGCAATTCGAGTGTGTTATTCATTAAAAAGCTCTCCTTTATTCGTTGATTCCATTTTCCTGCAATCCGTATTCGTAAGGAACACCCATATTCTCGCGTAGTGTTTTTCCTTCATATTCCTTATGGAACAAACCGCGTTCCTGCAAGATAGGTACTACCTGATTCACAAAATCTGCAACGCCATCAAAAGTACATCGGGCACAACTGAGAATCCGTCACATGCTTCAGCCAAAAACCATTCTTCCAAGAAGTCAGCAACCTGTGTCGGAGTGCCTGCAACGACCGGATGATAGTTGATGACCCCGTGAGCTAGAACATCCCTTACAGAGAGTCCTTCTTTTAATAACTTTAAGGCTCTCGGAGAACGTGGGTCCATGGGGTTGGCATAAGCATTTTTTAACAAGTCTGCCGCTAAAGGTTGATCTATATCTACGGAGTTTACCGATAATGGTAAACCAACCATGGATCCGAGGTAACTTACCCTGCTGGGGATTTCCTGAGGATTGAAGCTCATAAGCTGTTTCCGACGATCCAGAGCTTCTTCCTCCGTTGAAGCCAGAGAAAACATAAAACCTGCAAACATTTTGATATCATCGGGGTTTCGACCAAAACGTACAGCGCTTTGCCTTATCGCTTGTCTGTGTTCACGGGCAGACGTAATATCATAAGGATTGGCGTACACTCCCGAAGCATATTTCCCAGCTAATTCTAATCCTTCACTTCCTCCCCCTGCCTGGAAAATCACTGGCTGCCCTTGCTCAGAGGGCGGAATGGGCAAAGGACCACGAGATGCATAATATTGACCCTGAAGGTTTATAGGCTGTATTTTGTCCATATCAGCAAATTCCCCTCCTTCTACATCTAACGTCCAAGCGTCTGGTTCCCAACTCCCCCACAAGGCCTGAACAATTTGTATGCTTTCATGTGCCTTGTCATAGCGCTCTTGGCGATTTTCAACCCGGGCACCGAAATTAGCCGCCGCTAGGGGGTCGGATGTGGTAACCGCATTCCATCCCACACGTCCATGACTGATAACATCCAGTGCTTTGAACTGACGTGCAATGTTGTAGGGATAGTTAAATGTTGTAGAGAGGGTAGCCACAAGCCCGATGTGTTGTGTCTCTCTTGCTACTGCCATCAGTGCCAACATGGGGTCCATAGGGAACATAGGCGTCTGTGGGCCTAAATTATTGGATAATGCTGGAGTGTCAGCGATGAAAATCATTTGAAATTTTCCTTGTTCAGCTAATTTAGCCCGTTCTACATAACTATCCATATTGGTGTAAGCTGCAGGATCCGTGCCAGGCATTCTCCATGCGCTAAATTCGGCTCCATAACCCGAAACCATCTGTAAAGCCAGTTGCATATCACTTCTTTTTTTCATAACGATTTTCTCCTTCGTTCTGGACAGGCACAGATATGTGTGCCCTTACTATAGCGCGAATATATTTAGCATGCTAAGTATATGGATGAATCAGATTTTGTTCCGTTTAGTGAGGGTTATAGATATTGACGTTCACCGGTCTGGGCTGATTTCTCGACGGCATCCAGTAACTGATGTAGTTTCACCGCATCCGCGAAAGTAGGTGCTAAGGTAGTCCCTTCTTGAATATCTTTGGCGAACTTACGATAAGCCTGAGCCATGTTCAGAACAATTCCGGAGTCGTTATATAGAGAATGTGGAGCCGAGTAATAGGCATCGGGAATGGTTAGTTCACGAAGCTCGTTGTCCGTAGATCCTGCACCGCTTAATTGATGTGATCCGAATTGAATGGATGCAGGGGCGCTCAGAACAATCGTGCCGTTGTCTCCGAAAATTTCAAGTGTGAGTCCTGTCTGATGTTTGACTCCGCCTTGAATATGAACGCTGGCTGCCGCACCATTAGTCAATTTTCCTGTAATCATGATCTGATCATCCGTTGTTTTCTTGATGACTTTCTGAATATCTACCAATTCAACTTCTGAAAACTGTTGAGCTGTGGTGGCAGACAATTCTGTAAAGTCCCCAAGCATATAGGTAAATGCATCCAGATTGTGTCCACCTACAATGGTCAGCAAATTCCCTCCAACTTTCCGGTCAAACAAGTACGCAGTAGACTTGTCACCAACGCCCCCCATGCCATCTATAGCAATCTTCAGGTTGGCAGATAACACTTTACCGACATAACCTTCTGCCAATAAATCTTTTACATATTGAACGGCCGGGGCTTGTCTAGCCTGTAATCCAATCGCATTTGGCAGTTGTGCGGACGCTATCCATTCCTGCATTTCAAGCGCTTCCTCTGTATTCGACCCCAGTGGCCATTCACAATAAATTGGTTTGCCAGCAGGCACGACGGCTTTAACGGCGTTATAATGTTCCTTGACATTAATACTGACAACGACCATATCCACATCAGGATGCTGAGCCAACTCCTCCATATTATCAAAGCCGTGATCTGCATAGAAAGCTTCTGCGCTTTTCTTTGCACTCACCATATTACTTGTCCCAACCGCTGTAAGCTCGAACTCATCCAAATGCTGAATAGCTGGAATATGTGTTCCACTCGCCCACCCGTTATTAATGGATGCCCCTATGATACCTGTACGGATTTTTTTACTCATTGTTAAACATCTCCCTTGTTAAAATTTACAGTATGATCGAATATCGGTTTGCCTCCAGCCCTTATCAGTCACTCATTTCTATGATATATTTATTTAGCTTGCTAACTATCCAATCGAGATAACATTAATTATTCTTTCACATTTTAGGTAAACTAAAATTGTTTTGGTGTTGACACCATCATAGATGTATTTGTTTTATTAGCAAAGAGGGCAATTTAAATGAACATAGTACATCTTTTTGTACCTTTGGATCAGGAGTGATATGAATGAGAGTTTGCAACGAAGGATTTGAACAAGAGTTTATAGATGGAAAAAGTGACATGTACGCCATAGCTTTTACTCAGAATGTCCTTTCTGGGCGTTGGAAATATTTTATCTTATGGTACCTAAAAGACGAAACACGGCGATATACGGATATCAAAAAATTCCTTGGAGATCTGTCTCAAGGCTCCCTTACAAAGCAGCTTAAAGAGTTGGAGAATGATGGTGTTATTCAACGTGATGTATATCCGGAAGTTCCTCCGCGAGTTGAGTATTCGTTAACAGACAAGGGAATGAAGTTACTACCGATCCTTGAAAAGATGGAGGACTTTGGCAAAGAATACGGCTAAGCAACTTAAACTAGGCTTCCATATTACTTATCTTTGTTAAAGGGGGGATGATATGTTTTTCTTCTTTTTTTCTCCTTGCTTTTGGTGCTGTTCTGACTATCGCCTCTGTTCGACTTCTCCTTATAGACAAATAAAGTTGCTATTGTAGCAACTTTATTAAAAGACATTTTTAGATTTCTTAAACATTTTCAGGCTCATAAATTCCGTAACCATTCTTGCCATTCTTTTTAATCTTATACATGGCTCCATCCGCATGTCTCAGAAGTTCGGAAGGCTCCTGTCCATGCTTGGGAAATAGGCTGATACCAATACTCATCGAAAGGTTGATATAGTTTCCGGCAATTTTGAAATGGGTACTGAATGCAGCTTCCAATCTTTTGGCGATGACTTCAGCTTCGTAATCATCTTTCAGATGGCTTAAAATGATGAATTCGTCCCCGCCAAGCCGAGCTACAGTGTCCGCACTTGGAATTGTTTCGCTTAATCGCTTTGCCATCTCCAGCAACACTTGATCGCCAACATGGTGTCCATATGTATCATTCACTTGTTTAAACCCATCAGCATCCACAAACATGACGGCTAGTTTGTTATGGTTTCTTTGGGCATTACTGATGGCCCAGGCAAGACGGTCATTATAAGCAAGACGATTAGGCAGACCTGTAAGTGGATCATGCAAAGACAAATGCTTGCTGATTTTCTCGGAGATTTTGATTTTGGCGTACTCCGTCTCCAGTTCTTTGATCAGATTTTTAAGTTTATATACCCTGGTATTGGTGTTAGTCATGTCAGTAATCTGAATAAGGGCATAACTGCGATCTTCATGATAGAGCGGTTCAACATGCATATTTTGTCTGAATAATTGTTCATCCTCTCCTTCATTAGGAAGAATGAATGCCTTATGTAAAGCGCTTGAGCAAAATCTGCTCTGTCCATGATACAGCGCATTTTGCAAAATATTTAGATACATATTTGACTTAAACCGTGGGCAGACCTCAAGCAGATTTAAGCCTACTACCTCTTCTACGTTCTTGCCAGTAAAGCGCTCCAACCAGGCATTCCAGACAACAATTTTTAAATGCCTGTCCACGATCATTATTCCCATATGGGCTTTGTTCAAAGCTTGTGAAATAAGATTATCCATTGTCCGCCTCCAACAAAGCGTCCATTTTTGCCAGCAGGCTCGATATGGAGTTCATGCTCAATGCTATGACAATGATACCTGTCACATCCGTATCGGCAAGTAAAAACGAGGTATGTAAAACCAGGACATAGACTTCATTCTGAAGCAATATTTGTTGATCGGAATTGGTGACATAGATCAGTTCAATATCAGGCAGGACGTATTCCAGTTTGATCTCCAGGAAATTACCGAATTCTCCAATAATGGCGTTAAGCAGGACATTGCTAACTTCCTTCAAAACGTCCAAATCCGTATCCATCAGGTTCGGATCGTTCGGTATAACGCTCTCACCCAGTTCTCCAAGACAGATGTTTGCCAATACTTTAGCCTGCTCAACAGGAAACATCAGAAATGCTTTTCCCTGAAATTCGTATCCAAACTGTAAGGATGACCTAAACAGGTGACCTTCACTAAAGAAAATGTTGTATCTTCGATCTCCAGGATCAACATCGGATATGGAGATTAGTTCCACTTCCGGTATATTCAAAACGATACGCTTGTCTACAATCTCTGACAACATGTTAGCCGCTTGTCCCACGTAAACGTTCACTAGTTCAGTAAGCAAATCCTTCTGTAAATCATTCAGCATGATAGGCCGCCTGAATCAGTTGAATCATGGTAGTTGCCTTCTCTGCAGTTAACGGTTTATTCAAAAAACCAGAAATGCCTAACATTTCAACTTCATCCCTAGTTGTCTTCTGAATATCTGCAGATAAGATAATAATTTTGACATTGCTATCCGTTTCTCGAATCATTCGAAGCATTTCTTGTCCGTTCAAACCAGGCATCAGCAGGTCGGTGGTTATAAAATCAGGTTGAAATTCCTTAAATAGGTTGTATCCTTGCTCTCCATTATTAGCAATCTGAATCTCGCATGCTGGAATATGATCAACAATCAGCTTTGTAAGCAATTTCTGTACGAAAATGGAGTCTTCCACAATTAATACTTTCATTTTCTCTTCAGTCTCCTTGATAAAATGGTAAGAGCTCGGGATGGTCAGGCGCTGTGGACAGTTCTTGATATAGGGCTTTCGCGCGCAGTGGCACCCTGAAAAGAGACTGACTGGTGAATCAAGTAAATATAAATTATAGTAACTTTAATTTAATTGTCAACAACATTATTGAATAAGTTAGATTCGTGTGCAATTGACATACTACGGCCGCCGTTTAAAAAAACATAAAAAAAACGGTCACTCTAGTGACCGTTTTTGATCGGTTATCTGGAACTGCATTAAGTTTACTCTTTTACCCCTCCAAGCTGCAAGCCATGAACGAAATACTTCTGCAAAAATGGGTATACAACTAAGATGGGTAATGCGGCAACAATCGTAATCGCTGCCCGAATAGATACAGGTGTGACCATGTTACGCGCAGCACCAAGATCTGCACCATTGGCAACGGCTGCACTGCTGTTGGAATTCATAGAAGATGATAATAGTTTCATCAACTCATATTGCAGCGTGCTCAGGTTTTGTTTGGAAGATGCATACAGAAACGTATCAAACCAAGAATTCCATTGACCGACTGCAATGAACAGTGCAACAGTAGCGAGAACCGGTTGGCACAGCGGTAGAATAATGGAAATGAATGTTCTGAAATCTCCAGCACCATCAATTTTGGCGGATTCGATCAATCCCTCCGGTAGTGTCTGAATATAGGTTCGAATAACAATCATATTAAAGGCACTGATCAGCCCAGGAATAATGTACACCAGGAAGTTGTTTAACAAATGTAAATCTTTCATTAGGAAGTAAGTTGGAATAAGACCTGCACTAAAATACATCGTAAGAACAACTGTAATGGTAATGGGCTTTCGTAATATATAATCTTTTCGGCTTAGTGTGTAAGCCAGCATGGAGGTTAAGAATAGACTTAGAACTGTCCCCAAAACCGTTCTCGCCACAGATATACCAAAGGCGCTGAAGATGGTCCCTCCTGCAAATACTGCTCTGTAGTTTTGATCTGTCCATACCCGAGGCCACAGATAAATCCCACCTCGGATGGTGTCATTACCGGCATTGAATGATACGGCGAGTGTATTCACAAACGGATACAGGGTAACAATCGCGATTGCGATCATCAGTATACCATTTAACGTATGGAAGACAATCGGTTCAAGCCGAGATTTATTGATTCCCATCTCTAGTCCCCCTTATATTAATCGGTCTTCCCCGAGCCGTTTGGAAATTGAATTCGCCGCAAAGATCAGCGTGATACTAACTACTGTTTTGAAGATACCTGCCGCAGTAGCCAAAGAATAATTCCCGATCTGTAGTCCGTATTTCAGGACAAATATATCTATCGTCTGTGACCAGTCGACAACCACACCATTACCTAACAGATACTGAACCTCGAATCCAGCTTCCAAAATCCAGCCCATATTCATGATCAGCAAAATGATAACAATGGATTTGATTCCGGGTAAGGTCACATACAGCATTTTCTTATATCGGTTCGCACCATCAATCTCTGCCGCTTCATAGAGGGAAGGATCGATAGACGTGATGGCCGCCAAATAAATAATGGCATTCCAGCCAACTTCTTTCCATACATGGGATGCGCCTACAATGCCCCAGAAGTATTCCGGAACGCTAAGCCACATGATAGGTTCTTGAATGATATGCAGCTTCATGAGTACCACATTCACAATCCCACCATCTACAGATAGTGAACTTGCTACGATACCTGTCACAATAATCCATGAGAGAAAGTGAGGTAAATACGATATTGTTTGAATGGTTCGTTTATATAACTTATGTTTGATCTCATTAAGTAAAATGGCAAATATAATCGCTGTCGCAAATCCGAGCACCATATTGATGACGCTCATCGCAATGGTATTACGAAGCACGTTAAGAAATGCATCGTCTGTTAGCAAAAACTTAAAGTGTTTGAGCCCGACCCATTCCTGCTGCGTGAAACTCTTCGCAGGACTGTAATTCTGAAAGGCCATAACCCAGCCCCAAATGGGATAATACGAGAATACAAGAATGTACGCAACGATGGGCAATGACATGAACATGAGTTGTCTTTGTCCGCGCAATCGTTTTAACAGTGGTGCTTTGGGAACGACTGTACGGGTGGTTTGCTCTGGTATGGCTCCAGGCGTGTTCGCCATCTTTCACTCCTCCTATTGGCTTGCAACGACTTTAAGCATGATGTCTCGGAAGGCACTCACCTGAGTAATCCTTTGGTTGATACCTTCCAAGAGAATCATTGCCGCATTTTTTTATTTAACAGACCAGTTCTCAATTCTCCATTTAAGTTGTTCATTAATCCGGTCTTCATAGGATTTGACATTGATTTTCTTGTAAGCGTCTACATATTCAGTCCAAATGTTATCGAACTCATCCGGTTTTGACATGATTGCTTTAGGCAAGAATTTCAATGAAGTGTCTGTCATTTGTTTGTTCGCTACTGCAGCATCAGAGCCTTCTTTCAGATCGACCTGCCATGCTGGATAGTACACTGGATTTTCTGGTGCAGGAGAGAAGAAGTCACTCCACGTTTTGAAGCCATATGCATCCAGAAGTTCTTTATCTTCCGGTTTGAGGTTGTCATAGAATTCCTCAGGTTGGTTGATCGCTCCAATTGCATTGCCATCTTCAAATGTTCCTTCGAGCTTTGGTGCCGCAGCATAAAAACCTTCTGCTTTGTTAACCAATCTCCATGCCGGATCATCCTGCTCTGTCCGTTGCTCCGGTGTACGATAGAATCTTCCCTCTTCATTCACCTGATAGTCTACACCCTCTTCACCCCATGACAAGAGCTTCTGGTACTTCTCGTCCATAAGCTTATCGAGGAATTTGATAAGTGCAACAGGGTCTTCAGCATCTTTACTGATACCAAAACCATTGTTCAAGTTAATGACCGGACGATCCAGATAATGATCTGTGATACTTGTATCATAGACAAGCGGGAAGCCTACGTATGTCTGGCCAATTTTCCCCTGTGCTACGAGTGGGTCTTCTCCGGCTTGGAAATTCCAGTGCTGGTCGAACATACTAAGCACACGTCCCGAAGAAATTTTGGCCAGATATTGATCGTAGTTCTGAACAAAGGCTTCTTTATCCAGCAATCCCTCGTTATACAGATTGTTTAGTTCTTTATAATACCGTTTGGAGATATCTTTGTCGGCAAAAACGGTTGCGACTCCACTATCATCTACGACTACGCCCCCGTCATTGGGGTGACCCGTAAGATGTTCAGGTGGGTTAAGCAAAGGGAACGTCCGCCAGTCTGAAGCCAATGTAGTGAAACCAATCGTCGGTTGACCATCAATCGTTGGATTCTTGGCTGCATAATCACGGATCAACTTTGTGAAATCATCCAACGTTTTAGGAGTCGGGTACCCGGCATCCTTCAGTATGGACTTTTGAATCCAGAATGCAGGACCAGAATAATAGTTACTAATGAACTCCCCTGTATACACTCCATAGTTAGGCAACCAGTAAATATGTCCATCACTGGAGTCTTTCATCCGGTTCCAGTCTTTACCGAAATGTTTCTTCAGATTAGGTGCATGCTCTTCAATGAGATCTTCGAGCGGAATAACCGCACCCGCTGAGACCAACTTGGTGTCTGCTGTGATCAGATCCGGGAAATCGCCCCCGGCAATCATAACGCCCAACTTCTGTTGAAGATCACCTACTAGAAACTCCATCTCAAGATTAACGCCGAGTTCATCCTGGATCTTCTTGTAGATTCGGTTATCTTTAGCTGGCGCCTGATTTGGCGTTCCGATAAAGGCCGTGATGTTCAGTACCTCTTTCCCATCCTTTGTAGTCGCTTTCTCATTGTCACCGCTGCATCCTGCCAGTGCCAAACTCAAAGCCAGAACGAGTGATACGGAACCCCAAAGCTTCTTTTTCTTAAGTCCCCCCATGTACTTGCCCTCCTTGGAAGTGGTATGTCTTACTGTTTTTAGTATGAAGAAATGTATGCGGTTACAGAATATATACATTTAAGGTCTACCCCCCTGTAATTGTAGGTCTTATTCAGGAGGGGTTCTTCTTTTTCATGGATCAATTCGCATACTTTTGCCTGTATTCTACTGGTTTCATGGCTGTTCGTTTTTCGAAGTGTCTGAGAAAATGCTGGTAACTGCGGTACCCAACCTGTTCTGCAATCGCACTTGATGTTTGATTCGTCTGCTGGAGCAGACGCTTCGCTTCTTCCATTCTTAGATCATGTACTACCTCAATTACACCCTTACCATACTTTCGCAAAAAGGATTGCCCTAAATGGACAGGATTCACGTAGAATCGTTCTGCGAGCTCCTGGATCGTAAATGTCTCCCTGTAATGCATCTGCACATATTCAGCAACCGTCGCCTGGATGCCACCCATTTGCCTCTCCCGGAAAACAGCCAGTTCTGACTTGCATTGCAAACAGAAATGTTCCAGATTGTTAGCAACCTCTTCTATATTTCGATGGCCCTTCTCCAGAATTCCGCTCGCCAATTCATTCATTAGAGCATTAGGTTCTCCTCCTAATTCTCTACACAGGGACAATCCGCGGAATATAATATGAGTAGAGAAAATATGTACAATCTCTGGCGCAGCCTTCATCTGTACAAACAGTTCAAAAGCACTCCGAATCGCAGACGAGAGTTCCTCTACAGAACCGTTTTCAAGCAAATCGCAAATATGGTCCACCTCTGACAGCGTTTCCGGATCAAACTGCCAATTCTCCAGCTGAATATCTTCGGCAAACAAAAGACGCTCTTGGTTAAAAAACAAATACCGCCCAACTTCCTGAGCGGAGCGGAAGGATTCAGATAAATGCTCCAGTTTGTTAACCGTTAATCCAACCGCGATATGAATTTCTTCGCAGCCGTTATGTTGCATATTGTTTATCAAACGCTGGGTAAAAGCTTTAATTGCTTCAAATGTCTCATTTCTATCATTCGTTTCCTCCCCCCATACAAGTCCCAATGAGTCTCTTGTTCTGTCTATTACATAACAGCAAATTGTTTCTTCAGCCGTTTGTTCGACTACTGAACAGACTTCCTGAATATCTCCCTGAAAGGCTATCCGCAGGTATGCCCAATGGGACTTGTTTAAACGAGGAAGGATCTCTGACATCTCCTCCTCCGATATATTTTGCTTATCCTTAATCAGTGCAGACAAAAACGCTTTGATCCTTTGCTCGTTTGCATGTTCCCTTATACGCTCCTGGTTTTCACGCTCCTGCAATTGCATACGGAGACGGACCAACATATCCTCTGCTTCTGTACTATCAACCGGTTTGGTTAAATAGTTGGAGACACCTAATCGAATAGCTTGTCTGGCATAATTAAAGTCACTGTATCCACTCGTGATGACAAACAGCACAGACTCATGTTCCAATCGTCGTGCTTCTTCTACAAGTTCCAGCCCATTCATCACAGGCATACGAATATCTGTCACCACGAGATCAGGTCGATCTTGTTCCATCATCCGAATGGCTTCCTCACCGTTGGCGCACACGCCTCTGATTTCGAAACCATACTTTTCCCAATTGATCAGAAGCTGTAACCCTTCAATGGCATAAGGTTCATCATCGACTAACAATACTTTATACATGAGAGTTTACCTCCTATTTCCTCTGTTCCAGCTTGGAGATCGGTATACGGTACCCTGCAATGGTTTCCTTTCCAGGTACACTGCTTAGATCAAATATCGCATTTCCTTCATAAAAGAGTTCCAACCTGCGGTAGACATTGCGGAGTCCTACATGCTCGCCGTTCCTGGGTCTTTCAGAACGAATATCTCGCAGGAGCTCGGTTAGTCTCCCTGCATCCATACCGATTCCATTATC
The DNA here is from genome assembly GCF_030815985.1 of Paenibacillus sp. W2I17. Classification (NCBI taxonomy): domain Bacteria; kingdom Bacillati; phylum Bacillota; class Bacilli; order Caryophanales; family Paenibacillaceae; genus Paenibacillus; species Paenibacillus sp. W2I17. Next base: position 1,295,005 of record NZ_JAUSXM010000001.1, read on the forward strand.
GATCACCTGAATAACCAGTTCAGAAGCGTTTCGTCTCGCCGTTATCTTGATCTCTCTTCCATTTTTTCGCGCCTGCAAGCCGTGTTTGCAGGCATTTTCGACGAGCGGTTGAATACTCATTCGGGGAATGAGCAACGAAGCTGTATCAGGATCAACCTCGAAGGTGTAATCAAACAGCTCACCAAAGCGAAACTTCTCAATCTGGAGATAAAGATTCGTAAATTGCAGCTCTTCTTGCAAAGGAATCAGATTGTCAGAATGACTGAGCAACTGTCTCATCAGCTTGGAAAGACTTTTAATAATCTCAATTACTTCCGTATATCCATTCTTTGTACTAACGACCAGCAAAGCATTCAATGTGTTAAATAAAAAATGGGGATTCATCTGACTCTGGAGCATGGACAATTCAGTCCTCACTTGATCCAGCTCCAAATCTTTTTGACGGATTTCCAGTTTATATACGTCATTAATCAGCGTATGAATTTTACCAATCATGATGTTAAATGTACGAATAAGCCCGCCAATTTCGTCGCGGCCTTCGTGAATTTCAATCAGATCGAATCGTTCGTTACGAACCTTCTCCATATGTCTGGATAACTTGCGAATCCGATAGTGGTAGGAACGCAAAATAATGTAGATCAATACAGAGGGGACCACGATACTTAATGCGAGCAACCCCAGAATTGATTTAAAGGCTTCTTGCAAAAGGTGGTCAAGGTGACGCGTATCGGCAACTCCAATCAATTTCCAACCCTTTAGGTAGGCTAGATTCCCCAACGATTTTTCGAGTGTGTAAGCAGAATCTCCAGATTCCTTGAGCATTGATTCATTATCAAGGGGGGATAAGTCGGTTTCGCTGAATTCCCCACTTGAAACGACGGTTCGATTGTTGCTGTCCACCAGACGCAGCTGAAGACTGTCTGATTCACGATTTAAAATGCTATACACCCGGCTAAGTTCCAGATCAATCTTGGAATACTTGTTGTAATTGGCATAGGAAGTATAGGTATCCATTTTGCCAATCACACTGATTCTTCTTCCCGCGTTAAATCCGGATGGCTCAATATAATCAACGACAAGAATGCCTCCACTGGTGGATTTCAGCTGTTTCAATCCAGGGAGTACATTCTTGTCTTTCATCACGATATAATGACTGCCCGTCTGAATGGTATCGTTATCCGTATAGATACGCACCTCCAGAATATTCGCTGACATGTACCGTGTTAATTTATCTCGCAGGAATGCATGGTAGACGTTGTAATAATCCACGGGGGAGTGATAGGTCCGATCCAGTGCCTCATAGAGCGAATCGTCTGCTGCAATAATTCGGCTCAGGGCAACGCTCTCATCAATCATGCCTAGCAGTTCCCCCGCAGCCCTGTCGATGGATTTACGCAGATTTTCCTGTTCTCTAATCTTGATATCCGCAGAGGTTCGTTCATAAAAGAAGATATTAATCGTTATTACAGGAAGGAGAATACTAAGTACATAAATAAGCAGAAATTTGGATCGGAGAGGAATATCATTAACCTTACTGAACATCCAGAATTTATGACGCATATAATCACCCTTGGTTTTTGTTTTTATAGACTGACGGAAGCTCCCCTGTATGCGCTCTGAACTTTTGGGTGAAATATTCAGCATCATGATATCCTAGCCTGAATGCAATGTCAGTGATCTTCATATTGGTACGTCGCAGGAGTTTACGGGCCTCCTCAACACGAAGCTGGTGCACATAGTCACTGAAACTGACCCCCATCTCCCGCTTGAACTGTTGACCCAGGTAGGCAGAATTCACGTGAATACGATTAGCTACATCTTGTAATTTAATTTTACTTCGATAGTGTTGCTTCAATTCATTCACTGCTTCTGCAACCAGCCCTCCCGTACCCGTCTTTTGCTTCAATTCAGACTGGGAAAGTTGCTTGGACAGTCGAACACACAGGTCTTGCAATGTGCCGGAAGACCAACTCGCAGCTTCATGCCATTCTTTTTCACATAGTATTTCTCTGCAACCCTCTCTTTTTCCATATTTTCGTAGCAACTCCCCATGGATATACCGGATGACATGATGTATCCATTCCAACGAAACCTCTGCTTTCTCACTTTTCTCTAACAGTGCACTCACTGCAATATCGATGGAATACGTGTTTTCTGCTTCAATCAACGCCAAGATCTCTTTGGAGATGTTCATCATTTGCTCTAAATCATATTCTTCGCTTATTCGATATTCATTAAGATGACTCTCATAGGTTTCATCTGTAACCATGACTCCATTTTGCTGTTTTTGCTCATTTCTGCGTTTGTCCAGAGGTTCAATCATTTCCATAAGGATTTGATGGATCTCCTCGGGAACAAGAGGTTTAAGCACGTACTGATCGACCTGATAACGTATGGCTTGCTTCGCGTAATTAAAATCGGAGTATCCTGTAACGATAACAATTTTAGAGGTATAGGCGAGATCTTCTCGCAAGGTGTGAATCAAACCAAGACCATCCATAACAGGCATTTGAATATCAGTGACGACAAGATCCGGTTCAACCGAGTTGAATAGAGCAAGTGCTTCCTCCCCATCCGTTGCCGTTCCGCAGAGTTCATATCCACAAGCTCGCCAGTCAATCATCGTTCTCCATCCTTCTAGCATAAACGGCTCATCATCCGCGACAATGACCTTGTACATTAGCTCACCTCACTTTTATCCTTGATCAGCTGCATGTAATTTATCTATATCAATAGGTAGATTCCAGTTGTTCTGAAAACGCTAAACAGCAGAACAACAGCAGGATTGTTGTCTGCTCGCACAACTTGGAGAACAAAATTTCTACCAATCTCATCGTCATTAATCATTAACATAGAAAATGGTTCCATCGGACCGTACTATAAGAACGCTCCGATTGTAGCGAAGCGCCGGGATAACAATTCAAGTGTAACGCTTACATTTTGGTACAACAACCTGTTAAACTATAGGTTTTCACCCGACAAAGTATAGGTTTAGCTCAGAAGTAATCTATTGCCAGGAAAAAGAGTTTTCATTCTCCACGCACAATACGGAATCCTTGATCGGGACCAAAACCATTTGCATCAAATTTGCCTCGAAATGATATTTCATTGTTATTGACACCGCCGATCCAGCCTCCGCCTTTCACAACTCGCCAAGTTTGATTTGGACTCTCCGAATCGCTGTACCAGTCCCAGCACCATTCTCTCACATTCCCAGACATATCATAGATTCCTAACTCATTCGCCTTCTGAGTTCCAACTTTTTTGGTTTGATTACGATTGCTCTCAATAGCGGGCCAGCTCCAGTCACCCGTCAGAATGTTCTCGCCGGCATTTACCCAGTACCAAGCAACTTCATCAGGATTGTTACTTCCGCTGTATGTGTAATTTAAGCTCTTTTGACCTCCGCTTGCAGCGTATTCCCATTCTGCCTCTGTGGGTAAACGGTAACCGTTGGCGTCCTCGTTGATCGTTACATTCCATTTTATAGTGTCGTTTTCATTGTGATTATTCGTGTCCTGGTTGTCTTTATCTATATTGTAATAAGGTTTCAGGTTTTCTTTTATACTTTTTTGATTACAGTATTCCACTGCGTCATACCAGCTGACCATTTCAACAGGCAGGTCATCTCCCTTGAAGCCAGAAGGGTTTTCCCCCATAACCTCCATCCATTCTTTTTGAGTTACTTCGTATTTGCCAATATAGAAGGAATCCAGCGTTTCATTCCTATCAATCTGACTCGGCTTACTGCTCTTGAAGGCTCCTCCTTCGACGAATACCAAGTCATCGCTTAATTTCGTATTACTTGCTGAACAAGCACTTAGACTAACAACTATAGCGATTAAAGTTAACCATACCAGCTTCTTCATTCAATTATTCTCCTTTACTAGCTTAAATCCGGCAACGTCGAGGTCCGTTAGTCTGGAGAATAACGTTACTCAACGCTACCGGAAAATTGAATTTCAAATGCAGGTGCAGAAGTTGAACTGCATCACATCATTTTTACCAAACCGTCACGTTTGCGCTTCCGCTGCTTTGATAACCTTCGGTTGCCATCACCTGATAGGACCAGCTGTTGCCTAAGTACATCCCTTTGCTCGCCCATGCATTCACATGATTACTGAACGTGATGGTAGAATTGACTCCGATCGGTCTCTTGGACTGTCTAACACTCCAATATTGAGGGAAAGTCTGAGTACCATCAATGGAAGGTGCATTGTATCTCATCGTTGTATAGATGTCATATGTGCCACCATCACTAGTCATTGAGCCCTTGTACGTGCCAGTCGGACGATATGTTCCCCAGCTATCCACCACGTAGTATTCAATGAGTGCGCCTCTTGTCCAGCCATAGAAGGTCAGATATCCGTTACCTGATGGAGAAAATACACCAGCATTATAATTGACCACTCGATTAGGCGTACCGTATGTCCACCCTTTCCCGACAACAAAGTTCCCGGTATTTTGCCAATTCACGCTGTAATTCCCGCCCGATCCATTCACGGCGTTGACCGTTCCTCCGCCATCTGTCCAATTTTGCCAATAATCTGTTGCTGCGCTCGATGTGGCTGCGAAGACACCAAAACTCATGGCAGATGCGAGAACAACGGTTAACAATTTTTTGCTAAATTTGAACATGGATTATACCTCCTGATATTTTAATAGATTTGGTTGATGCTACAATCCGATATGAATGTTCTTCAGCAAATTCACTTGAAAAGACGTTGCGAAAACAGATACAGATCGTTCTTCCACACGGGCCAATCATGTCCTCCACTTTCCTCATGCCAAATGTGAGGTACTCCGTGTTGCGCCAGATATTGGTGAACCCCAAGACTAATCTCTATAAGATTGTCCTGTTCACCGCAAGAGATCCATAACAGCGAGAGTAATGAAGGCGCTTTCGAAAGATCAGGGACAAGTAGCTTCGGACTTCTGGTGTTTGGGGCTGCGGAGAAAGCACCGATCCATGCAAAATGGTCTAGATTACTTAATCCGATATTTAAGGATTGACCTCCACCCATGGATAAACCAGCAATCGCCCTTTTATCCCGGCTTTTATGCAAAGGGTAGTTCGACTCCATGTAAGGTATCAAATCGTTGAGCAGATCGGATTCAAACCGTTTAAATGCTTTGATTTTCTCAGGTTCAAACAGGTCTCCTTCGGCTCGGTCATTCGACATTGCGCGACCGTTAGGGAAAACAATAACCATCGGCTCAAGCAAATTATCGTTGTACAGATTATCGAGAATAATTTGCGGAGAACCATGAGTATGCCATTCGGTTTCGTCTCCACCAATACCATGCAAAAGAAAAAGTACAGGATACATCGTTGTCGAAGAAAATTCTGGTGGGGTGTACACCATCGCTTTACGGGAATTGCCAACCGTGGTGGATGGATACTCTACCGTCTCCATGACTCCACGTGGTATATTCTCCCGATACTGGTCATATCCCGTTACTGCTGGTGAGATCAATTCCATTCTCTTTTCCTCCGAACATATGAGTGACTATCAGTCTTCAGTTAATCCACATAGCCAAAACCCAGAATAGTGAAGCATTTATGTTCATGACCTTCCGCCATTTCGATCTCGATGGAGTGTTCCCCCACATGCTCTTCGTTAAGCAGAAGTGTGGCATGGCAATGGGTCCAGTTCACTTGACGCGGATCGACTTTTTGGACAAATACCCCATCTACCTTGATATCTGCAGTTCCGAATTCGTCGTTACCCGAATCCTTGAAGATCAGAATGAGGCGTTTGCACTGCAAACTTATCCGAAAGCTGCTCTGATCCTCTTTCCCCTCTGCTGTACGCATCCAGTTGTTGGGAAACTGAGGTGTACCATAGTCATGAGCATCCATCTCAGCCATCTGCAGATCCGTGTCCGTTTTGCAAAAAGAGCCTGCATCGATTCGAGCAATGTTATTGCCGTTTTTCCGATCCAACAGCTTCACATTAACAAATTCATTTCCAATTAGCGGAGCTTTTTCAATATCATGATCTTGCTCATCCCATTCAGAACGATTCGTCACATCGAACAAATATTCCAAACAATCGGCCATAACCCGATGCCCCGTGTTAGTCGGATGATATATATCATGGAAAAATTGCTTTTTGGAAATAATGTTGCCCTCATCTTTTGTTTTGCCGAACTGATCTACGACAGCATCTTTCACACTTACCATTGGCAGATCATAGTGCCAGCCTACCGGAGCGAGACGATCCTGCAGATTCCAGTCATTTTCGAATACACTGAATAACAAGATGACTGCTGGCTTGTTATCGGCAGCAAGTGCTTTGAGCACCAGACTCTCGTAACATTTACCTTGGGTTTCATCATCTGCGTCATTGACTGCGAATTCGATTATGACAATATCCGGCTGAACGGCACCTCCCCTCAGAACATCACGATCATAACGTACAATCCCCAGTTCTGAAGGAGTTCCACCCACACCTGCTTTAATCAGATGAATCGGACTATCTTTTGAAAGCGCAAACATAAACTTGAACGACTCATACGACCGATAAGCGTAACTTTGGAGATGAATAGGTACTGCACCAGCACCATGGGTAATGGAGCCTCCAATATAAGCGATAACGACAGGTTCGCCGTTTTTTGCCTTCTCAATGGCTCGTTTTAATCTGACATTATTTCCTTTGTTCAGAAGAGATCGGCCAATCATGTCGCGATATCCATGTGATTCAAAATCAATTGCGGGCTTGACTGCCGACGCTGTCACTCCAACTGGATCGCGCGGTGCAGTGAATTCCGTGTTTTCACCTGCATCTCCTGAATCCTGGAGCATAAATCATCATCACATCCTTCCGGTTAGATTCTGACCATCCTCAAACAACATTTAAAGGATCACAGCTTGTATTATTATTAGATCAGATGTGATCCTTCTCCCAAAGTGTAGCGCTTACATAATTTTACAACAACCTGACAAAGTATAGGATTTTAACCAATATATCATTTTAAGTTGAGTACAATCACATGCAGATCAGAACACCTATAATTTTTCATGTAAACGCTTTAATTTGTATACTATTTCCATGTTATAATTTTGAAAAACCGCATTGATGAAGGAGGATACTCATGAATATCACGGGTCAAGGCGCGTGGGATACGGGTACATATACAAATCTTTTCTTGAAGCTAGGCTACGATGAGAATGAGATCACCAACAGATTGGAAGAAACATGGAACGAGCTGTTTTATGGCGATGAAAATACTCGAATATATTACCCCATGGGTGAGGATAAAGGTTATTTGCTGGACACTGGTAATCTCGATGTTCGCTCCGAGGGCATGTCCTATGGCATGATGATGGCTGTTCAGATGGACAAAAAGGAAGAATTTGATCGACTCTGGAATTTCTCACACACGTTTATGCAACATAAAGCGGGACGTTATAAAGATTATTTTGCCTGGCATTGCAAGCCTGACGGAACCCGACTCTCACAAGGTCCTGCTCCTGATGGTGAGGAGTTTTTTGCCATGGCACTTTTTTTTGCCTCCAACCGCTGGGGCGATGGCGCTGAACCTTATGATTACAAGGCACAAGCCCGCAAGATCCTTCATGCATGTATACATCAGGGCGAAGACGGCGAAGGCGATCCCATGTGGGATCCGGAAACAAAACTGATCAAATTCATACCAGAAACACCGTTTAGCGACCCATCCTACCATCTGCCTCATTTTTATGAACTATTCGCGAAATATGCGGATGAAGAAGATCAGAGCTTCTGGAAAGAAGCGGCGACCGCTAGTCGGGCCTACCTTCATACAGCCTGCCATCCCGTAACCGGGCTATCACCTGAATATGCGAACTATGATGGCTCTCCGGCTCCAATACAGCCGCATGGTGATTTCAGACATTTCTACAGTGATGCCTACCGTGTTGCTGCGAATATAGCGCTGGACTGGGAATGGTTCCGCAAGGATCACTGGCAGATCGAACAATCCAATCGCATTCAATCCTTCTTCAGTGATATTGAAATGTCCGATTATCGTCGTTATACAATAGAAGGGGAACCTTTCGACGAACCTTCACTGCATCCTGTAGGTTTGCTGGCTACCAATGCCATGGCTTCACTGGCTGCGGACGGTCCACATGCTGACACATTCGTTCGCAAGTTCTGGAACACACCTCTGCGTCAGGGAGAGCGACGTTATTACGACAATTGCCTGTATTTTTTCAGCATGCTGGCTCTAAGCGGAAGATATCGCATGTACTAAGGGAATGTGTACGAGCCGTTGAACCTGTCCTGTGAACGTTTGGCTTGCAGGACAGGTTCAATCTCAGAATTTTAAGAAGGATGCACTGATATTACGATTTAATCTATATCAATAAAAAACGTTCCCGGCTCGCAAGTGCTGACTGCGAACCGGAAACGCGTTTGGGTGTGCAAATACAGGCAGTAACTTTCCCCACTCTGTACTCCAATGCTTCTTTATGACCTGGATGCCTCTTCATCATCTGAATTGTTACACGGGATATGATTCAGATACTTTAATTATTTGGAAACAGAAGAAGTATCATAGGAAGATTGCATAATCTCCAGATATCGATTAATGTTCAGTCCCTCCAGGCCTTTCACATATTCATCCCAATCCTTATCCAGACTTTTGGCGCCTGTAATAAATTGCAGGGCGTTCTGATCGATGTAATCCTTGAGATTGGTCTGCATCATGCTGGCTTCATCAGCTTGGGACGGATCTACCCACAATGCCCAATGAGGGAAAATCTCTTTCGGTTCCTTGCCCTCCATTAACAATGTCGCCTCATAGAGACGTCGCTCACCACCATCATTGGCATAGATGTCTGTCCCCTGTACTTCGGAGTCCCGATATGCCTGATAATGATTGTACTGACTCAATGCAGCCCAACTGTCATTACGAGGTTCTTCTCCAGAAGGAAGCGGAATGGCTTTATATAACGGTTCAATCTGATCATTGAGCGCCACTTCTCCTTCTTGTGGTTTGCGCCAGCTTACGCCCTCTTCTCCCAGATATGATGCCATGGTTCCTTCCTGGGTATAGAGATAATCCAGCAGCTTTATGGCCGCGATCTGCGTTTCCTCACTGGCTTTGTTTGTCAGTACAAAGGACGCTCCGGGATCAATCGGATAGTTGTACGTAGCATAAGCAGCATGGGGTCCCTTCAATGGAGGGATGGGATTGTAATCATTCCCGTAAGGAGAACCTTCGGCAGTGGTTACGAATAATGATGGATGCATCGCTGCTCCCGCACCGAGAAGCTGTGCATCCGCGTTATCTCCAATTTTTTTGAAGGCCCCGACGTTTTGGGTAAATGCCCCTGGATCAATCAATCCTTCATCGTACAGGGATTTAATATAGGCAAGCCCTTCTTTCCACTCCGGTTTGTTCACTACGGTCTCCACTTTCCCCTGATTGACAATGAGATAATTCCGATCGTCGTCATAGATAAAACCGTTCATCAAGTACGGAATAATGTGCACACCGAAATTTTCAGTCGAACCGCTTAGCGGTACTTCGTCGGCTTTGCCGTTCCCGTTCGGGTCTTTCGTTTTAAATGCCCGAAGCATTTCCTTAAATTCTTCTGTCGTCGTGGGTTCGGTCAGGCCCAGTTGTTCCATCCATTTGGTGTTGACCCACATCTTGTTCGGGTATGAACAGTGAAAACATTCATTCAGACCCGTCAGACCATAGATATTTCCGTCGGGAGCAGTGTTCATGGCCCGATAATAGTCATTGCTTTCAAGCACTTTTTTAATATTGGGAGCATGCTCCTCAATCAGATCATTCAGCGGCAAAATAACCCCCTGCTGACCAAACTTCAACAAGTCTGTCTGGGAGAAACGATCTACCCAAGGGATGAGCAGATACAAGTCCGGATAATCACCGGAAGCCAGTGAAATCTGTCTTTTCTCCGCTGCACCGTCGAATGGAACCGTAGTCCAGTTGAACTGAATATCAAACTTCTCTTCCATTTTCTTCGTGAATTTGTTAGTGGACAGGTTGGTATCCGAACCCTGATGGGCGAACACATTAATGGCCGTCTTGCCTGATGGATCGCTGCCTTCCCCGTTCCCCTTATCAGAACTTGAACATCCGGTAAGTACCAACGAGGTAAACAGCATACAGGCAAGAATGATGAATCCCGCTTTTTTCAATACAATCCTCTCCTTCATGAATAATAGAAAAAATGAACTTATCCTTTAACTGAGCCAATCAGCATGCCTTGCACGAAATACCGTTGAACAAAAGGATAGATGATTAGCACCGGCAAGCTGGCCATCACAATTAACGAGTACTTCATGAGTTCAGCCATTTGCTGCTGTTTGATCATTTCCGATGCATCCATGCTCCCCGTACTGCTGTTCAGAATAAGAATACTGCGCAATATCAGCTGTAGCGGATAGAGCGACTGTGATTTCAGGTAGATGAGGGCGTCAAAGTATGCATTCCACTGACCGACAGCGTACATAAGTGACAACACGGCGATAATCGGTTTGGCGAGTGGCAGGATAATACTGAAGATAAATCGGATGTCACTGCAGCCATCGATGTCTGCTGCTTCGGACAATTCTTCCGGTATCGAGTTCTGAAAAAAGGTACGGGCAATGATGACTTGCCATACCCAGACGGCATTGGGAATCAGCAACGCCCAGCGGGTATCAATCAGTCCCATGGTTTTGACCACCAGATAGGTAGGGATCAAACCGCCCGAGAACAGCATGGTGAAGGTAATAAACATCATTAACGAGCTGCGACCAACAAACGTTTTTTTGGATAATGGATATGCAATCATAATGGTCAGTGCCACGCTGATGAAGGTGCCGCAGGCTGTATAAAAAAGGGAATTGGCATACCCGGTAAGGACTTGATCATTCCGCAATACAGACTTGTAACCGTCAAACGTCAGGTCAATGGGCCACAACCAGACTTTTCCCGAGGAGACGGCAGCAGGGCTGCTGAGCGAAGAACTCACAATATATATCAAGGGATACAGCACGGCAATCAGCACCACTGTCAACATGAAGTAAACAACCGTTATAAATACGCGGTCTCCCCAGGATTCACGAATCGTACTGCTGCTCTTGATCCGCGAACGACCTGCATTTGTCTGTGTGTTAGGCATGGGTTGGTTCTCCTCCTTTCGCTCCCGTTACCATAAGCTTGTATTGGACAGTCGCTTGGCAACCGCGTTTACGATTAATAGCAGAATCAGGTTAATCACCGAGTTGAACAGACCAACCGCAGTAGCGAAGCTATAATTGGCATTCAGCAATCCTATTTTATAGACATACGTGGAGATGATCTCCGAAGCAGACAGGTTGAGCGGATTTTGCAGCAAATATATTTTTTCGAACCCAACAGCCATGATATTCCCTACACTCAGGATCAGAATAATAACGGCTGCCGGAAGTAGTCCAGGCAGATCAACATTGATGATTTTCTGTATTCGGTTGGCTCCGTCCACTTTGGCGGCTTCATACAGGGATGGATCAACACCTGCCAAAGCAGCCAGATATATCACAGCAGAGTACCCCATTCCCTGCCACACATCGGAGAATACGTAGATGGATCGAAACAGTCCGGGCTCACCGAGAAAATTCACCGCTTCGAAACCAAGGGCACCTGCAATCGTGTTGACAATACCCAGCCTAGGCGACAGAAAGAGCATAATGATGGAGACCATAACAACGGTAGAGATGAAATATGGAGCATACGTCACCATTTGTACTGTTTTTTTGAATCGTATGTTTTTGATTTCGTTCAGCGCGAGCGCCAGTAATATAGGAATCGGGAAACCAACGATTAGACTGTAAAACGAAATGTAGAGTGTGTTCTTGATCAGCATAACAAACGCCGGATTTTTGAAAAGTAATTCGAAATACTTGGTTCCGGCCCACGGACTGCCCCAGATCCCCTTGATGACGTTGTAATCTTTAAATGCCAGGACCGCATTCATCATGGGTACATACTTGAAAATAATAAAGTAAGCAATCGGTGGCAGGATCAGCAGATACAGCTGCCAATGTCGCCTCCAGCTTCTGGATAATGCTTGCTTCAAGGCAAACGCTTTACTTGGTTTCTTCACGGACTTTGATTCACTGGTCATTGTGGTTCTCAGAATCATCCCCCCATTCTTGGCTCCAAATCGTGCTGAACTTCAGCTCAACTTGGTAGCGCTTACTTTTTGAGTAATCATAAGATTGCGCTGGGGATGCGTAAAGGTACAGTTACGCTGAGAAAGTACAAAAAGCGAATATAGTTCCCGAGAAACAGCCTACATTAACCGCTATGAACGTCCATTTTCCGAAATACACTCGGAGAAATGCCGCGTACCCGCTTGAAAGCTCGGCGGAATGAATGTGCACTGTTATACCCGGTGGCCTCCGCTATCTCGTCAATGGTCTGACCAGTGGAGTGTAACAAGTTCGAGGCAGCATCAATGCGTACCCGTTCTAAATAATCGGAAAGATTCTCTCCCGTGTGTTCTTTGAACAGTTGGGATATAAACTTCTCGGACTTGCTCATGTGCTCGGCAATCCGATAGATCGTCAAGTTTGCATCCCCATAATGTTGTTGGATAAAACAAATCATTTCGTTTACTGTATCCGCATGTGCTCCTGCTCTTCTTCTCTGGAAATCACCGCAAATGTCTTCTGTTAACCGTTTGAACTTTGCACGCAGCGAAGTAATCGTTTCTGTCATCTGAATGGATGTCACCCGAGATTTATATTCCTCCAGCAGGGAGGCATCCAGCTTGAATTTTGGTTCGTCCAGCTTCAGAAAAGTCCCCTTCAGCTCCATGATGAACTGCTGTGTCATCTCGTAGGACAGTTCCCGCTCCTCTAAATTACGAAGAAATAATTGCTCCAGAATACGTACCGCCTCTTCAGGCTCCCCGACTTTGATCGTGTTCAGCAGGCGCTGTTCAGACTCAATCGGATAATAGAACATTTCATTTTCCTTCATCGTATCTTCAAATCTCACCAGATGATCTGTTCCCATATGAATGGCATAATCCAGAGCTTGTTTGGCTTCGTCAAAGGAACGCCCTGCATCATTCCAAACCTCGTAAGCTGCACCTGTACCAATTGTTGTGGATATCCGATGCTCCCGGTAGATCACTTCCATCAAGGTGTTCAGCTCTTTTTCACATCTCCCTATAGCTTCATTCAGTTGGTTCTCATCCAATGGACAGGCAAAAGCGATCTGGTCTGCTCCCCAATCCGTGATTAGCAGCTGCGCATTCCACTCTGTAAGTACCTGTTTGATGAGCAGCCTTGCGACACCCAGTTCATGGATAGTTTCTTCACTGTCCGGATTGGCATATCCGTTTACCTTCACTAAGCCTGCCAAGCCCTTGCTGCTATGAAGGGAAATGTGCGCCTGGGATGAGATAACCTCCAACTCAAGTGAGGTATAGACTTCTCCGGTTAACAAACGTTTGATAAAACCGTCTCTCAATAACGGAATCTGCTCATTCATGGCGTTTTTAAGTGAGTCATTATTAGCAATGAGATTGTTAATATGGCTTGCCAAAAAATCATATTCATTGCCCCGTCTGCCTGGGGAATCGGTGATTTGTTCCCGAAAAGAGGCCAACAGTCTGTAAACGGGTGCACTATTCCGATAGGCCAGAACCAGCCCGAATAACAGTCCCAAGGCAATGGTTGCCAAAGTAAAGACCAGCGTGACTTGTTTGATTTGGTCCGCTTTTGTCATGAGTGCTTTCTCTGGAATCCCTGCCATGTAATTCCATCCATTTTGACTGGACTGCATCGATATCAGCAGCCGACCATCACTTCCAGGCTGTACATTCTGCACGTTCAGCTCCGTTTCCGCAGCGTTACCTTCTCTCTGGCGACTCTGTGCCACTTGCTCGGCTTCGGCTTGTTCAATGCCATGGGAGAAAATGATCTGTCCTTCCGCATCGGTGACGAGAGTCCAGCCGCCATATTGATCCACAATATGTTGAGTAAGGCTGGCCATCTGATCCTGATCAATCATGACACCAATCGTGGCTTGCGGTTTGTTGAAGCTGTTCAAAGGCAGAGATTGCAGAAACGTAATGGCGGGAACGTCTGCAAGCACAGTGCCGAGTATTTCACGTTTATAGTTTCGAAGCGGTATGATTTCATTAAAGTGTGGTTGTTTGAGAATTCGGTCATGCCATTGTTCAAACGACATACCGTCCAGCTGATTGGCAGCATAATAATGCTCTGGACGATAATACACGGTTCTTGGTGTGATGATGGCATTGTAGTTTGGAATGTGAATGAAGAAATGGGACAAGTAATCATTGGTACTGCTGTACATGGAGAGGCTCCGCTGCATACGGTTCATACCGTAGACATTGTAGAGATCATGCGGCTTTGGCCCAGCAATTAAATTTTGCAAATCGGGATTGACGGCAAGCTGTCTGGTAAAAGCTTCGACTTGAAGAAGATTTCGCTCAATGATCTCTTTCCCAAGACTCAGCGACTTCAAACTGTTCTCAATGGAGCTGGAACGGGCCGCTTCAATGGAAGCTCGGTAAGAGGCATATCCCGCAATTTGAGGAATCATCAGAATGACAAGATACGAAATGAGGAATCGGCGGAACACGGGTGAAAATTTGGACCATAGGAGCTGCATATGTACCCTCCCTTTTTTTATCAAGCGCTTACATTTCTCTGTGTTAAGGTAGCTGTTCAATGATACACCGGGCATTTCTTCCTGGTGAAGGTACAACTTCTTCCTTATGGTACATTTACATACTGTAGCGTACAATGCTTACATGAAAATAATTGTTGGTCTGCGGCTTAGGGCACAAATATAGTTGTATTTTACCTTCACATGGCCTCCATCCCAAAGTATCAAAAATAAACGCAAAAAACCTCCCCAAGACATGGAATGACTTGGGGAGGTTTTTGTTTAACGTTGTGCTAATTAGTTGCTAACGGCAACAAATTTCCATTGTTGGTTTGTAGCACCCGTGTAGGTGTTCTGCTGCAGCATGGCTCCATCCGAAGTGGAAGCGTTTGCCACTTCAATCGCTTTATTGCTGTTCACGTTAATGATACTCCAGTACCCGTTACCAAGATCGTTGACCTTAAAATGCTGAGCGGTTGTGTTCAGATTGCTCATGAGTTGAACCGCTTCCCCATTGGTGAGGGTACCGTTGCGAATGTCGATGACTTTGTCCGGCGAGTTCACACTTGTGAGTGTATAGTTGCCGTTACCGATCGAAGTCAGAACCCACTTCTGAGGGTTACCGCCCAGATCGCTCCACTGCTGGAGCTGAAGATTATTTTCATTTTGACCACCAGGAACATCAACAACTTTGTTGGAATGCCGGGCTACGATTTTATAAGTTGCACCGGATACAAGACCCGTTGTCGGTCCGCCCCCTTGTCCACTGCCCGGATAAGTCTGGGCACGTTCATGGTACCAGTTGAACAGGAATCGTCCCATGGCACTCCGTGAAGCATCTCCATCCCATTTCAGTCCAGCCGTTGGGTCAGCAAAAGAACTGCGTTGGCCTGGCTCCAGAATGAATCCGTTCATATGAGCTGCAATGCTGACATTGCCTGATGCGTTGAAAATCGTTTTGGTATTGGTTCCAAAACCTTCATTGCTGCCATTAAACAAGTTCCAATAGGCCGAATCGCCAGGTTTGTTTTTGAACCAGGTTACCTCGGTAATATTAATCGGATATTTGTCAGCGGCTGCCTTCACGTTGGTATTCCACTGGTCTTGCAGGATAGAGAAGTTGTCATATGCGCCATAACCAGGGTACCAGTGAACCGCATATCCATAGTTATTGAGCGGATCAGTCAATGGATGGCTTGCCGTCAAGCTGTAAAATTGGTTGTATCCCAGACCTGCCGCCCAGATGACATTGTCCGCACCTTTGCTGCGAATTGTTGAAATCATGGAATTTTGGAAATTACGCAAGTCATTCCAGTGATCCACAAAGTCATTTTCCCCGTTGTATCCACCCCAATGTCCATTGGCATAGGATTTCACCGGTTCGTTGATCAGTTCGAAGTGAACGTTGTCTGCACTTTTGATCTCCGGGCGTGAAGCGAGATAACCCCAGATTTCGTTGAATTTTTGCAGGTTGGCAGGTGTTGTCGCCTGATCATCCTTCAATGTGAAGTCCAGTCCCAGGACAACATAGACACCTTTTGTTTTGGCATATTGAATGTACGGAATAATTACATTTTGCGTAACGGTCTGCACACCGGCAAAGTTATATGTACCAGCAGCCACATCTCCCATGTCCTGACGATCGATGAACAGACGTACCTGATTCATATTCCAGCCATGATTGCTTCCGTACTTCGCGCTGGTGTCAGCAAAAGTATCGGTAATGTCTTTCAGATAAGCCAGTGTAGCTGCATGACGGTTATTGCCATGCAGATTGAGATAATAATTGCTGTCCTGATACGTCCAGTAGGCACCTGAGGGTTGATGCCAACCGTTCAGTAGCACAGGCTGGTTGTTGCTGTTCACCAGGTTTTTGCCGTTTACGTGAAGCTTGCCCATCGGCATGCCCACCCATGCTTCGGCACGACTGCCTCCCCATGGAGCAATTGTGATCAATAAAGCCAGAATGAGTACAAGTTTACAAGATGTCATGAACTTCTTCACTTTAATTCCTCCTGATCTGATATATTGCCTTGCAATAATGCGAGGTAAGCTCCGTCAGAGTATCTCTGATCAAACAGATCGCTCAGGTCGGCGCCCGCTCCCGCAGCCCGTTCCACAACAGCAAGGGGATCCTGCGCAGGGAAGGATCGCGGTTCTGCTGTGAGCAAACGTTCATGAGATCGTTACATGCCCCCTTTTCACAGATGGAATGTTGCATGAAGTTCCTCCTCCCTCTTCCAGTCTGATCCCACTCCAAACGTACAGAAGAACTTAACTTAACCGACGATTCCCGTACGCTCTACACTCTCTACGAAATATCGTTGCACAAACAAATAGATGACGATCAAAGGCAGAATGGCAAGAAGAATTCCTGTATCCTGGATCATGCTCAGATAGAACGGATCGGCCTGGGAAGCTGCACCGTCAGTAACCTGCTGGGCCAGATTATACGGAAGGGACGATAACTGAGTCGACATGACTTTACTTGAAGTCAGATAAGTCGTCGTATAGAAGCTGTCGTTCCACTGCCATACGAAGGAAAACAGCATGACTGTTACCATGGACGGAATGGCATTGGGCAGCATGATTCTTGAAAATGTTCGTCCGATGCTTGCGCCGTCCACATAGGCCGCCTCCTCCACTTCCTTCGGAATACCCCTGAAGAATTGCCGGAAGATAAAGATGTACAAACCGGCCTTAAGTGAATTGGCCGTAATCGCCGTCAGAATAAACGGCCAATAGGTATTAAGCAAATTAACAGGTTTGCCGACTATAAGCGTCATAAGCCCCATGAGATCAAAGCTTTTCAGATTCAGGTATACCGGAATGAGAATGGTCGTTGGCGGTACAAGAATCGTCAGAATTACACCAGCAAACAGCCAGTTGCTTCCCCTGAATTTCAGTCTGGCGAATCCGTATCCTGCAAGTGCACAGGATGCTGTAGTCAGCAGTGTAGTCGTTGCAGACAGGGCAAACGTATTAAAAAGCGTTGCCCAGTAATCCATTACGCGTATCGCCTCTTTGAAATTGTCGATGGAGAAGTTCTGTGGAATCCACACCACCACTGCCGAATACAGATCACCTTTAGCTTTGATGGATGTGGAAACCTTCTGAAATATGGGAAACAGGATAACGAAGGAAAGCCCGGTAATCAGAACGAATCGGATCATGGCCCACAGCCAGCCTTTCCAATGCTCCAGCGATAATAATCGTGATGTTGTCACGTGGGACACCCTCCTTTCTAATCTTGATAGAAGACTCGCTTCGAGAAAATGATGTTTACGATAACCAGAATGATGGCAATGGCCAGAAAGTAGACCCATGCCATGGCAGAACTTAATCCAAAGTCAAATTTGACGAAGCCGGTATCCCGGATCAGTTCCGTCATGGCGTTATTGGCAAACGAATCAATGATTGTATAGATCGCATTGACAAAAATAAGCGGGCTGACCATTGGGAACGTAATTTTCCAAAAGGCTTCATAACCCGTTGCCCCTTCCATCTTCGAAGCCTCATACAGTTGAGGGGAAATCGTCTGGATCCCTGCCAAAAAGATCAAAATCTGTACACCGGATTGACTGACGATCTGATAGATCCGATCTACGGCGCTACTCAGATACGTAACGATCCAATCGCTCACTCCGGCGTTAACCATCAGATTTTCGAGTTCAAATGTCCCGAGTGAGCTTCCACCTGTGCTACTCTGATTAACCGCTTCAATCAGGCTGGTGCTCTCCAGTGTCATAATCACTCCCGATGCCAGAATAACGGGCAGGAAAAAGATCGACCGCGCAACAGCCCGGCCCCTGAACTTCTGATTCAGGATGACGGCAAGGAACAGACTGAATATAACGATAAGCGGTACGTTGATGAGCACGTCTGTGATCGCCTCAATTAACGCACGGTTAAAGCTTGTATTGACGGTCAGCGCCTGAATGTAATTGGTAACACCGTTGAACTGAATCGCTATGCCTTCCGCGTTAGCCTGAATTGTACTCATGCTGTATCGCAGAGAGGCTAACAGCGGAATGAAGAAAAACAACACAAAACCAATGAGCCAGGGAAGCACGTAGATTACGCCCCACATGGCTTTCTGCTGAGCATACGTACGACTTCCCCATTTCCATTTCAGGAGCGTCTTCAGAGCTGCTCACCACCAGTCACATAGCTTTGGGCTTCCACTGTATCGTTGTCAACTTCTACAGGGAAGTCGTTATAATTGACAATTACGAACCCGCCACCTTCATATGTTGTCCGGAAGACGCCCTCCTCCAGGGATTCATGGGACATCATGGAACGTCCGGCAAACGGTTGGTTCACCTGGTTCACCTCGTTGTAGATCTCGGCAGCCAGATCGATCCATTGTTCATAATTCGCCGCGTAGAGATCATCATAATCCGTTTCTTTCACAACATGGTTTGGCGCATTGAACCATGCAAAGTAAGGACTCGCTCCATATTCAATCAGCTTCAGCACATATTGCCTTGCATTGGTATATGTGGAGAGATTGTATGGCGTCCCCGTATAACCGATGCTGCCGTGTACAACGAGCTGATAGAACGGAATCTCTTCATCCTCCAGCTTGAAACGACTGCTGGTCATCGGCGCATCTGTCAGACCAGTTACATACGGCAAGGCATAAGCGTTCCCGCCTTCAGCAACAAGCGAGCCAGCCTGCTGCCCGATTTGTTCAAGTGCCTTCTTCACGGAGCCAAGCGCTTGGGTTCGGTCCACCAGCTTTTTCGGATTCATATCGCTGTTTAACTGAGCTGCCAGATCATTCAGGCTTAGCGACAGTCCATCCTTTTGAAGGGACCTCAGCTCATCTAACATGTCTGCCGTTACGTCTTCCAGCATGTTGGGCGAAAGCACATAGGATGGTGAACGATCCCGGTCCCGCCGCTGGATGGCCTGGTTCATCGGATACAAGACCGCCGGTTCCTGAGTTAATGTGCGTGAAGCTTCTTTGGACGGTTTAAACCCTTTTTTGGATTGCACATTCAGCAGAGCGATATCGGGATAGAAACCGATGCCCGCTTCTTGTGTATATGCACTGAAATCCCGCAATCCCTTTTTCCCGCCTACCGCGCCGTCTACTTGGATGGAATCCGGCAGTCGATGATGAAGCCCGCCGTTAAGCCATCCTGCATAACGCACCTGAATATTGGATACCTTCTTCTCCGTCAAGGCGGAGAGAATGTTTTTGGCTTCATCAAATGTGGTCAAAGCCTCCGTTGAATCATACGGTATGCCCAACATATGCTGTCTTGTTGTCATGCCACCGAACAGTTGCAGATAAAAGGGAACGTTACTCTGCTCCTTGCTGGCGTTCAACTCGGGAAGTCCGCCGTTTTGCATCAGATAATCCCGATAGAGAGATGCAAGCCCCGAGTACGAGGCCTTATCCGCCCCGACAAAAGCATATCGAACGACGAAATCAGACGCGGTCGGTTTCTTCTGGAATTTCGGAAGTGTACGAACCATATCACTTGCCTGAAGCGTCACATCGCTCTTGTTCACTACATAGAAGCTGGGATATACGTTGTTGTAACTGTTCAGTTTGCCGCTGATATCGGCATTCACAACTGCAACGGCATCCCCTTGTTCAATAATGCCCAGGAAAGCCCCCTCTTTCCGAATCAGTCCAAATACCGGCAACCTGGCTCTGGCTTCATTCGAACTTGCTTCCCGTAGTTTCATGGTCATATCCGGTCCGTATATATCTTGTTGATAGGCAGGATACTGCAGCTTGCCATTGTTAAAATGGATCAGTGCTCCCGAACCGTCCGGCACCAGTATGGAGCCCACTTCTTCTGAACCCCCGGCCCCGAAGTAATCCATTACAGATATGCTGTTGATCGGATATTCCTCCGGAAAATGAATACCTGAGGACGGAACACGTACAAGCAAATCCTCTCCATCCAGCTCATATTCCATCGTAAGCATAAATAGCCGTGGTCCACTTCGTTCCTCTTCAATGCCAAACTCGGCATGATCCTGAGCCAGATCCTCCAATGTGTAACCGGCTGTGTCAAAAGCCTTCAAGGCCCGGGACAATTGCAATCCTTGCATCGCCTTATCAATCCGGACGTAAGTGCCTTCATCCTTGTCTTCCGCATAGCCGACCTTCAAGGCCCGTTGCCCGGCCTTGTCTAGCTGTGCAAGCAGCCTTTGTTCAAATCGCTCCTTGCTGATCTTCATCGGCAAGTCTTCTATGGATCGCTCAGTGCTTCCAAACTGGTAGTGGACCCGCACGCCGCTTGGCAGCACCTCGTAGCTTATCTGCTTGTGTGCAACACTATCCGTGAAGGAATTCACGGTGCTGCTCTGTCCGAGGCTGTTGAAGAAGCTGAGCTTCGTCTGTGATGATAAAAGGTCTTTGTTTATCCCGGCTGCAACCCCATCCTGCTCACGATCTGCAGGATTGCTGCGCCAGATCTGGCCGCTCTGCGTGTGAATCACTGCAATCTCGGCAGTCTCTTCGTTAATGAACAATTGCAGCGCAGCATTCTGCGCAATGCCTACCATGCCGGGAAGGCGGACATCGCTGAACGATGATTTCAGTTTCTCTCCGGGAGGCAGGGAGGGAAAGTCCGTCGGATCTGCGGCAGTCACTGTCTCGTGAGCGAGCGGTGTTGGCGAGAATTGACAACCGCCCAGAAGCAGACTGCCCGCGAGCAGCATTCCTGTTATTTTTTTGGCTACGGTATAATTCATAACAATTTCCTCCTCCCTTAGCCCCGAAGCACTAATTCCTGATAGATGGTTACGACAAACGATACAATCTGCTGTACAAGACTGAAGAATAACAGGCACAGAAATGCCATAAACGCCATCGCTACAAGTGTCAGCAGCATCGTGAGCACCGTTTTGGCTGGTGTGTACTGGTGAACCGTCATATTCCCCACAAATAACAGATATACCGTCCACGCAATGGCGAGTGCATTGGAGAAATAATAAAAGGCAGTTTCCTGCGCAGAGATCACAAGACTCAGCCAGATCCATGGAAAATGAATGAGTAACAACGGTACCAGTGCAAAACACGTTGACATGAAAATTTCGGAGAACTTGCCTTCCCCGTCCATCAATGTGGTTAACGACCAGTTAGCCACACACCAAAACAGTACCGGTATAATGACATATAACATTTCGAGCAGACTGTTCAGGTACTTTGGATTACTGAGATTAATGAGAAAACCGCTGTACTGGGCATGCAAAATTTTGGTGATGACCAGAAGCACCAGGATCATGAAAGCAATCAGCAGTGAGTTTCTCTGGTTCCGTTCATACTTCAATTCCCAGTATCCGTCAAACGGATGAAAAATCAGATGCAGCGGGTACTGGTATAGTTGCTTACTTGATGCCTGCATTCGTAGTCCTCCTTTTCTGCCTGCGAACGATGATGACGGTGACAATCGCAGCGACAGCCAGGAATATACCGGACATCATCCATGAAAAATGCTCACGCATCAGCTCTTTGCGGTACAAAAGAAAAGCCTTGGAATACCCTTTGGGCTCCATGCTGCGCTTGAAATATTTCGCAGACTCGGCGTATTCCTTCTGACGAAGCAATGCTTTGCCAATTCCCGCATACGCATATTCCAAGTTAGCGTTCATCTCGGCAGCTTGGGCAAACAGCACCGAAGATTGATCTTCATCACCGTTATAGTAGCTGCGCACCGCTTCGTGGAGTGTACGTCCGTATTCAGTTGTTTGAAAGACGGTGATTTCACCCAGCGCTTTATCCAGAACTAACATCCGGTCTCCCGCACGTTCCAGGGCAACAGGTGTATTAAATTGGCCCAGCCGGTTCCCGATGCCGCCATAAATATGGAGCAGGTATCCGTCTCCATTGTAGGTGAAGATTCGGCCCTTGCTGGAATCCAGTACGGAATACATGTCACTGTCACCCACATCCACATCAATCAGGCGGGATGGCCCTGCTTCTTGGGTATAAAGCAAATCACCCTGCGGAGTCTGATAGCCTTCTCTGCGCAAAATGTCTGTACCCTGGGCATTCAGCTTCTTGACCGGATCTTTGCCGCGATCCCCGCTAGTGGCGTAGATAAAGCCCTCTTCATCCATATCCAGATTGGTAAATTCCGTTGGAGTGAACATCACCATCTGGCTCCGTTGCTCCCGTGTTGCAAACCGTTTCCACAGATACTCCACCGGGTCCACCTGAACTCTGTTCGCTCCAATGAAGGAAGAGAACGTACCATCGGCGCTGAACTCCATGAATCCATCAAATACGCCTTCGGCCATGACGTAGATACGCTCCCCTTTGTCCATAACAATCCGCATCGGTTTAAACTGGAAGTCTGCTTTTAACAGATCCGATTTCGGTTCAGACACGATCTTGACGAGCTTCCCCTGTTCATCCAGATGCACCACCCGGTGATTATCCGAATCAGCGACCAGCAGATGGCCTTTTTCCGTGACGTACAATCCCTGTGGATTTTTAAAATGATCTTCCTTGCCTTCCTGCTCAAATGAATCAATCGTCCGTACCAGCTTGAAGTTGCGATCCATCTCAATGATGCGGCCATTGCCCGAATCGAGCACAAAGACGTGCTGATTGGCGGTAACATGCATGTCACTTGGCTCTTTCATAGGAGTTGTGTTCAGCTTCTTGCCGGTGATAATGGTGGTTGCCTCATATGCCGCCGGTGAAGGAACTGCGTCACCCCAGAAGGAATAATGATACGCATCCGTTTTACCGTCTGCACTCACATAGGGCGCCTCTTGAACGAACAACAGGAGGCAGATCATGCCCATGATGATCGATTTACGTTTTTTCCATGTGCTTCTCCGCACCTCGCTGCCTCCTTTCTACTCTTTCATGCCCGAAGTGGCCATCGTCTGCATAACACTGCTCTGAGAGATAATAAACAGAGTGATCGGTACAATCATCAGCAGCAAGGCAACAGCCGCACCTACACCGGCTCTTGCAATCCCTCCCTGCACAATCTGACTGAGCGCATAATGCAGCGTTTTGAGATTTTCACTGTAAATGAAACTCCCGCCATCCGTTCCCCATAACGCTGGAAACTGCAGGATCATGAGCGTGAGCCATGCCGGCTTCACATTGGGCATCACAATGCTCCAGAATATCCGGTATTCATTGGCTCCGTCGATTTTGGCTGCCTCCAGCAAAGCATCGGGAATCTGCTCCATGAACTGTTTCATCAGGAAAAGTCCCAGCGAGAACGCAAGTGATGGCACAATAATGGACGCATGAGTGTTAATCCAGCCAAGCCAGGACATGACCATGTAGTTCGGAATCGCCGTAACATGCGGCGAGAACATCAGGGACAGAATGACAATGGTGAACAACACTTTGGAACCCGGAAAACGATATTTCGCCAGGGGATAAGCCGCTGCAGATGCAAGCAGGATATGCCCCGCTGTGCCAAGTATCGTAATGAGCAAAGTGTTGGCAATATAGCGGGATAACGGCACCCACGAATTGCCCATGAGGTTGATCAGATCGGCAAAATTCTCCGTTGTCGGATTGTTCACCCAGAAGCGCGGCGGGAAAATAAACAGCTCATCCAGCGGCTTGAATGCATTGTTGACTGCATAGATGAGCGGAAGCACCATAAAGGAGCCGAACACGCCCAGCAATGCAAATAACATCAGGCTGACGGTAAATGACCGATTAAGCCTTTTTGGCATGCCAAACACGGCACGTACTTTGCTGGTCATCGTCATTCACCTATCTTTCTAAGCATTTTTTGCGTGAAAACGTTTGTACCCAGCATTAGGGCAAACAGAACCGTTGCGATGGCCGAGGCATACCCCATCTCGAAACGAATGGTTCCGAAGTCCATCAGATGTGTGACAACTGTGTGTGCCGCATAGTTTACGCTCGGGAAACCTGCCAGTGCGATGGAGATCTCAGCTACGGCGAAGGAAGCGGTAATCTGCATTACCGCACCAAACATCAGCTGCGGTCTCATCGAAGGCAAGGTGATGTACCAGAGCTCCTGCCAGCGGTTTTTGATCCCGTCTACGGTTCCTGCTTCAACCAGAGAACGATCAATGGTTTGCAGTCCTGCAATAAAGGCCAGGAAGCTGGTTCCCAGGCTCAGCCACAGCTGTACAATAATGACGATTGCCAGTACATACTTCTCGTCTGCGAGCCATTGGATCGGTTCCAGTACGACGCCAAGGCGCATCAGGAAGCCGTTCATATACCCGTAGCTGTCACCCGAGAAGATGATCAGCCAGATGAAAAAGACGTTGCCCGATATGGATGGGGCATAGAAAACCAGCGTCATGACCGCCCGAATTTTAGGAGACAGCTCATTGATGATCCACGCAAACAAAAAGCAGGCTATATAACTGAGAGGGCCTGTAATTACGGCAAAAAGCAGCGTGTTTTTGAGCGCGATCAGAAATACGTCATCGTTCAGGAAAAGCCGGGAATAGTTCTGCCAGCCGACAAATCGCGGCAGCTCCAGCATATTGAAGTGAAAAAAGCTGAGCCCAAGTGAAATGCCGACCGGAATGACAGTAAACATGAAAAAAATCAGCATAAACGGTGCCATCAATACATAATAATGCCTGCTGAGATACAGATCCCGCTTCAATAGGGACCACCAGCCGACCTGGCGGGTATGGACGGCAGGAGCGGCGGCTGTCTTGGTAGTTTTAGCTTGCAACCGTTACCCTCCCTTTCCTCTATTTCAGATTAAATTCCTTGCGTTTCAACTCAATTTCATCATCAATGTACAATACATAGTCTGATAAGGCTTCACGCGGATTTTCATTTGCATTGACCACCTTACGGAAGGCGTTGTCCAGATGTCGTCCCGTGAAATAACCTCCAGGAAGCTGCGGGATTCCCTGTACCCATTCCCATTGTTTCTCGAGATTTTGATAATCCTTCACAGGCCAAGGCAATTGCTTCAAGGCTTCGATATTGGCCGTTGGGTAACGGGCAGCCGCTCCCATAAGACCTTCCATTTCTCTCCCGTATTCAATCTGGGTCTGATCATCAGTCCACCACTTCATGAACTTCCACGCCGCTTCCTTGTTGTCGGCATTTTCGAGCATCATCACCGCACTCGTAGCGCTGGCCACTTCATGCCGTATGGACCCATCCGGAAGCTGTGTACCCGGAACAATCGTAAAGTCCCAGAGATTGCGGATTTCCGGAGCCATAACCGTCAGCATGTTATACGTGGTGTAATCAGCAATTCCGATCGGCATTTCCCCGGTACGGAAGCGGTTCGGAAAATCGGCTTTGAGCGGAAACTTGTAATTGGTATAAAATTGCGTCCAGCGTTTGAACGCGTCCATTGAAATCTCCGAATCCAGCGCACTTTTCTTCTGGTCTTCGGTGTAGAACGTTCCGTCATTCTGATATAACAACATCGCAAAGGTTGAATTCGGAACCAGGTTGGCATTGTTCAGCGTATCCTCTATCGGCAGATAAAACTCCATGTTATGCTTCTGCAGCACGGCGATGGCGTTATATACGTCTTGCCACGTTTTCGGCGGTTCGAGCTCCAGTTCATTCAGAATATCTTTGCGGTAAAAGAGCATTGGAAAATGTTGCTGCTCCGGAAGGGCATATACCCCGTCGTTGTAGCGGTAAGGCGTCAATCCGCTTTCACGGAACCTGCCCGAAATTTCCTCGAAATCGGGGAATTGGCTCAGATCCGCTGTTGCATTCCTCATCGCATAGTTCACCGGAATGTCTTCGCCCATCTGCATGGCTACATCCGGTCCTTCCCCCGAGAGTGTTGCGGGCAGCAAAATATTAGGCGGAACGAGACGTAACTGCACGGACACATCCGTATCCGGGGTAAACGAATCGTCGATCATGCCTTTCAGTACTTGGGCCTGATCTCGTCCGGTTGTGATCCATACGGTGATGGCATCCTTCTTTTGTTCCACGTTACCAATGCTGTCGTAATCTTCGGTATACGAGGCAACATATGCGCCCAGTTCGTGCTTCACCTGCTGGACGGTGCTCGCTTCCGCTTTTGGCAACGATTCACCCGGCGGAGATACGACAAGGTAATCCAACGTAATCGGCTGTTCACGTACCGATAGAATCCATGTGCCGAGACCACCTACGTTAATTTTGAACGTATCCAGCCGTTTGGGAACCGTCTCTGGTCTGGCCGCCATATCTTCAAGCTGCAATACCATGGCGTGAAGTACGGCCACTTTGTCACTTTGCTCACCCGTGGCCTTTTCCAGGTAATCTGCAACAGATCGCAAGGTGTCAGCTTGTCGTTCAAACACCTCCGTCATCTCCGGAATACGCCGTTCCAGCTGGTAATCCCGCAGTGGGTCCGGACTGTTGGAGGTGATCATTAATATTTTGCGATACATCTCATTCAGTTCCAGCACGCTGGATTCCACGGTCCGCAGCAGCGGAGCGATGTCGCCAAGTGTAACCGTCATTCGGATTCGGTGTTTTCCTTTTTCCAGATGAAACTGATATGGCTGATCTTCTCCCGAACCCAACACCTGAGTTTGCCAAGCCGGGCTGTAGTTAAATCGAATGCGTTTCATTTCCTTAAACGGAACTTCGCCGTTAATCGTCAGACTGCGGGTGGCATAGATGCCACGCAATTGATCCTGCTTCACCTTAAGCGCGATTTGATACAATCCGTCTTCAGGCACGTCAATTTCCCATTCAATCCATTCGCCCGGCAGTTTCCAGTTAATTCCTCCGATGGCGTTCATCCGAATTTTCGATACATTATAAGGCTCGAGTGAAGGACTTGATCGGTCCGAGATTGGTGCCAGTGTAGGAGATGATTTGCTAACAGCTTCCTCCCCCTGTACTTTCAGCATGACAGGAGCCGATTGTTTCAAGCCGAGTGAGGTATAGATTTGCTCCAGCTCTGCATAGGAAGGAACTTCGCTTTCTTGATATAACTCGATATAATCGATCGCCATGCTTTCTCTTAATGAAGTGAGCGATAACTTCTGACTGCCTTTTTCAAAATAAAACTGAAACGGTTCCTCGAAGTACCCTGCGCTGTCCTTGAAGGAAGTCAGCTGCCATTCGGGCTGTTCCACTTGTCTTGGTCTAAGCTCGTTGCCACGATCGTCCTGCCGGACGTTGTCCTCTCGATTTCCCCATACCCTGTCAAACAGAAGAATATCGGCCCCTCTGAACGGGACCTTACCATTAAGCTCAAGCCTGCGTTCGATCCCGGAGCTTTTGCCTTCTACGGGATAATAGTGAATGCGAATGTTGTACAAACCGCTCACTTGAACGGGAACATCCCAGCGAATGGTTCCAGTTTCCGGCGTAATTACGGCATTTCCGTCTAATCCGGCGTACCCTTGCACAACCTCAAATTCCCCATCCTCTGCCTGAATATAAGATTCGCCTTCGATGCGTACAATTTCATCCGGTTTGGCCGTATTGTCATGAGCAGTCAGATAATGCTCATAACTGAATGAATCCTCGGTTCCCGATACCGCCTCAAAGTCCTCAAGCGCATGTACCGTTCCCGGATTACGATCCCGCGATGGATATAGTGTCCATATGGAGAGCACCAAGGCCAGGACAAGCACCAGGATTAGTCCCTTTTTCTTACGTGACCGCATGTTTGAATGTATCCCCTTTCCTGTAAGCGTTGAGAGAACTGAACGATTGACTAACCCGGACAGACCGCACCTTCACTGGTGCGTTCTGCCCGTGTAACGTAATACTTATTTGTAAACCTCATCAATCGCAGCCTGGAAAGGAGCCTTGTATTTCTCGATCAGCGTAGATACGGATACCCCTTCTTTGAGTTCCCCATCAAAATCCCAGAACGGCAAGGACGGGAATGTGTTATGGTCGAGAACCAACATACCTTCCGCAACCTCTCTGGCGTTGTTGATATCTGCTTCATCAGTCAGATGTGTCTCCAGTGTGGATTGTCCCGGGTACTCATAGATCGATTCGATCTCATTAATTTTCTCCCAGATGTACATCAGTTGTTCCGGATTCTTTACCGCTTTTGGAATTGTTATAGCTTGGTAACGTGACTCACCGGAGTGATACGCTGTTGCACTTGGACCTTTTGGAAACGGTACAAAACCAATATCGTAGTCCTGCATATCCGTCATAATACCTTCGACTTCGTACATGGCACCTGAATACATCAAGGTGTTGCCTTGACGGAAGAACGTGGATGGCTCTGTCCAATCGCCGCCCTCAGAAGCTCTGCCGACCTTCTCGGTAGCCAGTTTGGACAGGAAGTTCAACGCTTCTTTTGTTTTTGGATCTTCCAGATTCTGCTTATCCTCTTTGGTCAGAGAAGCCTCGTTGGAATACAGAATCGGTTCCAGCAAGCCCGTTTGAGCGAGTCCCCAAGTGTCTAGCTTGCCATCATTGTTTCGATCCTTGTTCGCTTGCTTGGCAACACTGATGAACGTATCCCAGTTCCATTCATCGGCATCCACATACTCTTGGAGTGGCTTCAAGCCGAGCTCTTGCATGAGTGTGCGATTATAGAAAATTCCGTTGATAAACGAGGACTGGTCCTCAGTAAAGCCGTAACCTTTGCCTTCATACTGCATGTATTCTTTGGTTGTTTTCTGATTGAATACCTTGTCGTTTTTAATATAATCATCCACCGGCCATAACAGATCCTGTTTGGTCAATGCCGGAATGGCATAGTTTTTGCCCAGTCTCACCAGATCGCCAAGCGGTTCACCGGCCATCAGGGAAGCAACTACTTTTTCCTGATATTCACCAAAATCGATGGAAACATATTCAATATTAAAGTTGTGTTTTTTCTTCAGCGCTTCGAGATTCTCAAGGCGTTGAATGTTGTCCGGGTTGTTTCCCTGTATTTCCATGTCCCACCAAGCAACAACCTTGATGGTTCTGCCACCCATGTCAAAGTCCATTTCTGGCGTGGAGTTTTCATTCTTTGGCTCGGTTTCCGCGGGTTTTTGTTCCTCCTGTGGTGTTGTCTTTTCCGGCTCGGGTTGAGCGGTAGGTGCAGAACTGCATGCAGCAATCACCAACAAGACCGCAAATACCAGGCTCAGTAGCATGAACTTGTGTTTTCTCATCGTCTTCCCCCCTGATTGTCGTTTGCTATCACAGTGTATCGTCCAAATGAAAGCGCAAACAACCTGCCGAAATACAGATGTTTACCCGGGCTGAATATAGATTGGCGTAATTTTGCACGAGCAAAGTGCATTATAGGTTTTAATTGGTAAAGAAATGCACTGTCTACAAAAATATGCACATTGTATGCGCTTTCTTTTATTACCATAATGAAATTAAGTCAAATTTCAGTTAATCTAGCGCATTACAATTCAGCAGAAGGTGAGGTATTGCTTCATGTATGATATTTTACTTGTGGATTTCAGCCGTCGTTTGTGCGGAGAGTTGCAACAGATGTTGCTACGGAGCAAAGCTCAATATACTATCGCAAATTGTGTGTTCTCATCGGCCGAGGCTTTGACCGCATTGTCAGAACGAGACTTTTCCCTTGTTATGGTACATACAGAGAGGTTTGATACCGCGGGGCTCTGGTTATGCAACGACATTCGAAAAAAAAGTCAGATACCTATCCTCCTTATGGGTGGAAGAGATCACTTCAGGTTCGTACGCAAAGCCCTGACGTATCAGGTAAATGATTATCTCCCGTATCCTGTTAGTCCTTCTACCTTACTTAACAGTCTGCATGGACTTAGATCCCATCTTGAAACCGACCCGGCACACAAAACGTCGTCGTTCTTCAAAACACCCGTTCAAATGAACGGTAAGCCCATGCACTCCAGTCATGTTATTCGTATCGTCAAGGCCTATGTACGGGATCATCTGAGTGATGAAATCACGCTGAAGAAGATCTCTGACATGCTTCATTTTAACTGTGCGTACCTTGGACAGAAGTTCAAGCTGGAAGAGAAGATGTCTTTCAATGATTATATGCTCCAGCAACGTATGGAAAAGGCACAGCAGTTGTTGTCTTCCACGAATCTGCGAATATATGAGATTGCTATTGAGGTAGGCTATAAGGATATTGATTGGTTCTATAAAAAGTTCAAAGCGTATGCCGGATCGAGTCCCAATGCTTATAGAAGACAAAAAATCCACACGGCCTAAAGGTGGATTGCCGAATCGGTTTGTTTATCAATTAGATAACAACCACAAAAAAACGCAGGAAGAAGAATACATTCTGCGTTTTTTTGTGGTTATTTGGGTTTGGTCAATTCCAGAGTATTCACCATTAACGTACCAAAAGGGATTCCCGGTATTCTTGGGGAGTCATTCCCGTTATTTTCTTAAAAAGTCGGGTAAACGAATGGGCAGCCTCGTACCCCACTTGAAGTGCGACCTCACGCACCATAAGATTTGTGTTCTGAAGCAATTCTTTGGCTTTCCGTATTCGGCAGTCGTCAATGAACTCTGACACGTTTATTCCCATTTCCTGCTTAAAGAATCGCGACAGATAGGATGGATTAAAATGATGAAGTTCTGCCAGTCTTACCAGAGAGAGATCTTTCTCAAGGTTCTCCTTGACGTAACTGCATAAGGAATGAATGACAACGTTAGCACGTTCCTGCTCATTTGATCTTTTGTAGCGGACTAATTCATCGGCAGCACGATATAGAAATTGTACTGCATCCTTCATGCATGTATACTCCCCTAAGTGCAGCAAGCTTCGTTGATCCGGAATCTTCTGTTGAAGACCCCAACGATTGATCGTTGAATGCAATAATAAGGCCAGATTATAGTATGTCTCCATGGCACGTTCCATCGTAATATCCTGTTGCAGCAGTTCGCCTGCAAGCTCCTCAAATATATCGTAAAATGGCTGAATTCGTCCCGTTTCCAAATATCCTGACATAATCTCGATCCGGTTTGAGATCCGCATGGATTCTTTGGGTACATCAGATGAGAGATCGTTGCGATGATCCGTCAGTACCATGGATACACCATCCCCAATTTTCATCCACTGGAGTAATCGCAGACGTTCATATTGTTTGGTTAACTCGGACCAATTGCAGCTTCGACTGCTTAATGAAAAAGCAATGGATACGCCGAGTGATACCATGCATGCTTCCTGTACCAGTTCCAGTGTGCCTTCTAGAAATCGCACAAGTTTATCATTTGTCATCTCTTCCTCCTGCTTCGGCTGAAGCAGCCAGATCGTATCCCCATAATGGTCCGTTACACTTGCGCACACTGTACGTTCATTCATCAGAGAAGAGCCGATAATGCGAACGGATTCTTGAACTTGTGTGAGGTCCGAACCTTTTTCTGGAAGATTATTGAACCGACCCAATATGAGATAAACAGGCGAGTTGATCTGTAATCTTATATCCCGTTTGGATAATTCGTCCTGCATATCCATAGTAGAATCTATAACCGCTGTACAGTCTTGAAGTAACTTCCGTAAATACTCTTTTTGCTGTATCAGTGCAAGCTGCGAATTGACTTTATGAGAATGTTCCAACAACTCAACCATGCTGTGACTTCGCCTGATCTCTTCCATCACATCTTCTACAACAGACATTACCTTGTCATAACCTTCCGTTTTGAGCAAGTAACGCACATTAGCCATCTGAAAAGCTTGATATGCATAATCAAAATCGCTATGTCCTGTCAGAAAAATGACGCGACAATTCGGCCAACTGGCTTGAATCCGCTCTGTCAGCTCCAAGCCACTCATGCCCGGCATGCGGATGTCCGTTAGAACAATGTCAATTCTCGAACGTTGCATCCAAGACAATGCTTCTGTTGCAGAGTAGGCCTTACATACATCAAGCTGTTCGGGTATATGTCTGGCGAACGTTTCATAGAGACTATCCGTAATAATCTCCTCGTCATCTACAATCAAAAGTCGATACATTCGTTTTCTCCCTCTTTCCACTGGATTCGAATTGTGACTTTTAACCCTTGCAGTTCACTTCTGGATAGGAAAAGGCCACTTCCTTCTCCATACGTCAGGACCAGACGTCGATGAATATTTATTAATGCGGTCATTTCGTCTGTACCTCCGTCCTTATGCAAGCGTTGTTGAAGAGTTTGAATATGTTGCTCGTCCAACTCATTTCCATTATCCTCTACGGTGATCTCGGCATATGAACCTTCCATATTAAACCCAATAATTAGAAGACCGGAGTCCGTATTCTTTTCAAGGCTGTGTTCGTAGGCATTCTCAATAATAGGTTGAATAATGAGTCTGGGAACTTTAATATGTTCCATCTCAGCAGGTAGTGACCCAAAATCAACTTTGATTCGTCTGGAGAATCGTAATTGTTGAATCTCTGTATAGATTCGTGAATGCTCAACTTCCACTTTCAACTTCACATGATCTGTTTCATTCCGGGTAATGAACCTGAAATACTCTCCAAGCATGTTCGTGAATTGCTCAATACGTTCTGTTTCTCCTGTCCTTGCCAGTGAATTCAGAATAAAGAAGCTATTGTACAGAAAATGAGGATTAATCTGCGATTGAAGCTGTTTCAACTCGGCCCGCTGCATCATCAGTGTTTTCTTAAAATCTCGATCGATAAGGGATTGAAGATTTTCAATCATTAGATTGAAACGGGTGTAGAGGAAGCCAAATTCATCCTTTCGGTTATGCGCAATGGGGACATCAAGCATGCCTCCCTCCATTTTTTTGAATCTTTTCACCAACAACAGCAACGGGATATGAATCAACTTGTAACTTGAATAGAGATACGCCGTGATGGCAACAAATGATGTAATTGCAAACAGCCATGCCCAATGATAGAACTTGCTAAGTGGCTTGGTAACAATTGCCTCGGGTAGATATGTAGCTACGGATAAGCCCAGGGAGTCCATATGCAACTGACTAACATGGTACATGGTGTCCCCCACCTTCATCCGAAAGCCATCAAGTGTACCCTTTACACTGTGCTCACGGTAATTCGCGAGAATAATACTAGCTTGATGTTTATCTGTGATGGCATGCCCCGTTTTGTCCTCAATTAGAAACGTTGAACTCTCCGGGTACAAATTAAGCCGTGTGAGTTCATTCTGAAAATGGTATGTATCCAGCTCCACCTGAATGACAAAAAGCGGGGGTTCTCCTCTCGTACCTGTCAGCCTGACGGCACTTAAGTTCAAGGCGTCCTCTTTCACCGTGAAACGTGTACCTTTTCCTTGCATGCCTGAACTGAAATATAGATAAGAACTTTTATCGAAATCATCGATGCCTTGGATCGCGGATATACTCTTGCCAACAGAAGGGATATGTACATGAACGTTTTTGATATAAGCAGTGCTATTCTTGAATGAAGCGAGCCGTTCAGTCAGGTAATTTAATGTATCACGTCGCTCAACCTGATCCATCATGTCCCAGAGAATGGCCAGACGATTGAGTTTTCGATCCTCAACGATATCAAACTGCTGTAATTCCATCCATTCCATCTCTCTGTTCAATTCCAACACATATTGGTTCAACCGTCTCTCCGTTGACAACGATATTTCCTGGCTTGCATTGTCATAACTCCAATGATATAGATACACGCCAAGAAGAATAAGGGGGAGCACAAATACCAGATAGGTGATTATTAATCGCGCAAATATACTGTTAAACCATGATTTAGCTGGGATCTTGATCAATACATTCACCTCCAATGCCAAGGGCTGAGTGGGTTCCTTGTAAGAATAAAGTGAACATTAGTGCTCCTTTGGCTTGCTGGTGCGAAACCACGCGTTAACCTCCGATGTGATCTGATCTCCCCCCAGCTTGCGCCAGTTCTCAACGAATTGATCAAACTCATCTATCGACCTGCCTAGAATAATGTTCATATAGGCTTCAAGCTGAAGATCCCGAAGAATAATTTGTCGATCAACCATCGTGTCCGTAATTCCACCCGTGAATTGATCATAGAGAAGTTGGCCGTTCTTCTCGTAAGAATCTGCAATGCTAAAAGCACCCGAAGGCCCATAGGTTTGTTTCCAACCCCAGCCGCTCTCTACATTTTCCAATTCATAGGCCACAATGCGTTTGTGAATGGCGAGAGCTTCATTCTGCAGAGCCGAGAAGTCTCCTGTACTTCTGGCATCCCGAATTTGTTTGTATGCATCTATATTTTTATTACCGGGAAAAGGAGTTACCGGTGAAAGCATCCACACAGCACGGGAGTCGTCATTATAGTATGTTTCATACTGTGCCTGATCCCCCCAGTTGATGTCCAGATGCAGATTCATGAGCTTTACAACAACTTCCGGATTAGAGAAGCCCTTTTTTACAGCAAAGTATTGCCCAGTGTTGGAACGTAGCGGTACGAACAGACTCCGGTCCGACTTGGCAACAATGGGATATGCCTGCCATTCTACATCTTTACCTGTATCTGTATCACGGGTGCTCTGAAGCATAAAGGATGTCCACTGTTCGCCGTAAAGCATCCCTATTTTTCCATCCTGAACTAGACGAAACGCCTTGTTTCCACTTTTATAACCAAAATCCGGATCAAGTTGGCCTTCACGATACAACGTTTGCAGTACTTTCAGAGCCTCCCGAACTTCAGGCTGTATACCTCCATAAGTGAGGTTTCCTTCTGCATCTTTAACCCATATATTAGGGTAGGCACCGTAGCCGGACATCAACCCTGCAGCTCCCATAACTGGATCCCATAGATGATTCGTTAGCGCAAGTCCGTACGTATCATGCTCTCCGTTCCCGTCGGGGTCCTCCTCTGTAAACGCTTTCGAAACCTGGAGAAGCTCTTCCATCGTTTCAGGCGGCCGTAGCCCCAGTTGCTCCAACCAATCGGTTCTAATCCACAGGTACTGCGCTGTCTCAATGGACGAAGATGATTCGGGAATAGCCATGAGTTTGCCATCAATGGTTGCCGCATCAAATGCGCCTCTTCCCTCCGCCTCCAATATACTCTTTGTAAGTGGGGAAGCATGCTCTTGGTACACATGGGTTAAATCTTCGATCATTCCAGCGTTGCTCAGTTGTCTAAGTTGATATGGATTAACTTTCACTACATCTGGAAAACGTCCTGCAGCAAGGGATACACCCAACTTCTGATTGTATACATCTCCATTAGCAGTCCAGTCATAGTGAATTTGAATACCTAGCTCTTTCTCGTACAAACGAGTCCAGCGATTATCCAGTATCGTCTCACCAGGTAACTGACTAATCATGCGCTCAAGGTCATCTCCGGTTTCCCTGACAAAAGAGACCACGATGGGAGGAGAATACCTCTCAAACGTAGCGGGAAGTTGAATCTGCTGCCCATCTTGCTGCGGATGATGTTGTTTGCTATTACCTTCGGTATGACCTGCTGGTATGGATACAGCAAGGAACAGAATGAAGGTCCATCTTGTTATGTCCAGACATCTCTTATACATGACGACATGCCCCCAGTTCGGTTTGAACAACTCTCTTCTCTCTGTCAACTTTGAATCCATATCATTGTACAACAACTTGTACTCATTGAATACGAAAAGCCGCCATTGGGCGGCTTTTCGTATTTTTATTGTTACTCAACAGGATTAATCACGCGATATTCAAAATTCGAAAAGTCAGCTGTTCCTCCAGCTATTTCAGTTGAATATACAAACAACCCCGTTCGACAACCCATAAAATGATCCAGTTTATATATCATTTTGTGGACAATCCCTATATCTCTCCATTCAGTTCCATCGAAATAGGCAAAAGAGCACTCATCCAGATTGTTCTCAAAATTCCCGAATGCCTTTAGTTTAACTACTGGATCTGATACCGGGATACGTTCATGTTCAGTGGCTGGCTTCTGGTCGATCAGGTTGCCAAATATGGTGGAATCTTCACTATCTCTGGCATGCATGACCAAGTAAAACTTGCTATCCTGCTTCGTAAGAGCGATCATACCGTACGAACCGATCAGAAAGCACAATCCGGCATAATCCCCATCATTCAGACGACTGCCGTCAAGCGTAACTATTACTTCGCAAGCGGGCCCCATTGAACGCTGGGTTAGTGTGTTGACCGCAAACGTCAGATTTGGGCTGATCTGTCCCGTTCGAACACGATACACTCCCGGTTTCTCTGTGACGGACCAGAGTTCATGATTAGGTGTATGGTTCCATTGCCAAAAATCACGGAGGCGGATGTTTCCATCTTCCTCGGGTTCATAATTGAAACTGTCGCTACCCACTAACGGGTTATAACGGTGCTCTGGTCTCGTGCTTCGGATATCAATCTGCTTCGGCGCTTTGTTTGCAAAGACCGGTATACCTTGATCAAAGTGTAGCGGAACCAAAACAGGAACCCGGCCAACAGCCCCATGATCCTGAAACAGCATTGCATACCAGTCTCCATCCGGCGTATCCACGATACCGCCCTGAGCAACACCTGAATTGAAATAATCCATATCGTCATTGAATACTTCTCCACCAGTGAAGACATCTTCCAGAGAATCTGCCATATAAAACGCCTGTGTTCTCCGTCCGGAAGCTTTTGTTATATGAATCAGGAACACAATATATTTACCATTGATCTTGTAAAAATGTGCTCCTTCATAACCAAGGTGATGAGGCTGCTCGTCTTTTACAATCAAGCGATGCACTCCACCAGGTTTGGGCCCGGACAGATCAGAGCTTAATTCGGTCAGATAGATCTCGGTATTACCGTACACGAGATATGCTCGTTCATCATCGTCAAAAAATAAGGAGCAATCATGGTAAAACCCTTCCACGATCTGCTTCTTCCACACTCCCGAGATGGAGGTCGACGTATACAAGTATGTCTTACGGGTATCATTCGCAACAAAGATCACATAGAACATCCCTTGATGATAGCGGAGTGATGCAGCCCACATGCCTTTACTATAAACGTGATGACCATCCACCAGCCGTTGGGCAGGTGTATCGTCCAATGTGTCGTATACATATGTGGCTACTTCCCAATGGATCAGGTCATATGAACGCAGGATGACACATCCCGGCATCATATGCATGGTTGTACTGACCATATAATATGTGTCTTCTACACGAATAACGTCAAGATCCGGGTAATCGGCCCAAATAATCGGATTCGGATACATGCTTTAATTACACCTCATTTTGTCTGTTAAACTTCCATTCTCTTAAAAGGATGGTTGAGCTGTCTGTTGAACTTTTAAGCTTAATATACAAGTCTTGCACACCTTTCGCACCCGTAACATTAGTTGTTAGTTCCATCCATTGAAGAGATTCGGTTGCAGGTGGAACAATGATTTCTCCAATTAACAGTCCGTCTGTACGATCAAGTCGAAGTTCCAACGTACCTTCGGTTCCTTGATTCGCAATCGTGGCTGTGAAGGTTGTAGGTCCTTCACTTTCAAAGTCGACCTTGGATATAGCTATCCAGCTGTCATTATGCAGCTTAGCGGAGATCATATTCGAATCTGA
This sequence comes from Paenibacillus sp. W2I17, assembly GCF_030815985.1. Classification (NCBI taxonomy): domain Bacteria; kingdom Bacillati; phylum Bacillota; class Bacilli; order Caryophanales; family Paenibacillaceae; genus Paenibacillus; species Paenibacillus sp. W2I17. The sequence goes on from NZ_JAUSXM010000001.1 coordinate 1,332,986, forward strand.
TGCAGACATCTCACCAGAGTCAAGATATTGCTCTGTTGATACTCCGCTACTCCATCCAATCGTTGAACCGCTTACCCGCCCATAGGGATCGAAGCATTTGATTTGATCTACGCCCTGATAATCGGCATGTACCTTCTTGATCTTACCCGTGGCCTCATCATGTTCGACTCGATTCAGATGTGTTGAACGGTAACCTTCGGGAATATCCATGGCTTGGCATAATGTCTGGGCATGATAGGCAATGTACCATTGATCCGATAGTTGAAATATAGCATGGTGATTGTTGCCGCCAATATCAAAAAAGTGTCCTGGATTCTGGAGTAGCGTACCCTGATATGTCCATGGCCCCATTGGCTGAACACTGGTCATATATGCAATCTCACCAGGTGGTGGGCTGTCATCTGGCCGATCACCCTCAATAAAATTGGAACAATACGTAAAGTAGTAACTATTATTATATTTATGTATCCCTGAATCTTCAAACATATAAGGCGCCTGAATAACCTTCGCTTTGCCAACAACGCTGATCATATCGTCTCCCAATCGCATCACTCTTGCCGTATCCGGTCTTTCTGCTTTCCCCTGTGGAATACCACCACCGAAATAGATGTAGGCCTGATGATCATCATCTACAATGACAGCCGGATCGAATAGCCAGGTTACTTCCTCCACTCCCGGAGTCTCTCTTGTAATAAGTGCTTTTCCTATAGGGTCTATCCATGGACCTACAGGTGTGGGCGCAGACAGTACACCTATTCCACTGGCATTGTTGGCGAAATAAAGAAAGAAACAGTCCTTTCCATCCAAGATTCGATGAGCAGCTGCCGGGGCCCAGGATTGTGAAGCCCATGTTGCTGCACCTTGAGGTCCAGCAACTCTGATCTCTCCATGATCGGTCCAGTTGATTAAGTCATCCGAAGAAATGACCGTAATCCGGTTGATTGAACTGTAGCTGTTTTTCTGAGGAAGACCGTCCTTATCATATTCCAGCTTATCACTAGTCATATATAAGTAGACTCGATTGTTAAATACCAAAGCATAGGGATCGGCTCCAAATTTGTGGGCCACCAGAGGGTTACCGTTGGGACGAAGCTTTCCAATCTCCCCTGGAATGCTCTCCAGATTGGCAGCTTGGTCTTGCTTTTGCTCACCAGCATGTGGTGTAGAATGATGATTCATCAAAAGAATCCCCCTATAATCGTTTTTAGTTGTGTCTTTTTACGAGAAAGCGTTTGCAATACAAAAGGTATCATGATAGGATGATTACATTTTAAGGTAAGCTGAGTACAATTTCATTGCGTTAACCGCTCTATTTATTGCGTGAAATGACGGGAGGTACTTCATGAGTGGATCCTCTGAGTGTTTTTATGATCCCATCCAGCCTGAGCTCTTATATCTGCACAGCGTAACGAAGTATAAGCTGGAAACGATCTATCATCGCCATAATGCATACGAAATCTACCTGTTTCTTCGTGGAAACGTTCACTTTTATGTAGATAATCGATGTTACCATGTACAGCCTGGTGATCTGCTTGTGATGTCACCCGAGGAGATGCACCGAGCCTTTATTCTGGATGAATCTGAGTATGAACGAATTACAATCAATCTCAAAAAAACATATCTATTTCAGCTTTCCACACCATCAACCAATCTATCGTCATGTTTTGACCATCGCCCCAAAGGAACAGGCAACATCGTACATCTAGACGACGATAACTTGAAGCAGATGCTGCAATGTACAAACGAACTGGAAGGATTGCTTGCTTCCGATGCTTATGGCACCGATATCAAAATAAATGCAGCCGTAGCCCAATTGTTGGTCATGATTAACGTCTGGTTTCATAACAATTCCTTTGTTCCCAATGACATTATGCCTGAACTGGTTCGTGAAACCATGGATTATATTGAAACACATCTGAATCAAGACATAACGCTTCGCAAACTTGCCGAAGTGTTCTACATGAACAGTACTTATATCAGCCGCCAGTTCAAAAAGCATACTGGATTGACCATCCGTTCCTACATTTTGGGTCGTCGTATTGAACGGGCCAAATTCCACCTGTCAGAAGGAATGAGTATTACGGATGCATGCTTTCAATCGGGCTTTAGTGACTATGCCAATTTCATTCGCAGTTTTACCAAAATGGTCGGCATCTCCCCCGGTAGATATATCAAACAAAGACGTGATGCAATGGAATCACTGCCAAGATAATGATGAGCTCATTTAATGAAAACTAAAAAACATCAAGCCATCCTGCATGGCTCGATGTTTTTTAGTTCTTGATATGCTTCGGATCTGCAAACAATTCATTATTGTGATTATACGCCAGTTAATTGATCTCTTTCCCCGTCCACAATCGAACGCGATCTTTAATCCACTCCGTATACTGCTGTTCCATGGCTACTGCACCTGCATTATCAAGTTCGGTAATCATATTGTCGTATATGCCTTCAAAGGCACTCGGAGAGGATGTAATCGCTTCGGCGATCCGTTTCTGAATAATATCCTGCGTTTTCTGATACACAACGTTATAATCCCCGCTATCCGAAGGAATCGGCATATTGTAAGCCGCACCCCACTCTTTCACCGGAAACTCCTCTTCGGAAGGGAACAAGTCCTTCCATGTGGTAATGCCATAGCCCTTCAATGCTTCTTTTTCCTCATCGGAATAACTTTGCTGAATCTGTTCTGGATAATTGGTTGTATAGTAGTTATCCGTTGAATCTTTGACGCCATCCCCGTAGTGAGCACCAAAAATGTAATACAAGCCTACTCCGGTTTCTTTGGTGAATGTGTTATTGTCTTTGTTTTTACGCTCCTGTACATCGGCCGGGATGGTGCGAACGCCGTCTTCCACATTATATTGCTCGCCTTCAACGCCCCAGTTTCTCAATACTTGCCCTTCTTCAGAAGACATCCAATCCAAAAATTTGATGGCACGGACAGGATCTTCACAATCGACTGTTATGCCAATGCCATAACCATCAAAGCCGATATTCTGGAAATCCTTACGCTGAAAACTGTCATCTAGCGTTACCGGATAGAATCCGTAGGTCATATCGTCTTTTCCTGCACTTTTCAAAGCATTTTCCGCATCACTGAATCCCCAGCTTGGATCAAGCAAGGATAACACGCGACCACTGGCGATTTTGGACTTATACTGGTCATCCTTCTGAACAAAACTGTCCTTGTCCAGCAAGCCTTCATTGTACATCTTGTTCAACCACCGGAAATATTCCTTCTCCTCGGGACGTTTGTAATGCAGAATTGCTTCATAGGTGTCCGGATTGATGAAATATTCACCATCTCCAGGTCCTCCAGTAGACATGACAGCGGGATCAGTAACAGTGATCATTCGCCGCCATCCATCTGCACTAAGCGTCAGCGGAATTGTGGGTTGGCCATCATCTGTGGTCGGATGTTTCTCGTAATATTCACGTAGCACATTTTCGAAATCGTTTAAGGTTTTGATCTCAGGATACCCGAGTTCCTTAACTACACGATGTTGAATGGCAGTACCATTCGTCGCATCAAAGCTGACCTGATCGATCGCACCATTCGTTGGAATCCAATAGATTGAAGGATCGTCATTGCTGTATTTCAACCGATTGAAGTGCTCACCGTAGATCTTTTTCAAGTTGGGGGCGTGTTCTTCGATCAGATCCGTCAGATCAATCATTGCCCCGGCATCAACGAGTCTGGTCAAGTTACCTTTGGGGAAAATTAAATCCGGATAATCACCGCTTGCAGCCATCAGGGAAATGCGGTCGTTTCCGCCTCCGCTCGAAATATCGAATTCAGCATCAATGCTTACACCGGTTTCTTCCGTAATTTTTTTCCCTACAGCATCCTGCATTTTGTTCCAGTTGGGACTTGCATCTGCGCCGAAGAAGGTAAATGTGATCGGGCTGTTGGGGTCACTCGTATTTGATTCGGAATTCTCTCCAGCGTTTCCGCAACCGGCGGAAACTAACACAACACTTGTTACGAGACATGCTCCTAGCATTTTTGAAATGGCTCTCATTATTTTTCTGCCCCCTAAATGGTGTTAGTCGTAATAACCAATCCAGACATTACAATGGTTCACTTTGAAATAGTATACGCTTACATATTCAACCGTTAATAAACGATTACAATCCTGCCTACCCTATTCCATGTTTAAAGTATAAGGAAGTCTAATCACCCCAACCTTGATTATTAAGCCATGAAAATAGCATGATCTAGACATAAGTCTCAGTAAAAATGTAAAGACCAAAAAAGCGATGGTTGCCCATCGCCTCATAAAGCCAAGGCTACTTTTCAATAATATAATTCCAACGTAAATCCTTGGATCTCCCCTTCAACTTCCCGCAACAATTCCATTAGTTGGTCAGCGTAATCTCCAAGAATCTCTTTGCTTTTCTCGAAACCAATCCATTGAACAGTAAGCGGCATGCTTACAGCCCCAGTTAAGACATCCCATAGTGCGTCCAAATTGCCTCCATAGCTCTCGTCTAACTCAAGCTGGTTCTGCAAAATTTGATGAAGCTCTTCCTTGCTGTGAAAGTCGTTTCCGTTAATCTGAATGATGCTCATATCATTTCCTCCGTTTATTTTAACTGTTCAAATGACTTGTAATGATCTGTCGTCTGGTAGATTAGACCGTCATTTGAGTATAGAATTCGGTCGCTTCCGCGCCGTCCTCCTGAGTAATTTATATCGGCTTCGTACCAGATCCGGCCTTTTTTGTTGGGGAGTAATCCTTCCCGGTTCCTGAACACGTCGCCGCCGATGCTTTTGCCTGGAGCGACTTCTCGCAGGTTACCTTCGCTTGGTTCCCAGCCCAATTCCCTGGCCTCTTTCTTGGTAATGTAATTTGGTGGAAGTTCATTATGCTCCGAGATATAATTGGCAACCTCATCAAATCCCATATCCTCCGAAACTTGAGGTGAACCGAGATCAAGCACAGACTCTGACGTACAACCTGAGAACAATAATGCAGCGAGGATGATCACTAACGTGTAAGCGAATTTTCTGAAAAACATAATCTTTTCTCCTTTTGATGTTCTTGCTCTTGCTGTCTTCCGTTTTGGTGCTATTTCGATGACAATGCTTCTAATGTTAACGATTTGTGGTAATTAAAGCAATTCTGTAAACCTACTATGGAGTTGAATTTCAATTAATAAACTCTTCTCCCCTGCTCCATTGAAGCATTATTCTTATTCTACAACAAAAAAAGCCGCTAAAATAGCGACTTTAATCGTACCGCGATCATTACCATTCAATACATTCATTTAATACATTATTTTAATTTACCCATCCAGTTCTCTAGTGCTATAACTACCTCTTCCAACTGCTTTTCTTCCGTAATTGCAGGTTGATTATCTCCTTTTTGCATGCCATATGAGCCAAATTGACCGTGATTTCCACCCTCAATACTCACATATGTCGTGTCTTCCGGAAGATTTGCTTTGGAGTTCTCCCAGTCTTCCCTGTTAAGCACTCCGTCATCCGAGCCTGTAATCTGTAAGATAGACAAGTCCGTATTCTTCACGCTCCCCCCTTCATCTGCATAAGAAGCCAAGAAAAAGACGCCTTCCAACTTCTCATTGTGCTCCGCAGCATACCGTGATGCAAACGACCCTCCCAAAGAATGGCCACCAATAACAAACGCTTCGTTAGGATGTTCCTCGATAAAGGAATCAGCCTTGTTTTGACCGAAAATCGCCAAGTTTATTGGCATGTTCGCGATATATACGCGGTGACCCTGTTCTGCCATTTCTCTGGCAAGCGGAGAATAACTTTCAGGTTCAACCAGACCGCCCGGATAAAAAATAATATTCGGTTCGGTTATCTCTGTACCCGCGGGTTCAAATCGGTAACCGTCCTTAATCTTAGCTACATTAACCTGAGCATCACTTGTCATCGCCATTTCAGCTCGCTCAGAGGGACTATACGTAACCGAATTGAGATATACGTAAACGCCGGCCACGATGATAACGATGGACAAGATGGTCCACATGATTATTTTTTTCCATTTGTTAGTACGTTGTGCTGTTTTCAACCTTAAAACCACCTTAGTATGAGGATAATGATATGTTTTTTAACTCTTAATAATTATACTTACCGGTAAGTATAATTACAAGATGATTTTGCTTACTATCGTTATTTGTCATAAAATATTCATGGAGGGAAGTCTAATGACAGAAAAATCACACAAACGATTACCTGGAAGACCCAAACATGGCAACGACGATATCTCAATTCAGCAAACCATTATTCAAACTGCTTCACAGTTATTCATGGAGTATGGCTACGAAACAGTCACGCTTCAGCAGATTGGCAAAACATGTAGCGTATCAAAACCAACCATTTATTATCATTTCACCAGCAAACCAGAGCTTTTTAAGGTTGCTTTTACAACAATGCTACAGAATGTGAGCCGTTTAACCTCACATATCCTTGATCAAGCCGAGAATTTGGAGTCGGGGCTTGTGCGATTGGCAGAGGCCAGACTGGGCAATCCACATGCGGAGATTGAAACCATGCTCAGAGAAGCTGAGCCTTTTCTTGAACCAGCTCAAATTCAGGATATACGCAACGCGGAGCATCAGATTCACGAAGTGTTAGCCTCCCATTTCCAACGGGCAATGGATGAAAACAGACTGCGGACGGACGATCCGTTTTTCCTGGCAGAGACCTTCTCGACATTGATGTTAATGGGTAATCGGGAAGATAACCTGCATAAATATGGTTCCAACTTTTCTCTAGGCCAGAAGCTAGTAGATATTTTCATTCGCGGAGCACAGTAAAAATTCAGGGCAACAAGGAGAGCTGACATGAATATCCCTAGAGGAACCTATGGGTTTCGATTCGCGGAAGACAAGGAGCTCCAACTATGTGTACTGTATGCGGCAGGATGTGATTCAATAACCGATCCTTCTTATCATTGGGATGGACTCGAACGTTCGGACGGGCCTCTCCTGTTATTCCAATATACAATCTCGGGTGAAGGTGTATTTGAGTCGAATAATCGCATCCATCATGTTGCCGCAGGACAAGCTTTTTTGGCAGAAATTCCAGGGCCACATCGCTATTACTACCATTCAGCATCAAAAGAGCCTTGGGAGTTTCTGTTCCTGCTGTTCAGGCCCACTCTTATTCTGCCCCATTGGCGAAAATTTCTTCGGGAAGCTGGAGAAGTGCCCTATTTACCCGCTGATTGTACACCCATCCGACTGTTGCGGATGATCGTGACTGATGCGGCAGCAGGCAGAATCACGGATCCTCTGATCGCATCATCCAGCGTATATCAGTTCATGACAGAATTAACACGATTACAGAAAACAACATTGCGCAACAGGGAGAATTGGTCTGAAAACATTCAAATAGCCGTTGAATACATAGAAAACTACTACTCGAAGATGATCAGTATCGATCACCTTGCGGAGCATGTTTCCCTTTCCAAATATCATTTTATACGTCGCTTTTCCTCCAGTACAGGTTTGACGCCAGGTGTTTATCTGACCCGTGTACGTACCGAGAAAGCAATGGAACTGCTGCGCGGAACTACGCTTAGCATTGAAGTCATCGCCGAACAAGTCGGGTATTCCAGCGGAAGTTATTTTATCAAAGCCTTTCGCAGCATAACCGGCGTTACGCCAGGTGAATTTCGTAGTGGCGGAGAAAGCCTTGTGTACCGTAAATTGTTCTTCGATTAACCGCAATATTTTGCTATTCCACACTCAACATTACTGTAGATATTAATAAAATCCTTTATTATGATGAATTGAGCGAGAGCAATAATTAATCCATAAAGGAGCATTCCCATGAATCATACGCTTGCAGCATCAACTCCACCGCTTGGCTGGAACAGCTGGGATTGTTACGGCGCAGCCGTTACGGAAGACGAAATTCGTGGCAACGCCGAGTACATGGCAGAACATCTTAAAGACTTCGGCTGGAGCTATATTACGGTCGACATTCAATGGTACGAGCCTTTGGCCAATTCTTCGCAATATCGTCCGTTCGTTCCACTCATCATGGATGAATATTCGCGGCTTATGCCTGCCGAGAATCGGTTTCCCTCCGCTGCAGGTGGACAGGGATTTAAGCCATTAGCCGACTACGTTCATAGTCTTGGGCTGCAATTTGGCATTCACATCATGCGCGGTATTCCACGTCAAGCTGCACATGCCGCTACTCCAATCCTGGGCACAACCGCCACTGCGCGCGATATTGCTCATCCGAATTCCATCTGTCCGTGGAATACAGATATGTATGGTGTTGATAGCTCAAAAGAAGGCGCTCAGGCCTACTACGATTCCCTTTTTAAACTGTATGCACAATGGGGCGTTGACTTGGTCAAGGTAGACGATATTGCTGCTTCAAGGCTCTATGACACCCATCAGCCAGAGATCGAAATGATATCCAAAGCGATTGAGCGCTCCGGTCGGCCCATGGTACTAAGTCTCTCTCCTGGCCCTGCTCCGGTGGAATACTCAGAATTCTTGGCTGATCATGCCAACATGTGGCGTGTCACGGACGATTTCTGGGACCTTTGGCCGCTATTATTGGATATGTTCGACCGCTGCCGGACGTGGCAGGGAGTTCCCCAAGCAGGCTGCTGGCCAGACTGTGATATGTTGCCTTTGGGTCATATCGGTATCCGTTCTGTAGACGGTGGTGGAGCAGATCGCTGGACTCGGTTCACACCTGACGAGCAGTTGACGATGATGTCACTGTGGAGCATCTTCCGTTCCCCGCTCATTTTTGGTGGTGAACTGCGAGATAACGATGACTGGACACTGTCCCTGTTAACCAATCGTGAGGTTCTGCGAATGCATCGCGAGAGTTACGGAGCCAGAGAAGCCTTACGCAAAGAAGATCTTATTGTGTGGACTGCCCAGCATACGGATGGTTCCTCTTACGTCGCTGTGTTCAACATCGGTGAGAATGCTTTACCTGTGGATCTGTCCATTGATGAGGTCGGACTGTCTGGCATTACCGAAGGTACTGAATTGTGGAGCCGAGAAGCAGTTCAATTAACAGAGAATTCCTTAGTTACTACTGTACCTGCGCACGGTGTGCGTCTCTATCGGTTTTCCTAAGCTTGCAAAAGAAAAAGAGAGGTCTGTCGTTCATTAGACAGACCTCTCTCTCATTTCATCAGTATGTATCCATGGCTTGAACGGCCAGATGAAATGCTTTAATCCTTCTTTCCAGAAGAGTCTTTTGTGGGCTACCTTCTTTGGACTTGGCATACATGTTCTCAAGGGATGGAAACAATCCAATCAAAACAAGACGGGCTTCTGTTATATCTTCCTTGGTGTATGAATGAGCTTTTTGATTCCAGTGTTTATCCAACAGTGCTAGGCCGATGTATAAAGCTTGGAGACGTTTCTGTAACAATGTTGTGTTATTCCTTTTCTGAGTCATATTCACTAAGGCATTTTCCGATTTGCGGATGGTTGATTGAAAGGCTTTAATGGATTGCAGTTGATCTTCTTGTGACACGTTTTCCATGGAGTATAGACCTCACTTTCTTGGCTTAGTTTGTTCGGTCTTTCTATTAAATCACCTCATAAATATAACAAAAAAAGCCGCTAAAATAGCGACTTTCAATGTGTTCATTCTCGATTCAGTGCTAGAGTACCTTCTCCAAAAAGCTGATCGTCCGTTCATTCTTCGGATTTCCAAATATCTCTTCAGGAGTGCCCTGCTCGACAATATAACCACCGTCCATGAAGATCACACGATCAGCTACTTCACGGGCAAAACCCATCTCATGGGTAACGATCATCATCGTCATGCCTTCGCTCGCGAGGTCCTTCATAACACCAAGGACTTCTCCTACCATTTCAGGGTCCAGCGCTGAAGTTGGTTCATCAAATAACATAACATCCGGATTCATAGCAAGCGCACGAGCGATAGCAACCCGTTGTTTTTGCCCCCCCGAGAGTTGACTGGGAAAACTAGCCGCTTTATCAGACAACCCGACACGATCCAGAAGGCTAAGACCTGTTTTTCGAGCCTCTTCTGCGTTTAAAACCCCTAATTCTCTTGGTGCAAACATTATATTTTTCAATACGTTAAAATGAGGGAATAAGTTAAAATGTTGAAATACCATGCCAATATTTTCACGCGCTTTATTAATGTTGGTTTTAGGATCATTGAGATCCTGATTATCTACAATAACTCGACCAGCTGTGATATCTTCCAATTGGTTGATGCAGCGCAAGAAGGTACTTTTTCCTGAACCGGAAGGCCCGATGACACAGACGACTTCTCCCTCGTTGACCGCCACATCAATTCCCTTGAGAACCTGATTTGTACCAAAACTTTTTTTCAAACCTTCAACTTTTATTTTAGCCACGACGAACCTTCACCTCCAGATAATCAGCAATTTTGGTCAATGTGATGATGACAATCAGGTACATAACCGCAACCGTTAACCATATGTCAAAAGAGGAGAACGTTCTTGCAATAACGATTTTACCCGATTGTGTCAACTCTACGAGACCAATAACGGATAAGATTGACGTATCCTTCAACGTGATAACCATCTGGTTAATGAAGGACGGAATCATAACCCGCACTGCCTGCGGAATAACGATCTTTATCATCGCTTTGCGATAAGGAAGGCCCAATGAACGGGCAGCTTCCATCTGACCACGATCAATCGATTGAATCCCGCCTCGGATAATCTCGGTTACGTACGCCCCCGCATTCAGACTAAGTGTCAGAATAGCCGCCAGGAACAATGGCATCGTGAAGCCCATTGCCTGTGGAATCCCGAAATAGATAAAGAATGCAAGGACAATCAGCGGAATACCGCGGAAGATATCCACAAATACGGTGGCAACACCACGAAGGAATTTGTTCTGTCCCACCTTCATAAATCCGAAAATCAGACCGATGATAAACGCGAAGAACAGGGACACAATCGTGTATAAAAGTGTGTTTCCCAGACCTTTGAAAAGTGCAGGAAGAGATTTCTGAATTAGCTCCCAGCGACCTTGATTAGCAACAGTCGGAGCGTTCTCACCCAGATATGTTTCGGTAATGCGTTTATACTCACCGTTAGCTTTGATATTGGCGAGACCTGTATTAAACATCTCCAGAAGCTCCTGGTTTTTCCCCTTGCTTACTGCAAAACCGTAAGGAGCGCCATCTTCTTTGTCGGTAACAATTTTCAAACCGTTGTTTTGATTAACTCCATAGGCCAGTACAGGATAATCTTCAAAACAGGCTACGGAATTACCGGTTTTTACATCTTCATACATTTGGTATGACTCATCAAACGGAACGATCGTAAATCCATACTCTGAAGCGATGGACTCAGCAAAACTAAACCCTTCTGTTCCGGTTTTCACGGCTACCTTCTGTCCACGAAGGTCTTCATAACTCTTAATTGTGTCATTGTTGGCACTAACACCCATAACGACACCTGATTCAAAATAAGTATCCGAAAAATCAAATTTTGCTTTTCGCTCATCCGTAATACTCATCCCTGCGATCACACCATCGACTTGATTCGCCTCAAGTGCCTGTACAGCTGCGTTAAATCCCAGGGATTTGATTTGATACTTGAAATTTTGATCTTTGGCGATGGCATCCAACAAATCCATGTCGATACCAACAAAATCACCATTCTCATCTTCATATTCGAATGGAGCAAATGTGACATCAGTTCCGATAATATAGGTTTTACCGGAATCGGACGCTGCAGCAGCGTTCCCTACCCATCCTGATAGACCGCTCACCAGGAGCAGCATCAGTGAAAGTATAAAAAATGAGATCTTCGTTGTTTTCATGTGTCCTCCCCGTCTCGGTATTGTCCGAATAATCATTATTTTCTTTGGAATCGGTATTACGGTTATGCTTTTTGTCGATCTTCTGCCCATTTGATTGTTATTATTTACTGTATATTAACAATCAATGCTTTGCCTTTCCACTTGCAACATTTTCCTCCATCATTTTTTTCCAACCAGTAAAAGTCCTTTTAATACTTACCCTTTAGGTAAGCTTCGCGAAACCCAATATTACATTGTGAATCTGAAAAAAGGTACATTTACTTTAAAACGTATTATTTAAAATTTAAAACTCAAAAAAAGCCGCGATTTCCGCGACTTTTTATTGTACAGTTTTTTATAATCTATTAATTTGCTCTGGTTGTCAATACAATCTCGAACTTCGAACCAGCTTCACCCGCGAATACAATAGTTCCGTTCTCAGGCAACACAATTTCGTTTTGTCCACTGACCACTGTATGATTAATGCCTATGCCAGCTTGGTTATATACAGCAAATGCGCTGTTTGCAGACATCTTGACCGTCATTTCTTTACCTGCAGCTGATGCAGGAATTGAAAACCATGTGGCATGACCATTCGCTTGAATGGTTGTCTTCGATTGTCTTCCCGCATAGATCGGTTTGATGATGTCTTGAGCAGCATAAACGTTGCCTCCAGCTGTAACATATTCCACGCCATTTTCCTCATTGAAATTAAACTCCATCGTGTCACGGCCCGCTAATCCAGGAATTTGCAATTGGTTCACAGCTTGGTTAGCTCCAACGATTTTATTCGTGTAGACATAACCCGGTAGCTCATTAAAAGTATGAATGGGAATCATCGGCATCGCTGCGTTGTACAGTGTTGATGTGTATTTTTCATTGACTAACACATACGCTTTGCCTTCCCGTTTCTGCCATGCGGCCTTTACTTCTTCCGACAATTCATTGGTTTCAAGCTTTTCTGCCTTATATTCAGAGGAAGCAACTTGCCCAAGCCCAGGAACAGACTGATACGAGCGAGACCACAAATATGTGTGCCCATTGACTTCCTGAACGAACTTCAGCTTTTCCGTAGCCGCATCATTAACAAATGAGCCATCAGGGGTGTACGTATAGGTCTGATCAGGACTGTTAGGAGAAGACAGATTAGATAACGTTAATTGCCCATCATCTTTTACGTCCATCTTCATTAACATGTTTGCCCCACCCGCGTACATGCCTGTGTGCTGTGTAAGTTCCTTCGGCATGGTTGTTTTCACCGGTACATCATGTGACTTCTCCGGTTTACGCTCTGGAATGATATTCTTCTCCTCAAGCGCACTAAGCAACAGCTCAGTTGCCAGCAATTGATCCGTTGAGCTATGACCACCCGAAGAGGTTACGGCAGCAGCCATATTATATTCCGGTAGCACAATTAAGGAGGAATGATAGGTTATTGTATTGCCGCCTTTGCTTACTGCCTGGATGCCGTAATCATTAAAAGGAAACAGGTTCACGCTGTCCCAGCCCAGGCCGTAACCAATAGACGAATCGCCTTCTTCCGGCCACATGCCTCTCTTGTATTCTTCTTGCTCCATGGCCTCTACGGATTCCTCCGAAAGAACACCTTCAACCTCACCTGTAAAGATTTTCGAGAACTGAACCAGATCTTCAGCGGTGGAATAGATGCCTCCCGAGGCAATCATATTTGTAGTCTCTAATGGAAGTTTCTCCTCATCCAAAGGGGCATATGTTGCTGCCATCTGGCTGAAGTCCACAATATCCTGCGGTGTTTTGGTATGCTCCATACCAAGGGGTTCGGTTATGTACCGGTGCATGAAAGTTGTGAAATCCAAGCCGCTGACCCGCTCAACCAGAATTTCAGCTAGTGTAAAACCGTCATTACTATACACCGAGTATGCGCCAGGATCGGCCTTCAGATGTTGCGTCGCCAATTGTTCCAGTAACGTATCATGTGCATAGGTATCATTATCTCCAAACAGTATTGCACTGTTACTTGACGTTCCGAGAAGTCCGGATGAATGATTCAGTAACATGCGTGGTGTAATCTGTTGGTAACGCTTGTCTTTCATTTTAAAGTCCGGAATATACTTCACGACAGGCTCATCGAGATCGATCTTGCCCTGATCAACGAGCTTCATTACAGAGGTTGTGAGCATCATTTTGCTGGTTGAACCAATGCCATACACGGTATCTGAAGAAAGCGGGATGTTGTTTTTCAGATCATTTTTGCCTGCCTGACCGGAGATCACAATCTCACCCTCATCCATCAGTGCGTACTGCACACTTGTCGTAGCGTATGATTCAGTGAGTACCTTGGCCTTTGCACTTACTGCCTTTTTAGTTAGATCATACGTAGAGCTACTACCGTTACTGGTAGCGGGTGTGGCCATGGCCGACATTGGGGACATCATTGCAAACACCAAAGTTATGGCGGCGATAGACGTTCGTTTCTTTCGTGTCAATCTCATCTTCTCCTGTCTAGTCTATGGATTGGGAATCTCTGTGTTCGTACTCCCGTAGTGTAACCGAAGAAGATGAACTGTCTGTGGCTTGAATATGAATCGAGTATGAACCAAGCAGGACCGACCGAAATAAGTTGGACACACGGTAAAAATCGCTTTAGTCCAGCTTTGTTTTGTTTGCAAATTAAACTTTTGCTATAATGGTATATCAGTCAATGGAGTGTTAATAACATGGCTAAGTACATGAATAAATGCAATCCATAATTCAGCATGAGTAATGGAGTTGAAGCAATGCTAAAAGTTAATCGGAATGACCAACGCCCGATCTGGCAGCAACTTTTGGATCAAGCGATTCATAATATCACAACCGGGAAATGGCAACCAGGAGAATTGCTACTCCCCTCACGCGAACTTGCTCAATTAATTGGTGTTTCACGCTCAACCATACAGATTGTGTACGAGGAATTATTCAGTCGAGGGTATACGGTAACCTCCCGACGAGCCGGGACAAGAGTTAGTGATTGGACATATGCACCTCGTTCATCAGAAGGCGTCACGAAGCAAGGGCCTATTCCGCCCGATCTGCCTACACTAAACGAATCGATTGGTCATCTGCATAGTTGGTTTGGCAATAGAGACAATCGCAAAATAGAAATTGATTTTAATCCCCACGAGCCTTATCTGGATGAAGGTTTCACAAAAGCCTGGAGGCAATCTTTTTTACAAGCTTCTACTGAACCCAATCTGGATCTTTGGGCTTATGGCGATGCCAGAGGGTTACTGACGTTAAGAGAGCAGATTCAGCGTTATTTGTCACTTGAACGAGGCATTCATATCGATGTTGATCAAATCTTGTTAACCTCAGGTGCACAACATAGCATTGATTTAATTGCCCAGGCACTCTTAAGTGAGGGAGACAGAATTTCCGTAGAAGATCCCGGCTTCCCTGCTGCTTGGATGGCGATGAAATACCGCCGGATGCAAGTCGATCCCGTCCCAGTCGATGAGTATGGATTATGTGTAGATCATATTCACCCAGAGACGAAACTCGTATTTGTCACACCTTCTCATCAATGCGCCGTTGGTGTTATTATGTCGGAGCCACGCAGGCAACAATTGATGCACTCGGCAGCTCATCATCGATATTGGATTGTTGAGGATGACTACGATAGCGAATTTAGGTACCGTGGAGATCCGCTTCCAACTATATTTAGTCAGCAACCTCAGAATACGCTTTATATGATGAGTTTTTCCAAAATGGTTGCACCCGGCATTCGACTATCCGCTATCATCGGCCCCAAAATAGCCATCGATCGCCTTACCCAAGTTCATGAATTAACCTATCGTCATCTGCCGATTATGGAACAATTAACGCTAACTCATTTTATTGAGCGTGGTCATTTTATGCGCCATATGAGAAGAGTTCGGAACATATATCGACGCAGACACGAAGTCATGACCAAAGCCATTGTTGCTTCTGGGCTAGGCTCACGATTTACATTAAGTGGTGTGGAAACGGGATTACATATGCTTCTAGAATCTGAAACGTCATTTGACGAAGAAGCGCTGACGAATGCTGCCCTTGATCAAGGTGTACGCGTGTATCCGCTTAGTAGATATTGCTTGGAGAGTCATCGAAAAGGATGGATATTAGGTTTTGCGAAAGTGGATGAGGAGCAGATTGAGGAAGGCATACATCGGCTAGCAAAGATTGTATTATGATGGAGAACATGCTCTGCAATCGGATTCGAAAGGATGTTTTTTGTAATGAAAATTTTAGTGTTAGGAGCCACCGGACGGGTTGGAAATCATTTCGTCTCTAATGCCCTACGTTCCAATCATCATGTAACTGCACTGGTTAGAAGCCCGGAAAAGGTACAAATCAACGATGACAATTTCGTTCTGCATCAAGGAAACGCTTTAGTCAAAGAGGATATTCATCACGCCATACAGGGTGTGGATCTCGTTGTTAGTTCCTTAAGTACCGATGGAACGACTACATTATCGCAATCCATGGGACATATTGTTGAGGCTATGGCTCAGGAGCGTATCAAAAGAATCATTACCATTGGTACAGCAGGAATATTGGAAAGTCGAACGGATCCTGGCTTGCTTCGTTTTCAATCCCCTGAGTCCAAACGTAAGTCCACGCGAGCAGCTGAAGAGCATCTGGAAATGTACAACATTCTCAAAGCTTCAAAGTTAGAATGGACCATCGTGTGTCCTACCTACTTATTTGATGGAGAATCTCTCGGTAAGTACCGGGTTGAGCGCGACTATTTGCCTGACGGTGGAACCTCTATATCTGTAATCGATACTGCGGAGTTTACTTATCAGCAATTAATGTCTGACGAGTATGTACAGTCTCGTGTAGGTATAGCCTACTAGGGCGTCTCCTATATCTCAATTAAGGTATATCTCTTCGTCAAAAAAGTAAGTTTCAATATAAACAAGCAAATTACGAGCCTGCAATTGTTATCCATTAGGAACAATTGCAGGCTCTATTTGTGTCTGCTGTTGAGCTATTTAAGTCCTTCATATAGAGGAAATTGCGAAGTGATTTCACGGACACTACCTAATATTTGATTTTTTACATCCGAGTTCTTTGGATTTTTAAAAGCAAGCCCTATCAGCTGAGCAATTTCTTTCATTTCCCTGGCTCCAAGCCCTCTTGAAGTCATAGCCGGAGTTCCAAAACGAATACCGCTCGTAACTAAAGGACTTGCCGTATCATGAGGGATTGCATTTTTATTTGCCGTAATCCCTACTTCATCCAGTAAAGCTTCGGCTTCTTTGCCTGTAAGGCCCATAGTTCGTAAGTCAACCAACACGATATGATTATCTGTTCCTCCCGATACAAGGGTGAGCCCTTCATTCATTAAAGTTTCTGCCAATACGTTGGCGTTATTCAGAACACCTTCAATATATGTTGTGAAATCGGATTGCAATGCCTCGCCTAATGCCACCGCTTTCCCCGCGATAACGTGCATGAATGGCCCACCCTGGGTTCCTGGGAATACAGCTTTGTCGATCGCCTTTGCCCACGACTCCCGGCACAAAATGGCTCCCCCTCGTGGCCCTCGTAAGGTCTTGTGTGTGGTAGTTGAAACAAAATGTGCATGTGGTACCGGGTTAGGATGCGAACCTGCCGCAACAATTCCTGCTATATGCGCCATATCTACAAAGAAAAGAGCTCCCACTTCGGCGGCAATCTGGGAAAATAATTCAAACTCAATGGTCCGCGGGTATGCACTTCCACCTGCAACAATCATGCGTGGACGATACTTATAAGCAAGTTTACGTACTTCGTCAAAGTCAATGCGGCCCGTCTGTGCATCGACACCATATGGAACAAAATTGTAAAACCTACCTGAAAAATTAACAGTACTTCCGTGTGTTAGATGACCACCTTGGGATAGATTCATGCCAAGTATTGTGTCACCAATCTCAACCGAGGCAAAATATACTGCCATGTTGGCCTGAGAACCGGAGTGAGGCTGCACATTCGCATGTTCAGCGCCAAAAAGGGCTTTAAGGCGGCGATTCGCTATCTCCTCGACCGTATCAACATGCTCACACCCGCCGTAATATCTTCTGCCCGGATACCCCTCTGCATATTTATTGGTCAACACTGAACCGGTTGCTTCCATCACAGCTTGACTCACAAAATTCTCTGATGCAATCAGTTCTATCGTATCCCGCTGCCGTGCAAGCTCTTGCTGAACAGCCTTTCCTATTACTTTATCTTGTTTCTCCAAATGTTTCATGAACATCTTCCTCCCAATCTTACGGTTATCTATTCGATCCAAATTGTTTTTTGGGAAATTTACTATTCATCAGTAGATGTGCCATCATTCCTGCAAACAGTCCCCAAAATGCACCACCGACACCAAGCAAAGTCACATTCGCTGCTGTCGCCAAAAACGTAATCAATGCAGTTTCACGTCCCTTAGGGTCCGTTAATGCATTGGCAAGACTGCCACCGATGGTTCCAAGTAAGGCCAATCCCGCTAATGTTGCAATAAAGGTAGCAGGAAGGATCAAAAACAGAGCAGCCAATGTTACGCCAAAAATGCCGACAAAAATATAAAAAACACCACAAGCAATACCTGCAATATACCGCTTCGTTGAATCCTCATGTGCATCTTTCCCTGTACAAATCGCTGCTGTAATAGCTGCCACATTAAAAGCATGTGATCCGAATGGGGCTGCAAGAAGCGAACCCAAACCTGTTACGGCCAAAATGGGATTGGCACTTGTCTTGAATCCATCATTACGCAGAACAAGCATTCCGGGCATATACTGCCCTGTCAAGGTAATAATGAACAGCGGTAGCGCAACGCCAAGTAAAGCATTTAACGAAAATGCTGGAACAACAAATACAGGCGATGCTACAGCCAATTGGATCGTACTGAAGTCTGTTTTCCCCATGCATATCAAATAAATCAAACCGATTGCCAATATGCCAACAATGGCGTAACGGGAAGTAAACCTTCTTAGCACGATATAGCCTGCAAACAGTACAATCACAAGCAAAGGATCTACCTTCGCCCCTCCAAAGGCCGATATTCCAAACTGTAGCAAAATACCTGCTAACAATCCGGAAGCGATGCCTGGGGGAATAAGTCGAACGAAACGTTCAAACATGCCTGACCAACCTAAAATAATAAATCCGACTGCTGAAATCATGTAAGCGCCAATAGCTTCTGGATAAGGGGTTACCGCTAATGCTGAAACGAGAAACGCCACACCCGGTGTAGACCAGGCTGTAATAATCGGTTCCTTATATCGATAACTGAGCCAAATTCCTGTTACTCCTACCCCAATCGAGATGGACCAAATCCAGGAAGCGGTCATTTCCGGGCTTAAACCAGCGACTTTTGCAGCTTGAAAAACAAGGATAAACGTACCCCCGTAATTAACAATTACGGATATTAAAGCGGCGATCACCGGCGATATCAAATCACGGCCACGTAACGAAGGGGATGCTGTCTTCATATTTAACACTACCTCTCACTTAATCATCGATGCGTGTGTTTTCATTCCAGTAATACTCGTCCGGTAAGTAGCGTTGACCAAATACACTTGTCCCTACACGTATCATTGTAGCTCCTTCTTCAATGGCGACTTGGAAGTCACCAGACATACCCATCGATAAAATATCCATTTCTACGCGTGGAATATTTTTCTCTTTAATCTGTGTACGGATCTGGTTTAACAATCGAAAACAATGTCGCGTTTCTTCGTTTGTCGCATTCAGTTTTCCAATGGTCATTAATCCTTTCACGTTTAATGTCTCGAATTGAGACAACTGTTCTACAAGCTCAACGGCTGTTTCTGGAGAGGCACCAAATTTACTTTCTTCGTAGGACGTATTAATTTGCACAAGAATGTCTAAGGTCTTATTCTCTTTGAGAAGCTGGTTATGTAACGCTTGACCCAGTTTCAGACGATCTACGGAATGAATGAGAGTAACATATTTAACAACGTCCTTTACTTTATTTGTTTGCAGATGTCCGATAAAATGCCATTCCACCTGCTTGCTTTGTTCCATGAGTGGGAATTTGTCTCGGAGTTCTTGAGCTTTGTTCTCTCCAAACAGGACCTCACCTGCTTGAATAGCTATTTGTAATTTCTCTAGCGGTACCGTTTTGGTCGCGAGCAACAACTTGATGTCCTCAATGTTGCGACCTGAAGCCTGGCAGGCCAATGCCATTTGCTGTCTTACAGCTTGAAGATTTTCTTCTACTAGATGTTTCATGTCAGCCACCTTCTTTCTATTCCGAACAGGAATGAATCAATGAGATTAGCTCCTCCTTTTGTATTGTGAAGACTGTGTGGAACGTCATGCTAGTATAGCAACGCATGGATTGGATATACATATCCAAAAATGCTCTTTTGGAGCAGTCCAAAATGACAAAGTGGACTATAATTCAATTGGGGTTCCTTTAATATGCTTTTAAAAGTCAATAATCTGATTGATGTGATGCCCGCACGCTTCTTCTGAAATGAAAAAAGCCGCTAATTTAGCGGCTTGGTTTAGTTCTATGTTCATGTCCATGTCCAGAACGAAGATACATGTTTTATGATGATTTACTCGTTCACATTTTCCTTGGTTACCAGCTTCAATTCAGCGGGAATCGATGACTCCACCTGCTTGCCACTGAGCACATCCAGAGCTGCTTGCAGCGCCAGTTGGCCAATCAGTATAGGCTGCTGAGCGACTGTTGCCGTCAATTTTCCATCCTGAATGGATTTGATTGCATCATCATTGCCGTCGAATCCGATGACCGGAATGTCTTTACCTGAGCTTTGAATCGCTTCAATCGCACCAAGTGCCATCTCATCATTATGGGCAAATACTGCCTGCACGTCAGGATTACCTTGTAGCAAGTTCTCCATGACATTTAACCCTTTGGACCGATCGAAATCAGCAGATTGTTTGGAAACCACATCGAGTTGCTTGTCAGCCACTTCATGGAAGCCTTTACCCCGTTCTCTTGTTGCGGAAGCGCCAGGTACACCCTCAAGTTCAATGACTTTTGCTCCCTCGCCCAGTTGTTCCACAAAATATTCAGCTGCCATGCGTCCACCTTTAACGTTATCAGATGCCACTAGTGCCGCCACTTCGCCTTTATCTGCGGAGCGATCCAGCGTGATTACAGGAATGCCCACACTATTAGCGGATTGAACCGCTGTGGAGATCGCTGCAGAGTCCGCAGGGTTAATTAGAAGTGCACTAACGCCTTGCTGAATGAGATCATCCACATCATTGGTTTGTTTGGCCGAATCGTTCTGCGCATCCACCACGATGACCTGTATTCCCTGTTTTTTGGCTTCAGCCATTACCCCGTCCTTCAGTGATACAAAGAATGGATTGTTTAATGTAGATATCGACAAACCTATTTTCTTCTGTCCGTTACTTTTGTTAGGGTCAGGTTTGGCCCATTCCGGTGGCTCCAGAGAGCACCCGGCCAGAACGATGATCATCAGCATACTTACGAGTGTTACAGTCCACTTTTTCATATTCGCTTCTCTCCTTATGCTGTTTTCTTGCGGTCCAGCAGGACAGCAATGGCAATGACGATACCTTTTACAACCATTTGATAAAATGAGTTTACTTCAAGCAAGTTCAATCCATTATTCAACACGCCGATAATCAGAACACCGATCAGTGTACCAACGATACGTCCTCGTCCTCCAGCAAGACTTGTACCACCCAATACAACTGCTGCGATTGCATCCAGCTCGTAGGATGTACCTGCCGTTGGTTGCGCTGAATTCAAACGAGATGTCAGAATTGCACCTGCCAGAGCAGCGAGCATACCTGTCAGGGAGTAGATCATAATTTTCACGCGATTAACTTTGATACCCGAGATAATGGAAGCTTTCTCATTACCACCGATAGCGTACGTTTTGCGGCCAAAAGCTGTTTTATGCAAAACAATCCACAGAATCATGAAGGTAATCAGCATCGTAATTGCAGGTACCGGAATGCCCAGCAGGTAACCGCGGCCGAACAATTGAAACAACAAGTTATCTCCGAGGCCTGTAATTGGGTTACCATTTGTGTACACCAATGTTAGTCCCCGGAATATGGTCATGGTAGCGAGTGTAGCGATAAACGGAGCCATTTTACCTTTGGTAATCATCAGTCCGTTCACCATACCCATGACACCACCGAGTGCTACACCGATAATGATGGACAAGATTGGATCGAGACCAGACAACATCATATTTGCTACAAAAGCACTGGATAAAGCCAAGATTGAGCCGACCGACAGATCAATTCCACCCGTCAGAATAACAAATGTCATACCAAAGGCAATCAGCGCATTAATCGAGACTTGACGCAATAAATTCAAGATATTAAGCGGTTCCAAGAAACTTGGATTCAACACCGATACGATGAGAATAAGAATGATTAAACCAAGCAGCGGTCCCAATTTTTGTATCACGTTTGAGAAACGGAAGCCGCTTTTAGCCGTTTTGTTTTCCTGCATTGTTGTCATATCACTGTCCCCCTGTGGCCAATGTCATAATGTGTTCTTGTGTTGCTACGTCCCTTGCAACCTCGCCACTAATGTGTCCTTCATGCACAACCGCGATCCGGTCGCTCATGCCAAGCACTTCAGGTAGCTCCGACGATACCATGATGATTGCAACGCCACGGTCTGTCAGTTCATTCATCAATTCATAGATTTCGCGCTTCGCTCCGACATCCACTCCGCGCGTGGGTTCATCCAGGATAAGTACGCTTGGTCCGATCCCAACCCATTTCGCGATAACCACCTTCTGCTGGTTACCCCCCGATAGATTTCTTGCCGCCGTCTCGGAGGATTGTGTTTTGATCTGTAGACGTTTGATCAGTGTATCTACGAAGTCTTGTTCTTTCGAAGCTGAGATGAAACCTTTGCTTGAGAAACTGAACAGATTTGGCAACGCCATATTCTCGCGAATAGAGAAGTCTAATACCAGCCCTTCATCCTTGCGGTCTTCTGTAATAAACCCGATTCCATGTTTCACTGCATCTGCCGGTTTACGAATGTTCGCTTTTTTGCCGCGAATGAAGATTTCACCGCTATCCAACGTATCCAAACCAAAGATGGTTCTCATGATCTCTGTTCGCCCAGAACCCATGAGTCCTGAGAAACCGAGTATTTCCCCCGCTCTCACGGTGAAGTTAATATTCTCAAATAGACCTTTGCTGCTTGCATTCCTTACTTCGAGGACAACTTCACCATAAGAAGGATTCCGGACAGGATAACGCTCGGTAAGTTCACGACCTACCATTTTCCGAACCACATCATCAAAGCTTGTCTGCGGAATAGCTTGCGTGTCCACCGTTCTTCCGTCACGCATGATGGTAATCCGGTCACAGATCGTGAATATCTCCTCCATTCGGTGAGAAATATACACGATGGATACGCCTTCCTTCTTCAGCGAGCTGATTACACCAAACAGCTTCTGGATCTCGCGCTCTGTAAGTGCTGCTGTTGGCTCGTCCATTATGATGACCTTGGCATCTGTCATTAGCGCTTTGGCAATTTCAATCATCTGTTGCTGCCCGACAGAGCACTCTCCCGCAGGACGTTCCAGTGGTATGTCTACGGAAAGCTTGGCGAACTGTTCTTTGGCAAGCGCTCTCATTTGTCTTGTATTAAGCAACCCGATGGATGATGTCAGTTCCTTACCAATAAATAGATTATCCAGCACCGTCATTTCAGGCCATACATTCAGCTCCTGATGGATAAAGGTGATACCCAGTTTCTCTGCTTCTTTCGGACTTGCAAAATAGTTTTCTTCTCCGTCTATGGTAATGGTTCCCTGATCACGCTGATGAAGACCAATCAGAATATTCATCAGTGTGGATTTGCCGGCTCCATTCTCCCCCATCAGGGCATGAACTTCACCATCCTTTAGTTCAAAATCCACTCCGCTCAGCACCTGATTCGTTCCAAACGCTTTATGAATGTCTTGCATCTGAATGTGCATTACGCAACCTCCTTTTAACCGAAATGGACTCCCGATTGTAAAATGCAATTGGCATAGGGTGTGGCTTCACCTGTGCGGATGACCGCTTTCACCTGCCGGGTTAATGCTTTGAATTGTTCGTGGCTGACGGAAGCATCGATTGCTTCTACTCCGAATTTCTCTGTAATGAATTGCATGGCTACAGGATTGCCTTCGCGAATCTCTTCAGCCACAATGACTTTCTCAATGATCATATCTTCAGTGATCGCTTCCACCACTTCGCGAAAACTTGGTGTTCCCAGTTTGAGGGCCAGGTCAATTTTGAGTACCCCGTCCGGTACCGGCAGACCTGCATCCGCGATCGCAATCATGTCCGTATGGCCCAGATCAGACAGAATCTTGGAAATGTGACTATTCAACATGCCATTTCTTTTCATTACAAACTCTCCTCTACTTCATCACGCGTTGGCATGCCGCCCTGCGCTCCGAACTTGGTGACGGACAACGATGCAGCCCGATTGGCGAAGCGTATACTCTCTTGCAACGCTTTTCCTTCAGCCAAAGCAACTGCAAATGCGGCGTTGAACGTATCCCCTGCCCCAGTAGTATCGATAGCCTCAACTTTATAAGTTGGGACTAGAATTTCCTCAGCGCCATCAAAGTAACGTACACCTTTACTGCCCTCCGTGATGAACAATTTGTTAGGATACTGACGTAATGCCTGTGCCGGACTCATACCCTGAAACAAAATCTCGGCTTCATGCTCGTTCGGCGTGATATATGCGGCATTGTCGATCACTTCTTGCGGCAATGTTCTCGCCGGAGCGGGATTAAGCAGCAGCGGTGTTCCGAATTCTGCACACAATGTACTCACATGCACAACCGTTTCCTCCGGAATTTCCTGCTGAATTAATACGATATCTGCATCGCGGATCACTTCAGCTGCTTCATCGACATATGCAGGAGTAACTTCCCGATTCGCCGCTTCAACCACTACGATACTATTATCACCTTCTGCCAGAATGATATGAGCCGTTCCACTTTCCAAATGTGTAACCGGTTTCACATTTTGCGTATTTACAGCATTTGTTCTAAAGTTCTCTAAAATATCTTTGCCAAAGGCATCGTCGCCTACCCGGCCGATCATCGCAACCTCGGCACCCAATCGTGCAGCAGCAACAGCCTGATTGGCTCCCTTGCCGCCAGGAACCGTTTTGAAGCTATCGCCAAGAACGGTTTCACCCGCCCCCGGCCGTCTTGACGAAGTAACAACCAGATCCATCGAACTGCTTCCAATTACACATATTTTAGCCATCTGATCTCACCTTTCTCGTAGTGCCCCGTTCGATGAAACTTACGGGCAACTGTATGTTTTTATTCTCTATTGCAGCTTGTTCCACAAGCTGGATAAGTAATCCCGCCGCTTCTCTTCCCATCTCGTATGCTGGCTGATGAATGGTGGACAATGCCGGCGATAACAGGCTGCTCATCGGAATATCATCGAAACCAATCACTTGTACGTCATCAGGAACCTTTCTTCCGATCCGTGATGCCTCATGTAGTACTGCCATGGCTGCGATGTCATTGCTGGCAATGATGCCGTCTGTGTCCGCATACTTTCTGAATAATTCTTCAGCCCATACCCCTGCCTCGTTAATTGAAAATGAGGTCGTCTGGATTACCCGGTAGTCTAACCCAGCATCACGGATGATTTCAATCGCCCCTTCAAAACGATCCTGAGCGGGTCTGATCTGTGAAGGTCCCTGCATAACTGTAATCCGGCGACTGCCGCGTTTGATAATCTCCCTTGCAGCTAGTCTTCCACCTTCCCTGCCGTCCGCATACACGGATGGACGATCCAGTGAGGTTCTGTCCAGAAACACCACGGGAATCTTCAGTTTTTCATATATTGAAGAATGAGGGTAGTTCGTTGAAGAGATCACACCGACCACGTTGTTCTGGATAAACGTCTGGATGTAATCCTGCTCCTTCCGTTCATCCTCATCACTATTTCCAAATATCAGTCTGTAATCCTGCTCCTGCATCCGGTCCTCTACGCCGCGGGCCAACTGCGGGAAGTAAGGGTTGGCAATATCCGGCAACAACAGGCCAATCAGTTTGGACTTGCGCTTATATAATGAGCGGGCCACTTCATTTGGCGAAAAATTAAGCGCCTTCACAGCATCTTCCACTTTCTTGCGTGTGTCGGCATGAACATAACCTCTATCATTAATGACTCTGGATACGGTGGCAACAGATACGCCAGCCAGTTGAGCTACGTCTTTAATTGTTGTCATAAGTTGCTCTCCTCTATGTGTAACCGGTTACAGACATTAAATTATCATATTATTTTTAATTTGACAAGTGGTTTCATTCTGGAAATTTCTCCAAGTATACATAAATGTGCACTGGAATCCATCTATATCATGGTTTTCACCTGTCAGGGAGATCGATACTTCATAGACGTAAAGAAGCCATCACTCGATTAAAACTCAGAGTGATGGCACCCAGATCAACATAAAAATCAGCAATCTCGCTGGATTTAATTAGCCTTTAATTTAAATTAGGAGTAACATTTTCGAAGAAATCAGTTCCAAGCGTTTATTTTATAACTCCCCATAAACTTCATCTGTAACAGGTTCCAACCATTCCGGTGTACCTGCAGTGATTGCAATGTGTTCAAACCAACTATCTTTAGCGGCCCCATGCCAGTGTTTCACACCATCATGAGTCACAATAACATCGCCGGCTTTGAGGAATTGAGCAGGCTTTCCTTCTTCCTGATACCAACCTTCCCCACCAGTCACTAACAACAGCTGAAATCCACCGCGATGGATATGCCAGTTATTTCTGCATCCCGGTTCAAACGTTACATTCCCAACACCCACATTCACTTTGGGATCAGCAACCAAGGATTGGAGATAACTTTGCCCTATGAAATATTGCGAAAATGCTTCGTTTTTTTCTCCTACCGGGAATATCCCTCCATCTTTAACTTCTTCATGTTTAGCCATTTTATTTCCTCCAATGTGATCTTATTGATTAATCCGTCCTGCTCCTATGTTGACCTAAATATGATTACACACATACGTGCGATATCGCACATTGGTGTATAATATAAAATAATTGCACTGCCTCTGCAAGGATCAAATGGACCCGATCTGTGCCTTATGGCGCAAAGGAACAACATTTGTGCAACTACTCTCTGGAAAGAATGGTGATTACTATCGTTTCTATCACAGATCGAAGAATACTTAAGTCTCAGGAAGCGATCAAATCCGCTTTTATCAAACTCATGAACGAGAAACCTTTTGATACCATTACAATGCAAGATATCTCTGATCATGCAAATGTCGGCCGCAGAACGATATACCATCACTATTCGGACAAATTTGACTTGCTGGATAAATTAATCGAAGAACATATCGATGAACTAAGGAAATTGTGCAAGGAAGCATCCGATCTTGATTTTATAGAAAGCAATGTGCTGTGGTTCGATTATTTTGAAGTTCACTATTCATTCTTCTCGGCTATGTTACTGAGTAAAGGAGCCCCTTTTTTCCGCAATCGCTTCCTGGCACTTGTCATTGAAGAACTGGAAGATGAGGTGAATGTAACGGAGGGAAAAAATAAAGGACTAACGAAAGAAGTTATTCTCACGTTCTTTGGTACAGCAATCGTTGGCATCGTGGAATCCTATTTCACGAATGGATTACCCCGTCAACCTCACATTGTCGCAGAACAAGTTGGGATTTTATTAGAAAGGAATCTATAACAAAGACCCCTCTTGAACCGTTCCTTCTTTATAATCTTACCAATTGAAGAGCGGTTCATTAATTATCATTACAAACATTAGCGATATGTGATATGGTCAGTGAGGATATTAATAGATTCATACATACATATGTACATGAAATGTGAGGAGAAGATCGAAAGTGATAGAGAGAAATACCCTTGAGAAACCGAGTAAATTTAGTGATCCCATTTTTGTCATGCTCGTGGCAAGCCTGTGTTGCTTGTTATGGGGAAGTGCGTACCCATCCATCAAACTTGGATATATCGCGTTTAACATTCTGCCGGAAGATATTGCTTCCAAGTATGTATTTGCAGGATATCGATTTACACTGGCGGGCTTGCTGCTCTTGCTCCTGTCTCGTATCGTTAGAAAAGAGAAGCTCCAATTGTCCAGACCTCAGTGGACAGGCCTCATCATGTTAGGTATATTACAAACCAGTTTGCAATATATGTTTTTCTACGTTGGCGTAGCCAATACAACGGGTGTCAAAGGCTCCATTATGAACGCAACTACGACCTTTTTCAGTGTTGTTCTGGCCCATTTCATCTATAAAAACGACAAATTAAGCAGAAATAAAATTGTTGGCTGCTTGCTCGGATTTGTTGGTGTAATCATCGTAAACTTCCATACGGATCTGCTTGCTTTTTCCTTTTCATTCACAGGCGAAGGGTTCGTTATTATAGCAGCACTTGTTTTTTCCGTTACGGCCCTTTACGCAAAACGTCTCACCGCTACGATCGATGTTCTGATCATAACAGGTGTCAGCTTATTCGTTGGGGGACTGGTGCTTACGCTGTTAGGTCTATTGCTCGGCGGTCGGGTTACTCATTTCACCTTGGAATCCACCAGTAACTTGATCTACCTGGCCTTGCTGTCATCCGTCGCATTTTGTTTGTGGAATATGCTTCTCAAGTACAACAAGGTCGGAAGAGTGTCTGTCTATAACTTCCTAATCCCTGTGTTTGGAGCTTTATTATCAGCGTTATTCCTGGGGGGGAAACGATTCTTGAACTGAAAAATCTGGCTGCATTACTGTTCGTGTCGGTTGGCATTTACTTAGTCAATCGTGTGCGTTCTGTGCAAAGCTCTAATAACACTTCAATGAAATAGACTACGCGTCCCACTTTCATGGATAACAAAAAAAGCCGCTAATCAGCGGTTTTTTTTTGTAAATGTGATTAAGCTATGCTTTCATTTCTTTACGATGCTACACCTTAATATATACTCGTAAAGTCAATCAAGTCCTCTTCTTCCTCATAGTTGAATACAATTGCGTGATTACCTAATTGGTATACCATCTCATAACCACCAACGACTTCATTGTAGTATTCTGAGGAGGGTTTCCCCATCCATATTTTCACATTCCATGGTGAAAGATTCTGCTTTTCATTGTACAAATCAAAAACGGCAATACGTGATTTGTTGGTAAGCTCGTGCATGTATGAATCAAACCCGACACCGAATTTAGAATAATAATAATACGCTCCCCATTCCTCGTTTGAACGAGAGGTTGGTTTCCCAAGTTTTTTTTGAGCATTTTGAAGCGTCATGCCAATCTTAACGTCCGTCCGCCCTGGCAATACACCCTTTAAAGCGGCTTCCTTCAGGCTTTTCAGGTAAGCGCGATCGCCAACACCCGAGTTTGGCCAATCTCTTGAACGAAGGTTACGCGTATCTTCCAACCGCATTTCCAATTTATTCACATTCAACTTAAATGTATCGAATTCATAGACAAAATGAACATTGTTGTAATTTTTAAATTGTACTCGAGCACCTGAAAGAGTACGTATCCCACCATCCCTGATGGCGTAGAACGAGTCTCCCATTTTTTTCCCATTGTTCTCTACATACGTTACACGACGCAGTTCACCGTTACGAACAATATACGTTTTGACTTCATTCATATTTGAAGTTCCCCAATCGGTGATCATCAGCATGTCTGGTGTACTGGCCTCTTTGCTCTTCACAACGAAGTTCCAGGTTTGAGGCAAAATAATCGTATTCAGATCCAGTTTTGCTGCCTGAACAGTTCCGTATGCTGCACCTTTTTTCAACAAAGCTGCACGATACGTGCCTGAATAACTCTTGTCGCCTTTTTTATTGTTGGTCCAACCATTTTCTTCGGTCAGCGTTCTCTTCTGTTCATCATAAGCGAAAATATAAACGGTATAAGCCGTTTGCTTGGCATCACGAAGCGTAAATGAAAGCCGGCTCATACTTTCGAGCTGTTTGGCGGAGATTTGCTCTCCTTTGGCAGCAGCATTGGGTGGTAGCAGAAGTAATGCGCTCAGAACATAGGCGATTAAGGTAAGTACGGCCAGAGAAGCCCATTTTGCATTGTGTTTAGGGTGTATCATCGATGACTCTCCTTTGAGTAAAAAAATAAAAATCTAACAGCTCTTTAATCTTGATCAAACTATGTAATTAATATAGGTTATGTTCAATAAGCATATCCTCCTACTAGTACTATTTTCCTAAGAATGATAACATACCCTTTCTAATAAAGAAATATATAACAATCTGAATCAATAGTTTTCGATCCATATAACATAAAAAAGCCGCTATATAGCGGCTCTTCAAGTAACTTCGAATACGATATCATTTACAGACAGGAGTACACCACATTACGTAAGCGTCGTTGAACGTATGGCTCCTGACTATTCAGCAGATGCTGGGCATACATAACCGTAAGTTCTGAATCCGGATCAATAATAGCCATACAACCAGCAGCTCCGCTCCATCCAAATTCGCCAATTGGACTCAGTGAGCCGCTTCCTGCTTTGGAGATATGTGTACGAACACCCAGTCCATAGCCGTATCCATACATATGATCCCAGGAATAATCAGCACGAGTCATCTCGTTCAGGTGGTCCGTTCGCATCAGTTCCACTGAAGCTTGTGATAGAATGCGCACGCCTTCGGGACTCGTACCACGCCCAGTAAGTGCGTTCAAGAAAAGTGCATAGTCACTAACGGTTGACAACAAACCTGCACCACCGCTCTCCAGCTCCGTACCCACACGGAATCCATTGCCGTCCAGACGGACAGCCTTCTCAAGCTCATCATTGTAAGCATACTGCGGAATCAGGCGCTTCTGCTGCTCATCGTTCAGATTAAACGCTGTATCGTTCATGCCAAGTGGTCCAGTAATTTCGTCCCGCAGATACGTACCAAAGCTTTTGCCACTTACCACTTCCACCAAGGCTCCCAGCACATCATGGCACATGCTGTAATTCCAGTGTGTCCCTGGTTCAAACAGCAACGGTTCTTTTGCAAGCGCTCTCGCGAAGTCGCGTGTTGGCAATGTTCCGTCGGTGCTTTTAACAGCTTCCTGAATGCTTGGACAACCAACGTCATACGAGAACCCGGCAGTCATAGTGAACAAATCGCGTACTGTAATGGCTCTTGTCGCCTTTTCCAGTCGAATCTCCCCGTTCGCCATCGTTTTCTTTACGGTCATCTCAGCATACTCTGGCAGATAATCAGACAAGGGATCGCTTAACAGCATTGCCCCTTTCTCCACCAGTTGCAGCCCTGCCACGCAAGTCATAATTTTTGTCATGGAATATAGATTGAAGATCGCTCCATCACCGATAGGTGTTTTCTCTTCCAGATTGGCGTATCCATTACGATAATGGAAAACGGTATCATTTCGATGCATCACCAGCACCTCTGCCCACGGTATACGCCAGGATGTGATGCGGTCGATAAATGAAGCAAGCGGTTTAAAGTCCATTTTTTCCCGTCCTTCTATGTAAAATCGTTTATCATTTTGCGATGTGGTCCATATTCAATCCCACAATCCACATATTAATAATATACGACCTTTTACAACGATTGACCACCACCTATATACTGTCCTATGTACAATTACAACTATATCTTCCTCTTCAATAAAATGCTTCGCA
This sequence comes from Paenibacillus sp. W2I17, assembly GCF_030815985.1. Classification (NCBI taxonomy): domain Bacteria; kingdom Bacillati; phylum Bacillota; class Bacilli; order Caryophanales; family Paenibacillaceae; genus Paenibacillus; species Paenibacillus sp. W2I17. The sequence continues at coordinate 1,364,404 of NZ_JAUSXM010000001.1, forward strand.
CGAATAAGCCGATCCAATAAAGGATCAGCTTAGGTTGTAACGTTTTAGACTTCGCCGCGTCTGTTCTCAACCGATTTCATACGGTTTTGATCATCTGGTACCCGGTCAACACTGAACTCTTGACCAGCTTCAACCTCACCATGACCGGAAATATTTCGCGAAAAATTAGTGAACTGTCTTTTTTGCTCATCCAGCTCGTGTTTTTGCTTCAAAAGCTCTTGCGGGTCTTGTTTTGTCACCATGCTAACCTCCCATACATACTTAAAGTCATGCAATTTAATTCGTACTACAGAAGTTTTCCATAAGAGAGCTGTACTTATGCATGAATATAGATGAGATGGATATCGTTCCGTTGTTAATGCAGCTAATTTATCCAGTTAAGAGACTAGTTTCAATCCCACAATACTGACGATAATCCCACTAACGATAGCCAATTTCTTTGCATTTTTGGGCTCTTTGAATACATACATCCCTAATAGTACACTGCCCGATGCCCCAATACCTGTCCAGATTCCATAACCAATGCTGATTGGTATCTCTCTCAAAGACAGGGAAAGAAAAATGAAACTTAACCCCAAAAATAGAGTGAACATCAATGTATGTTTCAATTTGGTGAATCCATCTGAAAGTTTCAGAAATATTACACCGCCAACTTCAAATAAACCAGCCAAGATCAAGAAAAACCAACTCATATTCTATACACCTGCCTTTTGTTTAGGTTCATTGGATACAAATTTCAGACCGATGATGCAACTGATTAATATCATGACCAGCACGATTTTGATTGCACTTACGGAGTCCCCTAAAAAAATCATTCCCACAATTGCGGTTCCAAATGAACCAAGTCCAGTAAACACCGCATAAGCCGTTGATACAGGAAGTACTTTAGTGGATTTTGCAAAGAAGTAAAAGCTGCCAATCATTAAAATAACCGTGGGGATTACGATCTCGATTTTCGAAAAACCATCGGAGAATGACAAACCTAATGCCCAACCTACCTCTAAAATCCCTCCAAGAATAAGGAATAACCACGCCATAAAACATTCTCCTCTTCTGCATTCATGTTGTTGTTTTGTGATCAACATTTACATTCAATAATGATAGTTATTTGTATCATTCGATATAATAATAAACCACCTTTATTTTAATTGCAAATTTAAATATTCGTTTCAAACTAACAAGAAAATCCTCCTGTTAAAACTCCCAGTTAAGCTGTGAACAAACAAAAAAGCCAACCAGAAGTTTCTGGTTGACTAACACGTTTAAGTCCATTTTGTTTTTCGTATCAGTGAATATCTTTCTTTTTGAAATTACCGCCTCTCACTTCAGCTACATCGTATACGACTACAAAAGCAGTTGGGTCAATTTCGTGAATGATATCTTTAATTTTACTCTCTTCCATCCGGTTAATGACACAAGTAATTTCCTTGAATTGCTCATTAGAGTAGCCACCGTAAGCCTCGGTATACGTTGCTCCACGGCCTAAGCGATCCCGAATGGTTTCAACCATAATCTCAGGTTGATTCGTAATAATTTTAAACGTTTTGGAGCCGCTCAAGCCCTCTTCAACAATATGTATTACTTTAGAAGCAATAAAATACGCAAGTCCTGACAAGATCGCGCCTTGCAGACCAAACACGGTAGAAACGACAATAAATACAAACATGTTGAGGAACAGGATGAGATCACTGGTTCCAAAAGGTACTTTTCGCGAAAGGAGTACAGCCAGCATATCTATGCCATCCAATGCGCCACCATTACGTAATGCAAGTCCCATACCAAAACCGATAATAATCCCGCCAACAACCGTAACAAGCAAGGTATCACCTTCAATGATGGTTGGTACATGGTGCATCAGACTGGTGCTGATTGCGAGTGAAGCAATACCGATGATCGAATATAACGCAAAGCTTTTTCCGATTTGCTTGTACCCTAGCCACACAAATGGAATGTTAATAATCCCGATGAGCATCCCCAGTGGTAATCCGAACAGTTGTGATCCTACGATACTCAGACCTGTGACACCACCATCTGAGACATTATTCGGGATCAATATGGCTTCGAGACCATATGCTGTTATAAATCCCCCAATGATAATCAATAATACTTTGGAGAGAATCTTTAACTTGTTTGACTTTTGTTTTCTGTTTTGATGCATTGCATTTCCCCCTTGATGAACAACCGATAAAAAACAGTCTATAATAAAAATCACTGTTTTGGCAATAGATCGTCAATTGTGTGTGTTAGTTCATTGTCCGATGAGCGTTCGATACGACGAAATTTTATGCTCAAGCATCTCATCTGCTGTGTTAAGTATGTGCATCTGTTTTTGAATCGACTCTTTATGCTCCTCCAGTAGCTTCAAACGATCCGCCGCCGTATGCTCTCCTTCCTGAAACAAAGACGCATACTTCTTAATGGTAGCAATGGGCATCTGAGTCTCTTTTAATTTGATCACAAATTGCAGCCATTTCAGGTGTGACTCGTTGTACCGCCTGTCTCCACTCGCATCTCGGAGAGGAGTTACAATCTGTTCCTTCTCATAATAACGCAACGTATGTGGACTGATATGGAGTAATTCTGCCACTTCACCAATGGTATACATGGTTAACCTCCCCTCCATTTTCCCGCTTGACTTAGAGTAAGCTCTAATCAGTATAATCAACTCGTGGTGACATCACAATAAAAAATGAAATCAGATCCAGGAGGAATTCCCATGAAATATACAGTGATTACAGGTGCCAGTTCAGGCATTGGATATGAAGCGGCTTTAGCTTTTGCAGCTCGTGGCAAAAATATGATCCTGGCTGCACGCAGAACCGATGAATTGGACAAATTAAAAGCAAAAGTAGCTGAAATCAATCCTGATTTGGATGTTGTCATTCGTACAGTGGATCTGTCTATTGCCGCTAATGTGCATGAATTCTATGAAAGTCTTCAGGCTTATTCCATTGAGACTTGGATTAACAATGCAGGATTCGGGAATTTCGCTTCCGTTGGTGAACAACACCTGCCCAAGATTGAGCAGATGCTTCATCTTAATATAGAAGCTCTTACGATTCTTTCTTCCCTGTATGTACGTGATTATGCAAATGTTGATGGCACACAGATCATTAATATCTCCTCTGGTGGTGGATATACGATTGTAGCCGATGCAGTAACCTACTGCGCAACCAAGTTCTATGTTAGTGCCTTTACGGAAGGACTTGCGCAAGAGTTAAAAGGCAAGAACGCAGCGATGCAGGCCAAGGTGCTCGCTCCGGCTGCAACCGAGACGGAATTTGCGAAACATTCCTTTAATGTAGATGAGTTTGAATATGAAGGCAGGGTTCCCAAGTTCCATACGGCGGAACAAATGGCTGGATTTTTGCTGGAGTTGTATGACAGTGAGAGTGTAGTGGGCATTGTGGATGGGTTGACGTATGACTTTGAACTAAGAGAACCGATCTTTCCATACGCTGCAAGAGCAGCCTCGAAACCACAAAATTAACCCGAAAACTGAAGTCGAAGCCAAGTCGGCTCAATACCGGTAAACATTCATCTAACCTCACTGATAAACATCATTAAATCTAATCGTTAAACATCAGTTAACGTTAAAAAGGGAACCTGTCTCCAGGTTCCCTTCTTTGTATTTATATTCAATGCTTACTATATAATGAAGTAATTATGCCAGCCTCATTTTGAAATCCTGATATCCGAATTCACGGACAACTTCGCAATCGCCGTCTTTTCTTTTGACTGCAATCGCTGGAAGCGGCATGCCGTTGAACGTATTGGTTTTCACCATGGAGTAAATCGCCATGTCCTCGAATACCAGACGGTCGCCTTCTTGTAGAGGCTGATCGAATGAATAATCCCCAATTACGTCACCAGACAGACATGTTTGTCCACCAAGACGGTACAGATGGGCTTTCTCACCTACTTCTCCCGAACCGATCAGCGGCGGACGATATGGCATCTCCAGTACATCCGGCATGTGGCACGTAGCTGAAGTATCCAGAATAGCGATGTCCATACCGTTTTTATGGAAGTCCAGCACAGAGGTCACCAGATAACCCGCGTTCAGCGCAACAGCTTCTCCCGGCTCCAGATATACTTCCAGGCCATAGTCGTTCTGCATACGCTTGATGCATGCTTCCAGTCTTGGAATATCATAATCTTCACGTGTGATATGGTGTCCACCACCGAAGTTGATCCATTCCATTTGCGGCAACCATTGTCCGAACTTCTCAACAACTGCGTTCAACGTAGTCTCCAGATCGTCGGAATTTTGCTGACACAGCGTGTGGAAGTGTAATCCGGAGACACCTTCCAACATGTTTGCATCGAAATCCTCAAGTTTCGCGCCAAAACGCGAACCTGGAGAACATGGATCGTAGATCTCGTGTCCTTCTTGGGTTGAGCATTCTGGATTGACGCGCAAGCCGACCTTACGGCCAGCCTGAAGCGCCTTATCCTTGAATTTTGCAAGCTGTGAAAAAGAATTAAAAATAATATGGTCGCAGATGGAGAGAATCTCGTCGATCTCTTCTGCGCGGTATGCCGGAGCAAAGACATGGTTCTCTTTGCCCATTTCCTCGTGGCCCAGGCGTGCTTCATACAAACCACTCGCCGTTGCACCGCTCAGGTATTCTCCAATCAGCGGATACATCGCAGTCATGGAGAATGCTTTTTGAGCCAGCACGATTTTGGCACCTGTACGCTGCATAACACCGTTCAGGATTTTCAGGTTTCTCTCGATAAGCGCCTCGTCAACAACAAAACATGGTGTCGGTAATTGCTCGAACCGCATTTTAACGAACAAGCTCCGATTCTTTAACTTCTTCTGGCAGCTCATCAACGAGTACCGGGTTGAAGTCTTCTACCCATGGGAGGCCCCATTTGTTCAACTCTTCCATGAATGGATCTGGGTTGAACTCTTCTACATTGTATACGCCTGGTTTGTTCCATTTGCCTGTCATGACCATTGCTGCACCAATCATAGCTGGAACGCCTGTTGTGTAAGAGATCGCTTGGGAACCCACTTCTTTGTAACACTCTTGGTGATCACAGATATTGTAAACATAATATGTTTTGTCTTGACCGTCTTTTTTACCTTTGAAAATACAACCAATGTTTGTTTTACCAACAGTACGTGGTCCAAGGGATGCTGGATCAGGCAGTACTGCTTTCAGGAATTGCAGTGGAATAATTTGTTGACCTTCATATTCAATAGGCTCGATTGAAGTCATACCTACATTTTCAAGAGCTTTCAAGTGAGTCAGGTAGCTTTGACCAAATGTCATGAAGAAACGGATACGTTTCAGACCTGGCATGTTTTTTGCCAAAGATTCCAGTTCCTCATGGTACAACAGGTACATGTCTTTCTCGCCAACTTCTTTGAAGTCGTAGACACGTTTGATTTCCATCGGTTTTGTTTCGATCCATTCACCATTTTCCCAGTATCTTCCGTTCGCAGATACTTCGCGAATGTTGATCTCAGGGTTAAAGTTGGTTGCGAACGGATAGCCGTGGTCGCCGCCATTGCAGTCCAGAATGTCGATGTACTCAATTTCGTCAAAGTAGTGCTTCAAGGCATAAGCGGAGAATACGCCTGTCACGCCTGGGTCAAATCCACTACCGAGCAATGCAGTGATGCCTGCTTGTTCAAAACGCTCTTTGTAATCCCATTGCCAGCTGTATTCAAACTTCGCTGTATCATGTGGCTCATAGTTAGCTGTGTCCATGTAATTTGTTTTAGTTGCAAGGCAAGCATCCATGATTGTCAGATCTTGATACGGCAAAGCAAGGTTCATAACGATATCCGGTTTAACTTCGTTGATCAGAGCGATCAGTTCGTCAACATTGTCAGCATCAACTTGTGCTGTTGTAATTTTTGTTTTTCCGCCGTCCAGCTTGGCTTTGAGTTCATCACATTTGGATTTTGTACGACTCGCGATGCAGATTTCCTCAAAAACTTCACTGTTTTGAACGCATTTGTGTACTGCCACGGAAGCAACGCCGCCGGCGCCGATGATTAGTGCTTTTCCCATTTTACATTCTCCTATCCCAATATGTATTTTTTTAATTGGTTTAATACGGTGACAACAAGACAACAAAAAAAGCAAGGTGAAAAATGCTCGCAATCGCGCATCATCACACTTGCTTATCGATATACATCATAAAAAAGACGTGAAGTCTCCATGACCAAAAAAGTTCACAAGAACTCCTTTGGCGGAAAGCTCCTTCATGTATATCAATATTGGATCAGAGTCTATATAGCAAATAATTCGCCTTTACCACTCTTATTGACCGTTTCACAAGTTGATGTGCAATTGCACTGGTTGTAAAGTAACCAACTTATAAAATTTGAGCTTTGAACTCAATCAATAAAGCAACGTAAGTTGCCAATCGGCGTTTGACCCGGCTGTCCGTATGGCCTTAACTTCCTGGTGAAGTGGTCAAAATTATCTGCTGGAAAGCTCTAATTCATATTGATAAATTAACTTCCCAAAATCACAGGTCTTACACTATCAGACGTTGAAAAAAAAATCAAGCAATAATTAAAAATTAATTTTTTTCCGAACGAGGACTAAGAAAGAAATTGATATCCTTCGAATACTTTCAAGCCTTCTGCGCTTAGTAATTCCCCCACTACTTCAGGCTTTTGAGGACTTTTCTCAAATACTTCTTCACACGTGATCATAATGTTGCTTCCAGCAATTTCCGCTAATAGATCATGGGCCAAATGATTCGTTTCCTTCTTTGCGAGCTTGCAAAGCAATCTCAATGGCTTTATGCATAAAAAGTTCATCTTTATTCATAAGGTTTACCTCTACAACAAAATTTATGTACTCAATTTTATGTTTTTGCATTAGCATGTTCACTCCATTGGAATGCTTCTTGTTCATACCGTTCTATCATCATTATAAAAAAGGAGTATGACGACAATTCGTCATACTCCAGTGAGTCACACTAAGTGTATCTATTAAAATTTTACGGGCAACGATGCCAATCCCTGTGATGACAAAGCAGAGTGCCAATGAATCTCTTCCTGAGGAATACTGAGTTGAAGATCCGGTAGCCGTCGTAAAAGCGTAGTAAACGCCACGTCCCCCTCTACACGAGCAAGTGGAGCGCCAAGGCACATATGGATGCCGTGTCCAAAGGCCAAATGCCGTTTTATTTTGCGTTCGATATCCAACTCTTCGGGGTCAGTGAACTGCTGTTCGTCCCGATTCGCTGATTTCAGGAGGGGAATCACAACATCTCCCTTTTGAATCAATTGTCCATCCAACTCCGTGTCCTGTATTGCATAACGAGGACCTGAAGAAGTGGCGGGTCCGTTATATCGTAGCAACTCCTCCACTGCAGAAGGAACCAGATTCAGATCTTGTTTCAGTTGTTCAAGTTGTTCGGGATGGGTCAGAAGAAGATAAGAGCCGGTTGCAATCAGATTGGAAGTTGTCTCATGTCCAGCAAAGATTAATAACGTGATCATGGATATTAATTCATCTTCATTCAATCGATCACCCTCCTCCTCAATCGCAATTAATTGACTGATGAGGTCATCAGAAGGTTCTACTCGTTTGTTCGCCACAAGCTGTGAGGTGTACTCTGCAAATGATCGCAAGTGCTGCGCTACGGCAGGGTCCTGTTTACCAAAACCAAGACCTTTTGCAATGGCTTCAGACCATACATGGATCTGAGGTCGGTCTTCCTGAGGTATACCCAACATCTCGGAAATAACGTTGATTGGGAAAGGATAGGCATAGTCTTTTACAAGATCCATCTCTCCTTTTCCTTCGAATTGGTCAATCAACTCATCGGCAATTTCCTGGACGCGTGGACGCAGGCTTTCCATATATCTTGGAGTGAACGCTTTCGAAACCAGGCTACGCAGTCTACGGTGATCCGGTTCATCAACAAAGAGCATCGACTTTCCGGTAAAAAAAGTCTGGGGTTCCGATGAACCAAGCTCGCCTGAGAGATTCTTTCGAATATCATTGCCACTATCAATAGAGTTCATATCTACCGTAAATCGAGAGTGATCTTTCAGCACTTCCATGGCAACGTCCATCCGAGTTACAATCCAGGTTTGCCCTGCTCCACCCATCGGATTAGGAATAGGGACAACGGAACCTTTGGCACGCAGCTGTGCAAACATGGCAAATGGATCTTTACTATGTTCTTCGCTAAACAAATTAAATTCTACTTTTTCTGATGTCTGGTTATTCGAGTTATTCATATAAATCTTCCTTTCGAAGTGAAGTTATTCAAATCTATGGAAATATATGTTCATTTTGATTATATACTACTCGTATAATTAATTTCAAATCCCATAGTTTAAACAGCACAAAACAACTGTTATAACAACACTTTATTAATATACTAATAGTATATTAATAATAACTACAAGCATAAAAAAGCAAAAAAAGAGGTTGGCTTTAAGCCAACCCCCATACTAATTACGTTGCTTCACCAGTTCCAAATACCACCAACAGGCTTCGGTCAGTCTATTGGCTTCAGATTGAAACGCACTGGATTTGTACTCTTTGTGAAACGCTTGAAGCACCACTTCGATTACAGGAATATTTAAATCCTCTTGTCTGATCCTGTAATAACGCTAAAAGCCCCTTCGAAAGTTGCTTCAATGATGCAGATTCCTTGGATTTTTGAACACGGTTGTTGAACTCATCCAATTCGATCAATACATTGTCGATGTCCAGACCCATATCATGGCTACGCTCATCGGCATTCAGGAAATAGAGAGACTGAAAGTCGAAAATATGTTCATTTCTCTGGTGCATTGTTCTTAGAATCACTTCAATGTACGTTAGTACTTTTGGAACCACTTCGCTCCATACTGGTTTTTGCGTATTTAGACTTCTTGATGTATTGGCAATCTGATGTAATATGCCGTAGCACAATATTGCCCCTTCGTTGGCATATAAGCTAATATCGTTCCCGTACACCTGAATCAAGCGTGTGGACAGCCATTTTAGGTGAACTGTAGCCAGTTTGGCTGAGTTGATCTCCCCGGAATAAAAACCCGTCCAATATAATTCCCATACTCGCTCTTTATTAGGTACAGACATAGGAATCGCAATCTGATCTACGAGCAGGTCATAATCCGATGTATAGTGGTTTTGTTCAAGCTCTTTGCGAATGAAAACATCCTCTTGCATACGCTGATCAATAATCGAATATAAACAGTCTTCTTTGGAACTGAAGAATTTGTAGAATGTGCCTTTGGATACACCTGATTGATCCAGGATCATCTGGATTGTTGTATTTGCATAGCTATGCTCTAAAAATAGTGCAAGTGCTGTTTCCAATAAACTTTGTTTACGACTACTCATATCTCGTTATCGCCCCAAGTTTTTCTATTGATTTTAACATTCATCCCTCAGGAGTTGAAGCATTGATTCGCAGTATAGATATCATATAAAAATAATTGCACAATGAGTAAATTTGCACAATGGGCAACTAATTGTTATGATAAACCTCACAAAGTGCATATTCAGTAAGTGTGCTCTTCTTAAAAAGTATTAAACCATATTCATTGATATTGGAGGTGAACGCATAAGCGGAGAATAATGATTAAACGAAACTTGCGACATTTGAAAAAAGAAGCGACTGAAAAAGCACTTGCTGGTGCTGCATTTGAACTGACTCTTGAACACGGACTCGATGGTTTTACGGTCGAAGATATCGTGCATCAGGTGGGTTGTTCACGTAGAACATTTGCAAACTACTTCACATGTAAAGAAGAAGCCGTAGCAAGAGGCGCAATATCCGTTCAGAATACAACCGAACTCGAAGAGTTACTTACCAAAATGCCCGACAATGCCTCTTTGCTTGACGTACTGTATAACCTGATCAAGATGCAGCTTACAACAGAACTCTTAGGAAGGCTTCATCAACTAGTATCACTATCTCAGACCTATCCCGTGTTAGAACCACATTATCTTGGAGCCATGCACCGGATGCAGACGCAGGCACAAGATACCTTATTAGACTTATCTAACGGGAAATATGACGAGATCTATACTTATCTTCTGATTAACGCACTATATGGATCGATACTGCCATTAATTGATGGAAGACTCAATGTGTTGCTGCCCGGACAAGTCATTACTGAAGATACCAAGCCCGGTGCTTTAACCTTCGATCAATTTTTGGAAATTACGTTTAATCATTTGCGGGCAGGATTCGAACATGCCAACCATCCACATTCATCATAGAGGAGTGTAAAATAGAGAAATGTCTACATTATTATACAGAGTGGGGAAAACCGCTTTTAGCAAACCTGCAACCTTCATCATTGGCTGGGTTTTAATTCTGGGAATTGTCATTTCCATGATCAGCATCAATGGTATTCACATCAGTTCTGAAATGAAGATTGAAGGCACCGAGTCACAGAAGGTTCTGGATCAATTGGCAAAAGAACTGCCAGCCGCTTCCGGCGGTCAAGGAAGTGTTGTGTTCAAGGCACCGGACAACGAGCGTTTGGATACGCCTGAAAATATGGCTGCCATGATGAAAGGTGTTACTGAGGTTTACGGATTAGACAAAGTCATTAATCCTGCGGACTATGCAGCTGAAGCGGGTAATTCGGGTGCTGCTGAGATGGCTCAGAATGCTCAGGCTACCGATATGGCACGATCTACAACAACCACTCCTCCACCTTATGGACCTTTGATGGTGAATGGTGTACCAGTGCCAGGCATGCTGATCTCTTCGGATGGAAGCATTGCACTGTTCCAATTCCAATTTACAGTTGAGCAATCTGCCATAACCCAAGATGTATTTGATTCCGTTATTCAATCTGTTATGACGGTAGAGCAAGGAACCAACATTACGGTCTTGCCGGGCGAAACGCTCAAAACGGTATCGATTGGAGTCGGCTCGGCTGAGATTGTCGGATTGGTGATTGCTGTCATTGTATTGCTGATCACCCTTGGCTCCGTTGTTGCAGCAGGTCTGCCTCTGATCACCGCACTCCTCGGAGTTGCCATTGGAGTTGGTGGTGCGTTCTCGATCTCCAAATTCATTGAAATGCCTAGTGTCACTTCCGTCCTGGCTCTCATGGTTGGATTGGCTGTCGGAATTGACTATGCGCTCTTCATTGTCAATCGCCAACGTCGAATGATTATTGATCAGGGCTTGAGTGCAAAAGAAGCAACGGCCAGAGCCATTGGTACATCGGGCAGCGCGGTATTTTTTGCCGGATTAACGGTCATTATTGCACTGTGCGGTATGCTTGTCATCGGTCTCACATTCTTGTCTACGATGGCTTTGGTCGCAGCTGCCACCGTACTCATCAACGTATTTGTTGCTTTAACCTTGTTGCCAGCTTTACTCGGATTGGTAGGAGAACGCATCTGTTCCGCCAAAGCTCGTGATAAAAGCACGAAACATCCTAAAGCCACTAGCCACGGAGTCGCGGATAGATGGGTGAAATTCGTTATCAAAAATCGTTGGGCTACCATTATCGCCATCATCGTCATTCTTGGTTTTGCCGCGACGCCGATTACCAAAATGGAAATGGGTATCCCCGGCGCTTCCTCAGCGAATCTGGATACAACTGCAAGACAAAGTTATGATGCCATCTCCGAAGGCTTCGGAGAAGGATTCAACGGACCACTTATTCTGGTCGCAGAGCCTAATCAATCTTCCGCAAAAGTTACACCGGAACTCTTGGGCGGTCTGGTGATGGAACTCCAAGGTCAGAATAACGTTGCACAAGTCACACCGCTTGGTATGACAGAAGATTTAGCTATTTTCAGTCTCATTCCAAAAACGGGTCCTAACGATAATCTCACTAAAACACTGGTCACTGATCTACGCGCGACTGATTCCAGCATCGCACAGACCTATGATGTGAAACTCGGAGTTACTGGACTCACAGCTGTTAACATCGATATGTCAGCCAAACTGGCGCAGGTGTTCCCTATTTATGTAGGCATCATCATCCTGTTGTCCCTGATCATCCTGTTACTCGTATTCCGTTCGATTATCGTTCCAATTAAAGCCACCATCGGTTTCCTGCTTAGTATCCTGGCTACATTCGGGATCACAACTGCTGTATTCCAATGGGGCTGGCTGCATTCGCTCTTTGGTTTCGATACCGGTGGCCCGCTGCTGAGCTTTATGCCGATCATCGTAACAGGTATCCTGTATGGCCTGGCGATGGACTATCAAGTCTTCCTTGTTAGCTCCATGCGGGAATCCTATGTGCATGGTCATCGCGGGACCGAATCCGTTGTTCATGGATACAATCAGGTAAGTCGCGTGGTTGTTGCCGCAGCAGTGATTATGGTCTCTGTATTTGCAGGATTTATATTCACTGATGATGTCATGATCAAGCAGATTGGTTTCACTTTGGCGGTAGGCATTCTGATTGATGCTTTTATCATCCGTATGGGTTTGGTCCCTGCTATCATGGCTATTTTCGGAGACAAAGCTTGGGCACTTCCAAAATGGCTGGATCGCATCCTGCCAAACCTGGATGTTGAAGGCGAGAAGCTGATTGCTTCCCTGAATGCTGAAGAGCATGCCAACACGAAGTCTGGATTAAAATAATCATCCACAACAATCGTAATGGTAATACCACGATTACTATTACGACTACATTCACCAATACAAAGACCTCCTCTGTTTTTATAAACAGGAGGTCTTTTTTCTTTTTCACATTTTATGCGGTTATTTCTTCAATATGGATAGTATAGCGCGGGGATTTAGAAGCATTAACAAACGCCGCAAATAACGTTTGACTATAGTCATCTACTTTGTAGCTGTACTCTGGATGCCACTGCACAGCCAAAACAAACGAGCGGTTCGGCATTACCGCGGATTCAACGAGTCCATCTTCAGCGACTGCCACAGCAGTTAACTTATCCGATAACATCTTGATTCCCTGATGGTGGTAACTGTTCACTTTTATCGTATCTGTTTGCAAAATATCGTATAGGATATTATTTTTATCAATATGTACATCATGTACAAGATCCGTATACGGCGGACTTTGCTTATGATTAACGATCTTGTTCCCATGAAGTTGAAGGCTAGTCGGAATGTCTTGATATAACGTTCCACCCAACATAACGTTAAATAGTTGTAGTCCACGGCATATGCCAAACGCAGGCTTATCAAGCTCAATTACTTTTTGTAATAATATCGACTCCATCATATCGCGTTCAATACATAACTCTCCACAAGTAACCTCTTCATGCTCATGATACAGCTCAGGATTGAGATCATGTCCCCCGGTGAACAGGAACCCATCGAACTGATTAGCTAGCGTTGCTATGATCTCGATATCCGTTGTCAAAGGCAGCATAATTGGAATCCCACCTGCTCCTTCTATGGCGTTCATATATTCTGGAAGCATCCAGTAACTTTTTTTGTCCGTATCATATAAAGGCAGTACACCGATCATGGGCTTTTTCATGGCTTTACCTCCCAGCTTTTCATTCATTTTATCAGATCTCTTCATATATAAATTCACTGAATTATTGCATTATCCTACCTCTATCATCTACGATCCCGTTTCATCCGGAATGCTGGAAAACTAAAAAACAAACAAAGCCGCTTAACAGCGACTTTGTTTGTAGTTCATATACCATATATATGCATTCATCCGTTTAGTCTAGACAGCATCTCATCTAAGCTGCTTTTACAGTGGTTGCTTCGTCTGAATTCACTTGGATGGAACGCTGGCATATCAGGGTAACAACAAAAGCCAGCAAGGCAAGCATCACAGCAACTGGAGGCACCCACTGGACACCACCCATATTAACGGCAATTCCCCCGACGCCGGAGCCTAACGCTATACCCACATTGGCCGCCACAGGCAGGAGTGTAGATGCAAATGCTTTGGACCCCGGTGCGATCGCTCCAGACACATCAAACAAATATAACTGGGATGCCGCGCTCATGGAGGATGACACACATCCAATCAGAAACAGGAATGCCAAGCCGATCCACAGATTGGAAACGGCAAAACTCATGCCCAGGAAGAGGATCGCTTGGATTACGAAAAGCCCCTTGAGCTTGGGTAGGAAATCACCCTTGGCTATTTTGGCACCAATCCAGTTACTCAGGATGCTGCAGACTCCATAAATCAGGAGTATGGCACTAATCCATTGTACTGGCACACCCATCGTCTCACTCAGGAGTGGCGCAATGTACGTAAAAACGACGAAAATACAGCTGTTTCCCAGTACAGGGATCAGACAGGCCAGCAATATCCGTGGCTTCACAAAGAGAGACATCTGATCACTGAACGAACCTGCAATCGTTGTTGTTTGGCGTGGCAGAATACGAAACATGAATACCAGCGGCACAACACCTATGCATGCTGTAACAACAAACGTCATGGACCAGCTTAGATGTTGTCCGATAAATGTACCGAGCGGAACACCCAGCACATTTGCGATTGAAAATCCGCCCAAAATCCAGGCGATAGCTTCCCCTCTTCGCTCCCGGTTCACTGCGTCGCTTACGATCGAGATCGAAAGCGATATCGTAAGTCCACAAGCAACGGCCGACACGATGCGAATGGCCATCAGAGAAGAGAACGTTGTTGAGAACACGGTCAATAGATTTAATGCTAACACGATTGCAAATCCGATCAATATGGAACTTCTTCTGGATATTTTGACCAAGAAAGCCACAGCAAATGGTGTACCCACTGCGTATGCAATCGCAAAACCGGAGACAAGCATACCCGCGGCAGCAAGTGATACTTTCATGTAACTTTCAATTTCCTTCAACACACCCACGATAACATACTCGGTTGTTCCCAGTACAAAGCTAACAAGCGTAAGCGTTAAAATAAGTAGGTTCTCTCTATTTCTAGTCATAAATCAATACTCACTAATCCTTTCTATTGTTGCAAGCGCTTCATTTCTGTCTACGATCATTAATTCATGTATTTTCTGCTTTCCCATCCCTTCACTTTCGATATATAGTACATTTTGGATAGTGAAATTGTACTGTCAGATACGCTATGCCGACAATCAAGGTTGTTGTGGTTTTATTGCAAAACATTATATATGTTGTCATTTCAACATAGACTTTCATTACAGATTCTGAAGGGAAGACATAGATGAATACACACCACGAATCCGGCCAACGGCATCCAAATCGAGATTGCACCATTATTTATGTAGGCAAACTGGCCGACAATCCCCATTGGAGTTTTCCGACGCATAAACATGACGATCTGCATGAGATTATCTACGTAACTGAAGGCAAAGGATTGTTCACCATTGACGGCACCAAACACTGGGCTCAAAAAGGGGACATGCTCATATATAACAAGGGTACTCTTCACGAGGAGAAGTCCAATCCTGAATACCCGTTATCCACTTTTTATTGTGGCTTTCGTTTTGCAGAAGGCACCCAGACCCTTGAGGATTGGGTCATCCCTCCCTCTAACATTCCGATCATTCGAGCAAACCGATATTCCGATGAGCTCCATTCGTTAATGCAGACTCTCTTCAATGAATTTTCGATTCGGGAACATGGTTATGAGTCTATCTCTGGGCATGTCCTGAAAGCTATACTTCTGATCATCGATCGGCAGTCCCGTCAACAGCTTCCTAGTGGGGAGATCGTTGAGAGCAATACCCTTGCTGAGAGCATTAAAGACTATTTGGATACCAACTATCGGCAAAACATTAAACTCAAAGAATTGGCAGATCAATTTCATATCGATTTTTATTACTTAATTCATATGTACAAAAATCACTATGGCACTTCTCCTTATCATTACCTGATTCAACGAAGAATGGGTGAAGCTACCCGATTATTAGTTTCAACTAACAAAAAAATATGGGAAATCGCCAAACTGGTCGGTTACGACAACCCCAATTACTTTACGATTTTATTTACCAAAACGGTTGGTGAATCACCACGAAGTTTCCGAAAAAAGAATCAAAAGGATATGTTCGGGGATGAGGCGTCACATTCTTACTAATTTCTCTACATGCAAAAAGGCGCTCCATTTGGGAGCGCCTTTTTGCTTAACACGTTTCCTTTCACACTTACTTACTTCTACTCTAGAACTTAAACCGGCGAACCAGTTCTTGCATATTCTCAGCTGTTTTGGATAGCTGAGCAGATGATGCGGATATCTCCTGCATCGCCGCCATTTGCTCTTGGGCTGCTGCTGAAGTTGTCTGAGCACTATCAGCCGATACTTTAGAGATATGACTCATCGCGGCAACTGTAGCCGAGACTTCTTCCGTGCTGGCTGACAACTGTTCTGAGACAGCGGAAATATCCTGAATTTGATCCACGATATGCGTTGTATATTGTTCGATGTTCGATATGGTTGCTGAAGCTTCTTGGCTGATGCGCATACCTTCACCGACTTGATTACGAACTTTATCATTCATAAGAGATGTGGATTTGGCAATCAGATCAAGCATTTTGCCAATGGTAGCACCAATCTCGTCCGCACTTTGTTTGGATTGCATGGATAACGTGCGCACCTCACCAGCAACGACCGCAAAACCTTTTCCGTGTTCTCCTGCTCTTGATGCTTCAATAGAAGCATTCAGTGACAGAAGATTGGTTTGCCGAGAGATATCCGCAATGGCTTCATTCATTCGATTGGCTTCAGCGGATAGACTGGACAGCTCATTAATCAATGCCGAGGTTTCTTCAACAGCTCCGAGAATGTGTTCCATTTGTTCTCCGACCTGATTTATCGTTTTCCCACCATTAGCAACAGCGCGCTCCGTCTCTTCAGCCGAATCAACTATGGCACTCGCAGATTCTGCAATTGTACTGATGCCTCTCGCCATCTCTTCTACGGCATTCGCGGTTTGTTCCGAATTTTCCGCCCCAACGATAGCTGATTCAGCAGTCTGGTGCATCGTTTCCGCCACATGTTGAACCGATTGGGTGGTTTGTTCTGTACTTTCCTGAATCATCTGGGAAGAGTGGCTTAACAACGATGACGTCTGATGAAGTTCAGCAACCACCGATTGAAGGGAGATGGTCATTTGGTCAAAATCATTTGCCAATATACCAAATTCGTTTTCGGTTTTAAGATTCACTCGTTCCGACAGATTCCCTTCGCTTACACTACGGGTGGCCTTTCGCAGTTTTTGCATAGGTACAATAAAAGATCTCAGAATGAAGAAAATAATTACACCGGCAATCAATACAGATACAGCAATGACCGTTAGACTCGACACCATAATGGGTTTCGCTGCGGCGATAAAATCTTCATGGCCCATCAAAGCAATGACATTCCATCCCGTCAAAGCATTAACACCGTTATATACCTCCAGATCATACGCCAGATCCGTTCTGACAAATTGAGAAAATGCCATCGGTTCATCGGAACTTGAAGCCGTATTTGGATGGACTGGAATTCCCTCGATGAGTGCTCCACCGAGCTCTCCTCCCCCACCTTTTACAATCGCACCGGACCAAGCCGCGATGGTTCGATTGGAGTCCACCACAATCAGACTTCCATTACCTCCGACATCCACAATCGATATTTCATTTGCTAATCGCTCCAGATCAAGTTTAATACTTGCTACACCTTGTTCATTTGACAGAGCTTTTGAAATCTCTACATAAATATTCCCGGATACCGGATCTTTCATAATACTCGAAAAATAGAGTGATCCATTGTTACTTGTACCATTGGTGTACCATTCTGTGCTGCGTGGATCGTATGTTGCATCCTCAATTGCTGGAGAAGATATAACACTGCCTTGGTCGTTGCCTACGGTAATGGCAAGAATATCAGGATATGTATCAGCTAACTGGTCGATTCCTACTTGTAGTGCTTCATTGTTCGCCTGACTGGGATCGGAGCCATACATGCTGTCTATGTAACTCAATAATTCTGCTTTTTCCCCCACCAGATTGTTAATATGTTGTCCGGTCATCGTTAATATTGTATTGATGGGATCGGTCATTTTTTGTTGCACTTGATCTTTGGCACTATGATACGAGAAATAACCGATAAGTGCAGTTGGGATAATAAGCACCGCAAGGAAAGCTGCAATGAGTCTAGTGCTCATTAATCGTAAGCTGGCTCCTCCTTTCCTATAAAATGACCTTTTTTTCTTTTTCTTTTCCAAAGTGAATCTTCCTCTCTTTATCCATTTTTGGTAGAATCAATCGGCCAGTAAACGCAAAAAAAACCCATATATATGCACACCCAAAGAAACTTTGAGCATGTATATACATAGGTATTGCCTGAATGAATTCAGTAACAAGCCGTATTTGTTAGTATTATAACATAAATAAAAAGGGTTTGTTAACTATGATTGGGTCTTTATGCCAGACATCTGTTGTTTATAATCCGTAGGACTTAGCCCCGTATACTCTTTGAACACCTTTGAGAAATAGTGCTGATCGCTAAATGACAACAAATCGGAAACTTCCTTAAACTTCATGTCCGGTTGGCATTCCATCAGTCTGCATGCTTCCTGAATGCGAAGCCGGGTGTAATACTGAACAAATGTAATTTGTGTTGCATTTTTGATCACTCTGCTGACGTACGACGGGCTAACGTGAAACTTCATGGCAATGTCGTTGATAGATAATTGAGAGTATTTATTTAGTTTTACGTAATCGTCAATCTGTTCGAACAGAATCGCCTTGCTTTTTCGAACGTGGGATTGCAGCATATCGAAGCACTGTCCCGTCCATTCCGCCAGTTCCCGGCAAAAATCGGCATAGGACTGTGCCTGGGCGAATTGTCTTGACCGAAGCTCCAGACCCAATCTCATGCCCGACCCCTGTTCCTCGTACAGATGAGCAAACGTATCTACGACCAAACCAATAAACCGATCCACCTCGGTCATATGTACATTTTCCTCTGCCCATCGATTCAGCAATTCGGATAACTTGAAAGCAAACCGTTCTTTCTGCCGAGCCTGTATCATCTGTACAAAAACAGATTCCTGCACCGGATCCAGACAGCCTGTCTCAGATCTGGCCATCGACACCGGATTCCCGGTATCCAGCACTATTCCTTGTTTCAACCGTTGCTGCTCAGACAAAATGGACGACATGCGGTGATAGAGCTCCGGCAGATTACCAGACTCAGCGAATAGAAGTTGTCCTCCAATGATCGCATCGATGTCATGCGCAACCAAATGCCGTCGCAACGATTCAAGACATTCATGTACGGAAGAGTACACCTCAAGTGCACTCTTATTGACAAAAGCGACAAATTGATATGGGGTTTGACTAGTGTACACACGACAAGGATGGAATGCAAAAAAATCCTGTACTATGCCCTCAAGTTCCACCTGCACCCATCGTTCATGCCCTGCGGTAAAAGGCTGTTTGCTCATAATGATCATCATCTGGCTGAATAAAGGCGGAAACTCCTCCCCTTGTTTGGGCGTAGTCTCACATTGGGGATGAATGATTTCCTGCAAATCCAGCAGTTCCTTGGACATCTGTTGATCAAGTTGGTCAATTACCCGACCCATGACTTCTTCAAGCGCCTCTCGCTCGACAGGTTTTAACAAATAGTCAAACACTTGCAGGTTCAATGCTTTTCTTGTGTATTCAAAATCGCTGTAACCGCTAATCAAGATGACCTTCAGATCCGGGTTGGCAATTTTGGCTTGCTCAATCAGGGACAGTCCATCCATTTTCGGCATTCGAATATCTGTCAACAGCAGATCAATCGGTGACTGTTTTATCGCTGCCAAGGCTTCCTCTCCATTCGTTGCCGTAGCAGCTATACGAATCGGAAAGTTGAGTGTTTCCAAGAGCATTTTAATATTACGTAATATCGGTTTGCTATCCTCAACGATCATCGCGTTATACATCGCCTATGCCTCCTCGCTAGTAAAAATCCTTCGTCAGTGAGCCGATGATCTGAATTGTTGCTCCATGTTGCTCTTCCGCATGATTGTTAAATATATTAATAAAGAGCCGGTTGTTATACATTAGTTTGAGTCGATTGACACTGTTGATAATTCCCATGTTACCAAGGGCTGTTCCACCATCGGCAGTCTGGTTCATTCCAGAACCCGAGGCCTGAATATTGGCTAAAATCTCCTGGATCTTATCCGGTGGAAAACCCTCTCCGTTATCTTTGATCTCCAAAGCCCATAATCCGTTATATTGCTTCACCGTAATCTGGATACGCCAAGGCGGCGCGGTGTTGGCAAAGGCATGTTCAATGCAGTTTTCCACAAACGGCTGAATAACCAACCGCGGCAACCGGATTTCGTTCGCCAGCTCGTCTGCATGGATATCCCACTCCAGATCCTCTTCGTACTTTTGTTGTACAAGAGACAGATAATGTCTTGTATGTTGAAGCTCCTCAGCCAAAGTCACATGCGCGTATGGTGAAGAGACAATATAACGCAGACTGTCCGAAAGATGTTTGCACATATCCGATACAACTTTGGTCTTCCCCTCTTGGGCGGCAATACTGATCAGGTATAGAACATTATGAATAAAATGAGGTGCAATCTGGGCTTGCAGCGCAGAATTACGCGCCTTTACTTCTTCATGAAGCGCCGATTTTTCCCGGTCAATGGATTGCTGCAGCCTCTCCATCAGATCCTGAAAGGCTTCATTTAGCAATAAGAGATCGTTATTCTTCGGCGTTTCATCCACTTTCAGATTCATATTGCTGTAGTTCATGCGCCAGATCTGACCGCGTAGCTTGCGGATAGGCAGCAGCAGGTTACGTGTCGACAGGAAGATATACACAAACGAAACCAGCATCAGTGCTGTAATCAGCAGAATGGACATCGTCTGAACCGAATGGATCGAACCCAGAACAGATTTTTTGGGCGTTATGATATACGTGATCCAGCCTGTACTGGGTGAAGTGGAATGTGTGATATAATTGTCGTTTTTGTCCACATCCAGTCCCTCCTCTGATGAAGGCTTTGTCCAATTGGTAAATGTCACACCCACTTCCGAGCCCGTCATTTGCTCCCCTTGTTCATTCAGAATATAGACATCGCCAGCGGTAATGCCCTCAGTTAGGTTCTGTATATAGGCCTGTTCCATCTGGATGCTAAGATAACCGTACACCTTGCCGTTCTGATCATTGATCGTGCGTACAAAGGAGATCGTATCGTCTTGACGCAGCAGAACAAAACCACTTTCCGTCCAATCTCGTCCTACCTGACTACTCTCCATCATGGTGTTCAAGATTGCGGGAGGATTGCCTGAACCCAGATATGACGTAAGAAGAACACCTTGCCTGTCATAGATGGACATGTCCTTGATATTCATGCTGGGCCCGATCGCCTGAAACATGATGTCTTTGATGATCCTGATTTGCTTCAGTCTTTCATAGTTACTATGAGCTGAGGAGCTCTTGTCCATGGCTGCAAATATATTTTTGCTGGATAATATTCGCTGCGACATCTGGTTCTGTTGTTCTACGTAGAGATCAACCTGCTCTCTTACCTTCGTAGCTGTAACGAGCGTATCCTGCTCTGTTTTCAGTTTGAGCGGGCGGACAACGATCACATTTACATACACGATAAAACAGCCCAGCACGAACAAAAGCAGAGCCAGAAATGTCAAAAACACCTTTGTCTGCAAACTGAATTGAGTTGCTTTATGTATGAGCTTTGCCATTCTCAGAGATGCCCTCCTGTTCTGACATGATGTGAAATCCCTTATATTCATGTCTACTCTATCACGGTATTTCATGAAATGATAGCGATTTCAAGTTCAGGATTTTACACATCAACGTTCAAGCACAGACATGTACCGGGGCCAGAAAAGAATCTATAATCGGACTTGTAAACGGATTCACTAAACGTTTTAGAGGGGGATTTGCATTGAAAACAATAAAAAGAAAAAAGGCGTTTTCTATTATTCTGGCCAGTTTATTATCGGTCTCGTTAACCGCTTGTGGATCAGGAGGTACGGATTCCGGCACAGCTGCTGGCGGGGACAGCAAGAGTGGCAAAGTCACATTGGAGCTGGCAATCTCTAAAAGTTCTCAGGACTCTGCTTTCATCCAACAGGACATTCTTGATGCATTCGAAAAACAAACGAACATTCGTGTCAATTTGCAGCTGATTCCAGCGGAACAAACAACAACTGTACTGCAAACCAAACTGGCTGTAGATGAAACGCCTGACATTATTCAGTACAATCTGGCGAGCGCAGTCACAGACCTGAACCTTGAACGTAACTTCGAAATTCTGGATAACGAGCCTTGGGCGAGCAGAATTGTGAACAAAGACGTCCTCTCTTCTGGTGGTCATCTCTACAGCTTCCATGTCAGCCAAGATACGGGGATGCAAGGAGTAGTTTATAACAAACAAATCTTTGAAGAACTCGGGTTGTCGATTCCAACTAACTACGAAGAATTCCTGGCGATCTGTGAAAAAATCAAAGCAAGTGGCATTACACCTGTATTCATGCCTTACAAAGATGCCTGGGCTGCCAACATCTGGCCTGCTGCAGCTTTTGCCGATTTTGTAGCCAAAAATGAACCGACTTTTTTTGATGAGTTGAACAGCAATAAGAAAAAATGGTCTGATATCCCGGAATTCAAAACATTCCTGGAACAACAATATGAAATTTACACCAAAGGTTACACCAACACGGATGTGCTTAGCGACAGCTATGACATGGCCGTAGGTAAATTCCTGAACAAGGAAGTTGCCATGATGTTTATGGGCGATTGGTTAATCGAAGGCGTGGCCGAGCAAGATCCAAATATGGAACTGGGCGTATTCCCGATTCCATCGTCGGATAATGCCAGTCTGGGTGCAAGTCCACTGGGCGGACAACTGTTCATTCCGAAGAAATCCAAACATCTGGATGAAGCCAAACAGTTCCTGGACTATATCGCTTCCAAGGATGTCGCACAACAGATCGTCGACTCCAAAGGATACGTATCCAATTTCAGTGACGTTACTACACCGGAACTGCCAGCTTACAAACAGGATATTGTAGACAATTATATTACGCCGAAGAAAACCGTGCTGACAACGGATGCATACATGCTGGTTGATCGCAGCGAACTGTACCGATTATTGCAGGATCAATTTGCAGGCGGATTGTCACCGGAAGAAGTACTGAAATCCTGGGATGAGAAGTTCAGTCAGCTGATGCAGGATAAAGGTGTAGAAGGTTTCTAAAGAGTGAAATATAAGGCAGCATAACAGGATCGACCGTTATGCTGCCTGGCTATAACGGAGTGTGAGACATGAAAAGGACTAAAAATCTGTACTCGTATTACATGATATTTCCCGCACTGATTATCTACTCCATCTTTTTCGTTGTGCCTGCTCTCGCCGCTTTCTATTATTCATTCACGGATTGGCGGCTGGATCGGCTGGAGCTGAAGTTCATCGGGTGGGATAATTTCGAGAAAATTTTCTCGGACAAAACGCTTATTCTGGCGCTGAAAAACACGGCAATATTTGCAATCGTCACCGTCGTTGGCAAAAATGTCATCGGTCTATTGCTGGCCGTAGGACTTAACATGCGACTAAGAACAAAGAACCTGCTGCGCGCGATCTTCTACTCCCCTTCCATACTCAGCATTCTTGTGATCAGCATTCTGTTCACTCCCATGTTGCGTACCGAAGGTACAATCAACAATTTGTTGGAATCTGTAGGATTACATTCGTTAAGCCAAGCTTGGCTTACTAACCCATCGATTGTGATCTGGACGATTGCCATCGTCTCGATCTGGCAGAGTGCCGGGTTCCAGATGGCCATCTATCTGGCGGGCCTGCAGTCCATTTCTCAAGAGTATTACGAGGCAGCCAAGATTGATGGCGCAAGTTCGTGGAGAAGTTTTTTCAAAATCACACTACCACTCTTGCTGCCCGCGATTAACATTAACCTGATGCTGACATTGATCGGTGGACTCAAAGTATTCTCCGAAGTATATGTCATGACCGGTGGTGGCCCGGGTAACGCTTCCCAGGTCGTAGGTACGATCATTCTGCGATCTTTCGGCGAAGGCAACTGGGGACTTGGTACCGCGGTCAACACACTTCTCTTCGTGGTCGTTACCATTATTGCTATACCGCTATTGATCTTCATGCGGCGTAAGGAGGTTACGGAATAACATGGGCTATACACGCAAACTCGCCATCCGCAACTATATCGTGGAAGGTTTCCTGATCCTGGCCTCTCTTATCGTTCTGTTGCCGCTTGTCATTCTGATCTTTGGTTCATTCAAAACCAGCGCCGAAGTGCTTAGCTTCTCCCTGAGCTTCCCGGAAACATGGCAGTTCTCGAACTATGTTCGTGTCTTCCAGGAAGGCGGTCTGTCGCGAGCGTTCTTCAACAGCATTTTGATTACTGGTGTATCTTCCATTATTAATATCGTTGCCTCTTCGGCAGCGGCATTCATTCTGGCACGTCGGGAAACCAAACTATCCGGCACGATCTACATGTATTTCTTCATGGGACTGATTGCACCAATGTCGATTATTACGACCATACGGGTTGTACAGGGATTGGGATTCTACGGCAGCATCACAAGTGTTATCCTGATCTACGCCGCGTTAAATACAGCCTTCAGTGTATTCTTGTATAGTGGATTCATCAAAACCATTCCACGAGCGCTGGACGAAGTGGCATTTCTGGAAGGAGCAAGTGTGTTCGGGGTGTTCTTCCGCATCGTCACACCGCTCATCCTGCCCGTTAACGCAACGGTAGCCATCATGGTGTTCATGTCCGTCTGGAATGACATCACGATTCCTGTGTACTTCCTGACAGACAGTTCCACATGGACGATGCCACTGTCGATCTACAATTTCTACGGCAAATATAGCCGGGACTGGAACCTGATCTTCGCCAATCTCGTGCTTACTTCCCTGCCTGTATTCATCCTTTATCTATTTGGGCAAAAATATATCGTCAGCGGCCTTACTGCCGGTGCAGTTAAAGGTTAAACCTTATATTCTCACGGTTCTCAAGGAATAGAATTGGAGTATTCATGACGTACTCAACCCCCACCAGATCTGGTGGGGGTTGTTTTATTTATAGCAAGAAAATGTATCTACACCTCTCTATTTTTGAAACAATTGCGGGTAAAGGGCAGCAACACCACCAGCAAGACCCTGTTGTACATTCCGACTGGTATCATCAGCAATAATTTCGTAGAGATCCGATTCGATGGAATCTATTGCAATTTTGGCAATATCCGTTGGGCTCGTTTTTGGTGCGTCGATACCTGCCGTCATATCCGTATCCATGAACGCCACGTGCAATCCGGCAACGCTAACGTTCTTAGGGGCTAATTCCAGACGTAATGCATTCGTAATTCCCCACTGAGCGGATTTTGCAGCTGAATATGCTCCTGAGTTACCAAGGCTGAGCCAAGATAGAGCGGACAGGATATTCAGTATCGAACCGCCCCATTCTTCTCTATTATCGGTGCAAACGCACGAATCATTGAAAGCGTACCGAATACATGTGTATTGAACTCCAAGTGAATATCGTTCAGCTCACCTGTGAGCAGAGAAGCACCCGTAGCGGAACCAGCATTATTGATTAGAAGGGTTACATCACTAGCTACCTCAGCTGCAGCCATGACAGATTGTGGATCAGTAATATCGAGTTGCAGTGGAATAGCCCCTGGCAGATCAATGGATTCAGGGTTTCGCGCGCCAGCATACACTTTGGTTCCCCTCGCCAGCAATTCAAGAGCAAGTTCCTTGCCCAACCCTCGATTAGCCCCACTTACAATAGCAACTTGTTTGGAAATATTCATTTATTATTACTCCCTCTCATTGAGAATTTATATGTTTTCGAGCTGTTATGGGAATGATCATTCTCATAACTCCCAATATCAATCTATCACATTGGGAACGATCAGTAAAGAATAACTTTTATGATTCATATCTTCATAAAAAAAGATGCCCGATAACCTTTGAAAAAAGGCTCCGAGCATCTTTCTTTGGTCCTTCATTGAGAATGGATTTACATATGGATTATGATTTTATGTCATATAGATTCGCAGGTAACGCCTGCACAAATGGTGACCAGTCACTCACAGTATATAGATGAAGTCGGTGCATGGCCCGTGTGCATGCCGTATACAGAAGCTTACGATCATATTCCTGGCTGTAAGCAACGGGTGAAGCATCATAGACCAGGACAGCATCGAACTCAACGCCTTTCGCGAGGTACACAGGAATAACCATGATTCCTTTTTCGAAAATCTGTGTGTCCTTTGTTATGAGCTGTAACCCTTCGCCGCCTTGACTTTGCAACCTTTCATAGGCGTCACGGCTTTCAGCCGCGGTCTTCGTAATCACAGCGATGGAATCAAACCCCTCAGCCTTAAGCGAGGCGATGTCTGCGAGAATCTGCGCACCACGCATCTTTTCGTCCTTCACTCTTGTTAAAAGAGGCTTCTGATCTCCCCTTTCAAACGGTCTGATCTCTTCTCCCCCTGGTAGCATGCATTTCGTGAATTCAACAATCTCTCTGGTTGAACGATAACTGCGTACCAGCCGGATCAATGTAGTTTCGCCTTCTCCGTAAAGGTGAACCAGTGGCGAGTTGGATGCTGCCAAATCCGTAGCCTGCATAAAAATCGCCTGCCCGAAATCCCCCAGCACCGTCATGCGGGCACGAGGAAACAGTTTCTTGAGATATTCGTATTGAAACGCTGAATAATCCTGGCCTTCATCGACAAAGACATAACGAATCTCTGTGTTCGTCCGGACGCCTTCGATCATCTCTTTTACATATAAATACGGAGTAGCATCTTCATGGAAAAGCTTGTTCTGAAGGATCATGGCCTTGGTCTGTTTACAAATCTCAGGCCAGTGCTGTGGGGGGGGTGCCCCATTCGTTTGTTTCCGATAAGCGGCTTCATCTACAAATAGTTGTTCGTATATCCCTTTCACATCCACGAACTGGAATTTCCGCACACTCTTTCTTAAAGGTTTAAACATGTCTTTCACCAGTTTCTGACGAAGCAACTCCTCTTCCCGCACTCCAAAGTTAAAGGCACCCTCATCTTGCTCTGCGCTGTTATTACCGTTATCTCGAGCTGCGTATTTTTCCGCCACATCGAACACAGGCTTTTCTTTGTGCAGCATGCGGAAAGCTTCCACATACTCATCCGTGTCCAGATAATTCAATTCCTCCTGAACCCAGTCTGCTTCCCGTTCCAGACGTTCCAGCGAAACAAGTTCTCTCAGCAACCATTCCTGCAAAAGAAGAATACGGTTGGACAAGGTAAGATTTTGATCCAAACTGTAAAATTGAGTCTTAATTCGGTCCGCAGTGATGAATTCACGTCCCCGAAATTGAATGCCGTTGAACCGCATGCCCTCCCGCCCCAGCCACTTACCGTAGTTTTGGAGCACTTGCAGGAATGTCTCGGAAGCTTTGTACTTAATCGCCTCCAGACGAGCTTCATAACGCGGATCTTCTTGGGCTGTCAGCACATATTCAATCTGATCAAAGGCATCCTCTGGTCGTATGGAGGAATCCAGCCAATAATTCAGATATTCCTGGAAAGTGGTCTGCTGCATGTTCTCTTCGCCAAGTTCCGGAAGCACGGTGGAAATATAACTGGTAAACATCGGATTCGGCGAGAAAAGTACAATTTGATCTGCTTTGACGGTCTGGCGGTGTTTATATAGTAAGTAGGCCACTCGCTGTAATGCAGCGGACGTCTTGCCACTGCCAGCTGCCCCTTGAACGATAAGCATTCGGCTTCGGTCATCACGGATAATGGCGTTTTGTTCCTTTTGGATTGTTGCTACAATGCTCTTCATTTGTGAGTCTGCACCCTTGGCGAGCACTTGCTGCAACAGTTCGTCACCAATCGTCTCAGTTGAATCAAACATGCTCTGAAGCTGCCCATGTTGAATCTGGAATTGACGCTTGAGCTCCATCTTTCCGTCGATTCGTCCTGAAGGTGTGTCATAACTTGCTGGCCCGGGAGAGTGATCATAGTACAGACTCGCAATTGGCGTACGCCAGTCATAGATTAGAAAGTTCAATCCATCTTCATCCATGAAGGATGATACACCGATGTAGATCTGTTCAGTCAATGTCATCCCTTTTTCCTTATAGTCGAAACGGCCAAAATACGGCGTTGGAAGCAGTCTCTTTGTATTTTTCCATTGTTGTGTTAACAGCTTGTGCCCGCGCTCCCTCTCCGCCAACACTCTTGACTGCTGATTAATGGTATAGAATGCATCTTCAAAATCCGTGTACGAACCCGTATTAATCGTTACTTCTTCCCAGAACCGTTTACGAATTTCGGCAGCCTGTTCATGCAGTCCGGCAACCTTCGGTTCTAACTCGTCGAGTCGTGCCTGAAGCTTGTTCCTCACCTGCACTAGTCTTTCCTCTTCCAACTTCCATTCGTTTGTTTTATCCATGAATAAGTCCACTCCCTTTTCCATTTATTAGGACCCAAAAAAGAGCATTGACAAATCGGAATGTCGGATGTAAAATTAAATTAGGAGAAATAATGATTCACCCTTTACATTCAATATAAATGTCAAGTGCGCTATAGATTATATCATGGCTTTTTTTCACGTTCAATGCTTTTTTTGTTCTGTCTGAGTTGAACAATAATTTATATTAAAATAGATGTCCCTCGAGCTACACTGGGGGCATCTTTTTTTTGTGTCTTGGGCATGGTTCATACCCTGAATGCGCTGTAAGCTATACACCCCTTTATAAATTCGATAAAATGAACGAAACATGAAACATGAGTTGATGCTTTTGGGAGGGATACATAAATATGAATATAGAACCTGTGGAGGACCGGTGTCCTGTTGAGTTTGCAGTCAATATGATTGGTGGGAAATGGAAGTTATTAATTATAAATCGTCTCATCCGCCATTCAACAATTCGATTCAATGAATTACAGAAAATGCTTGACCCCATTACGCATCGCACGTTAACCAGGCAATTACGAGAACTTGAAGAAGCTGGTTTGATAAACCGTGTTACCCACCCTGTAGTTCCGCCTAAAGTCGAATATTCCCTTACAGAAAAAGGACAAAGCCTGACTTCTATCTTGTTTCAGCTAGGTGATTGGGGATCGAAATATATGTAAAACGCCTTCCCATAGTATCCTAAGGGATACTCTATATCATTAATGTGCGTACTTACGCTCCTATTCTAAATCCGTTATGCTGAGGTCATTGCTGAGTGTTAACTCATTCATTCCAATCACATATTGAAAGGAAGTTATTGACCACTATGACACAGAATGATCGATTTTTAGTATATGGGGCATCGGGCTCCCAAGGCGGCGCTGTCGCTCAATTACTCGTTCAACACGGTTGTGAAGTTCGCACGATTACTCGAAATGAGGCAACAGCCAAAACACTAAAGGAACAAAACATTGAAGCTTTCATCGGGGATCTATCAGATGTGGAACAGCTTCATACGGCGCATGAAGGTGTAAGTAAAGTATTCCTGAACCTGCCGGTGGAGTTCAACCCGGATAAGATCAGACAATATACCAAAAATGCAATTGATGCTGCTATACAGGCAAACGTTAAATTGATTGTAGTTAACACGGGTACCTATGTTCCTGACCCTATCACCCATTCCAAAGGAATTGAATTGAAACGTGAAGTTATCCATGAATTGCAGCAAAGTGGTCTTCCATATATCATTGTGGAACCCATTGTATACTTGGAAAACTTCCTGATTCCCGGAATACTGAACAATGGCGTTTTGGCCTACCCGGTACCAGCAGACAAGCCGATCTCCTGGATTAGCTTAAACGATGCAGCTCAATTCCACTATTATGCCTTGACTCATTCGGAATTGGCAGGAAGCATTATCCCTGCACCCGGATTAGAAGCCCTGACAGGTGCACAATTAGCGGAACAATTCAGTGCTGTATTAGGTGAAAAGATCAGCTTCATGTCTCTACCTTTTGATCATTTTGAAGCAGCGATTCAGCCTTTGTTGGGAAGTGAGACAGCAGCAGGTCTTAAAGGATTGTACCAATGGATTGATGGGCATACAGATCTTCTTCCACGGTTTCAAGAGTTGGATGATAACATCAAAGCCAATCTTAAATTAACCAAAATAAGCGATTGGATTCATCAAACAATGATTAAACAATAGTTTTCATTGGAAATCCCCTCTCGCTGCTATTCATGAACGAGCCCTTTGAATCTCCAACGGAGAAACGAGTGGCTTGTTCTTTTTATATGAGAACCTCAATAGACTCAACTGATTCAAATTCAGAGATTCTGATAGGATTAGGCAAAAGTTTGATAGAAATGTGGTACAGGTTATTCCATTCGATATGACATAATAATGTGTATATAGATCACCGTACAGGTGGCAATAATAAACATTAGAAAGGATTTGAACATGATATGGAATATACAAAACTTGGTAACACAGGCTTGGACGTATCTCGATTTTGCCTGGGATGTATGGGATTTGGGGATGCCAGTAAATGGGTTCATGAATGGGTACTGAATGAAGAAAATTCTCGCCCTGTGATCAAAAAAGCACTGGATCTAGGCATTAATTTCTTCGATACAGCGAATATATATTCCCTGGGTACGAGCGAGGAGTATCTTGGTCGGGCGTTAAAAGATTATGCAAATCGCGATGAGGTTGTCATTGCTACCAAAGTACACGGACAAATGCATCAAGGACCCAACGGTTCTGGCCTTTCCAGAAAAGCCATCCTGAGTGAGATTGATAAAAGCCTGAAACGATTGGAAACCGATTATGTAGATCTCTATATCATTCATCGTTGGGACTACAATACGCCTATTGAAGAAACCATGGAAACCTTACACGATGTGGTGAAGTCCGGTAAAGTAAGATATATTGGGGCTTCAGCCATGTTCGCTTGGCAGTTCCAAAAAGCATTACATGTAGCAGAGAAAAATGGTTGGAGCAAGTTTGTCTCCATGCAAAACCACTTGAACCTCATCTACCGTGAAGAGGAACGTGAAATGTTGCCTTTATGCAAGGAAGAGAAGATTGGTGTAACTCCCTATAGTCCTCTTGCTTCAGGCAGATTAACCCGTGACTGGTCCGTATCGACACTCCGATCAGAGACAGACAAAATTCAGAAATCCAAGTACAATGCGACAAGTGATGCGGATCGGCTTGTTGTTGAACGAGTTGCATCCATTGCAGAAAAATACGGTGTCCCTCGCACACACATTGCACTTTCGTGGTTGCTGCAAAAAGACACTGTAGCGGCACCAATTATCGGTGCCACCAAAATATCGCATCTGGAAGATGCGGTAGGTGCTCTTTCTGTTAAGTTGACCTCAGAAGACGTCTCATTCCTTGAAGAGCCCTATGTACCTCACCCTGTAGTAGGTGCTCAATAATCGCTTTAGTTTAAAATATAGAAGACCTCCTCTTTCCGTATCTGGAAGTTGGGGGTCTTCTTTTTATATCGCGATTTATTTGCGCCAGAATATTGAACATTCTGCCTTATCCGCTATATTAAACTCAATCATTCGCTCAAGTAAAGAAAAATCAATCTCCTGTTTCCACTTCATCCGCACCAACTCTTTGGTGTGATCATACCCCGCCTGAGTGATCTCTTCCGAAAAACGATTAATTCCTGCCTTCTCGGGAGCAACAGCCAAATGTTGCTTGGATACACTAAAGCCAATGATAAAGGTATCATGGTCGGTAAACATAGGTTGATTCCAGGCTATTTTTTGCTTTAAATTCGGGAATTTTTCAGTGACCCAGTTCAAAACTTCTTCCGTTCGTGCCTGGTGTTCCGGGTTATCGATGCGTGCTATAAATTCTGCAAAGGTCTCCATTGGTTTCCCCCTATAACAAGAAATCTACTACTTATATTGTCCAATTCAATCTTATTCTATCATGAATATCAAATTCAAAAACCCTTATCTGCCGATAACTTAACAAAAAATGAGCAGCCTGTTAGACTTTAGATATTTTCCTTTATCCAAGAACGCAACTTATCCGCATAGAGAGCGCGTTCATCTGGATCGGATTGAGAACCATTTGACAGATACAGTTGATCATTCACGTATCTAGGGTAAACATGCAGATGATAATGCCACACGTCTTGATTGCCAGCGAGTTCATTATGTTGCCGTGTCGAAATCCCATCACATCCATATGTACTTTTCATTGCAAATGCTGTAAGCTGAGCCGCGTGGTGAATTTCAACAGCGTATTCGGCGGGGAGTTCAAAGATGTTCTCGAAATGTTGATTCGGAACAATAAGGACATGTCCTTTATTGTTTGGCCACCATTTGCCTGCTATAAATGCCGTTACCTTTTCATTCTGATAGATGATATCCCTTTGTTTTGTTCCCTGATCAGGTCGCTCGATACCCCAAATACGACAAAATGGACATTCGTACCCTTCAGGCTGATGTGAAAATGATACTGTCATCTTTCTCCTTACACTCCTTTCATATTTTTCTAACTAGTTACTAGTTATTAGACGCCGTTACCTTCTGTTCGTTGCGATGAGATAGCGGGTTATAGAACGATCAGCAATTAACAAACTGAAAAGCAAAAAGCAGCTGACCTTGGCGGCAGCTGCTTTCTTCTATCTTTAACTATCACTATTGCACAGTTCACACTTACATAGTGCTGATATCAATAACAAAGCGATATTTCACGTCGGAAGCCAATACACGTTTGTAAGCTTCGTCAATCTGGTCAGCGGAGATAACCTCAATGTTAGGCGCAATATCATGTTCTGCACAGAAATCAAGCATTTCCTGCGTCTCACGGATACCACCGATCATGGAACCTGCGAATGAACGGCGATGACCGATAAGAGAAAATACGTTAACAGCTAGAGGCTCTGCAGGAGCACCCACGTTCACGAGTGTACCATCCAGCGTGAGCAGGGAGAAATAAGCGTTAATATCAATATTTGCACTTACCGTGTTAATCATCAGATCAAATGTGCCTGCAAGTTTCTCGAATGTTTCCGGTTCGCTTGTGGCAAAGTAGTGATCTGCACCAAATTGCAGTCCATCTTCTTTTTTGCTCAAGGATTGGGAGAGTACCGTTACTTCGGCACCCATCGCATGCGCAATTTTGACAGCCATATGACCAAGGCCACCCATACCTACAACGGCAACTTTTTTACCTGGGCCAGCTCCCCAGTGATGAAGTGGTGAATACGTCGTAATAACCGGCACACAGCAAAGGTGCAGCAGCATCAAGTGCAATGTTATCAGGGATGCGAACGACGAAATCCTCTACGACAACAATATGAGTTGAATATCCACCTTGCGTAGGCTCACCGTATTTGTCTACTCCAGCGTAAGTTTGAATATTTCCTTTGAGACAGTATTGCTCTTCACCTTTGCGACAGTTAACACATTCACCACAAGAGTCCACCATACATCCGACCCCTACTCGGTCACCGACCTTATATTTGGAGACTCCAGTTCCTACATCGGTTACAATCCCGGCAATCTCGTGTCCAGGAACGAGTGGATAATTCACAGGGCCCCATTCACCGTGGGCAGTATGGATGTCAGAATGGCAGATACCGGCATATTTAATCTCGATTAATACATCATTGGTATCCAGATCACGTCGTTTGATTTCAGCACTTCTGAATTGTTGGTCTGGTCCGTCAACGGCTCTGGCTTTAGCTATAATCAATGGTATAACCTCCTAGTAATTTAAAGTTCAAAATAATCTTACCCCCTCTAGTTAACTCTAGGTCAAATGTTTATCTTATTTTCTTATCTCCAACGTACTTTGACATCCAGTAATCCAACATGTTAGAATTCACTCGGATCATCCTAGAGTTAACTCGAAGTCTACCCCTAGTAGAAAGGAATTTTATGAAAATGACCTATTCAATCGGTGAAGTTGCCAAAAAATTAGACCTTACGGTATATACATTGCGTTACTACGACAAGGAAGGACTCATGCCTTTTGTGGAACGTACCACGAGTGGAACACGTTTGTTCAAAGACTCCGACATTGACTTTTTAAAGATCATCCAATGTCTGAAGCTGACCGGCATGCCTATTAAAGACATTAAGGACTTTATTGAATGGTGCTCTGAAGGGGACTCCTCGCTGAAGCAAAGATATGACATGTTTACGGAGCGAAAAGCTATTGTGGAAGCACAAATGGAGGAACTAAGAAGAACCATGGAAGTCATCGAGCACAAACGCTCCTACTACGAAACAGCTTTGAAGGCTGGGACCGAAGAGATTCATAAAATTAAACCGATGGAAAATGCCATCACCAATTGATGGTCATGCTTTCTATTTTCTAAAATTAGCGCACAAAAAAAGTAGCTTGAAGTCCTCTAACGGATTTCAAGCTACTTTTTTGGGTATGTCTCTACTCATCATTTTTCCAAAAGTTTCATCGTTACATGGATAATACGGTTTAATTTTTCCTTATCCGTCGAGGTTCTTGCCATGGCTCTGATGCCGACAGAAATATTGTGCAGGTACTCTGCCATTTCCTTCGCATCATGATCAGAGGAGAATTCTCCCTCCCGCTGCCCCCATTGAATGAGTTGCTCAAACATCTGCTCTGCTTCATTAAATGAATCAAGAGATCGCGTATCCACGTCCGGATCGCGTGTGCCTAGCTCCACGGCGGAGTTCACGATCAAACAACCCGATGGTGTCTCCTCTGCTTCAGTGATCATAACATCAAAAATTTTATGCAGTGCTTCCACTGCCGTCTTGGATGCCTTGATTTCTGCAAGTAATGTGGTGCTGACCTTACCTCTGTAACGATCCATTGCCTGCAAAAACAGCGAATGTTTGTCGTCAAATGTATCATATATACTTCTGCGATGAATTCCCATATGCTCAACCAGGTCACTCATCGACGTTTTCTCGTAACCTTGTTCCCAGAAGATCTTCATTGCTTTATCCAATACTTCGTTCACTTCAAACTCTTTACTTCTAGCCATTCGACTTCCCTCCCAAAATTAATCTAACACATCGGGAACGATCAGTAAATAAAAGACGCAAATACCCTTTTCATTCTCATTTTATCATGTATTAGCTGAACCGTAAGTGTATATCTTCTGTACTTGTTGTATATCATGACCTGTGTACTTGTGATTATGTAACCAGCAATCAGAATGTCTTATCCATTCACATCAAATGTTTGCCTATTCCTATCCGTTTTCTACCGCCTTCGGTCAATATACGATAGAATGTGATTATTATGTTGTGAGGAAAAAAGGAGAACTTTGCATGTCTGATCAAATACACGAACAACAAAACGAATTAGCCACACTCATTGACCGTTTTTCTGACAAGGACGGGGTGCATCCTACGGCTATCCCCTCATTATTTTTAATCCGCGAATCCGTTGTCACTGAACCTATATTTAGAGTAAATGAACCATCCTTCTGCATTATCGTTCAGGGTGAGAAAGAGGTCCTGCTGGGACAGGATCGTTTCCGGTATGGTCCAGGAAGTTATATCGTGGCAACCGTTGACTTGCCGGTTAGTGGACAAGTGATTCAAGCCTCGTCTGAGGCTCCCTATCTGGCCCTGAAACTTGAATTCACACCCAGTGAGATTCTGGAGGTATTGAACCATTCCGATTTCCCAGCAAGACCGCGAAAAACGACGAGACGTGCGATGTTTGTCAGCCAAGCTGAGCCGTCTCTGCTGGATGCGGTCGTCAGGTTAGCCCGTTTGTTAGAAGATCATTCGGAAGATATCCCACTACTCGCTCCTTTGTTCAAAAAGGAAATTCTCTATAAAGTTCTGAAAGGTCCACATGGGATTGCTCTGGAACAAGCTACCATGGAGGGCAGCCATACCTACCGAATCAGAGACGTTATTGAATATATTATGAATCATTCTGATCAGAATTTTCGGGTTGAGGAATTGGCGGATTTAGCAAATATGAGCACTGCCTCACTGCACAGACACTTTAAAGAAGTGACTGCCATGAGCCCGATTCAGTTTCAAAAACAACTGAGGCTGCAAGAAGCTCGCCGCTTGTTATTATCCAAGTCCACCGATGCAGCAGATGTAGCATTTCAGGTAGGTTATGAGAGCCCTTCCCAATTCAGTCGTGAATACTCTCGCATGTTCGGATTCCCACCCAGAGAAGACATTAAACGCCTGCGAGGTAAAACCGATGAGACGACTACCATCTCTTGACTGGTTACTGGCTAATATCGTTCCTCTACCTTGTCTAGTTTAATCCCAAAAAGGACTCCTTCTGTTTTGTCAGTCGGAGTCCTTCCCTAAGCAAGGATTAATGAAGATCATTCAATCGTTAAATCATTAATACATTAAAAACCAGTTGTATATTGTTTTGGAACGTCCGTTGTCTTGCGCAAAGCAGACGCAGCTTCCAAGGCCCAGTAAGGATTTCTTAACAGCCCTCTTCCGACTGCAACGAGATCAGCTTCTTCATTTCCGATGACTGCATTCGCCAATTTCGGGTCGTCCAGCCTTCCAACAGCAATCACAGGCACATCAAGAGCTTCTTTGATTGCTTTAGAGAGAGGTACTTGATAAGCTGCGTGAGTTCCTGGTCTGCCCGATGCACCAATAGGTCCCTCTCCACCAGATGAGATATCAAAGACGTCAACGCCTGCCTCTTGATAAGCCTTGGCAAACTCTGAACTTTCGTTAATGCCATAGCCACCTTCAACGTATTCTTTGGCTGAAATACGCATCATCAAGGGCATATCCTCGGGCATCTCTGCCTTTGCAGCCTGAATGATCTCCCGGCCGAATAACGTTAAATCTTGACCATATTTGTCTTCTCGCTTGTTTGTTAGTGGAGAATGGAACTGATGAATCAGATATCCATGTGCGCCATGAAGCTCAATCGCATCAAAACCAGCTTTCACAGCACGAGCTACAGCACTCCGGAATTTTTCAACCATTCCTTTTACTTCGTCCGTTGTAAGCGCTCGAGGTTGCTTGGAATTCTCATCAAAGGCGATCGCGGACGGAGCAACTGGAACCTCAGCATCTTCTGCTTTGCGGCCTGCATGAGCAATCTGAATGCCAACCTTGGCACCATAACTGTGACACGCATCTACGATCCGCTTCAGAGCTGGGATCTGTTCATCTGACCATAACCCAAGATCATAATCTGAGATCCGGCCATCCGGCTCCACATCTGTCATTTCAATGATAATGAGGCCTGTTCCTCCCACGGCACGACTAACGTAGTGCATATAATGCCAATCGGTTGCAATACCATCTTTTTGCTCAACTGAATATTGGCACATTGGAGCCATTACGACACGGTTTTTAAGCTCTAGGCTTTTAAAAGAATATGAACTAAACAAATCTGTCATCAAAATAAAACTCCCCTTTTCATGAATCACGTGTAATAAAAATGCATGCGCAAGCATCGAATCAATACCTACGCTTAATAATTCCGTATGATTAAGAACTCGCATGTATCTTTTAGTTCATTTACTTCATTACATAAACACATTCAAATCCATGCTTTCGCAAAATACGAACAGCCTTTTTGGATTGAAGCATACCAGGTGACATTATAATTACGTTATCTTCTCGAAGAAGGTATTTTTCCCATGTGAAAGCTAGGCGCCCCAATGAGATGTTAATCGTATCCGGAGTAGGATTAGCCATATAATCCGTCGCATCTCGAATATCGATCACTTTATACTGCCGAAAATCACGCTCTTGTCTGAGAAATACTTGGTAATCTATATATTCAAGATTGCGCAGTGGCCAAAATTGACGTACAACGATGAAGATACCTAATATGAAGGTCAAAAGCATCAACATAATCATTGTATAGCCCTCTCTTAACTCATCAGATATCGTCGAAAATTTTGTTTTGGATCAAAGTCTATTCAATGCCTCAGATATTACATTCTCGCCAGTGATTAGATCAAATGAACGCTTGTAGGTATTCTTCTCACTCAAACTGGCCAAAATCACATGACGACGAATACCTTCATGTTCAATACCTCCTTTATACATGAATCACCGCATCCACATTAAATTCATGCGCATGCATTTAATTTAATGGATATATTAATGAGTGTCAAGTCTTCTTATAGGGTAAATGACTACATTACCCTATATTCACCCTAGTCTTAGAACAATTCTTTAGTGAGGTTCTCTAATCGAGTCTCAAATCCATCCTGTTCCAATTCAGTTTGCAAGACCTGATTAAACGTTTGGAGTGCTTTCTTGTATTTATTCTCTCCAAGCTCCGTAATACGAGTATAAATGCCACGCCGGTCATCTTCACATGCATGTCTTTCCAGAGCCCCACAGTCTTTGGCTTCCATCCTAACGACGAGCCTGGAAGTAGCACTTTGGCTCAACCCCACCAGATCTTGAAGTTGCTGTAGGCGTAATTCCTTACCCTCCGCATTATATATGAAGTTTAACACATAAAATTCCTTCAAAGATAAGTCATATTGTTGAAGCAGAGCTTGTTCCAGCTTCTCGTTCAGATGGGTATGAATGTTAGAGAAAGCCAACCAAACATTCAAACGTTCACTCTTTTGCTGCAATCTAGATCACCCCACTTGATATTTAATGTTCATCAGCTCTTATCCTATTGTATCAAGCTTAATTACATTGGTCAAAATCCATCCAAGATCGACGTATATAACATTCTAATCTCATAAGAAGAGCATTTCCCCGTCTTGTAACGACGTTTGGAAATGCTCCAGTATTACCATTTATCCAGTAATCTTACTTTGCGGTAAGCAGGCTATCGGAAATAAATTGCAGCTGACCTTCCAACGTTAACGGATCGTTGTACGAGTCTGAAGTCGGATCAAGCTGGAACACATGATTTGCCTTCACCGCAGGCAAGTTCTTCCATAATGTATTGTCATATACGATCTTGGGATCGGTTTTATCTCCCGACCACGGGCTGGTGAAGATGATATCACCTGCATACTCTGGTAATAGTTCCATGGAGATTGAAGCCCATCCAGTTCCGCTGTCAATCGCTTCAGCTTGGGCCTTGGCTGGTGCCTTGAGATCAAACTCCCCGTAAATAATTTCACCGCCTCGACCATAGTTATGACCAAATACGAATAATCCTTTGGCGTATGGATTCAGTATGGAAATGGTGCGATCGCCTACAGCTTCCTGAACCTTGGGCTTCAGTTCATTGATCTTCGCTTCCCATTTAGCATTCCAAGCTTTAGCAGCGTCTTCTCTATTAGTGAGCTTACCCATTTCAAGCATTAGATCCTTGAAATTGCGCTTACCATATGCAATCTGTACAACAGGCGCAATCTGCTCCAGCTTGTCGATGCCCTCTGTTCCAGTGTATACGATAATTAGGTCAGGTTTTAAACTAATTAGTTTCTCTGGTGTAGGCTCTTGACCCAGATCACTGGTACCCGCTGCTGCAAGTTGATCCTTGATATATTTGTTGTTCATCGCTCCTGACAAAGCGCCGACTACCGGTGCATCCAGAGCAACAAAGTACCCTGTCGAAAATGATGTCAAATCAATAATGCGCTTAGGATTCTTGGGTACCTGTACTTCGCCTGCATCCGATTGATATGTAACAAGTTCCTCTTCGGCAGTTGCCGTTGATTCATTGGAAGAAGCTGAATCCGAGTTCGTCTTGGTTTCTGTCTCCGCAGCTGCATTCGTGCTGTCCCCGGTTGTACTATTGGTCGTGGCAGACTGACCACATGCACTAAGTACAATCAGCAAGATAAGTGCCATCATGATCCATATTGATTTTATCTGTTTACGCAAAATAAACCCACCTTTTCGTTGATATTGATAATCGTTATCAACGATATCATGCTCTACAGGATTTGACAAGCTATGTTTATTTCCCTCTCTCTATGAACTCTAACTTGCAAGTCACCAACTTAAACAGCTATCATCAATAGAGTAGACAAGTCACATTTATAAAATAGAGAGATCATTGGAAAGCAATGAAACGTATTCAAGGAGGACAACATGGAAGAGATTATATTGTGGTTAAAGTATTTGTTTTTAGGTATTGTTCAAGGTGCAACGGAGCCGATTCCCGTCTCCTCAAGCGGTCATCTGATCATCGCCCAGAAACTAATGGGCATCAAGCAGAATGGATTGTCATTTGAGATTTTAACTAACACAGCATCACTTATCGCTATTATTTTTATTTTCCGGGAAGATATCAAAAAGTTGATTATTGGTGCATTAGGTTACCTGCGTACTCGTAAAAGAAGAATATAGAGCTGACTTCATGTTTTGCTTATACATAATTATTGGTACGATCCCTGCTGCTGTCGTTGCGGTCCTGTTCAAGGACCGAATTGAAGAAATTTTCTCGTCCGTATATACCGTTTCCATCGCGCTATTAATCACCGGGGTTGCCTTGTGGCTTATTCGTAATCTTCGTGGTCGCAAGCAAGACGGTGATCTGTCTACGAAAGATGCATTGTTGGTAGGTTTGGCTCAGGCGGTCGCTCTTATTCCGGGCATTAGCCGCTCAGGCGCAACTGTAATTGCGTCCATCGCTGTCGGCATGAAACAGGAAACAGCTTTGAAGTTCTCCTTTATGCTGTACATTCCCATAAGCATTGGTGGACTCATCATGGGGGTATCCGACATCGCCAATGATCCGAATCGATCACAACTGGCGATCCCTTATCTGATCGCATTCATCACGACACTCTTCGTCACGTATTTCTCCATGAGATGGTTTATGGGCATTATGGCCAAAGGCAACCTGAAATACTTTTCGTATTATTGTTTTGCCGCAGGTACATTGTTACTGATCTTCTTATAAAAAATAGTCGACACACCAAAAGGAACAACCAGCGATGGTTGTTCCTTTGTTGTATAGTGACAGAACCTTAATGACCTATAGCAAGAGCTAGACGGTCAGACGCGTAGCCTTGTTGCTTCTGTTAACCAGCTCTGTTGCCGCGTACATGACACTGAACAGAATCAGCAGGATCAGGGGTACCATTGACATTCCCCATTGGCTGGCTATAAGTCCCATACCTAACGGGATGATTGTTGAACCTGTATAGGCACTGGCCATTTCAAGTCCAATTACACTTGGGGATGCCTTCTCACCGAAGCGTTCCGGTGTCGCATGAACAATACTCGGATAGATCGGTGCTCCGCCCAATCCCACGATAAATAAAGCCCCTGCGGCAACCCAGTAAGGAATCGGCATAACCAGGATAACCAATCCGAAGCATCCAACGATCCCACCATATCTGATGAGATTTTTGCTGGATACATGAGTCGAAAGAAAACCTGAGATTACACGTCCCAAGATAATGCCAATGAAAAATAGAGAGGATAGTGCTGCGGCAGTACCTGGAGAAACTCCTTTGCTAACAATGAAGAAAGAAGCCATCCACAGACCGGCAGCAGTTTCGGAACCATTGTAACAGAGCATCGCAAGCATCGACATTTTCACGCCGGGGATACGTATGGCCTCACGGTTGCTTACGCGTTTCTTCTCATCGCCTGAACCCTCTACTCTTCCCTTCTCAAAAATCTTCCATAGAGACAACGTTGATAATAAGACCACCACGATCCCAAGCAAAATCAACCCCACAGTAACGTATCCTGCACGCCAGTTGTTTGCTTGATTCAGCCAATATGCCATAACGAGTGGGCCTGTCACTGCGCCAATTCCCCAGAAACAATGCAACCAGTTCATATGCTTGGCCTTGAAATGCAATGCTACATAATTACTTAGTGCCGCATCCACCGAACCTGCACCTAAGCCGAGAGGGATCGCCAGAATCAGTAAAAACACAAAATTCTCAGAGAATGAGAATCCCAACAGCGCGATCGTTGTTGAGAGGATACTGAATAACGTGACTTTACCCGTTCCGAACCGGTGTAACAATCGACTGGCGGACAGACTGGACACTACTGTACTAAATGAAATGATTAGCGATATGTAGCCAGCCATTTCTGTTGTCGCATGTATATCGTTTTTCATAACGGACCAGGCACTGCCAAGTAAAGCATCAGGTAATCCCAGCCCTATAAATGCGAGATAAATAATGATTAACAATAACGTGACCATCTGGGTGTCTCTCCTCAGTTTGTTTAATTTCTGATTCGCTTTGAACCACCCATATAATAATATTGATATTTTTATCTGTAATCTTCCTATATTTTGACTCGTTATATCAGTATTCTGATATATTCCTGTTATCCTATATCACTGGTTCAAAATAGGAATTTCTCCAAGCAAATTCTTCAAGTTAATGGCATCCCACGGCATATGCTCAGTTATTCCTAATCCAACTACATCTGTTTCTTCAGACAGTTCTTTGATCAGATGAAGCAAGTGAGGTATTTGCATGGTTCCCGCTGGTGAAAACACATAAGGTTCCCCTGGTTTGGCGAATAACAATGAACGGAACATGTGGGGATCAAGCACATCCAGATCAAGATGAATTGCCAGGTGTTTGAACCCAGTCTCTTTAATCCACTTCTTAATCAAATCCATGCCATGGGTTAATTCTTCAGTTCCAGCCGTTCGGATACCCAATCTTTGAATCACTTCGGTTTCTTTTTCCGTGGGGGTCGTCAATCCGGCCATGAAGACATGTTCAGGCTTCAAGGGGACACACACATGTTTGGCAAACTCCGGATCTCCTTCCCCAAGAAGGTTCCCAAGCGGTAAAGTATGACCGTTGTCATAGCCCTCGTATCTAACCAAATCACCATGTGCATCAATCCATATCAAACCAAGTTCTCCGCCATAACGTTCATTTAAATAAGCAAATGGGGCTTGTTCAACCAAACAGTCACCGCCAAACATGACAATGCGATCAGGCTGGTGAGCTTGAATAATATACTGGGCAGCCTGCAATTGCTGAAGTAGCTGTGCCCTGCCTTTTATCCCGTTCTCGCTTACCAGAGATGTTCCATCATAAGCCTCAACAGGAACATGAATGAGAGGTTGATTATTGTCAGGTGCAAGCCATGCAAGCAGCTCCGCTCCAAATCCACCTTGCCATTGTGGCATAAGCAGACGTATTGTTTTTTGAGTCATCGTAAATCTCCTTTACTTCAAAGTAAGGTTAGTATAAACTGAGCCCAAACAAATAAATAGTACGGTCTTTTATGATAGGTACTACCCGGAAGGATAGTGTAAATGATGAGTATGGCTGAATACCACGGTAAAGTTAAAAACATTCAAGATACCCCTTTTGGATATACGTTGTCTGTCATTGGTGGCAAATGGAAAATGGTGATTATGTATCTTCTGGCTGATAACCAGCCTGTTCGTTTCAATGAACTAAAAAGACAGATTGGCGCCATCACGTATAAAACATTGAGTTCACAGCTTAAAGAATTGGAAGCAGATGGTATGGTGGAGCGGAAAGAATATCCCCAAGTCCCTCCTAAAGTCGAGTACCGTCTGACAGCCAAAGCTGAAACGTTATTGCCCGTTTTGGAAGGACTATGCGAATGGGGTGTCCAACATCAAGAACCTCCGATCAATAATAGCGCAACGGATTGAACGCTTTTGTCTATATTTTCAGATGAGATAATTGGAGTAAATGAAGTATGTTAAAATGCAAAAAGTCGCCAATCGGCGACTTTTTTTACTTTTATCTTGTGTTCCTCTGTCCGTTCAGCAAATAAAAGCTGTGATTCGTAGAATTATACTTTTTCGTGTACCAGATCTTTCTGGTAGGCCAACACTCTGTCCCAATTGCCACTGAAAACAGGAATTCGATAATACCCTACACGCTCATACAGCGCTGCAGCTTCTGGTTGCAAGGGACCTGTTTGCAGTTTCAGATTGGTATAACCAAGTTCGTTCGCAAGACGCTCTGCCTCGGCCAATATAGCCTGGGCAATCCCTTTACGGCGGTAACCACTGCGTGTATACATGCGTTTAACTTCTACAGATGTATCATCAAGGGGTCTAAGTGCTCCGCAACCGACCGGATACCCGTCGATCCTAGCAACGATA
Source organism: Paenibacillus sp. W2I17 (assembly GCF_030815985.1). Taxonomy (NCBI): domain Bacteria; kingdom Bacillati; phylum Bacillota; class Bacilli; order Caryophanales; family Paenibacillaceae; genus Paenibacillus; species Paenibacillus sp. W2I17. Next base: position 1,408,237 of record NZ_JAUSXM010000001.1, read on the forward strand.
AAAGCCGCACGTGGCACCTCAACGTCTGATAGTTGAAATCCCGCCGTTCCATCACCGCCATATAACAAACCGAGTTCTTCACTCAGTTCCTTGATCAATAACAGCGAATCCTCGCTCCGAATATCTTCAGCTGCTGCATGCACGATATGTGTCATCCCACATACCCCCTTTATCTTATTGGACTTATTGGTTTTGATGATATATCTAAATTATCATTCCCAACAGCTAGCGTCAATTCTCCCATTCATTGAATATTTCTATAAGTACACCCTATAAGTACCCGAACGTATCTTTTTGCAGTCTTTATTCGTTTACATAAGAAATATAACAAGCAACAATGTATATGAATTTCAACTCTCGGAGGTCTGATATTATGGAAATTTCAAAGGGAATAGCGATGCTTCAGCTTGATTTTGAGGGGAATTTGATTCACCCTGTTCTGTTATGGGATGAAGAAATAGTTGTGTTAATTGATACCGGATTCCCTGGACAATATGACGATTTGCGTATCGCACTCGAAAAGATTGGTGTGCCGATCAGCCAACTTAAAGCAGTGATTTTGACACATCAGGATGTGGACCATATAGGCTGTCTTCCCGAGATTTTGAAAGAGTGTGGCTCACAAGTCAAGATATATGCGCATGAGCTGGATAAACCGTACATTGAGGGACAGCTCCCTCTTCTCAAAGACGGTCACCTTGAGCATCCTCCAAAGGGAAAAGTGGATGAAACGGTTACTGATGGTCAGGAACTGCCGTTTTGCGGTGGAATTCGCGTTATTCATACACCTGGTCATACGCCAGGTCATATCAGTCTATATTTGATGGGCAGCAAGACGCTCATCGCCGGAGATTCAATGTATAGTGTAGACGGCATGCTTGGAGGCATTCATGAACCTACTACACTGGATATCGAAACGGCTCGTTGCTCCTTAAAGAAGTATATGGAACTCGACATTACATCTGTGGTTTGTTATCACGGAGGACTAACTCATAGGAATGTAAATGAACAGATCTCAGGGCTATAAAATGAACTAACGAATATTTACACTGGACACTCCGATGACAGAACAACCTTCCGATTGCTGTTATCCCCAGATTTTTTTGATTCTTTTTATAAAGGGTAAATCCGAGCATAGCGTATGCTTCCGATGTAGCTTTCTTGCAGAAAGCTTGTAGGCGAATGCTCCGCTTCTTCAGATTCTTTCTGTCCTCTTCGTTATGTGTAAATGTTTAGTTCAATTTATATAGTTAAGGGTTTATTGTTTGGCAAACTGTAAAATTGCTGTAGCCGCACGAATTCGCAGCTCTTCTTCTTCACTGTGTAACGCTTCTCTCAGCACATGAAGAGCTGTTTGAATCGTGGCTTCATCTACTCCTGTTGAGAGAGAGTTGGTTGCTTCGGCTGTTATACTGACTGCAAGACCTCGATCCAGCTGTGCTTGTGATATGGGATACTCAAATTTCGCAAGGATGGATGAGTCTTTTTGCAGTGCCTGCACTTTGTCATTCAGCTCAGCGAGAGGAATACGACCCAACCATGTAACTCCGCGACGGTGACAGATCAAGTCGTTTTCTGTGCCAGCGGAATCGTCGTAATAATAATCCCCGATATCCCCAACATACGTCCATTCATCATCGCTAATTAATACATAATCTCCATCCTGCATGAGGTTAACAAACATATGTAGTGTCGCGAGTGTGCTCGCCAATTCTGCTTCATCCAAGGGATAGTGTTGAACCAACTGTTCCTTCCATAACCCCGGGGGCGTTTGCTCCAGATCCCCTGTACCTGACCAAGCAATACCAATATAATTGTCTTCCAAAAAGGATGTTACTCTATTGATTCCATGCACGGTCGACTGGATATGATACAGATTCATGCGTACCGCCTTCCTTTCTTTCAATCATTCGTATGAACATAGTTAACCATTGTAACATTAGTGGGGTCTATTTCAAACGTAATGACTTCTTCAAGTTCTATACTTCATGCTGAACACACCTTTGGATATAGCCTCAGGCTATAACTAGGTATAATTTAATGGAATTACATTATAACTCCGAATCTGTGATAAATTTTGTGTAACATAAAAGCAGAGGGGTTTTATACGATGACTAAAAGTAGTGTATTGGGATATCCGCGTATTGGTGCTGATCGGGAATGGAAGAAAGCGTTGGAAGCGTTCTGGGCAGGCAAGCTGGAGGAAACAGCATTTCACGCACGTTTGCAGGAGATTCGCATAGATCATTTGCGCAAACAACAAGCAAAAGGCATCGACATCATTCCGGTGAATGACTTTAGCTATTATGATCATATCCTGGATACGGCCGTGATGTTTGGCATTATTCCTAAACGTTTTGCTTATGATGGTGGTTCCGTTCCATTGTCCGTATATTACGGCATTGCCCGGGGAACGAAAGATGCTGCAGCAAGCGAAATGACAAAATGGTTTAACACCAACTATCACTACATAGTACCTGAACTGGACGGGGCTTCCCCAACTCTGACGGAGAACAAGCCACTTCTCGCTTATCGTGAAGCAAAAGAAAAACTCGGCATTGAAGGCAAGCCGGTTATCGTTGGACCGTTAACCTTCCTGAAGCTCTCCAAAGGCTATGATAAATCCGAGACAGACGCTTGGTTGGACCGCTTGCTTCCACTCTATACTCAATTGCTTCAGGAACTTGCAAGTGAAGGCGTTCAGTGGGTGCAGGTCGACGAACCTATTCTGGTAACCAAATTAAGCGATGAAGACGTACAGCGTCTGAATAAAATATATAAAACATTTGCAGCAGCCGTTCCAGGCCTGAATATCATGCTGCAAACGTACTTTGAATCTGTCGAAAACTACAACGATATTGTTGCACTGCCAGTTCAAGGTGTAGGACTTGATTTTGTACACGGACTCTCTGGTAACACACAATCTATTCGGACATCCGGTTTCCCGGCAGACAAAGTGCTCGGTGCAGGTATTATTGATGGACGTGGGATCTGGAAAGCTTCCCTTCAAGCAAAACTGAACTTGCTGAATGAACTGACTGAGTTCGTGACACCTGAACGTATCATCGTGCAATCATCTTGCAGCCTGCTGCATGTGCCAGTTACGACAGACCGTGAGGCAAAACTTACATCCGAACTGAAGAATGCACTCGCATTTGCAGATGAAAAGCTGGATGAGATTGTTCTTTTGACTACAGCCTTATCTTCACCAAGTGCAGAGATTACCGCTAAAATTAACGAAGCAGAGCTTCCTCTTCAGGCGCTTCAACAATCCGAAGATCGGAACCGTACCGCTGTACAGAAAGCCGTTGCTTCCATCAGTGTTCAACAGCCAGAGCGCTCCCGTCCTTTTGCAGAGCGTCATGAAGCCCAACAGGCCAAATGGCAATTGCCACTCTTCCCGACAACAACGATTGGTAGTTTCCCACAATCTGCTGAAGTCAGAAAAGCACGTCAGTTGTGGCGCAAGGGTGAGTTGAACAACGAACAGTATGCTGCCTTCATCCGGGAGCAGATTGATATCTGGATTAAGATTCAAGAAGAGATCGGAATTGACGTATTGGTACATGGTGAGTTTGAGCGTACCGACATGGTTGAATTCTTTGGCGAGAAACTTGCCGGTTTTGCCTTTACACAGTTTGGATGGGTACAATCATATGGTTCACGTTGCGTGAAGCCACCTATTATCTTCGGTGATGTTGCATTTACGGGTGAAATGACAGTGGAAGAAACGAAATATGCTCAATCGCAGACAGAGCGTCCTGTCAAAGGCATGCTGACTGGCCCGATTACCATCATGAACTGGTCATTCGTACGCGAAGACATTGCTCGTGAGCAGATTGCCTATCAATTGGCGTATGCGTTGAGACAGGAAGTCGAAGCACTTGAACAGGCAGGCATTGGTATGATTCAGGTTGACGAGCCGGCTGTTCGTGAAGGGCTTCCGTTGAAAGAAAATGAACAAGCGGATTACCTGGCTTGGGCAGTTAAAGCGTTCCGTATCTCCACGTGCACGGTGCATGAAACGACTCAAATCCATACGCATATGTGCTATTGCGAATTCCATGACATGATTGATTCCATTGAAGCTATGGACGCGGATGTTATCTCCATTGAGACATCCCGTAGTCACGGTGAACTGATTCATAGTTTTGAAGAAAATACGTATGAGCTCGGTATCGGTCTTGGCGTATATGATATCCATAGTCCACGGGTTCCAAGTGTGGATGAAATGAGCAGCATGATTGAACGCGCTCTGCGTGTTCTTGATCCGAAGCTGTTCTGGATTAACCCGGACTGCGGATTGAAAACCCGTGGACAGGAAGAAACGGTTGCTTCCCTGCGTAACATGGTTGACGCAACCAGAATCGCTCGTACCAATCACGCTTCAGCTGCTGTATTGTAATCGGCTGCGAAGCAGCATAACTTCAAAAGTAAAGCCGGACACCCCTTCGTTAAACGGGTGTCCGGCTTTTTATGCTTTTATTATTGTAGTTACTTTTAACGTACATTCATTTCACTTGTAACATGGCGACCTTTAGCGTTCCTGCCCCTTTTCTCACCACCATCCAACGCTTACGACTAGATACTCTCTTCCAGCCATTGCTGCAACGGTGTATCTTCGGTCAGTTCACCGAGCAGTATGTGACGGAACTCCCCATCCCTATCAATGACCATTGTTGCGGGCAAACCTGTAATACGATACATACCTGATATGTTGCCTGTCACATCAATTATCACCGGGAAATCAAACGCGAGCTTATTCATAAACTCACGAATCGTGCCCTTCGATTCCCCCACGTTAACAAACAGGGTTTCCACGTCGTTCTGATAGTCCTGAGCAATCTGGTGAACGAGTGGCATCTCCCTTACACAAGGTGTGCACCATGATGCCCAAAAGTTAATCATGACGGCTTTGCCCCGATAATCCGACAGCTTGACTTGTTCGCCTGCTGAATTAACCGCTGTGAACTCAGGGGCTACGGCACCAGCTTCAATGGCGTTGCCTCGCTGAGATTCGGGTGTCGATACATTTTCGAAAATGGCCCATGTACCTGCGAGCAATGCGACCACACCAATCAAAATTGTAAGTGTACGTCTGCTTTTAAAACTCTTTTTCTGCAATAAACTCACCTTCACTTTAAACCAAGACTTTGATGAAATGCTGCATGGAGCGAACCGAATTGATCACAAAAGTCGTGAGTAGAACCCTCTCCAACATTACGTCCATGGTTCATGAATATCACCTGATCCGCAATGTCGTCTGCGATCTCCAGCTGATGGGTTGAGAACACGACCATGTGACCATCCTGTTTGATTCCCTTGAGCAGCTGAGTTAATTCCTGCATCCAGAATGGGTCCAATCCATTTGTTGGCTCATCCATGATGAGAAGCGGAGGTTTGGACAGTACAGCCTGGGCGAATAACACACGTTGGCGCATGCCTTTGGAGAAGGTCGTAACCCGGTTTTTCTTTTGATCCTCCAAACCTACCATGGTCAGTACTTCCTGTACTCTTTCCTTGGGAACTTTCCTCAGAGAAGCCCAGAATAGAAGCATTTCCTCCGCACTCAGTCCTTGATTAAATTGATAATCGTCCGGCATGTATCCAATCTGCTCTGAATAACGCTTGCGCTCCTTCAACCATCGCACATTGTTCACCGCAACCTCACCGGAGGTAGGCCGAAGAATTCCTGCGATCATACGCAGCACTGTGCTCTTTCCTGCACCATTCCCTCCACAGAGGGCAAGCACTTGGCCTGAAGTAATGCGAAAGGAGATATCCTCAACAATTGGTTGCTTTTTAATGGATTTGCACAATCCCATCACTTCGAGTCCCACCTTATCCATGAGAACGCCCCCTCTCCCAGATCGCGTAAACAGCCAGGACAGAGCAGGTTATCCAGAACAGGCATATCCCGATGAAGATCCAACTGCCACTTGGTTGTTGCACCCACTCCACCCATCGATAATATTCTGGTCCCAGAATGGAGCCGCCCCCAAGTTTGATCACGACATACAAACGCACCAGCTCGGCCGGATTGATGAGCGTTAGCATAACCAGCAGCGGTTTCACCCACAGATAAGGCATCAGTCCCAGCACAGAGAGCAATAAGGTCGGCCACCCAATGACAGCGAAAAACCATACGGTCACCGAGATCGTTAACGCCTGCCACCGATTGCGCGACAACGAACCGATAAATAGCGCCAACGTCAGGAATAACAACACCAGTCCACACGAGAATGCCAGAAAGAGAAGATATGTCATGGCATCCAGTGGATTCCCGATTACTCCGCTAATGACCCCCATCAGGCCGTATCCAAACGCAACAATGGTAATTAAAACAATCGACAGCCCAAGATACTTGCCCACAATAAAAGACATCGTGCCGATGGGATACGTGGACAGCAGCTGCCAGCTACCGTCTTCCTTTTCGGATGTTAGTGAGAAGGAACCGAGGAATAGCGTCATTAATGGTAAGAGGTAAAGAATGAGATTCAACATCGAACCTGTGGTGCCCGAATATCCTTCAACCAGATTCTGTGAATTCAAGAGTAACAAGCTTAAGCTAAAGGTACAAAAAAGGATCAGAAACGAATACGCCCAAGGATTGCGAAATCCCATCTTCACTTCTCGTCTTGCAATCTGTATCATATCTGACATCATTGATCACCATTTTCTATTGTCATTCCTAGTGGCCTGACTCTTCTTTCTTCTCACCTTCCTGGTGCATCTCATTACTGTCTCCTTCATCATCATGTCCGTGCTCACCATGCCCATGTTCACCCATCATGTCCATATTCTCTGTGTTCTGCTTCCAGTCATGAGAAGCAAGATCCTCAGCGGTCATAATGGTTCCCACACCTTGCTCTGCAATGAAAGCTTCAGCCGAGGGCTTGTCCTTAAAGTTAAGAATTCCATAGGCCATAGGCGTACGTAATGAAGCGTCGTATACATACGTGGCTTTGCTGTATTCAATCCATTCCTTGTCATTATAATCACGTACATAGTCCATACCGATGTTATCTGTGCCATTTTCTGTTTTCCACTGGTTCATGCAGCCGATATCATCGAACTTGTAATTTTGGCCGTCTTTCGTAGTGAGCTGTGTTGCATATGCGTCGTCCTTCACCTGCATTTTACAGATCGCACAGATGTCCACGTCTTCATTGATCGGCAATGCCGCGTATTTTGTTCCGCAAGCGGTTAACAATACCATGCCAAACATAAGTACCATGACCAATGTCCATCTTCTGTTCAAGCCTTTGTTCATCTTCGTAATACCCCCATATAGATGATTATAAAAGTTGCCATACCCAACAGAACTAACCCGAACATCCACACCATCTTGGAACCTGTAGCACTTTCCACTGACATGTGCAGATCAGATTCCGTATCCATGCTCATTCGTGGCGATTTGTCGGTAGTCCATTGTTCTCTGCCTTCTGTAAACAATTCACTCAGAAAGACCATACCCGGTGATTGGAAAAAGAGCTGATACGCAGAATTTCGACTGACCAGTTGCTCATAAAAAGGATTGATGGCATAGGAAATTTCACTGATTCCATCCTGATTCAGATCAAGCCCCTGAAAGGAGTCCCAATAATTCTCCATCAGGACATTATTCGGACTATCCAGCGCGGAAGCCTCAATGACATTAGACACCAATCGGTTACGTGTAAACTCATTAGCTTCTGCCAGAACCAGCTGGATGCCAACAAAATTCCGAAGCACCGCATTGCCACGGATCTCATTGCCCGATGACTCTGCAATATTCATGCCGACACGATTGCCTTCCACTACATTGTTGTGAACAGAGGATTGATGTACGTCATACAACAGAATCCCTTGGGAATGAACATTGGTACTTTGTTTGCGAAAAGAATTGCCCGATATGACCGTATTCTTGACGCCCATGATCATGGCACCTGTCATGTTCTCCTCTCCGGTATTGTCCATGACAGTAGAGCCGTCAATGTACATACAGTGGATGCCATACCTTGTATGTAACAACCTGTTATTTTGAACGATAGACTTGCGACTGTTCTCCAGATAGATTCCATCCCTCATGCTGGTGATCTCATTGGCTTCAATGTAGCTATCATGGGAGTTGTACAGATCAATGCCATTGCCCTTCTGGCCACTGGAAGCAGAATCAGCCCCAATCCAAGTAATGTTGTTCCGCTGAATCGTTGCATGACTCGAATTCCGGATGATCATCCCATACCCCTGGGTCTGAATATGCAGATCCGTGATTTCACTGTTTTTCCCTTCAACCTGAATCGCTGCAGTCTGTTCATTGCTATCATGTTCAATTGTAAAACCGCTCAATTTCACTCCATCCGAGCGAATCATTATCGTAGAGGTGGCTTCCGCATTAACAACTATGACCGTAGGATCACCCTGAATGGTGATGTTTTTGTCAATCGTCACGGGTCCAGAATAACGACCTGATGTAAGTTCAATGACTTCTCCAGGTACAGAACGGTCAATCATAGGCTGAAGGGGAATGAGATCACGATGTCCAGAAGAGGCCATGACTGCACCATGCGGAAGGGATAGTAGAAGCAACATCATTCCGAGTAGAAAAATTAAACCTGTAACCCGACTCTTCTTACAACTGTTGAATGCATCCAAGCCTGCCCAAGGATTACTCATGATTCAAACCGCGCAATTCCGGCTTCTTGTTACAGTAGCTTATTGCTGTGGCAATGTATTCAACGGGTCTTACGTTAATCCAAAATATACGTTGGTTGTACACACCATCCCTCCATTTCACTCAAAATCAACTCTCCATGTTCCTCATCCATTGAAGCAACGTAATAAATGAAGCGTTATCACAATCCTGATCACAGTGTACTTAAAATAATATTTATTCCATATAGCTCAATTAGGCTATAGACGCTACATTTTTGTGTCGATATTGTGATGTAAATCAAAAAAAGCCGCCATATAGGCGACTTCTAAGTAATATATTATTCAAATGGATAGGTCCAAAATGTTTCTCTGCCAAAACGTTTCTTGATTTCTTCATTATTCAGCTCACGATTTCCTACAAGCTCTGCTGCCTGGAATTGTGAACGATGGGCACGAATGGATGCCATTTTTCGATCCAAAAATTCGGATACGTCAACAAATACATCCGGTTTGCCAATGTACTGTTCCTGATTATTAGCGAACGCAACGCAGTGAACCATCGGACGTTCATCCACAGGAAGTTTAGCGATTGTACGTATAACAGCGGCTCCTGTTGCATCATGATCAGGATGAACACTGTACCCTGGATAGAACGTAATGACCAGCGTGGGGTTCAACTCTTTAAGTAGCGACATGATGGTATCTTCCAGTAACTGTGGGTCTTCGAACTCCAGCATTTTATCGTGGAAACCCAGCATCCTGAGGTCCTGAATACCAATCGCTTCAGAAGCTTCGATGAGTTCCTGTTTACGGATGGCAGGCAATGTCACTCGGTTGGCAAATGGAGGAATCCCCATATTGCGCCCCATCTCGCCAAGTGTTAGACAAGCATAGGTTACATGGGCACCGCCATCTATGTATTTGGCTAACGTTCCCGATACAGAGAAAGCTTCATCATCTGGATGTGGATATACCACCAAGATGCGCTCATGCTCTTGCTCGTTGTGTGTAGTATTCATGGTTATTCAATCCTCCGCTTTCATCAGAACATCTCTCGGCTTAATTGTAACGCCACAACTAGTTTACCTTGGCTGTCGTGACCGGCGAGAATCAGTCTTTCTTGTTCCTGCTCATCAATATGTGTAAGTCCTTCGGCGTAAAGCCATCCCTGCGTCGTTTTTAGACCAACACGGTATGGACCTGTACCTGAAATGGACCCCTGCGTATATCGTATGGCCGCATTAGTAATGAATGCCGATGCTGGATGTTTTGTACTGTCCATGTGTTGTGCGTAAGCACCTGACGTAAGTTCTAGATGTACGTATAAGTCCTGATCAGCAAGATTATTGATCCGGAGCTGAATATCTTGAGGTTTAATCGGTTGCATAGCGGCCTCCTTGTCTAATGTAATTGTACGAATTTCATTTTAACATAACCAGAAGAGAATATACATGGAGTGAACCTATCGCCTCTTATAGAGCGTTCTCATGATGATTCCAGTTTGAAAACAAGAACAGATTTGCGCGTTTTTTTCTCTTTTTATTCATGGACCATATCTATATTATGAAGTGTAGGCAAAAACGCCCGTGATGAAGAACCTTAAATCTTAAATGAATCTTGCTCCAACATGTTTGGAAAGGAGTTTAACTCAACTTGAAATCTCTAATACAACTACTTCATTTTGGCTATCATCAGGCCATGAGCTGCATATTTCCCGTAGCGATCTTTGGAACACTGGCCTTGTCCAGCGTAATTCCTATTCCTTTCCTTCATCGATATGATGCCATTCTGCTCGTATTGCTTGCTGTGCAGTACCTGATGTATCGAAGCGGCTTGGAAACCAAGGATGAAATCAAGGTCATCTGTGTATTTCACATTATTGGCCTCGTATTGGAAATCTATAAAGTATGGATGGGATCATGGTCATACCCTGAGCAAGCATACAGCAAAATCCTGGGTGTCCCTCTTTATAGCGGATTCATGTATGCAAGTGTAGCCAGTTTTATGTGTCAGGTGTGGCGAAGACTGCGCATGGACATGACCGGATGGCCTGGTTTTGCACCTTCGATGCTGCTCGGTGCAGCCATCTATATTAACTTTTTCACTCATCATTTTATTCCCGATTTTCGCTGGTGGCTGACGGCGCTTGTATTTATGGTCTTCTGGAAAACCTGGATTATTTACCGGGTACGAGCAACGACCTATCGAATGCCCTTATCGCTTGCTTTTATCATTGTTGGTTTCTTCATTTGGACTGCAGAGAACATCGCTACATTCTTCAATGCCTGGAAATACCCTGATCAGCATGATGCCTGGCAACTGGTTAGCTTTAGCAAGATCAGTTCGTGGTTCCTGCTGGTCATCATCAGCGTCATCATCGTTGCTCAGCTCAAATATGTGAAGGCCAATCGAACCGCAGGTGATTCAAAGTCCAGTTAATTATTACATCCCTAGCCAAAAAACAGCAGCACTCCTAGACTGGAAAATAAGTCTTTGAATGCTGCTGCTTTTTTTGCAGTACCAAAGTATTCTTCAAACTGTTCAGTACTAGGAAAGTATTCGAAGCAACTTATAATTCCTACGTAAAAAAGCCGCCTAATGGAGACTTTTTTACTGCACCTGTCCAGTTGCTGTCTGTTCCAGCACTAGTTCCCCACCAGCTTCAATTTCAAGCTCATAGATGCCATTATCATCAAGTTCACATAAGCAGGCACTTCTGCTGAGCATCTCGCATCCGTTCACCCATTCAGGAATATGAAGCTTCGTATTGATCCGCCGGTCCGCGACAAGTTCTGCCCGGAAGAAGCCCGAGTTCCGATTCCATGTACAGGACATTCTACCTCCTGGTATGCACCAGTTATGAATGGATCCTTGTGTCCACCGTTTTGGCAATGCTGGCAGTAACTTGATCCATTGTTCTGACACATAGAGCAGCATTTCCTGTACTGCATTAACCCAGCCCATATTGGCATCCAGCTGAATCGGAGCTGCGGGCATGGACATACATATTCCCATATTGCGCCAGTCATTATGCAAGGTATACCCATTACTCAGAACACAGGAGCGCGCAAGAATATCGAGACTTTCCAGCGCCCGCTCACCATTGCCAAGTCGAGCATATATGGATGACATATGTGTAAGGGACCAACCACTCTGAGCACCAAGCCTTCGCTGATCAACTGCTGTCTCGAACGCTTGGAACAGTTCTGGCTGTTCTTCACGGGTGAGCTCCTGTCCTGGAAAAACAGGATACAGGTGTGAAAGATGACGATGATCACGTCGATCTTCAAACGCAGGATGCAGCCATTCTTTCACAGCTCCCTCCGTATCAATTAGATAGTCGGGCATATGCTCCAGCATGGCTTCCCAGCACGGAATCTTAGTCGTATGCACTCCAGTTAGTCGACTGGCTGCAATGACATGCTGTAGCAGTTCTTTAATAATGGCAATGTCCATGGTGGCATTAATGGCTGTAGGCATAGGATGCGCCAGTGGCTGTCCATGCTTAGGCATAAAATTCTCAGGTGTATTCTCTGGCGAAACAGACGGGTATATCTTGTATTTTCCGTCTTCACCCAGCACCAGAAAATCTTCATAGAACTGAAGGGCCTCCTTCATGAAGGGCAAGGCTTCCTCCAGCAGAAACTGCTTATCCCCAGTGAACTGATAATGTGCATAATAATGTCTGGCGATCCATCCTGCTGCTCCCGTCCAATTCATGATTACGGGAACAATCTGGTTAGGCACCCCGATACACGGCGTGGTTCCAGCGGGAATGTAAATCCCTCGGCAGCCATATAACTTGCGAGCATTGTCCCGAAAGTCATCCATTAATCCGTTGTAATAGCGGAACAACGAACGATTCAGATGGGATAAACCACCTACGTCAGTGTGCCAATACATCATTTGCACATTCTCATTCGCCATATTGTGGCCCCAGATCAAGCGATAATCACCACCCCACAAGCCGTATAATCCAAATGGCAATCCGCTATGTTCAGAGGTTCCGCTGATAAATAGGTATCGACCATAGGCCCACATCTTGCGCACAAATCCTGTAGGTGCTTCACCTTCATAGGCTTCCAGAAGTAAATCTTCATTACAGCGCCCGTCATCCGTTTCATCATCCAGATCTAGTTCAGCGGACCGAAACAAAGGTTGATGCAGTAATATATGCCGATCCAGAAACGTATTGTAGTCGCTCTCAAGCGATGCAAGTTCCTGCTTCAACCGTGTCCATTCCTGCGCTCGTCTGCCCGTAGCAAACATTTTAACAAGCACAAGCACTTTTCCAGAGGTCTGGAAATGAAGTTGCCTGCTAAGCATGTCTTCGTTAGTTTCGCTTTCCTTTTGTTGATCATGACTCACATCAGGTATTTCGTTCAATTGGATCAGTCGCAGCACCGCTCCGTAGTCCTGTCCATCGTCATTTTGCCCGCCATAGCACAGGTAGTCTCCACTATGATCCCGATCAATTCTTATCGTTATAGACGACTTTAGTACGTTGAACTCATCATCTTCTCTTACCCGGTCGCCCTGCGGGAATTGAAGGCCTATCGTCCCCGACAGCAATGAATGCTCAGCCGAATCTGTTCCCTGCGCACTTGCTCCATCTTTCACTCTATGAGTCTGGATCTCATAGACAATACAATCGTCTGCACGCGAGACGAAAAGACTTCTTGTATAGTTGTGACTTCTGTCCTGCCAGCGCACCTGAACTTCCCCTGTGTCCATATCCAGTTCCCGCCGATATTTGCGAAAAGCGTTATTACACTTCATTTCCACCGTCATTGTAGCCAGTGGATATCGGGAAGACAACTTGGAAGCGTAACCTTCTGCTTGCAGTGTACGGGTCAGGTGCCAGCTTGCCTCCAAATATCGTTCCTCATCCATTAACTTACGGGTTTCTGATAAGGTATGACTGACATCGGGCAGCTCATCTTTGCGCCCCCAATGCCATAATTCACTGTGCTGCAAGAGCACAGTTTCCGCCTGAATTCCGCCTTGCACTGAAGCACCAAGTTTACCGTTTCCAGAAGGTAGCGCTTCTCGCCACATCCCTTGCCACCAAGAAGAGGGATATTTCATTAACAACTTGTTCCTGTCCGGCCGTATGCCTGTAGTGTCTGTCTGGTCCTTGTGTTGGTTCACGCTTCTTCCGCCCCAAGTCTCTCCATCTCAATACTGGCTAGCAAGAACGGGGCTACGCCCATCTGCACATCGCTAACGACCTGTTCACTGATGTAATATTCATAAGAACCGTCTCGATACTTCTTCCCACCAAGTCCGGCACCGTGACAGATGTGGTGCAAGTGCACCCCTTTTTCATCTTCAGTGACTAACCGCTTCAATATTCCTGCATAGGCATGATCAACGACTTCACGGTCCAGTTCAGCCAGATAATGTAACCGGATGCCTTTAGCGAGTGCATAGGTCAGCATACAGGAAGCAGAGGCTTCCAGATAATTGCCCGCTCTTCCGTTCTGATCCATCACTTGGTACCAGAGTCCACTATCATGATCCTGAACATGAGCAATCGCGTATGCCATTCGTTCAAATATGCCCATAATCTGTCCGCGCTGTGGGTGATCCACGGGAAAGTGCTCCAGTGCATCCACAACGGCCATTGCATACCATCCCATGGCCCGGCCCCAAACATGAACGGATCGACCAGTATCTTGAGCGCACCAGCGTTGTTCCCTGCTCTCATCCCAGGCATGGTGGAGTAAGCCATTACGCGGATTACGGGTCTTTCGCTCGATCAACAAAATCTGTCGTGCCACTTCATCGAAGCTCTCGGGATGATCGAAGGTGCTCGCATATTCCGCCAGAAAGGGTGAAGACATATAAATACCATCCAGCCACATCTGAAACGGATATATTTTCTTATGCCAGAATCCTCCTTCACTTGTCCGTGGCTGTCCTTTAAGCTGGTCAACCAGGTGCAAAATTGCCTTAGCATATTTGTCATTGCCTGAGTTCTTCCACTGGCTGAACAGATTTTTGCCTTCATTAATCATGTCCAGGTTGTAATCATTCAACTGGTAGGTCCGAATGGTACCGTCATTCTCGATGAGGTCATCCATGTGACGCTGGACAAGTTCCGCATAGCGAGATTCTTGATTCCATTCGGCGGCGCGTTCCAATGCCATCAGCGTCATCCCGCCCACATAGCCCCATTTGCCTGCAATCTTGGGATGATTGCCATTCTGGCATTCGGAAAGCAAGGTATCTGCTATTTTGACAGACATTCTCCGTTCCTGTGTCACTGCCTTTGTCGAAGTTCCAACCATATCGAAATCCTCCTTCTGATGGATTATGCCATCTGTACCGTTCAATCGGGGTTTAACGTTCTGATGTTACATCAAAGGATGAAGACCTTCCCACTTCACAGTCCAGCTTCCATCCCGTGGAAATCCCGGATTCGCTTGTTCTCCTGCCCCTGTCCAGCCGGCGGCCATCATGGCGACAGCGGTTAGGAGACCGCCGTTCCCGGGAAGATATGCCCACAACCCTGCTCTCTGATAGTTGTGTCCATTAGGCAAATACGTGTTCTTCGTGGCATCCATCATCAGGAAATCCACTGCAAGCTCTGGTTCATTCAATCTGGCTGCTGTCATCGCGCACATCGGAAAATCCCAACCCCAGGCGGATTCCCAGTCCCAGCATTCTTTGACCTTGAGCAACGTATTTCTCATGATCTCCGAATCGATTAATGAACCTGGCAATAGTCCAAGTGCTCCAACCATCGAGGGATGATCATGGTTTTTAACGGTGTAAGTGTCCGGACAATTCTCGTGTGCGAGATAAACTCCGTTCTCATGTCGAGGTTTAGCTATGTGCGAAGCCACTCTTCGCCAGTCTGGATTGGCTGGATGATTCAAACGCTCTGCCCAAAGGATAGCTATCTCCAAACCGAATTTCCAGTACTCCAGTTCATAGGGCGGATTCAAACTATCGCTCATCGCGTGATTCTCCTGCGCAGGGATAAGCGGCGGACCTAACACATATGCTTGCCTTTTCCCATCCCAATGGGCATAGGACACCATAAAGTCAGCCGCTTCAAATACGATATCCTTATACCTTGTTAACATAGCAGGGTCAGGCCGGGACAGATAACACATCTCAGCTAGTGCCATAGGATGTGGTTGCTGCCAGATCAATCCCGGAGCTACTGGCGACGGAGTCTGATGCCCGTTATAACCCACCATTTTGGGCCATCGCGCACCGACATAACCTTGAGAGCGTGCCAGTTCGAGTGCTTCTGGCAGGATGGTCAGGTACCAGTCCAGACTCTTGCACAACAGATCGGTCCGATTCCAGAGTGGAAAATGCGCTGCATGCCACCAATGCATCTCCAGATGTATTTTTCCGAACCAGCTGTTATACATATATCCGGTCTCTTGTGGTGGCATGGACCCACCACTGTGCACCGCGCTCAGAAACTGGGATAGGACCACTCTACGCTCCAGTTC
The DNA here is from genome assembly GCF_030815985.1 of Paenibacillus sp. W2I17. Taxonomy (NCBI): domain Bacteria; kingdom Bacillati; phylum Bacillota; class Bacilli; order Caryophanales; family Paenibacillaceae; genus Paenibacillus; species Paenibacillus sp. W2I17. Next base: position 1,424,349 of record NZ_JAUSXM010000001.1, read on the forward strand.
AGCGGCACGCGGATCTGAACTGCCTTCAAAATCAATCACTCCGCCATCATTCCAGAACTGATTCCAGTGGACCGAGCTTGATCGCAACACTGTATCTGCTGGCAAGGTTTCCGGCTTATCTGCAGCAAAAGATACACTGCACGACCAGATGTCCGAGTCTGGTACGGCCTTGGGAGATAGTGTGAATTCATGAGTTCCCGTCTGTTCCAGTTGGCCTGCGTCCCAGATCCATTCCAATGTATACTCATCTTCATCCAGCACACGTTTCAATGATGCGGAAGTCGAAGTGACCGATGTCAGCACAGTAGAATGTCTGTCATGTTGCTTCCAGTCGGGGAATACTGATTTTGACCAGCTCCGGTGTGTCATATCGGGCGCTGGAAATACAACAAACAGTTGCAGACGCTGCTTACGGATTAATTCGGATTGTACACAAATGGCGATACAATCGAGTCGTGGGTCACAGGCTGTCTCTACACGCACTTCTTCCCCCTGCACGGTAAATTCACTGTGCAGAATTCCGGTCCATAGATTCAATTCCTGACGTACCGGGACGACATGGGTGACGTCCGTCTCCTGACCATCTTCTCCTAGCAAACGAAATGAAATGCGTCCAAGCTGAAGTCGATGCGGGTTCTGCCTAAGCCAGTGATAGGCTTCTTCCTTGTCTTCCGGCTTCATGGGATATGGCACTTTGCGGCCATATGTCTCAAACGCCTGATAGACAATATCCTCATCTCCGAATACATGATGACCGCCCGTATAATGCCAACCCCAGTTGGATTGTGTACCCAGAGGTAGTTCATACAGATCTGGATACGTCTGAAGTCCCGTAAAATCAGCACTGAATGCAAATTCTCCATTACCTACTGATAAAGGTGATCTGGGTTCAAGCTCCGTTAATACCGGATGATTCCTGGTGACGACTGATTGTCGATCCATCAATGGCCCTGCCTCCTTATCATTCTATGGGGTTCAACTATGGATCAAGATTCCCGTACTACACCCCTGCGGCTTCGCATTATTTCTCTGTACTTTCCCGGTGTAATGTCTTTGTATTTTCGATACACACGAATAAAGCTGTTCTCATGCTGATAACCCACCATCGTTGCAATCTCGGAAATTCTGTAATCCGTATCCAGCAATAGTTCACAGGCACGTTCCATCCGAAGCTTAGTGAAATATCCGTGGATGGTATCACCTATTTCCTGCTTGAACAACTGGCTTGCCAAACTGCTTCCGATCCCGGCATGCTCGGCAATCTCCTGAATGCTTACCGGGTCTTCCAGGTGGTTGTTCATAAATGCAATCATCTGTTGACACAGTATGAAATCCTTGCTGAGCATAAGACTACCGAACCAATCAGCCAAACCTTCGATCTGGCTTCGCAGCACTTCACAGACAGCCTCCAGATGCATGGTCCGCATATCCACCATTTCGAATCCACAGCCTTCTGTCTCGCGCTTCAGGCGAATACGTTCAAGTGTAGCTGCAACAGCTTCAAGAAAGGCCAGCGCTGATGAAGGATGCCATTGCTCGTGCGTCATTCGACCGACTATCTTGTCAAAAGTTCTCAGGGCTTCTTCACCCCTGCCTGCTTCGACGGTCTCCGTCAGTTGTGTCATGAATTCATGTTCTTCCAATGTGTTCTCGGTCGGTTGCAGACCCGAGATCTCTTCAAACGAAATAACTCGTTCATACCCCCGATAGAATCTGTAATCCAGCGCACTCTCCGCCTCATGCATGGCTCGCTGAAGTCGCATGAATCCGTCGTGCCCCCCGCTTACGCCGCTCGACACCTGAAACTTGAGCAAACGAGGAATCATGCCAATCGTCTCTCGTATTGCTGTCGCTACGCTCTTGCTACCGCCAGAATGAATCGGTTGCAGCATCACGAGCATCCGGTCTCTGCCCAGATCGGCTGATAACACCCGCCATTGTCCAGACAACAGTTCAGCTATGATATTACCAATGGCAAATTTCAGCAGGGAGTGATCTGACTTCGTAAAGCGCTCACACCAGGCCTTATAATTATCAATCGACAACATGGCAATAGAGAGTGGCTCATCGCTCCAATCCTTGAAATAACGGCACCATTTCTCGCTAATTTCCCGACTTCCTGTCATATGTCCGTTATAGATATCCGTCAGAAATTTGGATGAAGCTTCCGGAAGGGTCTGCCTGAGATTGATGGCCTGCTGAGCATGATCCGTTAGCAGTTGCCCCGTTATTTTCTCCAGATCAATCTGCTCCGGATGGATTCTCTCCTGGTCGTATCCGCTGAGCAGTTGTCTCATGCGTCTTACCGGTCTAAAAGCAGCTGTATTGTAAACTGTGATCGTAACCGCTCCTGCTACAAGAGCCAACAAAGATACGATAAAAACAATATTGCGGATCTTCTGTGCATTAGCCAGGAGACTGTCTTGTGATATCACGGACAGATAACGCCATCCGGTGTACGGTGAAATGGTCTGTGAAGCCAGTAAAAGCTTACCTTCATGTTTAAACTCACCAAGCTTTTCACCATCCAATTGGGTGAGTACATGACTGACCGCTTCCTCTCCGACGGCATAATTGCCGAGATCATATAGAGGGTGGTTGTTGGTGTCGAGGATGAATCGATGGCTGTCAAGGTCGGAGACGGATGAGAGCAGCATGTGCTCGAACATCTTCTCTGTCTTGAAATTAACTGCGATAATCCCTTTCAATTCGCCAGCGATCATTATTTTTCGGTAAAGTGTAATTTGCGGCATGGATGCACCAGAAGAAGTGGAAATATCACGTTGCTTGACCAGCATGGGACGCTCTTCAAGTTCATCGGCAACACTAACCCAATCCGAATCCGGGAAATTAACCTTGCTGGAGCTGTAGCCTTGTGGGAAGGAAACAATGCTCTCCCGATTCATATCAAAAATGTAAGCGCTCTTAATAAAGGACGTACTACTGATTAAGGTTTCCAGAAATTGTACCAGTTCCGTAATATTGCGGTATGATCCCTGTACTTCATTGGTGAGAAATCGGTATACATTACTGTTCAGTGCAATTTTCACCGCAATCTGATCACTTTCCCGGATCACTTCATCAATATCATTCATGCTGATACGCAGCATCTGGTGTTGCGGCTCACTTAATTCCTGCTGTAACACCGATTTGGAAGAATAATATGTCGTCATCCCCACCGCAATAATAATCATGAAGACAACAACAGTCAGAATCAGCAGCAGCCGGGTCTGGGTATTGGTGAAATTGAATTTTAGCCACTTTAAGAAGGAAAGGGTCACAATTATCCCACCTCATATGCAATATACCGATATTATACCGTTCCCATATGCCCAATACGACCCGGTCCAATAGCCTATTTTCTCCCTCTAAAAAGATGATTTCTCCAATTTCTCCGGTGTTCCGACCATTTCCGTAGCGAAAACCGGCGTGTTTATCTGCCATTCTTGCATGGAAATAGTTTCAAGCCCAGCAAGAAGTACAATGCCGATCCCATGGGCGTCATTCAGATTCCAACCCAGTTCATGCTTGTAATAGTGATTCGTGAAGGAGTAGCTGGAGCCACGACATACGCCGTATACATTGCCTCTTTTATCAATTGTGCGCTCCGTAAGCCCCTTCCACCCTTGATACGCCGCTTGTGCATAGGGTTTCGGATCTAACAGCCAGCCCATTCGCACCCCTCGGGCATACGCATAGATGAACATGGAGGTACAGGATGTTTCCTCATACGACTCCGGGTCCGTTAATACCTGATGCCACAGTCCGTTTCTGCCCTGCAATGCCAAGTACCCTTCACACAATTCCCTGTAGAACTGAATGAGAACTGTATAGGATGGATGCTCATGAGGAAGGGCCGTCAGCAGCTCCGATATAGAGAACAACACCCAGCCGTTGCCTCGGCCCCAAGGGGTCCGTGTTGGCTCACCTCGCTCCACATCGAATACATGGGACATGATTTGAAGCTCTGGAATATACAGATACTTTTTATACAAAAGAACCTGTCTTACCGCTTCATCCAGCAGCTGATCGTCACCCGACCATTCGGCGTATCTACACAGGAACGGGATGCTCATATACAGATCATCACACCACATCGTGTTATCCATTGATCTGGAGACACCAATCTTGCGGTATAAAGTGCCATCTTCCAGACGGGACTGTTGATGCAAAATATAGTCAGCGATATGAGCTGCCGTCTCTGAAACGCCGTCCAACTTGCGTTCCCGATCGGCAAGCAGCATGGTGGCGCCGAAAGATCCACAGTCGTCCAGGCTGTCGATGTGGGAGAGCTGATTATTCAGCCCAGCTGCACCATAACGTTCTCTGTCCCATAAGGAGTAGCTGAAACGTTAAGAGGCAAATTCAATGTGATTCAGCACGTAATCTCGAATATCCGATCGTTGACCCGCTTTGCCAAGCTGAAGCAACCCGTATAACGTGACGCCCAGGGGATAGTTCCATCGGCCGAACCATTCATTTTCCAGAAATGGACGTACCTCTCCGTCTGGCAGCTCTGTTCGCCAGTATACGTCTTCACCTGTTCCGCTACGAGCAGTCCGCTTCATCTTCTGGCAGGAAGCCAGATCAATCTCCTGTTCCGTTTGAAAAGGACCCAGGTACAGCCACTTGCCTCTGTGCCCTTTCACATCCAGTGCGGGTGTCAACATCTCATCTGTAGTTGCATCCATCCGGAATCCCCAATCCCGGTCTCCACCTACACAGTTCGCTGTCAGATCTTGCACGTCAGCAGACAATGGCAGTTCGAAGCGAAAGCGTCCGGCATGCTCTTGATGGAATACCACCTTGCCCTCCACCGAGAATTCAATCGGGCTGTAGGCCTCACCAGAGATCAGCACAGTCTCCTTGCCACATTTCGTACCACCTATCTTCGTCCATGCATACGCAGACATGCCGCTGGTCAGTCCATACATCCGTGCCAACTGTCCATAAGGCGATGGCTTCTCGGGGTCTTCCTCCCGAGGCAACCAGTTAACGCCAGTGGCCTTCTCTCGCATGGGGCCAGAAGGAATTTCCGACAACGGAAAATCCAACGGCTCGCTGTAGAGCCAGCCTTCTTCCCCATCTCGTTCGAGCGAAGGCACAATGAAGTGAAGTGGTTTGTTCTTCCGGGAGCCAGTGCCGAACTGGCCACCTCCCCCCTTTTCCCCTAATTTGAATTCAAGAACGAAATGATTCCAGCCTCTGACTAGCCCACATTTCAGTTTCAGAACAGGAATCGCTGGATATTCCTCTTCAGGTGCAGAACCATAGATCAACACGCCATTATGATATAACCTAACAGGCCCGAAGCAGGTGATATGAAAAATAAATTCCTGATCACTGTCACTCCACAGTTTGGCCCATGCATAGACCTGTTGTCCTTTGCCCATGTGGGGAAATAAATCCCCCAGCGGGAAGACGTAGCGGTGATCATCGGACTTGCGCACAAGTCCTGGCCTACTCACCCTGTAGACCGGGGGATGCGGAGGATTGGCGCCAATATACCTTCCCGCAATGCTCATCAGGGCGTGCATAACGTCTTCACCACTGTGATAAGCCATACTCTCCTCCGGTTCAAAATACACAGGTCTGCTCATGTCACTTCTCCCTCCCTTTGGGCGTGGGTACTCTGCTGTTCCAACCACCCAGCACTTCGTCTATGTGAATAGGCCGATGCTCTTCCACAGATCGCCACACTGCTTCTCCAGCGGCAACGGAATAAGCGCCGTCTTCAGCGCCAGACAGAATTCGGTAAGGGCGTCTCTTATCTTCGCCGAGGAAAATATCCTCCAGCAGCAGTGGATCCCCTCCTCCATGTCCGCCTTCACGATGAACAACATGGATCGTTTCTTTTGAACCAAAGAGCGGAAAGTAATCGATCGTCTGGACGGGTGTGGGAAAAGGCGTCCGGGCCGGCATATGATACTCCAATGTTTCTAGCCTGCCCTTCGTGCCATTTATCGCCAAACGGTACCCTTCGTAAGGAAGTGAGAAATTAACCGAATAACTCATCAGCGCGCCGCCACTATATTTCACGGTTGCGGCATACGTGTCTTCAATCTCAATGGTGGAATCAAAGATACACTGGTCGGGACGGTATGAAGTGTACGGAAACTCCTGCTGGCTTGTTGTACCGAGCTGGTTCAGATGGTCATCCGGTACCCGGATCTGACGACTGCGGGACGTCCAGCGGGAATAATAGGCACAATCTTCTGAGACATGGCATGTACGGCAATGTCTTCCGTCCTCCTGTGCCGGATTCCATTCACCTTCAGCCCCGTAATAGTTCAGTGCTCCATAGGCAAAAACTTCAACTGGCTTTTGATTGATCCACCACTGGACCAGATCAAAGTGATGAGTACTTTTATGGACCGACAGACCGCCCGAGAATGCCCGTTCACGGTTCCAGCGTTTAAAATAACTGGAGCCGTGATGGGTATCGATATACCAGTTAAGGTCTATGGAAGTGACACGACCGAGTCTCCCCTCCTGAATTAATTCCTTGATGCGCATGTGGATCGGCATATACCTATAATTGAACGTTACGATGACGTTGCCTTTACTTCTTGCTTCTGCTTCCAGAATGCGTCTGGCATCAGCTCCTGTAGTCGTCATTGGCTTTTCGGTGATAACATCGAGATCCCGCTCCAACGCGGCGACAATATAATGGGCATGGGTATCGTCCCTGCCAGCTACGATGATACAGTCTGGCCGAGTCTCATCGACCATGACCCCAAAATCCGAAGCGCCATATACCGCTACTTCTGTATGCTGAGGGAAACGGGTACGATAGACTTCAAACCGTGCAGGATCGGTATCCAGCAGAGCGACAACCTCTGAATTATGAGAGAACAGCTCATGAATTGGTTTTGCAAATTGTCCCAATGCTCTGCCGCTGACCCCGCATAGGGCATATCTTTTTTTCATTTTCTCACCTTCTCATACCATTCCTGTACACGCTGGGTGACCACTTCTCCCCCGGAAGCATTCCATTTCTTCACATATTCATCATAAGCCTCGATTGGCAGCTCGCCGATAACGATCTTGGTCAATACCTCTTGAAACAACTTGTGAGACTGGATATCAGGAAAACCTTCATACACAGAGGCTGGCAGACCGTCACCGGCAATTTGCCGTGCATCGGCAGTACTGACTTCGAACATGTCTTTGACCATTTGCTGCTGATCTTCAGGATATGTCTCTTCAATCCGCTTGTTCATGTCTTCTGCTGTAGTGAGATTCTTCATGCCGAGGGCAAGCGGTTTGTTGTCAGCAGGTGGAAGAATGACTTTGCGTCCATCCTTGACTTCATGCTGCTCTCCTTCGAGACCGAAGCGACCGAATTCATCATTTTCTGGATTATAGAAGAAGTCCAGCAGCTTCAGCGCATTTGGCGCATTATCCTGTTTGGTGGCTGGGATCATCCATTCCGGTTCACCCATGCTTTTCTGGGTGACAAAAGCTTCAAACCCTTCGGCTTTGGGCAACGGCATTGCTGCAATGTAGGCATCTGGAGCCTGGGTCAGCATCGCATTGTACCGATCTCGCACATTTGCAGGCAAATGGTACCAGCTGCCTACGAGGTTATTATTGATTTTGGCCTGCCACACTTCCCCTTTGTTCAGGAAGGTTTCATTGTCCAGCAGTTTTTCCACATATAACATGCGAATGAACTTGATTGCTTCCCGCATATTGTCGGTAGTCCCTGCGTACTGAATCTTTCCATCGTATTCATCCCATTCGGGATACCCTTCCCACATCGCTACCCCGTACATCGCAAACAAATGGTCCATCCATCTGCCGAATTCCCTGCCGCTTGTTGGCAGTTCATCCGGTTTGCCGTTGCCATTCGGGTCCTTGTCACGGAAAGCTGTGAGCAACTCGACATAATCATCAGTGGTCTTAGGCATCTCCATGCCCACCTTATCCACCCAATCCTGACGAATTAACGGTGCACGTTCAGGCACAAGGAATACCTTGGGTACATAATAGATTTTGCCATCAGGGGAAGCAGAGCGAACGATATCCCAAGCTTCCTGAGGAATACTCTCCCACACATGGGGTGCATATTCAGGCAGGAGTTCATCCAGTGGTAACGCGCCTCCCTGCTGAATCAGTGTCTGCTCAATGCCTCCAATCGGACGCAGGATATCTGGCAGTTCATCGGAGGCAATCATCAGGTTCAAGTATTCGGATGGCTCCGAACCGGGAGGCGTTGTAATGAGCTCATACTGGACCCCCGTCTGTTCAGCAATGTATTTCACATGTGGATTATCCGCAGTTGGCAAGCTGCCAACGCCCATATGGCTTTTGAATACTTTGACTTTTGCAGCTCCACCACTGCCTTCGCCGTTACCAACGTCATTTCCGGAATTTGTAGTCGCTGAGCCACAACCAGCGACCAACAGCATGGCTAGACTGAGCATTAGCGGCATCATCTTGCGGGTCAGTTGTTTTCTCATGAAATCATCCCCCTGAACATGGTTTATTCTTTCAGTGATCCGAGCAATGAACCTTTCACAAAATACTTCTGTAGATAAGGATACACCAAAATAATGGGAACGCTTGCAAAAAGTATCGTCGCTGCCTTTAACGTGGTTGTATTGAAGTTGTAATCCCCAAGAAACATATTTACCTGGGCCAGTTCCTCCGGGCTGGTTAAATACGCTCGCAGCTTCATCTGCAAAGGCCAGAGCCCTGGATCACGTAGAAACAGTACTGCCCGCTGGAACGTGTTCCAGTATCCCACCGCATAGAACAGACTGACCGTAGCCAGAACCGGCTTGGATAGTGGCAAATAAATCTGAAACAGAATCCGGAAGTCATGGCAACCGTCGATTCGGGCCGTATCATCAAGTTCTTTGGGCAAGCTCATGAAAAAGGTACGCAGAATGACCATATTAAATGTGCCAATTACACCAGGAATAATCAGGGACCAGATGGAATTCATCATGCCCAGTTCCCTTACCGTCAGAAAGAATGGAATCATCGGGGCATTGAAAATCATCGTAATTACGATGCCCAGCATGACTTGTTTGCGAATCATGAATTCTCTGCGCGATAACGGAAAAGCGGTCAACACTGAAAATAACATACTAAGCGCAGTACCCACTACCGTAATGAATACGGTTACACCGAACGATTGCCATAAGCCTGAGCTTTGTAGAATGTGTTTCCATGACGCGAAAGTAAAGCCGACGGGCCACAGAAATACTTCTTTGGAGTCTGCCGCAACCGGCGAACTCAGGGAAACCGCAAGCAGATGTAGCAAAGGAAGGAGCATTGTAAAGGCCGCAAGCGTCAGGAAAATGTAGTTGGCGGTTTGGAACAGCTTTTCTCCAATCGTCTGCTTGATCATTACCACAACCCCTCTCCTGATTTTCTCGCAAGCCGATTGAAGACCCAGAGCAGAATGAAGCCAATCACCGACTGAAATAGACCAATCGCTGTTGTTACACTATATTGCCCTTGCAGGACACCAGAGCGGTATACATAAGTTTCAATGATATCCCCTACCGAGTAGGTCATCGGTGTCAGCAGGTTGTAGATCTGATCAAAGCCAAGTTCCAGGAAATTGCCGATATTCAGCAGGAACAGGGTTAAGATCGTCGGGAACAACGCAGGTAATGTAATGTAGATCGTTTGCTTCCAGCGATTCGCTCCGTCCATCACAGCCGCTTCATATTGCGTGGGATCAATGCCACTTACCGCAGCGAGGTATATAATCGTTCCCCAACCTACCTCTTTCCAGATAGAGGACAGCACAACAATAGGTCGGAAATATTGCTCCTGCTGCATATACAGGATCGGCTCGAACCCAAACCATCCACGGACAGCGTTTACAAAACCACCCGAGGCTAACACCTCAAACACGATCCCCCCGACAACAACCCAGGAGAGAAAATGAGGCAGATAGAACAAACTCTGCAAAAAGCGTTTGGCAAGCATTTTTCTCACTTCGTTGAACAATAGCGCTAGCAGGATCGGAGCAGGAAATCCGATCACCAGTTTGTATAAGGCAATCAGAGCTGTGTTCCGAAGCACATGATAGAAATCCTGATACGTAAAAATAAACTTGAAGTTATCCAGGCCAACCCATGGACTACTCCATATACCTTTCATAATCTGAAAGTTCTGAAATGCAATCACGCTTCCGCCAAGTGGAATGTACTTGAAAATAATATAGAACAAAATGCCGGGCAGGATCATGACATACAACATCCAGTGTTTTCGAATGTTACGCAGATAACTTGGTTTGACGGGTTTGTTGACTGTAACCCCGGGTTGCAACGTTGATGTTTCCGACAGCTCAGCCATACGATCGCGGGCCCCCTTTGACAGAATGATGGTGAATGACGAGCAGGCTCCTCTGTTCACATGTTAAGGGAGAGCGGGGTCAGCAACAATCGTTCAATCAGCCATAGCATGAGCCAATCGCTTGCGTGACGCGGGTTTGCAGGATCGGTTCATTCACTGGTGGAATGGTTGGTACTACTTTGGCAACAAAAAAAGCCGCCATAGGCGACCTCTGAAGCGTTTATGGTGTTGTTTACTTTTCACATTATGTCCTTAATAGTCCATATCTCATTTCCCCAGAGTTAACGATCCGCTGTCATTGGCATCTTTAATTTGTTCATGGGTAATGAGTTTCCCTTCTTCGTTAAATCCCTTAATTATATATGGGATAGCCGCTGACGGAGGAAGGAAAACATACCAGATTAGATGTCCATGACTCACCTCAACCAGTTTCGCTTCGGTCGCGATTACTGTTCCATTTTCCTGTGTCTCTACGGATATACGTTTAATGGAAGAGTCCTGAATATTACCAAATAACATGGGAAAAGGAGTGGAGACTTGCTCCAGTTTCGGTATGCTCATATAATGCAGTGCAAACTTGGATTCAACTGATTCATTAATGGAATATCCTCCACCCCATACCCATTTCCATCCGAATATGTTCTTGCGGGTATACTCCATCTGCAGATTACTGTTGTTTTCCCGACCCTTTTTGTGCGTAAACAAAATCATGCCACCGTCTACAGCCTCCTGATGAATGAATTGGGAGGTATAAAACTCACCTCTAAATTCCTGAACTGCCCTCTCAGGACTGTTCGCTATAGGAATATGTATAGGTTCACTAAATCCCCAAACCTTGGATATCCGTTGATCGGCTAGCCCGCCAGCACGTTCATTCATATACATATATGCCAAGATTGACAGAGGCGATAGTAAAATTACCATTGCAGTGATTAGCAGAATTCTCCTGTTACGCTTGAACATCTCCATGTACACTCCTTATGATAACGATGAAATATTAAATACAATCACTCTGATATTACCATAATTAGCATGTGGATACTTGTTTCAGTACCATTCCCACAAGCAAAAAAGGCCGCCAAAGGCGACCTCCTAATGATTCCAATGAAGTTACTCTCCCAGAAAGATTACTTCGGTTTCCAATTCAACTTGGAACGTATCGTATACTTTCTTCTGAATAAATTGGATCAGATCCATATAATCCTGGGCAGTAGCGTGATCCACATTTACGATAAAACCTGCATGCTTCATGGAGATTTCAGCACCTCCGATGCGAGTGCCCTGCAAGTTACAATCCTGAATCAGTTTCCCTGCAAAATGTCCCTCGGGTCGTTTAAATACACTTCCACAAGAGGGGAATTCAAGCGGCTGCTTGGATTCTCTCAGGAACGTTAATTCCTTCATTTTGCTCGCAATATCTTCCTTGTTTCCTTTTTTGAGCCCGAATTCGGCCTCCAGTATGATATAGTGATCCATCTTGAAGAGACTATTTCGATAACCAAACTTCATCTCTTCTCGCGGGATTTCCAACACTGCGCCGTCTTTGGTGATCACAGTCGCACGTTCAACAACATCGGCGATCTGACCGCCATAAGCACCCGCATTCATGTAAAGTGCGCCCCCCGTGCTGCCGGGAATACCACAAGCAAACTCCAAACCGGTCAAGCTATGCTCCAAAGCAAGTCTGGATACATCAATGATATCAACGCCGCTCTGCGCAATCATGCTGTCCTCACTCACTTTAATTTGATCGAAGTGGCTAAGAGAAATCGTTACTCCCCGGATGCCCCCGTCTTTAATAATGACGTTTGAGCCTTTTCCAATGACCGTCAGAGGTAACTGATGTAAGTTGGCAATTTCCACGATTTTAGTGATTTCGTCTATCGTTGTTGGATGGATGAGGATATCTGCGTTACCACCTATTTTAATAAACGTGTGATTTTTTAGCGGTTCATTGAATTTCACTTTTTCCAAAGGTATCTGATGCTCAAAAATATTCATGATTTTCTCTCCCTGAATTCATAAAGAAATGATTGCACCATCGCGAAAATGAGATGCTCCTTCTTTATTATATGCTAAATAGGAGATTTTGTTTGAAATTATGTTGTTTTCATTATAATTAATCGCATTCTCTTTAGATTTCGAACTTTTCCGTGAGCTCCTGCATGGAAGCAAGCCGTTGCTTTGTTGCCGCAACTACATGATTATGAGAGTTCTATGTCTGTTTGAGTCAGCTTGGCCGATAGCTCCCATAAACGAATAGCTTGCTCAGGGTCGATAGCATACTTCTTGACCCCATAGAAACCTCCATCCTCGGGAGCCATTTCACTGATGTCACAATCCTCGCAGTATACACCGCCTTTTCCCTCAAGCTGATGTGAAGTTGCTGCCCAGACTTGCGTCGCTGCCCCCTGCTCAGGTGTTTTGAACGCAGGGTTGGCCACTTGTCCAGATTCATCAATCCAACCCAGAGCAATCATTTCCTCTTTTGGCATATGACGCTGTAGAGGTGTCATAATTCCGCCTGGATGAACGGAGAAAGCCCGTACTCCGTGCTCTGCACCTCGACGATCCAGCTCAACGCTGAATAAAATCGTTGCTGTTTTGGACTGTCCATAGGCAGGGAATTTCTCATAGCCATGTTCAAATTGGATGTCATCCCAACGAATCGGTGAGAAATGATGTCCCGCTGATGCCAAGGAAATAACACGTGCTCCCCCTTGACTTGCTAGTGCTGGCCATAACAGATTAGTCAGGGCAAAATGGCCCAGATGATTGGTTGCAAATTGAGCTTCCCAGCCAGGACCTACCCGCGTCTCCGGACAAGCCATGATGCCCGCATTAAGAATCAGCATGTCAATGTTCCGATCACTCGCCAGAAATCGCTCGGCAAAAGCACGAACGCTGGATAAATCAGCGAGGTCCAATGCATCTATTTCAACACCTTCCAGACCAGAAAGTGCTTCCTTCGCAACCGCTGGACGACGCGCAGTCACCACTACACGGGCTCCCGCATTAATAAGCGCACGTGTCGTCTCCAACCCGAGGCCGGAATATCCACCCGTTACAATAGCAAGCTGTCCTGACAAGTCCAGATCTCTCAATACATCCTCCGCTGTACTGTTATGGTTGAAGCCAGAGCCCATTTTATGTTGTAAAGTTCTAGTATTATTTTCCTGTGTCATTCTCTTCATCTCCTTTGGGATCGTTTCTGATGCTAGTCTACACCTTATAGCGTACTCTAAGTCAAATGGAAGTGAATACATCACCTCGCAACTTCTCCATGCAATCTGCAAAAGTAAAAAAAGCCGCCAGTTGGCGACTTTCGTTGAAAAGATTATGGTCATCCAAGTTACGAATCACCCTGAACGGTGGATAACGAAACAAGGACCGGGCTGGCGAAATCAGAGGCCTCTTCTCCTTTTGGATTATGAAGACGGAATAGAAATGCGTCCCCTTCTTCTGATTTCCAGACCATATAATCACTAATTCCTTCTTCACCTGAGGCCTGAAGATAGAGCTCGGCATAACCAAGCGGGTGTTCTACCAGTTCTCCACTATAATCGGATACCTTACCGGCTTTTTCTAATTCTTCTTTACCCGCTGTCTCCAATTCTGCCAGATTATAATCCGAAGGCAGTGGTTCAATATCCACATAATAGTCAGCGTTACTAGTCAGTGACAGACGGCCTTGAGCAACATCAAATGTGAATTTCTCGAATACGTACAAGGAGAATTCTCCTCCTTGTTGTAAGGTCGCCTCTAGTGATTGATTGCCATCTGCGGTCAACATTTCAAAACTTTCGGTCTGTGGACGCTTCGTTTCATTCGCTTCTTCTGTTCCACCTACTGGCATTGATGGTTCAGGGATAGCCGAAGGTTCATTACTACCAGAGCAAGCTGCAAGTGTTAGAACCATAATGATTAACGAGATACTCACCATAATAGAACGTGGTTGAAACATCAGGTTCATTCCTCCCTGTCTATATTCTGCGCTTACATGTTATTACCCATGGCAGAGACTCGGAACCCATAGGTCCAACCTATGAGTTTATCCATAATCAGTATTTCCCTTGATGCCTTTCAGTTTGTAAAATATGGAGAAAACCTCAAGGAGTGATGAGCACATGGAATTCTCAGTAAAGCAGCTGTTTGATAAGGTAGCCCAAGATTATGATGTGCAGCGAAAGCAGCTTATTCCTTGTTTTGATGATTTTTATGGAATGGCTCTGGATCTAATGGAAAGCCCGCTCGATTCTCCACGTATTCTTGATCTGGGTGCAGGAACGGGACTGCTCTCCGGATTGGTCCTGCAAAAGTATCCCAACGCGCGATTAACCCTGATCGATATTAGTGATCAAATGCTCGAAGGAGCACGTCGAAGATTTGCTGATGCAAACCAAGTACAGTATGTGATCGGGGATTACTCCAAGTATGATTTCACCAGTTCCTACGATATGATTATCTCCTCCCTGTCTATTCACCATCTGACCCACGCTGACAAGAAAAAGGTGTTTGACTCTGTACACAAGTTGTTAGAACCAGGTGGATGCTTCATCAACGCAGATCAAGTTCAGGGAAGAACCCAAGATACGGACACCTATTACCGCCAGCGCTGGTTAGAAGCGATTCATCAAAGTGGTTTGTCTGAGGAAGCCATCTCGGCTTCAATAGAAAGACGCAAGGTGGATATCAATGCCACGCTGGAGGATCAATTGGTGTGGTTGGAGGAAGCAGGGTTTCGCGTGGCAGATTGCATGTACAAATACTTGGACTTTGCAGTGTTTTATGCGCAAAAATAAAAAAAGACCGGATTATCAGCAAGCTATGCCGTAATCCAGTCTTCTCACATATTTTTCATCTTAAATCACTTATTTCAGCGATGCTGGCAGCTTAACGCCGAGAAGTTCGCCTTCGGCTTGGATGATGATCATTCCGTTTGTCTTCAACGTCGTGTTGTGCAGATCTCCACCGGTGGAGACGCGGAAGACCGACTGACCCGACATCATGTTGAGGACAAGCAGTGTGCCGTTACGTTGTGCTCGATACATCCCTTTGCCGTAAACATCAATCTGAGAAACGGGGGCATCACCATGCCACTGGACCTCTTGACCATTAGCCAGCTTGATGCCTGTAAGTTCTCCCGTGTTTCCGTTTTTGAAGATCAACCTTTCCTGTGTAACGCCAAGCCATACCATATTTTCGCCGTAAGGACGGTGAAAAGTTCGAAGTGGCGCGGTTCCCGGATTGCTTGAGGTCAACGGATACTCCGCTATCGCATCCCCTTGTAGAATGTATAGTTTGTCTTTATTGGAAAATATCCCTCCATACCCATTCACATACGGTGGATCCCCCGGCATGGTCCACTTATACTCCTGACTTCCTTTTAACACACCGGTCTTCAGATTGTACGCTTTCACTTTCCATTTGCGTTCTGGTGAAGACTCGTCATTTTCCAACATCGAAGAATAGTAGTCCGCTGAGTATACAAGACCGTCTTTGATCTGAATAGCTTCCCCCTGACCAAAATGACCCCATAGCTTCTTGCCCGTTTTCTTGTCATATGCATTAAGCTGTAAGGATGTAAGTGCCCCTTGGACAAAAAAGGTTCTCAGCACCACACCATTAGATTCTCTCAGATACTCAGTACCATTACCTTCACCTAATGGTTCATCTGCTTCCCAGCGCAGTTTGCCTGACTGGATATCCAGTGCGAACGTTGTACTCCCCTTAATCACGTAGAGGGTATCCACCGTTGGAATCAGAGCTTCCGTACGGTTATACGTATCAATCCAGGTGGATGTGCCTGACTGCCATTTTGCTTTGCCTGTCTTCGCATTCAAGGCATATGGCTTGTGATCAATGGTCAGTCCGTAGAGAATCCCGCTTCGATAGGTAACATAAGGAGTCAGGTCTTTGCCGTAAGTCCACAGCCGTTTACCTGTTGTCGCATCAAGTGCAATCAACTTCGATCCAGCAAACGTGAATACTTTTCCTTCTTCTGCGATGGCATTAGCTCCGATGTACGTCTCGTTCATATTCAAATAGTTATCTACTTTTGCTGTCCAAGAAGGTTTCAGTTCAGGTACAGTGATTCGCTGATACGAATACCAGTTTCGAATGGATACATCCGATGCTTCCGCATGTGCCTGAGATGGCAACACGCCGATGACGCCGTGAACCATCAGCATTCCGGCAGTAATACCTGCAATGATGGGTCTTCCTGCTCTTCTTTTCCATTCCTTATTCATTTGACGTTTATGTATATTGACCATGGTAAATGAATTCCTCCTGTTATTAAAATCCTGAGATATAACTACATAAACATAACGCGTGATAGGTCCAAATAGTTACCGGATTGTTAAATTATTCAAAGAAAATATCAAAAAAGCCGCCACCAGGCGACTTCTTGATAACTGTATTTTTTCGGTGATAAGTTGCGAACGTGACTCATTAATGAAGTTTCTGCTTTACTTTAATTCAATCTGGAATACATCACCGGCATCCCCACCAAAAACGATAAAACCACTTTTCGGGAGCTTTGTCGATTCCTGATTGGTTGCTACAGAGAAGTCAACCATTTCCCCTTTATCATTATACACTGCATAACCTCCGGTCTTCGGAGAATCCACCGTGATGGATTTGTTACCCGAGCGGGCGTCGATCGCATACCACCGGGCTTGACCGTTTGCCGGAATAGTCGTAACTCCTTTTTTCCCACCAAAGATTGGAGTAATCGCATCCTCGGCAATGTATTCCTGCCCATCCTGGAGCAAAATCTCGGCGCCATTCTTTGTGTAAAATTGCAGATCAAACGCGTCTCCTTCCGTTCATTACAGGAATCTCGGCGATATTCTCTGCGTTGTTTGCATCCATGATTTGCGTGCCATTAGCATAGCCATTTTTGGCATCAACAGACAGGTTCTTGATCAGCATTGATGGAAGCAGATAAAAGATCGATGTTATTTTTTCATCCAACGCGTAATATTTCGAGCCGTCACGAGCTGTCCATTTCTCTTTCGTTGCTGCGTCAAGCGCATTATGATCCAGTTTTTGATAATCATACGTGTTCATTACCGTTTGACCTATGCCGGGTAACGTAATCATGCCCTGAACTTTAACATACACCTTGTCATTACGTTCCTTCACAAAGCTAGCTTTTACACTGCCATCCGCACTTGTAAAATGTTCGTCGCCTGTGTACACATAGGTCTGCTCAGGAATAATTCCACCCAGCAAAGCAGGCAGTTGCATCTCACCATCCTTAATCGTTATATCCAATGTCTCTCCTACCGTACCATAGAGACCGGAGTACGCGCTTAATTCTGTTGGCATCTTCACTTTGACAGGTGGTGAGAATTTCTGATCAGGCTGAACATCATCGATGATGCCCTGATCCTCCAGAACGTCCAGCAGCACTTTGCTGGCAAACATCTGATTGTAGATGGAAGATCCGCCAGATGATAGAACCGCCATTGAAATATCATGTTCAGGTATAGTGATTAACACGGCATGGTACAACATGGTATCCCCGCCTTTGGCAAGCGCGGTAACCCCATAATCGCTGAAAGGTGCAAGGTCAACCGAATCCCATCCCAAGCCATAATTGATCGTATTTTGCTCATCAGATACCCATATGCCCTTACGATATTCATGAGATTGCATGGCCTTCACAGCAGATTCGGACAGAATATCCGGTCTGTTCCCCATTAAAACCTCTCCGAATTGACTCAATTCTTCTGCGGTAGAGTACACTCCGCCTGTGCCGATAATGTTTGCATTTTCGGTAGGCATCTTCATCTCAAGTGTAGGCCAATAGGTTTCGGATAATTGCGCTCTGTCAAAGGAATCTAGTGGTGTCTTCGTTGATTCCAACTTCAACGGCTCGCTGATGAACTTGGCGATATATTCGCTGTAGCTTAATCCGCTCACCCGTTCAACCAGGATTTCAAGCAATTGAAAACCGTCATTGGCGTAGACGGAGTATGCGCCAGGTTTGGATTTCAGTTTTTCGGACTGAAGTTTGAGCAATAACTCATCATGATTGCGGGTGTCATTATCTTCAAACAACATGCTGTTTCCATAATGTGTACCGTAAAGACCGGATGAATGATTCATCAACATGCGCGGTGTGATTTGAGTATAGCGCGCATCTGCCATTTTAAAGTCCTTGATATACGAAGTAAGCGGCTCATCCAGATCTATTTTACCGGAATCAA
The DNA here is from genome assembly GCF_030815985.1 of Paenibacillus sp. W2I17. Lineage (NCBI taxonomy): Bacteria > Bacillati > Bacillota > Bacilli > Caryophanales > Paenibacillaceae > Paenibacillus > Paenibacillus sp. W2I17. The sequence goes on from NZ_JAUSXM010000001.1 coordinate 1,442,888, forward strand.
CCAGCTTCATGGCGGCTGCCGTAACAACCATTTTGCTAACCGAACCTATGCCATACATGCTATCCTTGTCTACTGGCTTCTGTGATGCCTTATCGTGCAGTCCTACACTATCTGATAAAATGTATTCTCCTTCATCCATGATCGCATATTGCACACTGGTGACACCGTAGGTTTGCACCATCTCCTTGGCGATCTGCTCCGCCCGTGCCTCAATCGTACTGTTATTATTCGCCTCTGCGCTGACATCTGCCAGCGGTGTAATTACAAGCACCGCTGTACATAAAAGACTAATTAATTTCTTCATCCCATGTCCTCCTTCAAATGTTCTTATGAATGGATTCATCATATCCGGGAAGAGACTGTTCGAACGCAAACGAACCCTGAATGGAAAAAAACAACCCCTGAACGGCAGGTTCAGGGATTGTCGGTGTGGAACGGAAGCACGACCATGTTGTTAAATTTCCGATGCTGATGCTCAATACTCATATGTCCACCATATTTCTCGCACATTCGCGATATATTGGTTAGACCGATCCCATGGTACTCCGGATTGGGCTTGTCACTTTTCAAGTCAACGATCGGTTGCTCCACATGATTCATAATCTGGATGACAAGTGCAGATGATGTGGAGTGAATGGCAATGAGGATGTATCGATCCTCCGCCTGTCTAACCTTCTTGGAGGCTTCAATTGCGTTATCAAGCATGTTACCCAGCACCACACACAGATCATATCGATCGATCTGGATATGTTGCGAGTGGAGCTGGATTTTGGTGTCGATTTTGATCCCGTTTGCCTGCCCCATAGCCAAGGTATTTGTAACGAGTGCATCGATGACCAGATTGCCGGAGTTCACCCGCTGGTACGCACCTTCAATGGTATTTAATGTAGATTTAATATGGTCACCTGCCGCCGCCAGTTCGTTACGTTGGATACATTCATCAATATACAGAAATTGCTGATTGATATCATGGATGATGGATTTAATGTTTTTGAAACTGTGAACGGTCTTCTCATAGTTGGCATCCTGGTAGTCCATCTGACGCTGTAACTGGGTATTTTCATGCGCAAGCTGTACCTTTTCCACCATATTATCAAATACATATACAATGAACACGTTGAGAAATAGAGAGCCCAGTACGGAAAAGACGTAGAATATGTTTTTTTCACTATATATGGAGGCCACATTGATCTGATAGATCGTAATAATGGGTACGATAAGAAACAGCAAATAATACCGATAATGCACGGCAAAACTTCTGCGTTTGGCCACTAAACGCACAATTTGAATAACAATGAACATAATACTGCAACCAACCAGCATCACCTTGGAGAGAATCCAGTGGTCTTCTCCGTTGAACTGTTCCCATGAAATGAAATCTGTGGATTCCAAAACTCCGAGAATATATACAGCTATAGTATTCGCCATAGTAATCAGAACCGCATACAGGATGGTAAAAACAAGCTTGATTTTGAACTCCACTTCATAGGACTGTGCCAGACTGAAGATTAACAGCAGAGCAACAGCAGTAGAAACGATATCAGAGAAGGAAGAAACCAAATAAAAATAACAAAGCAGGATAAAAACGATGAAATAGATCCCTCTGCGCGCGGCTTACGCCTGGACTTGCCCAACACAGAATCAAAATAAAAGTTCGCCTGAAATGCCATAAGTAAAGTCACAAAGATGATGGAAAAGATCATATAGGTACCCATATCATTGAATCCTCATGATCATATATTTGGTGTAAGCATCCTTGATTTCTTTGACCTTGGATCGACCTATGGGCAGTTCCGTTCCATTCAACATGACAACTTGAGTACCGGAAAACTTCTGAACATGCATCAGGTTGATGATAATCGAGCGATGAATCTGTAAGAAACCATGGTCTTTCAAACCTGTAGCGTAGCTGGATAAAATGCCTTTGGTTTCATGTACATTTTCCTGTGTCACAAAATTCAACTTGTTCTTGATCGTTAAACTTTTGACGACCTCAATCCAGAGAATATCATCATATTTCAGCAGCAGTTCATCATAGTCTGATTTGATTAGTACATACTTTTTGTCCAATGCCTGAAAATATTGACACAGCTTAATCATCTTTTCCTCGAAAACTTGCGGCTGGATTGGCTTGATCAGATATTGAAAGGTGATGACATCAAAGCTCTCCACCATATATTCCGGGTAACTGGTCAGAAACATAATCTGTACATCCAGAAACTTCATGTTCCTGATCTCTTTAGCGGTCTGAATCCCGTTCATTCCGCCCATCTCCACATCCAAGATGAGAATATTGAATGTATCCCCAACCTCTCTGTAGTGTGAGAGCAGTTGTTCACCAGATGTGAATAGACTAATTTGAAAATCAAAATTGGTTTTTAGAGATAAGGAGACCAGCATGGATTTCACACGTTCTCGTTGCTGCTCCTCATCATCACAGATTGCAATATTGAACATGGGGGAACATCCGCCTTTCATCGACATCGACTCTGAATTTCACTCTCGAATATACTATTTTAACATAGGTTTCGGAGTCGAATTGGGATGAAATGCATTATTCCGACCCTAAAACGCAGATCAACAAAAAAAGTCGCCACATTGGCGACTCTTGAGCTTGTAACCTTCTCCAGCATTCCTATGAAAAGTCCAGTCTGTTATTTTGTTTTTTTGGGGAAAGCATGGCGGTAATATCGTATTACCTTGCGATACATCGTCTTGTCCTTTAATTGATTGAATATATATGGGTCAGGTTTGACATTTACTTCAATAATCCAGGGTTTCAGACTGTGGTCAAGGCCGATATCCACACCAATTTGCTTAAGATGCGGGTACTTTTTTTTCATATGACGAGCTATGCGCAGGCTAAGCTCATTCATCTCTTGAATCAGTTCGTTTCTGCGTTTGGTGGATGCATGTGATTTTAGCAGCTTGTGAATATCCATCGGTGTACCACCACTATGATAATTGGTTACGATTTTCTTTGGATGACCCAGTCGCCCGATGATTCCAGTAGCTTCCCAATGTTTGGTCGGGCTTAGCTGTATCATGACACGGATGTCAAAACGTCTGTTATTGTGCTTAAGCAGATGGATTCCTCTCTGAATCAGATAACTTCTTTTATTCACCAGACGAGTCAGACTGTTATAAAACGATTCAAAACTGTCAAACGTCAGACGTTTTTGCTCTATCTGATAGACAAAATGTTGCTGACTTTCCATCTCTGCCTTAATAACACCCATCCCGAAAGTACCTCTCTCGGGTTTGACATAGACCATTCCATATTTGCTGATCATGGATTTCAGATTCATCTTGTTATATTTCTGTGTGTCGGGGATGAACGGTTTAATTAATTCATTATTAATGATCAATTTTGTTTTTAACCATTTGCTTCTTAACGGCTGCAATTTATCAACTCCCATGTCGTAAACTCTCCCTTCAGCAACCGCATCAAAGCCTGCTGTTTGATCAAGATCCTGCAAGCATTATATGTAATACCGATAAAGGAACCCTCAACAAAAGCCCCTATTCGTAAAAATGTATATTTGCACATGCCCTGACCAAAACACTTTTGCACACATACCATATAATGAGTCATCACGATTTGTGCAAGGAGTTGAGAAGATGTCCGTCCAGCCTGGAATCCGGTTGAATAATGCGCCTAAGATTGATGTTCTTATACCAGCGATCGAGAAAGATTTGGCTACCCTTCCCCTGGTCATCGATAACATTCGCCGTTATGTAAAACATCCCATTGGAAGCATATATATTGTTTCTCCGGTCAGCACCAAAATCAGAAAACTCTGTTCCCTTAAAAACTGCATTTTTGTTAATGAGCGATCCGTCCTGCCTATAACCAAAAACGACATACACTACCAGTCCTCCCGATGGAATCGGTCAGGCTGGTTATATCAGCAGCTGCTCAAAATGAACGGAGATTCCATTGTGAAGGCAAAGTACTTTCTAGTCATGGATGCAGATACCGTACTGATTAAACCTCATTCATTTCTTGTAGAAGGCAAAACAGTCTTTTACTGCCGTGACTGGAGCCAGCCGGAATATTTCAATACCTACCGCAAGTTGTTAGGCATGAAAGCTCCGCGTCCCCGCTCTTTTGTCACCCATTATATGCTGTTCGACAAATCGAAACTCGCTGCCTTAAAACAGAAAATTGAAGCGGTTCATAAGCTGCCATGGTACAAAGCGATCATCTCCAATATCAATAAGAAGAAACAGTTTGGTTTCTCCGAGTATGAAACGTATGCCAATTTTATGTACACGAAAAACCCAGGCAGCATGGTCCTTAGAAGTTCCAAGAATAAAAGTCTGAATGTGAACGCTTCTTCGTTAAAAGAGCAACAAATCCGCGATCTGGCTCTTAAATATCGTTCTCTTTCCTTTCATAAACGGAAAATCTATAGTAAAGCTCCCTGAGCTTAAGGAGGAAGCCCATGCATATCGTACTGCTGTGCGGCGGCTCTGGCAAAAGGCTCTGGCCTTTATCCAATGAGCTTCGCTCCAAGCTGTTCATAGATATACTTCCATCACCCGCTGGAGGTAGGGAATCCATGATCAGCAGAGTATGCCGCCAGCTTGACAGTTCATCCCTAACGGATTCAACACTCATTATTTCACATCAGGATCAGGCTAACATTACGGTACGACATACTCAAGGCAAAATACCAGTCATCGGGGAACCTTATAAACGAGGCACTTTTACTGCGGCTGCCTTAGCGACGTTATATCTGCAATCCTTCCGAATGGCCAAAGATGACGATGTGATCTGTATCGCTCCAGCTGATGTGTTCGCAGGTGAAGATTTTTTCAGCAACTTCCAATTACTGCCGGACATATTGAAACATTCTCAAGCCGATATCGCTTTAATTGGGACAAGGCCTACACATGCTTCAGAACAGTATGGATACATCCTGCCGGATGGAGAAGAACGTAATGCTTATGCGCCCATAACACAATTTATAGAAAAACCCGAAGCCACCATTGCTGAAACTCTGCTACAACGTGGGGCACTATGGAACTGCGGTGTGTACGCATTCACCGTCGCGTTTATGATATCCCATATTAAAAAAATGGGGCTTCCGGTTCATTATGATCAATTGTCGTCCCTGTATGAAGCGTTGCCTGAACGCAGTTTTGACAAGCATGTTGCAGAAAAGGTACAGCGGGCCGTAGTCCTGCCTTATAAGGGAGTATGGCAGGATATCGGAAGCTGGGATACGTTGTGCGCGCAGTTAGATACCCATGTAATCGGACACGGTGGAATCTCGGGTTCTTCCTCCAATTCCTATATTATTAACGAGCTTCCCTACCCCATCCAAGTCATTGGTGTGCCAGGTATTATCGCTGCCGCAAGTCCGGACGGCATTCTCATTGCCAACAAAAATAATTCAAATGAAATTAAAGCGCAATTGGGTAACTTGCCATTAAAACCGATGTATGGTGAAGCAACCTGGGGCAGTTATCGTGTTATTGAAGGTTCGTTAGAAGATGAGAATACAACTGTAACCACATTAAACATAACGGTTCTACCCGGCAAACATATCGGGTTGAACTGGCATAGAACTGGGTGTAGAGCATGGACCGTGCTTGCAGGCAGTGGGCAAGTGCTTGTCAACGGAAAGGTCATGCAAGTGAGTATGGGCAATCAGTTCGCGATTACCAAGGAGAGTCTCTTTTCTATTCTTGCTGAAACCAGGATGGTGATCCTTGAGGTCCGGATCGGAGTAACAGAGGATAAAGACAACATACTTTTTGAAGAAGAAGATTGGAATGTAATCCTAAAAAGTGCAGGTTCATCTAACGCTTAATGGGAGAATGAACCGATTCAATCTGCATGTCTTATAGCCCCTTCCATTCGCGGAAGGGGCTCATTGGCATAATTAAGGGAAACCTGACACTTCTTCTCCCTATATCTTAGTTAAACAACTTGCGAAGTTCCTCTACTTCCAGACGTGCAACTGGCTGGTAAGCGGAACTTTGTACATAACGCTGGAAGCTGTATAACAACTGTCTGCCCTCCAATGTAGTCATCAGACGCTCCAGATTCAGCGCTCCAATCAGCACTCTCCCCTTCCGGACCCGACACTCCATCAACAGGCCGAGCTTGTGGTTTCGCTCAAAATTATCAATGGTCTGCACGATCGGATTCAAGTCTTTATCCAACTCATCCAAGATGATCGATGACGACTCGGACACGATGCTCCACCACGGATAAGTTGAGTGCTCCTCTGTGACAAAATGTTCGAAGGCCGGATGATCCTGTTGAATTAACAAGCCCATTGTGCCCACAGGAACTTCTCTTTTCATATTCTCTGATATGGAACGAAACATAGGATAAGACCAGAAATCGGTGCTATAGAAACCTTGGATCGCGTGTTGAAGCTGATTGGGATTCGGGAAAAGTAAAATATCCTCGCCCTGCTCAAGCAGCGCCAACGCCTGTTCCGAGAGTTCGGTAAATAGATTCAAACCGCTCAGGTCCACTTCCTCCTGACTCGGGTAGATCCACAGGTCGTAAGACTTACGGATATCCGTGCCCGGAATGGACAGTCTAAGCTCCACTTTGGTCATATTGGAGACTTCAGGAATGCGAATGCTGAGATCCGCGATATTCACATAATGTTCTCCATGGGTCGCTGGCAGGTCTGCTTTTCCTTCCAATAGGACGCTTCCCTCGATCTGCTCGCTTTGAATTTCCCACTTCAATTGAAGTCCATCCAATGCTTGTCTCCGGAAGTAACTTAGTTCAATGCGTGCTTCGAACAATTCACCCGCTTGATAATTATATTTGGGGAATCTCGCCAACAACACAGCGTCGGAACAAAACGTTCTCCACTCCTCAGGTGTAATCATGCCTTTGGAATCCATGAATGCGTCCAGTACACCCACAAGCGCTGTTCCCTGACCACTGAAATCCTGAAGATCCAGCAGCTGGAACCCGGCTAGTTGCTGCGAACGAAAAGCAGCTTCCAGTTCTTCCTTGTAACATGCAACCGCGAGTTTACCAGAGGCTCTGAAGTAGGCTTCCGCCAGATGTCCCAGTCCTTTGGCATTCAGACGCTCTCGAAACACTTCGAAATTCTTGGCTTTGAGAGAACCCGTATACTTGTTGATCTCCTCGAAATTAGGAAACGTGGCGTACTGTCCAATTTCATGCGAGATGATTGGTACGTGTGAGACAAGTTGGTCACTTCCAGCTTCGGCCTGCACTGTTTTGGAACCTGTCCCATATTGAATCTGAATCTCTTTGTCCCCAGTCTGACCAGAAGGGTCAGCATCGCTGCCTTGCTCAGGTACAATGTTTGAATCGTAATCTTTCAATGTATTTGGCAGGTCGGTCTGCACGTGACCGAGCGGAGCATCACACATCGCATATGAACCTCTGAACAGGCGCTCTTTGGAGAAACGAACCCCGCAGAAGAATTCACTTTCCTCCAGAATGTCCGGCACAAACTGAAAGTTATTCGAACCCTCGGTGTATAGATGACGATGATCATATGCTTTGTATGCCTTCAGGATCGAATTCAATCTGTCCTTGCTTCCCCATAGTTCATTCCCCATGGACATCATGACAAACGAAGGATGATTACCAAAAGCACGCAGCATCGCAAATCCTTCGCTAATCAAGTAATCCTGCTCGGCTTGATTATGCCCATCCGAAGATTCATCCGTAATGGTTCCCCAGAACGGAAGCTCAGGCTCCATGTAGATGCCGAGCAGATCCGCTGCAATAAAAGCAGCCTCCGGAGGACAACAGGTATGGAAACGGTAGTGATTGATACCGTAGGACTTGGAGATAGCGAGAATACGAACCCATTCATCCACATCTGTTGGCGCGTATCCCGTGAGCGGAAAGATCAGCCCGTCATGTTTGCCTCGAAGAAACGTTTTGCGACCATTAATGGTGAATTTGTCTCCAGCAGCCCGGAATTCCCGTAATCCCGTCCATACTTCGGTGAAATCCAGCACTTCGCCGTCCTGATCTTGCAGATGAATATGAAGTTGGTACAGGTTAGGTTCATCATCACTCCATAACATCGCATCTTCGCCAATCTTGTACGTCAGCTGGATTTCCTGCGAATCCGGGGCGAAAATCTGTTCCTCGGTCGTATACACCGGATCTGCACTGACTGCAACAGCCGAAACCACGATTCGTACTTCTTGCAGGTCACCAACAAGTGCTGCCTTGATCTCGAAAGATCGAGTCGCAAGATCGGGATAGACCTGAACATTATCCAGGAAAACACGCTCGAAAAATTGAAGTTCCAATTTCCCGGTGATGCCGTTCCAATTCGTCTGCGTGTCTTCGGATGTAAGGTGACCACCTTTGGTTGGATAATTGGTATTGTCCACTCGAATGGTAATTGTATGAGTCCCAGCGGTTAGCCCTGCCTCAATCTCGTAACGGTGAGGTGTGTTCAGACTGTTTTGCGTTCCCCATTCCACCCCATCAATCCAGACTGTGGTAACTCTTGTTCGTTCCAGATGCAAGAAGCAACGTTTGCCAGCCAAGTGTTCGGGAATTTCAATCTCTCGTGAAAACCAGGCATAACCCTCAAATAAGTACTCATCCGTCAGCGCACCGATTAACACATTCTCGTTTTTCTTGCCCTTGGCCGCATGAGATGTAGTATTTGGCAATGTAATAACGTCTGAGAAATTCAGACCACGTTCCACCTTATGTTCATCGAGTTGGAGTTTCCATATGCCTTCCAGATTTATTGCAGCTATCATGATAGTGTCCCCTTTTGGATTCATATAATCGACAAAAGTAATCGCTTCCAATGAACAGAAATCGTTTTCGAGAAATCATACCTGTATTATAAACTCGATTGACGCCCCTCGCATAGATCATTTACAAATAAAAAAGTCGCCAATACTGGCGACATCTTATGGATACCTATCCTGTATCCTGAACAATTTTAAAATATGGTGGGAACCATGCCCCCGTCCATCCGGATGGGAGAGCCTCTGAAGGCTGAAGCATATGGGCTGCATACAAATGCAGCGAGTCTGCCTATTTCACTTGGCTTGATGAATCGCTGTAATTCGGACTGTGGCAGATTACTCTTCATAAAGTCTTTCTCTTTTTCCTCGAAATTCAACGTCTCATCAGGGTATATGCCCTCAATGATTTCTTGTACGTTTTCGGACAGTGTTGGACCTGGCAGGATCGTATTGATCGTAACCTCAGTCCCTGCTGTCAGTTTGGACAAACTTTTGGATAATGACAGCAGCATTGACTTGGTCATGCAATACTGGGGCATCTGGCCTGAAGGCATAAGGGCTTCTTCACTTGCGATGAAAATAATACGCCCGTCATTGTTCTTCACCATTTTAGGTAAATAAAATTGGGATAAGCCATTGGCAGCAAGTACATTAATACGGAAATATTTCTCCCACACTTCATCATTTATGTCTTCATAACTCATGATTTCATATATACCCATGCTATTGATTAATATATCAACTTCAGGAAATTTCTCGAATAAAGCTTGGCGTTGCGCCAGATCCACAAGATCAGCGGTAGCCTTTTGCGGAGAGGTCTCCGGAAAAGTGGACTTGATTTCACGAACTGTTTGTTCTACCTCTTCATCATTGCGTCCATTAATCAGAACATGAACACCTTCTCGAGCGAGTTCAATAGCAATCGCTTTGCCGATCCCTTTTGTTGATCCTGTAACTAAGGCTGTTTTCTCTTTTAGTCCCATATCCATCCTGCATTTCTCCTTCTTGATTACAACTATCCGGCAGCTATTTCTTGAATATCGCCAACAGCTTCATACACCGGATAGATACAATATTACGCAGTCTGAAGGGTCTAGTAACTAGCAGCTTGCGCCAGAGTTATTGCCTGACACGCCAATTTGAAGGTGTATCCCCTTCCCAGGTCTTGAAAGCACGATAGAACGAATTCTGATCTTCATATCCAACCAGAAATGCCACTTCTTTGATATCGAGCGAAGGATCTGCAAGGTACTCTCGGGCCTGCTCACGTCTGGCCTCGGTTAATAATTGCTTGAAGTTTGTGTTCTCCTCCGTCAGTCGCCGCTGCAAAGTACGATCACTCATGCGAAGCTCTTTGGCGACTGTCTGGATGTCAGGGCGCTTTCCTGTGAGGCTGCGTTTCATGATCCATTTGACCACTTCAGTAATGGAACGATTGCTCTCTTGTTCGTCCAGCGACCGATCCAGAGCCGGGGTCAGAATCTCCAGTAACTCCTCGTTATACGATAGAAATGGAAGACTCAGATCTTTCCGTTCCAGCGTCAGCCGATTATAGTTGGAATTCGTATCGACTCGGCAGCCGAAGTAATCCTCAAGGGTGGCTACGTCACCCATCGGTTGGGAGAACTCAACCCGTTTTGCAATCAAAGGCTGTCCTGTGCCCCTCCGTCCAAGTTCGATCAGAAATGCCAGCGTAATACCGACCAGTAATGGCGGACCTGGTTGCTCCTTATGTAACCATCCGAGTTCAATGAACCATTCCTCCCCTGCTTCGGTAATCTGCAAACTCTCGGGAGGACACATTTGCTTGTAACGCACCATGCGATTCAACGCATCACGATAATCACGAGCATGGTACATCGCCAGAACAGGCGGAGGATACTTCGATATTTCATATCCGGTTGCAAGTTTGATGATGCCCTCGGCGGTGTCCCCATTGAGATCAGAGTAGGCCTGCCAGATTGCGAAGTATTGAGATTGGGTCACTACAGGTTTATTTATTGTCTCAAGAGATAGTTGAGCTGTACGAGCGATGTCATCAGCACCAATCCCTAATTGATGTAATCCAGCCCAAAAGCCTGGATGAACTTTAATCCGATCATTCGGTTGAGATTGCATGTATACAGACTCCTTTAACTTGTTCCATTTTCATTCTGATTTCTAATTATAGAATGGATGTACCTATTTTTGAAACTTACCTCAGCGAGCCATTTCCCGTAATACGAAAACACGACTAACCATGAATGGTCAGTCGTGTTCAAGTCAATCATTCAGTATATTATGAAAGAATGCACATTTTGTATGTTCAGCTACTCATTCAACGCAGTTTTGATCAGGGCATTCACCCGTGAGTTAAACAGCAGACCGATATGGGATACGAGGGAAACCGAAACGTTGTTCGCCCCGTTCAACCGGGAAAGTACCGGGGACACAATCGTGTCACTGGTGGAATAGATCGAAGTCACCTTTATTCCACTCGGAGCTGTCGTTGTGGTCAATCGATTAGCCCCGCCAAGGGTAATCAACTTATCAACTTTGGAAGCGCCTCCACGGTTAAGTATGTAATAGAGACTATTAGCTCCACCCATGCTATGAGCTATAATATTGACTTTTGTATGACCCGTTTCGCGCAGAACATCATCTACGAATCGACTAATTGCTGCGGAGTTCAACAGCTGGTTTCCTTGTTTGCTAGGAAGGTCAATTGCGAATAATTCGTCTCTTGTCCACCCTTGGCTACGCAAATAACTCTCAATTGCTGTAAAATTGCTATCTGAACCGGTCAATCCATGTACCAATACAATGGGTGTACGTGCCGTAGCTGCAGAAGCCTTTGAACTCGATCCTATTCCAGTTATTGATAAGGCAAGGATCATACTCATGAATACAATAAGTATTAATTTGGTCTTTTTCACTTCATTCACTCTCCTGTAAAATGTTTTATATTCCATATATTACAATCTAACATATGGAATATAAATGAACCTTTAGTCTCATTTTTACAGGAATGTCTAAAGTAGACTACAACTAACATCATTACATTTTATCAAACCCTAGTTCTCTACTTCTTATCCTTCAACGATATCTGCACGTAGATCCGTTGCAATCTCAATCATTTTGGGAACAATAGCTTCGTTAGAAATAGCTACATACAGATCTCCCATGTACAAACGAAAAGCAATCTGTGCACCCTCAAGGTCCCACATAAAAAAGTCCCCCTCGATGGTCATGGTGCTCTCAGCTCCTACAATGTTAAGAACCGGTGAATAGGTAAAATCGGGTTGGGATTCGAAGTAGAGTTTGCACTCTTCCAGCGAGATGGATTGTTCCGCATTGCTTTCTTGCATGGATCGGGTAATTCGAAAACGCTGATTCATTGATTTGCCTCCAAAACTTTATTAATATATACATGTTCCACAGCATTATATTTTCTCATTTCCGTCTTCCACTGTCAAAACCATACATGCTCTATTCTTTCAATTCATATATACTGAATACAGTGCACAACGAATTTCTACAATCAGGAGGAGTCAAATCAATATGTTGAAAACAGAATTCATTGATGTACTATCCATTGTCTCACATAAATTATATGATTCGGCTGCTAACGTTATGGACACGGCAAGCAGGTTAATTCCTGCAAATACGTTTTGTATTGCCCAGTTGGATCATCTATCCACCAAAGTTCTGAACGTATATAATCGTGACAAACTAATTCTGGGTGAGGGGCTGGTCGTTGATAACGCCGAGTCATACTGTGCACTTGTGACTGAACATTCCCAAGGCCCGTTAGTAATTAATAATAATCTAACCCATCCATTAACCAGACATATGGACGCAACCGAATTCGTAGGTGGATGCTCATTTGTCGGTGTACCTATACATAATGAGAACGGAGAAATTTACGGCTCCCTTTGCTCATTTGATCAGGATTTCTATTCCTATCAACAAAAGGACGTGGATCTGCTGCTCTCCTTGTCTTCATTTTTCACGAGTCTTCTTGAGATGGAAACAACTCTTCAACAGTTAAAACAGGCGGAAGAGACCGCTGCAAAAGTGCTTGAAGAAAAGAAAAATTTGCTGGCCGTTCTCAGTCATGAAATCCGGACGCCAATGAATGGTGTTCTTGCAATGGCCAATCTGTTGCAATCGACCAGGCTGAGTGAGGATCAATCGTTATATGTTAATGTCATTGAGTCAAGTGGCGCCAGCCTTCTGTCGATGATGGATCAAATTCTGGACTACTCCAAAGCAGAAGCTGGTGCGATCTCTCTCGAGATCAAGCCCTATAGTGTCACTGAAACAGTTGAACATGTATTACAATTATTCTCTTCTGAAGCACAGAAAAAAGGAATTAGGTTGTACGCAGAATATAATATTAATGACCATCTGATGCTTATGGGTGATCAGCACAAAGTTCGTCAGATTTTAATCAATCTCGTTGGGAATGCGCTTAAATTTACGGAGAAAGGTGAAGTATGCATCTCTACTGAGGTATCTGTTGATACAAAAGGTACTCTCCATGCATCCTACGAAATAAAGGATACGGGCATTGGCATCCCGCAGGATCGTCAGGATCTGTTGTTCAAATCCTATTCCCAGATTCATGGTAATTCAGGAAAATATGGCGGAGCGGGGCTTGGCCTGTCCATCTGTAAACAACTCGCTGAATTAATGGGTGGGGTTGTATGGCTTAAAGAGTCCAGTCCTATGGGCAGTCAGTTTGTCTTTAATATTTCCAGCGCTGCACCCACCGTCCATACAAATATCTGAATGATGAATATATTATTCTATCTGAAAAAGATAGGAGGTATATACGTTGACACAATTTCTGGATGCAAGATCATCGCAAAATGCTGCGTTGTTTAATTCCATCTCCATACCGATTCCAGTGATTAACACGCCTCAATTATTCGGCCAGATTGGTCTGCAAACGGCTGGAGCCGGACCCAACCTGAGAGTCTCTCTAAAGGGAACCATAACGGTACAATTACCACTTGCCCTATTTCAAGTGAGGATTATTATTGTAAGAGGCACAGTGGCAACCGATCCGATCGTTTACTCCGGCAACTACACGTATGGTCTGAACGGTCTGCTTAACCCTGAAGTGATCGTTTTCTCTGCCAATGACTTTAACACACCGATCGTGCCACAATTAACCTACAGTGCATTTATCAGTACCAACTTGCTCGGAACGGTTCGGGTAGGCCCCGAGAGTTTCGACGGATTTGTCGTTTCGGATTAAAATGAACACCTCCACCCCCATACTCTTAATCTTTTTGTTCATAAAGATTAAGGTATGGGGGTGTTCCAATTTACATTGCATCAGTTTCCAAAATAAACATCCAGCTTGCCTGTGGGCGGCGTTGTCGCCATCCAGACAGCTGCCAGATTATCTGGACTAACTGTAGCCGCAGTAATATAGTCTCCAATGAGTACTGTGGGCATCGGAGAGTTGCCGTTTGGATTAAAAGATGTAGTTGTGATGCGACGATTAGTGAAGCTCGCACCTCCATTAAATGATTCCGCAACAAAAACGTCCAGCAGGAATCCGTCAATTCGATTGGAGTAATAAATTACCCTGATCGTCCCTGCAAAAGGTGATACGGTTATGGACGGGAAAAAATTCTGTGTACCCGGTGGCGCGCCTGTGATACTGATGGGGTCTGACCATAAAAGGCCATCCGGAGATTCGCAGAGTAAAACATCGGTATATCCAGCTCGCGCATCATTCCATACAGCATACACGGTTCCGCTGTTAGGTCCAACGGAAATATCTGCTCCCAGACTTAGGTTGGTCTGCACTCGAAAAGCATAATTCGGCACAGGTAAAGGCGAAGGTGCCGGTACTACGGATGAAATAAACGTTGCCTGTCTTTCAAGAAGAGGTTGATAGGTAATGCCCCCATCGTACGAAATACGTAATAACGCGGATGGACTGGCAGGACCCGTAATGATATATCCCGCATAGACTTGACCTGAGAATCCAACAGCCAGCGCAGCTCGATCGTGTATTCCTCGGGGATTCGACTGTCGATCAGGCGGCTCCCAGGAGATCCCCTGGTCGAGCGACCTTTGCGTAAAGATCGCGGAAGAAGTTGTCGCGAGCGGCGTATATCCGACATATGCATGGCCACGATAGGGGCTACCTGGAGAACGGTCAACGGCTATGTAAGGCTCATCATTATGAACAATTGTACCGAACCCCGCCTGGACGATAACCGGTGGCTGCCACGTTAGTCCATCATCAAATGAAGTATAACTCGCAATCGTCCCATCATTGATCCCGTTAAACAAATGCACGGTAACGATAAACGTATTCGGAAACGTATAGTCTATCGTAGGCGCCTCTGCTCCTGTATACCCTGCCGGTTGAGGAAGTACCGTGGTGGACCAGGTACTGCCTCCATTAATGGAACGATAGAAACCAGTCAATGTTGGCCCGGTACTGGTATCCACAGCTACCACGCACATGATATTCGGGTTCAGCGTATTAACTGCAATTGAAGGTTCAAATTGACTGCCTGCCAAAGCCCCGGTAATATTCACAACTACCATCTGCTCACCTCAATTCCTTTAAGGGATATTTGTGAATCGATCAATTAATGTCATCTCCGATTGAAGCACACGCTGGATGATCTGACCTGTAGAGTTAACACCATATACATGAATGACCGTACTTGTAGCACTAAAATAATCGCTTTGCACCTCGTAAAAAGCAGCATTAATCAATGGATAGATTAAGGTTCGGGTCGCTTGAGGAAGTAATTCAAACAGATCATGACCTATAGGTATACGCGCAGTTTGAGTGGTGTCCCATCTGAAAATTTCCAGCTCAATACTGACAGGAGCATTAAGGGAATCATTAATGCACGTCACAATGAGTTGAGTGGATTGGGTCTCACCCGAGGTTGGATTGTAAATAAAGCCTGTAGAGTTTGGCAAAAAGCACACTCCTTCCGCAATATATAGTAAAGTATATTACGATTCTTGCTGCCAGTATGACTATATTCCAGACTCTTATATTGGAACGATATGAAAATTTTGTTATGCTACATATGTTAGATTACTAGATTCTGTTCAAAATATAATTCTACTATTATGTACGGAGTTGGAGGACACAAACGATGCTTATTAAACGTGTAGGAAAAATCGCCGCGGTTACTGTAATTGCTCTCTCTATTCTTGGAAGTACCCCCAATATCGGTGGAGCCTATGCTGCCCCGGCCATCTCAGTTCAATTGGATGATGTGCCCCTGAAATTTGATGCAGCTCCACGAGTTGATAAAGGTGTCACTTATGTTCCGTTTCGGACGGTCGGGGAAGCCCTAGGTATCGATATTACCTGGAACAGCAAATCACAGACTGTAAAAGCAACGAACACTGTGAAAGGACAAACTACCGAGGTACTATTACAAGTTGGCAGCACCACAGCGACCGTAAATGGAAAAAAAGTTACACTCTCAGCAGCACCCGTTCAGCGGGAGGGCCGCGTACTTATTCCACTAAGTTCGTTCAGTAACCAATTCGGTGTACAAGTAAGCTGGAATCAAGCAACCAAGACGGTCTCCCTTGTCTCCCCACAACGCGAGATGCACCTGAGAGCCTTCTATGCATTGCAATCCTTTCAAGAAAAGGACCTTATTACTTCCATGAATTCCGTAGCCTTTGGCTGGAGCCGCATTGATCGTGAAGGTCAATTTACGCTCCAAGGGGATGAGTACCGCCTCCCTGCTGCTGCGGGTGATATTACACCGCAGTCTATCGTTGCTGACGCAGCAGATCAGCAGATCCAACCACAGCTCATGGTGTACGCATTGGACGGAAATGGTGAACTGACCAAAGTTCTGAGCGACAGCAGCCTGCGGCAGAAATCGATTGAAGGCATAACTGCTGCTGTCGCAGAGCATGGTTTTGGTGGAGTTGTTCTGGATTTTGAAGGACTGGGCTTTAAACTGGATGCGGTAGAACAACAGAAGCTGCTCAATGCTTACGTGAAACAACTAAAGAGTTCCTTGCCCCAGGACACAGCTTTATCTCTGGCGGTACCACCGCTAAATAGTGCTTATAAAGGTTATGATTACAAAACACTTGCCTCTATTGCAGATGATCTTATTATTATGGCCTATCAGTATAATCCGGTTGGCACCAAATCTCAGGTACCTGAGCCAAATAGTCTTGTGGATCAGGCGATTCAATTAGCCATACAGGCTGGTGTACCAAAGAGCAAGCTTCTGCTTGGTATCAGTCTAAGCAGTGAAACGCCCTCCTCTGTAGATGATAAGCTCGGTCTCGCCAAACGTTATGACCTCAAAGGAGCCGCGTTCTGGCGTCTGGGTCTGTTCCGTTCCTACAATACAAAGATGGAAGATACAGTGAATGCTTCTGTGATTAAAGAGTAAACATTCTGACTGGATGCAACTCACTACTCACTTAACTAAAAGAAGGACCTCGCCTCTGGTACGCAGAGACTTGGTCCTTCTTTTTCCCATCATCTTACTTTATAAATTTATCCACACTTCCAAATATAAGCTTCACAAACTGGGTAGGACCAGGCAAACGGGGCTGAAAGAGAAGAATGATCCCAATTACTGCCGCCACAGCAGTAAATCCCACGCTCACTATTCTGACTCGCTTTTCTTTGCTACTCTTCCACTCTCCATACACTATCGCAGTCGCCAGCATCAATATTCCAAGGATTGAGCCTAGCTTCATGCAATCACCTCTATTCTCAGGCTTGTAACAGGAGCCAATTGTGTTCAACTTTCGTCCTCATCAGGTATCCCCTGTGGTCCTGTTGATTTTCCGGTACGTACTACATGTGCATCTACTTTGACTTCCACGTCCATATCAGGATAGATGGTTTCCCAGTTCTTCTCCTGCGCTTTCCATTGATTCGGATAATATCTGCGGAATTCAACTGCGAATTTAAAGAAATCGGAGCGCAGCTCTTTCTGGGACATGTCTAAAGCATCATGAGCCAAAGATGTGAGCTTAGCCGACCATTCCTTTTCCAGTTTAGTTAATACAGCGGGGTCAGTCAGATTCGCATCCGTCGTATTTAACACCACTTCTCCCCTGGTTTGGATGTCGACCTTCATACTCCACTGTTTGTTTACAATTCGCGGCTTCAAGGAAGTTTTATTTTCAATGAGTCTTATCGAGAAAGAACCCTCTAACGGCTCAAACTCAACAGGCATGATAATGCTGTTCAGTTCTTTTGCAAGTAGTAATACACCTACACTTAGTGGTTCTTTGACCGTCTTGACATAGCGATCCTTCTTATACAAGCTCAGACCTTTCACATACGGCGTAGTCGTGAGTTTATCCTGATCGGGCTCCGGGGGTAAGATTAACATGCGAGACAAAATGGCTGAACTGCTCGGACCTTCAATAGATTTAGCCAGTTCAAGGGCAGTAACACGTGTACCTAACTTCAGATTGGCCATCTCACGCAACGATTCGGCAGAACTTCGCTCCAGTGGATCAAGTAACGCAAGGATATCTTTCGCAGCCTTATCGCTGGAAAAGACATATGCATGCTCCCTGAACTGAGGGTAACGCAGGAAGAAATCGATATACTCGCGGATACCGCGTTTGCCGGCTTGCTCACTAATGATTATGACTTCGCAGTGGCCCCAGAACATATTCCGGGGAACTTTACGTTGTAACCGATTCAATGCCTCGGCAATTGTACGTCCTTCCGCTGTTCGAATCATTGTTACCCCGCTTGGACTACCTCCACTCCCACTGCTATCTCCTGCACTCGCCTTTCGCGGAATGAAAATCTGTGAAGTCAATTGTACTTTGCCATCTTCATAATCTATCCCTGTAGCCAGCACGATAGCCAAATCGTTAATCTCGATGCGATCCCAGCATCCACTTAAAAGCACACAACACAATATTGGCATTAGTAGTACTCTATATATTCGCAAGTGCTCCTCCCCCATCAATCAGGTGTTCGCTCAATTCTTCCGAAAATGTGCCCACCCTTTCTTCAGCCATGCGACACCGTAGATCATAGCCGGAAGGATTAATAAAATGCTGATCGTATACAAGTTGGCTGAAGCGCTAACCAAACTGGAAATACCGGATCCACCGGACACAACCCAGTAAGCAAATACTATGCACAGGAACGAAAGTGGACCAACCACAGGTTTGTAGTCCCGCAAACCAAACCATTCCGCGGTTGATGTAGCAAAGATATATAGAAAAACGGAAATTTTAACGAAAATACCGAAAATCCAGATGGCAATAATAAGGGATTCGATATGTTGCAGAAAGTCCGCAATGGTTATGTACCTTGCTGCGATCATGACCGGAAATACAAAGGTATCCGTCAAATCACCAATTAAAAACAGGCAAAACAGATTGGTAACTGTCATTGCAGTTGTCGTAAATACAAGGGAACCCAGCATGACCCGGGTTATTCGTTTTTTTTCATTCACATAAGGTAGCAGAAAAGCCAACACGATATATTCACTAAACCATGCAGCCGGTGCAGCAGCCCCCGTAATAATGGGAATTGGACCCTTCTCCATAAAAGGAAAGAGCTCGGCAGGATTCAGTTCACCGATCAATAATATAAAGATCAAAGCCAGCAGCACGATCAGCAGGGTAACAAACACCTGAGAGGTTCGTCCGACAACTTCGATCCCGAGTCTGACATTAATCGCACATACAACAACCATCGTACCCATCACAACAAACAAAGGTGTACGCGGAAGTGCATTATTGACAATGAATTCACCGTATTCCCGAATAATCAACCCCGTCAGGTGGGGCAAAAAAGCGATATATATCAGGCCGAATAACTTGCCCGGAATCCGTCCAATAATCAATACGCTGTATTGAATGAGCGTTTTTCCTGGATACAGACGATCAAGCCCAACGGAAATACCAATAGTAGCCAAACCAACGATTGAACCTATAATTGGAGTCATCCACATGTCATGTCCTGCATAGTGCATTGTAATTCCAGGAACAGATAAGATAGCCGTCGCGAGAATGGCGGGAAAGACCATAAATGCCAATTGAGTCACCGATATTTTCCCTTTGTCAGTCAACATATGTAATCCCGCTCCCTTGTTTGCTTGAAATGTACATTGTTCTAGTGTGGTTTGTTCCTTGGGGATGGACGCCACCATACATCCTTAAGTTCCTTAGCCATCGTAGGTGCTACCGGTGAGAGATAAGGTGTTCCAAATGAACGAAGACTGCTTAAATGAATGACAACCAAGATGACTCCCAGCATGACACCCGTGAGTCCCAGCGTTCCCGCCAGAAACATCATGGGAAAACGTAGTAGACGAGTCGCGATGCTGGCATCATAGCGGGGTATCATGAAAGAAGCGATACCGGTAATCGCGACAATGATAATCATGGGGGCTGAGACAATTCCAGCACTCGTCGCCGCTTGCCCAATAATTAAGGCGCCCACAATACTGACCGCTGATCCGACCTGCTTGGGCAATCGGACGCCAGCCTCACGCAATGCTTCAAAAGCAATTTCCATAATGAGTGCTTCCACCAGGGCAGGAAAAGGTATCTCTTCTCTCGCCCGAGCAATACTGAGAAGTAATACGGTAGGAATCATCTCCTGATGAAACGTCGTAATCGCTACATAAGCCGAAGGAAGCAGCATGGATAAAACAAAAAAAATGTATCGCAGCCAGCGTACAAAAACACTCATGAACACATTTTGATAATAATCTTCGGGGGATTGTAACATGGAAAAAATGGTCACTGGCGCGATAAGGGTAAACGGCGTTCCGTCAACGAGAATAGCAAAACGACCTTCCAGCAAGTTGGAAACAACGACATCCGGACGCTCCGTTGCAATCATCTGTGGAAATGGTGAATATCGCTGGTCAACAATGCCTTCTTCAATGTACTGACTCTCCAGTACGTCTCGGAGCTTTAAATCGCCAAGTCGTGTCTCCACTTCCTTTACAAGTTTGGGATCAATAATCCCCTCCATGTATACAAGTGAAATACTGGTGTTTGTACGATCTCCCATGTTACGTGTATGAATCTTCAGTGCAGGTGTCTTGAGACGTTTGCGCAGTAATGACATATTCATGGTCAACGATTCTGTGAACCCATCCCGTGCACCACGCACGGTCGATTCAGCTAACGGTTCTTCCGTTGAACGATTTGCAGCTTGGTATAGAGGGTATGTAGTTCCTCCTATTGAACCATCCAGTAGTAACAGAGCTTCTCCTTCAAATATGGCCTGTACTGCCTGAGTAGTCGTTTCAACTTGCTTAACAGAAGCTAGGGGAACTTGCGCAGCTTTGATCCCCGTTTCCTGAAGGGGCGTTAGTACCTGTCGTTCCAGCCGCTCCGTATCGCATACACCAATACAATATACGCATAACGCGGATGTAAGACACGCCGTTTGGAATGTATGAAATACAACGTCCGAGCAACCCGCAAAAACGGAGCGTAACATTTCTTGATCAATAACAAGATTTCCGGTTAATGGCAGGTCCTGTTGTGTTATCGCTGATGTGTCCATGACGCCTCCCCTTTCCGTGAACGCTCCGTCCAGATATTCTCAGTTAAAGGTATCCTTTACTTATCAGATGGGATATATACGCAAAATATAGAATGCCAAAAAAGCCGCCCTCATGAGCGACTCTGATGATATAAAACGCTATTCATTCCTATGAATCCGTTGATCTTGCTCTTTGAAATTCCCTATTTTCTATTTATCCCTATCCTTTCACAGCACCCAAAGCAACACTCCCAATAATCTGTTTAGAAAATATAGAGAATACAATAATAATAGGCAGGATTGAGATCGCTACACCCAAATACAAGAGCCCATAATCCATCCCATAGTACCCCTGCACTAGCGCAACCAATACCGGAAGCGGATATTTATCCAGGGAGAAAAATAGCACCAGCGGTGTTAGAAAATTATTCCATGATCCGATAAACGTAAATATGCCAAGGGCGGCGATCGCGGGCCCCAGAATAGGCAGTACAATCTGATTGAACGTCCGGAACTCACCGGCACTGTCCACCCGCGCAGATTCAATAATCTCATCCGGGATGCTGCTCTCCATGAACTGTTTGATAAAAAATACATTAAATGCGTTAGCCGCAGCAGGCAAAATAATTGCGGCATAACTATCCAGAAGTCCCATCATGCTGAATAGTCGATATACGCCAATCAAAGCCAGTTGACCCGGTACCATCATGGTTGCTAACAGAAACAGGAACAATCCGTTTCGTCCTTTGAATTTAAATTTGGCAAATCCATAGGCAGTTAGAGCCCCAATATACAGAGATAATACGGTCGATGTTCCGGCAATAAATATGCTGTTGGCAAACCCACGCCATATGTTGATTTTGGATACCATGTTCATATAGTTATCAACCAAGAATGATCCAGGGAGAAATGTAAACGTCGAAGCAATCGTTGCATTATTATGTGTGGAATAGATGAGCATCAGATAGAACGGAATAATACAGAGTACGGCTAGACCAATCAGTAACAGATAAATGATGATCTTGCCCGCCGTTAGTCGCCTTGTGTTGGTATAATGTTGAATCGCTGCATTTGGTTGTTCCATTGATTTCGCAGTTTGCATGAAGAACTCCCCTCCCTATGAACGGCTCTTGCGCTTGGTCATGATGAAGGATGCAACAGACAACAATATGATAATGATGAACAGGCAAAATGCGATGGCAGCGCCGTAACCAAAACGCGTGCTCTGAAATGCTACATTATAGAGATACATAATACTGGTCATGGCTGCCCGGTCAGGACCGCCATTGCCGTTGGTTAGTGTAAATGGCTGATCGAAAATCTGGATGCCCCCAATAATGGATGTAATCATCTGAAACAGAATAATTGGACGAAGCATCGGCACGATAATATGAATGAAAATATGTTTCTTTTTCGCGCCATCCATCTGGGCAGCCTCCAGCAAGGAAGGGTCAATGCCCTGAAGACCAGCTAGGTAGATGACCATCGAATAGCCAAAGTATTGAAAAAACAAAATGGATGATACAATCAGACGCATAAACCAGGGATCATTTTTCCAGTTAATTGGATCTTGTATTATGCCAGTCTGCACCAAAAAATGATTCAGTCCGCCAGACTGCCAGTCAAAAATCAAGCTGACAAGCAATCCAAGTGATGCGGCCGTAACGATGTTGGGAAAAAAGTATACGGCTCTGAAAAAGTCCCGTCCTTTGAGCAGCTTATCATTCAAGATAAAAGCCAACACAAGTGAGATTGTGAGCTGTGGAACTACAGATACGCCCCAGATGAATAACGTATTAAACAAGGTTTTGTAGAACAACGGGTCTTGTAATACGGCAACGTAGTTACCGATCCCCACAAAGTCAGGTGTCGTGATCCCATCAAAGTTGGTGAAACTGATGTAGAGCGAATATAAAATGGGATACAGCCCAAAAATGGTGAAAATAATAAAAAACGGAGCAATGAAGTAGTAGCCGTAATGGTCCTTGCGAATCGTTTTGGCAAACATGTTCTATCCCCCCAGTTATCATCGGATGTGTATATTCAATCGCTTACTTCTAAGCTAATCCACTTCCAGTTCCGGAAATCTCAAGGTGACATCACGTTTGATTCGCTTTACGACTTCTTCCTTGGTCTGAATGTCCTTATTGAGATATAACTGGAGTACAATCTTGTAGATATCATTGTTAATCGTGGCATCATATTTGGTGCGTTCGTATACAGGTACCCGTTTTGCAGCCTCCGAGAAAAACTCGAAATGCTTCTGTCCTCCCAAATAAGACGATGAGAGAGACGGGGCAAGTTCATCATTCACAACCATGTTGCTGGTGAAATAATCCTGTTCTTTCGCTAACTCGGACAGAAAGTCGTGGTCAAAATTATAGAACTCAATAAACTTCCAGGCCAGATCCTTTTTCTCACTTTTACTGTACATCGCGATATAGGTTCCACCTGAACTAAAGGTTGACGGACCCTGGGCTAAGCCCCACATGCCTTCGGTATCCGGAGCGTTTGCCTTGAACGTATATTGCAAACCCCAGGTTGCCCCGGGATAAAACATGACCTCTCCTTTTTGCATGGATGCAGCGTAACCTGCACTTCCATCTTCATACTCGGCAAGTACATTCCGCTCACGTGCTTCACGTACAAGATCGAGCACTTCCAAGTACGTTGGATCGATGACAAGTTTGCCGTCCTTCACCCAAGGTATACCATCATATGAATTCGATATAGCATTCCAATTCGCCAATGCATGTACTTTATTCCCGCTAAGTTGCTGCACCTTCTCTCCAATCTCGAAGATCTTCTCCCATGTATCGATCTGTGAACCCACCTGCTCAGGATCATCGGTGCCCAGATATTTCTTCGCCAAATCCCGACGATAGTAGATGCCCCCTGGTGTTCCCTGATAACCTATCGCTCTGACATTTCCCTCACTGTCCTGTTCATTGGCCTGAACAAAAGCATATTGTTCCTGGATAAGTTCATTGGCGTTATACGGCGAAGCTGATAAATTCTCCAGATATGGAACGTCAATCAGCTCTCGAATATTCGCATTTTCAATCATAAATACATCTGGAGCCTTCGAGGTTGTCTGTAGCGCAGATTTCAGCTTGGTGATATAGAAATTACCGGGGATGTTGACAAAGTTCACTTTGATGTCAGGATATTTCTGTTCGAATTTCTCGATGGCGTACCCTGCTTCATCTGTAAAACTCCACACGGTAATTTCCTGTTGCTTGGTTTGATTCGATGGGCTGAACTGACAACCAGCTAACAACATCGCTGCACATACAAATACAATAGTTGGCTTAAACAACTTCTTCATAGGCCCCCTCCTTCAAAAAGGAAACGCTTACAATTTATTAGAGTATATTGATTTTGGAGAGGGCTTTCTCCACAAATATTGTGCATTACCCTCCATATTTTGTGATATTCGTACGATGTTTCTTACGAAATTCGGAGGGTGTGCAGTCATTATATTTTTTAAAAAGACGATTATAGGAGTTAACATTGTTAAATCCGTGTCCGATCGCAATCTCCAGAATCGTATCCTGACGGAACAATAAGGCCCACTCGGACTTGATAATTCGAAAATGATTCAAGTATTCCATCAGTGTTACTCCCTTGATCTCTTTGAACAGCTTGCAGACATGGAACTTGCTGAATTTAATATGTTCCGCCACCTGTTCCAGCTTAATGGGCTCAGCATAGTGCTCCTCCAGGTATTCACAGACCGATTCAAGGAATTCAAATTTTTTGGAAGAAGTACATGCCCATCCTGATGAGGAAGATTCATCGGTGATAACTGGTACTTTTGTACGTAGTAAAAGTATGATGAGATCATACAACCTGGATACCATTAACCATCGGTATCCCGGCTTCTGATCTTTCTTCTCGGTAATGATGTCATCTATATATTGAGTCAGATTGCTCTGACTTCCCGTATTCGAGGGAATAACAGTTGTTTTGTTGAAAAGTTGTCCGAGATCCTGAATTTCAGCTTCGGTCGTGAAACTCCCGGTTAACAATTCGAGTCGGAACAAGATAATGGTCAAATGTTCGGTCCCCGGCAAAAAGCAGTGCACATCCCCTGGTTTGATCAGCAGCACATCCCCTTTTTCCAACTCACACACGTGGTCGTTCACGCCAATTCTGGCGCTCTTTCCATTGACGAGAACCAGTTCAACCTCATCATGCCAGTGTGCAGCATAATTGAACTGATTTCCTGTATGAATTACCCGAATGGGAAAACCTTCTTGCATATGGCCTGTCTCCAAAAAAGTGGGTACGCCCATCGTATCAACCTCCATTTATTTCCAACGAAAAATACTCCTCGTCTTTATATTATGCATTAATGGCTACTCTCCTTTCTTTTTAAGTATTTAAAATTCTATAAAATGCAAAAAAACTCCTCAACTCAGGTTGAGGAGCCGAACAGAATCACGTTCCACGCATTGGATGTCCAGTGTATATAACGTCTCTACGATCTCTCCGTTCAACAATTGGAAGAGAACATGACCTGCAAGCTGGCCTGCATCCCTCTTCGGCTGACGAAATGTGGTTAGAGGTGGATTCATGTATTGAGATGCAGGTATATTGTCAAAGCCAATTACGGATAACTGCTCAGGTATTGAAATATCATGCTCCCTGAAGGCTTCCAAGCCGCCGATCGCCATTTCATCATTTGCAAAAAATACAGCGGATGGCAACTCTCCTTCAAGCAGTTTCTTGGCTGCATCGTACCCATCTTGCTTCATGTATTGTCCGCCAATTTTCCATTCGGGGTTCTCTTCGATGCCTGCCTCCTTTAAGGCTTTCAAATAACCTTGATAACGATGGAGATTACATTCCGATTGTGACGGGCCACTAATATAAGCTATTGTCCGATGCCCTTTATCGATCAGATAACGGGTAGCCAAGTAACCGCCTTGCGTATCACTCATCAAAACCTTTACAATATGTTGAGCATCCAGATCCCGATCCATGACAACAATCGGAAACCCTGCTTCAGATGCTTCAACAAGCAACTGATCTTGAATATTCTGAGCGATAACAATAGCTCCGTCAATTCTTCGTTCACGAATGTAACGATGGGCTGTCGACTTCTCTCCACCCAACGAACTACATACGATCATATCGTATCCATGACTCATGACGACGGTTTCTATTCCGTTCACCAAATCCGAGAAATACGGACTGGACATGTCATGGACAATAACACCAATGGTTTGTGTACTATTTCGTTTTAATTCCGATGCAGGACCATGCCTAACATAATTGAGTTGAC
The DNA here is from genome assembly GCF_030815985.1 of Paenibacillus sp. W2I17. Taxonomy (NCBI): domain Bacteria; kingdom Bacillati; phylum Bacillota; class Bacilli; order Caryophanales; family Paenibacillaceae; genus Paenibacillus; species Paenibacillus sp. W2I17. Next base: position 1,469,419 of record NZ_JAUSXM010000001.1, read on the forward strand.
TCGCTGCCTCAAGTACTCGGAGTCTTGTCGGCTCACTTACATTCCCTTTATCGTTGAGTACGCAAGATACGGTCGAACTGGCTACACCAGCCATCTTGGCTACATCTTTAATCGTTGTCATCATATATACTCCTCAAAGACAGTTTCATCTGTTTAGTCCATCATGGCAGTAACACAGCAATACACACGGAATAGTTCACTAGCATTTTAACACGTCAGTCCAATCATGTCTCTTAGCAAAACATCAACTACGAAAAAACATATTAAAGAAACCGAGGTGCCTTCATGAGATTTAGTGAATATATAATAGGTCAGCGTTACGAAACCACATCCTTGAGATTATCCAAGCGTGATATTATTGAGTTTGCCACAATCTATGACCCACAGTACATGCATTTGGATGAGGAAAAGGCCAAGCAAGGCCGCTTTGGCAGTTTAATTGCTTCTGGCATGCAAACGATGAATATCTCCTTTAAATTATGGATTGAGGTTGGGGTCTATGGAGAGCATGTCGTGGCGGGCACCGGAATGAATAACATTCAATTCCTGAAACCTGTCTTTCCGGATGATGAACTTCATGTCATTGCAGAAGTCATTGGACTGTCTCCCAGACGAAAAGGAAATGGGATTGTTACGGTGCTGCTGAGTACTTTCAATCAGAAAAATCAAAAGGTATTTCAGGCAGAATTAAGTGCATTAATCGATAATTAAGGCTGAGAAAAGCCCAAAAAAGCCGCCAATTGGCGGCTTTTCGTAGATATATCACATTGAAGCATTTTTAAGCGTTATACCCTTTCAATACCTGCCCCAAAATCTCTACGCCCTTGACAATCTGTTCGTCTGACGGAGTTGAGAAATTAAGTCTGATGGCATTACAAGGGTCTTGCTCGTTCACCAGGAATGCATTTCCCGGTACAACCGCAACCCCTTGAGCTGCCGCTGTCTTGGCATAATCAAGCATTGGCACATGTACTGGCAGATCACACCAGAGGAACAGTCCACCATCCGGTTGGGTATAGGTAATGGACTCACCCATATGCTCTTGCAGCTTGTCCATCATCAATGTTGCTTTTCTCCGATAGACCTCACGAATGCTGTTAATATGCCCCGCGTAGTCATACTCTGTCATGAACTTGTATGCCAGAATCTGTGGAAGCATGGCCGTATGTACGTCTTCTCCCTGTTTGGCAACAACCATCTTCTCCACGACTTCATGGGGCGCTTGTACAAAACCAACGCGCAGTCCAGCCGACAGAATTTTGGAGAATGATCCAACATAGATGACCAGACCCTCATCATCCATAGACTTGATGGTTGGCACATCATCTCCATTGAATCGAAGTTCTCCGTACGGGTTATCTTCCAATATCATAACGCCATACTTCTTAGCCAGTTCGTATATGGCCTTACGTTTTGCAAGACTCGTTGTTACACCAGTCGGATTCTGAAAACTCGGGATCACGTAGATCAGTTTCACATTGGGCTCCGTTTGCAGTGCCTGTTCCAGCTTCTCGATATCCATACCGTCCATCTCCATCGGAACACCGGCAAGCTTTGCACCGGATGCCCGGAAGGAGTTCAGGGAACCGATAAAGCTCGGACTCTCACAGATAATCGTGTCCCCTTCATTACAGAACACTTTACAGGCCAGTTCAATCCCCTGCTGCGCTCCAGATACGATGAACAATTGATCGGATGGTTTACCCGTATCAAAACCTGTCTTCAAATGTTGAGTCAATGCTTCCCTAAGGGGAACATATCCTTCCGTAATCCCATATTGCAGAGCTGTGACCGGGTCATGCTCCAGAATGGATTGAGTGAATGTGCGAATCGCCTCAATAGGAAAGGTTTCCGGAGCAGGATTTCCCGCGGAGAATGGAATCACATTTTGTCCCGAAGAAGCCTTCAGAATCTCACGAATAATGGATGGTTGCAGTGCTGCGATACGATTGGAAAATGAATAGTTCATCTTAAATAGTGCCTCCCGACATTTCATCTGAATTAACTCTCTATCATTACATTAGATTCTATTATACGAGCATTTCCCGAATTTCCAAACTGTCTCCGCAAAATTAATGTTTATACGCCAAAAAAGAGGCCGCCGTCAGCAACCTCTTTCGCATAAGTATTGAGTAAAATTTCAGCCTATTAGCGCGCTGCGTTCATCTCGGATAACCGCGTGGCCTTCACAACATAAGCAGCTAGACCGGGGATCATCCGGGCCAGACCAGGATAGAATTTATTGGTTTTAGCAAAAGCCAGCTTTTGAATTCTTCTTGCGCGTCTGAGCAATTGAGTGAATTCACGGCTTGCTTCCAGCGTGTAATTACTCTGCCAATCGGCATGTTCAATGTCGCCTTGCAGGTACTTGTCAGTCCACCTTGCACACAGGAGTGAAGAGCGAAGGGCAATGGACATTCCGTCTCCACATAAGGGCGGTATCATCAGCATGGCATCCCCAATATGCGGATATTGGGACCACGGTTCTGGAACATTGGACAGATGCAGCGGTGCAATCGACACTTGCGTTCCATCTACAGGCTTTCCTTCGGCTAAACGGGCTGCCAAACTCACGTTTGTCAGGGATGCCGCCTGTAAAATATCGTTTACAGACTTGCCACTTCCCTGAACGGTATCCAGTGTCAACAATGCGGCGACATTCACAATGCCATCCTCAATCGGGGAAATGCCCACGTAACCACCCTCGCAAAAATATAACTCTACCCGTGCGGGAATCTCTATCCCGCTGAAGTGGGACTTAACGCCAACGTATACGGTTTGGTCCCGTAGATCAGGTGCGGAAGCCATCCCGCGTGGTTTTTTGGTCCCATGTGCCCCGATAACGGCTTTGGCTCTGTAACTGATCCGCTCATCTCCCTGTTTCACCTGAACCTCATAACTGGCATCCTCAAGCTGCTCGATGCTCGTTATGGTCGCTTTGGTCACAATCTGGGCTCCGGCCTCCAGAGCCTTCAGATGCAAAATCTGGTCCAGCTCATATCGACTTATGCCATATGCGAATCCCGGCAGCGGTGCTTCGATCACTCCGCCTTGTGGCATAACGATTTTGGCATGATCCATGGTGCTGGGTTTCTTCGACTGGTCTAGAAGGTGAATATCCAGAACTTCTAACATCTCCTTGGTTTCGGGTGACATGAACTCACCGCAGGTTTTGTGCCGCGGGAACTCCTGGCGATCCAGCAAAAGGGTCCGATGGCCTTTTCCTGCCAGTTGCATTGCACATGTACTGCCGGCAATTCCGGCTCCGATGACAATCACATCTATCGATTTCGACACGTAAGATCACCTGCCTTTCGTGGGAATAACAACAGAGTAACGGAATAAGGGCTTCCATTCATAGGTCATCGTATTATGATTGAGACGTTGTTTAAGTTCCTTCCAATCCCTCCCTGTAAAACCTTTGGCTACAGAAAGAGGCCCATCATGACGAATATAACGATTGCGCGAGATCATCCGTGTAGTAATCCAGACCGCCTTATAGGATACGGGATGACGGTGAATATCATTAATAACGACACCGTATCTGGATGCTCGCAACATATGAGAAACCATATCAACCAGTTGATCTCCGTCAAAATGATGCACAAACTGGGAACCTGTCACGATATCTGCTGAAGCATCCGGCAGTTGTGTAAGATCGGCACGTTGTACCCGGACTCGGGGTTCGTCACGGAATAGTTTTCTCGCTTCCTCACACGCTTCTTCCGTCAGATCAACCAGCGTAATTTCCAGCTGAACACCCTGACGATCTGCCCATTGCAGTAGTTTCTGGTTCACATCTCCTGAACCTGCCCCCACATCCAGTAGGGTCAGCTTAACCGGCCTGCCGACTGAGTTCCATAACTTCTCTACACCAGCCAGAGTTGGGCCAGGTGCTGCAAATATTTTGTTAAGACGTCTCAGATGTCTAAGCGCTTCACGCAGCTCCTCCCCTCCCAGAGAAAAGTCATCCATCAGTTCATCTTCCTTGGCTCGAATGGACAATGTTCTAAAAAAGGACATGATCATGCTCCTCCATCACTGAAGATAATGAGGGGACATAAGTGAATTTCATCAACTCTGCGGTGAGTCCCGGTCCAAATGCCATGGCTACACCATCCGTAGAGGATTGACCCTGTGCCTTCATGTCCTCACGCATCGCGTTCAGTACAAACAGAATGGTATTGGAAGATAAGTTACCATACGTTCTGAGGACATCCCTGCTATACTTCGTTTGCTCGTCTCGCAGCTTCATTACATTCTGCACAGAGTCCACAATCCCACGTCCTCCCGGATGAATGGCCCACAGTTCAGGCAGCTGTTCACTTTGCAATAAAAGACGTAGTTCCTCTTCCAGATGAGCACCTAACAGCTTCGGAATACGTGGGGATAGATACAGGTCATACCCCAGATTCCCCACCTCCCAGGTCATATCTTCAGTCGAATCCGGAAGAAGCACAGAATAACCCGTGCCTAGACTCAGAACATTCTTGTGCTGAGGTTCTGGTGTACCCACTACACAGGAAGAAGCAGCGTCTCCGAAGAATGAAGCTGCAAACAGCGCTTCCCGATCTTGTACGGGCTGAAAATGAATGGTGCACAACTCTACACAGACAACAAGTACCTGTGATCCGGGAGCTCCCTGCACGACATCTCGTGCCATCTGAATGGCTTTCAACCCTGCGGCACACCCCTGAAAGATCAGCGGCAGTCGATTAACTCGGGCAGACAAACCCAAATGACGGATGAGCATAACATCAAGACCCGGCAGATATTGACCGGTGCAGCTGACCGTGATGATATGCGTGATGCTCTTTGGAGATACGCCTGAATCCTCCAGGGCTTTTTCTGCCGCCTCAATCCCGAGCGGAAGCGCCTCCCGCTTGTATGTATTCATTCGTTCTTCGGTTGTCGGGATGTCTGATCGCTCACCAGAGGGCAGATATCGGCATTCTTCCAGTGAACCGAGATAGCTCGGTTCCACAGTATATCGTGTTTCAACACCACAGGACTTGAATATGCGCCTGGCAAAACGGGCCAAATCTGGCCGATCCTGAAGAGAAGAAGCGATTAATTCTGCAATATCTGACTGCGCTACGGGGTGAGCAGGTAGAGCCGTTCCCATGCCAAGAATCGCGATATCGGATGGACTGTTATATTGGTTCATAATAAACCTCCTGGTATTGGTCATTATTTCCTCTAATTTAACAACTCTTACCCTTAACGATATCGTTATAATCTCAATAAGGCTCCTAATCTAGTTTATTAACACATCCGCAAGCTCAGAAGCTTGGTTTCACCAAGCCATTGAAGCAATCACACTAATGAACGAAAAAAGCCGCCCTTTAGGCGACTTCAAGATAACCAGATTCCTTCTAAGTGTCATTCTGATGCAAGTTATTTGGAAAATGCTTCTCTGATCTTGTCACTCATTCGGTACCAGGCATCCTCAGCCATCTGGAGATCCCCAAAATGCGTAAATCCATGAGCAGCTCCCTCGTACTCCTTAAGAGTCACCTTCACACCGCTTGCTTCCAGCTTTGCTGCATATGTTCTTGCTTCTTGGGCTAGTGAATCTTTCTCCGCGGTAATAATCAATGCTTCTGGAAGTCCCTCTAATGATGTTGCAAACACAGGTGAAGCCAACGGGTCTTGCGCATCTTCTGGCGTTTCAAGGTACATGGCATTGAACGTTCTGGCGATATCGGCTGGAATGGCTTCTTCAAAACTCGGTTTTTCGGCCGGATCTGTAGCCACATCCAATACGGCATAATCCATAACTTGCAGAACAATCGGCAGCTCGCTACCACGTTGCTGATTCAGTAAACACACTGCTGCAGCAAGATTACCACCAGCACTATGCCCCCCAATAGCGAATAGAGACGGGTTAACCGAGAAGGATTCCGGATTGGCGTGCACCCACTGTACAACGTCGTAACATTCATGGACCGCCGTTGGGAACTTGTGCTCTGGTGCAAGACTGTAATCGATATTAACGACCACACAATCAGATCGATCAGCGATCAAGCGACACCATGGGTCATCCATCTCTGCTTGTCCCAAGATGAAACCACCCCCATGCATATTAAAGAAGACCGGCAGAGGAGCGGAATGGTCCCTATCCGGTGTATACACAAGTACACGTGTATCCCCTTTAGTCGTAGGAATCATGACTTCTTTTACTGTGACCGCATACGTGGAACTGGGTTGAAGAGCTGCACCTGTACCGACGACATTTTGACGCATACGTTGTACCATTGCCAATTGTTGTTGTTGATCCATAGTTATCACTCCTTTAGTTGATTGCCAATACTTCTCCCGTTGTCACTTAAGTATAGATGACACTCATCTATTCCGTCATGTGCAATTCATTCGATATGTATTGATCAGCATGCTCAAACATGGACCAAAATTACCTCCCCTTGGTCTTGATGCTTTAATGTTAACATTCAGTGCCAGGAGATCGGTTTGAATCCGTGCTTGTTTCCTTTTTTTTGTGGAACATCATCCAGACCCCCATCAAACAAAATAAAACGCTGCACCCCATGCCAAACAAGCTACTGGTTTTTAAGGCAAGAGGTGAGCCTTGCATGGTAAGTAATGTCGCTTGGGTCACCACGATGGATACCATCGCATCGGTGAAGTTAATCATTTTCAATGTAGATATGATCGGGTTATGGAGATGACGGTTAGCCCAGGTACCATACACGGCAAAAACCAGCTTCGTAAAAGCGACTGTAGATACGATATACACGATGATACCCTCATATATGAAGGCATCGCCGATTAGATACATTCGCAGGCAGACCATCGAATAGGAGGCGCCCAGTAAACACAGGAACAGACCTCCGCGCTTATATACCGTAAGCTCCAATCTATATCTTTCTTCGGGAGTGTCCATCCTCTTGGTAACTGTATATTTATGGAGCACTTGGCCTTTTGCCACACACAGAATCAGATAATATACAGCATTCGTAATGAACCACCCCGAAAGCAGATATATGCCCAGGATTAACTTGCCTATCCCTGTTACAGCGTTGATAACAAGGGATGCCACATTAAACAAGGCCGTTCGATCTTGTTTATTTCCAAGGTAATGGAACCAAATGGACTTCAAATATGTCTTCATTTTCATAGGATATTCATTCTGTTAGAGAAGCAGACCATTAGCCTTTTACCTACCTCATATATTTCTTCTTATTTCTTACCGTTCAGAGATTCCCGAATCCTTTTCGGAAGAGATTGGACAACCATATCATATGAGTGATCGATCATGACGTAGACATCCTCATCGGACAAGGAACCATCCAGCATAATGGTATTCCAGTGTTTTTTGTTCATATGATATCCCGGTTGAACTGCTTCATGCTGCTCTCTCAGGTTCTCTGCAATTATAGGATCACATTTTAAGTTTAAGCGACAGTGCTTTTCTTTGTTTTCAAAAATAAGCGCGAACATCTTACCCGCAACCTTAATCGCGACTGGATCACGCCCAAATGGATAATCCTTGGTCGCACCTTTCTTGTTCAAACTGTATTCAATCATCGTATCCTTCAAGTCAGTACCTCCCTTTCACCAGTGGACGATATAATGATACCGAATGTAAGTTCGTATGTAAATAAGCTCGTTGCACATAAAAGCACATAATAAAACCTCCTCCAAATGAATGGAGAAGGTTTTATCTGGATTTATTTAACTCTTAATTGGCTCTATCATTCCTAGTTTTGCTGCTGCGGCTGAATGAGCCATGGTTAGATTTGCTGCTACTGCTGTTTGATCTACTGCTATTGGGTCTACCATCGTTTGAACGACCACTGTTTGATTTACCACTCTTGGCAAACCATTCGGATTTGGGCTTGCGTGCCGGGTTAGCTTTGGACTTCGCCGGTTTGCCTGCAGCCGATTTGTTGAACGAAGGTTTACTGCCTGATGCTTTGCTGGTTTTATCAAACACAGGTACACCTGTCATTGGATACGGATGACCTTTCACTTCAGGAATCGTCTTTTTGATTACTTTCTCGATATCCTTCAGGAATGGAAGTTCATCCTTCTCGCAGAACGAGATGGCCATACCGCTTTTGCCAGCTCGACCTGTACGACCAATACGGTGAACATACGTTTCCGGAATGTTAGGCAGGTTAAAGTTAATGACATGTGACAGTTCCTCCACGTCAATTCCTCTTGCCGCGATATCCGTCGCAACTAATACACGTGTTGCACCACTCTTGAAGTTGTTCAGCGCCCGTTGTCTCTCGTTCTGAGACTTGTTGCCATGAATAGCCTGTGCCGTAACATTCGCTTTGGCCAAATCACGTGTAACCCGGTCAGCGCCGCGCTTCGTGCGTGTGAACACCAATGCCGTGACGATGGATTTATCCTCCAAAATTTGGTTCAACATATGTTGCTTCTTGCCGTTTTCCAACAAATATATAGACTGCTCAATGCGGTCTACTGTTGAAGATACCGGTGTGATTTCTACTTTGACTGGATCAACCAGCAGGGTTTTAACCATTTTGGTGATTTCAGGAGGCATCGTAGCTGAGAAGAACAGCGTTTGCTTTTTGTTCGGCATTTTGGCAATGATTCTTTTCACATCATGAATGAAGCCCATGTCCAACATCCGGTCTGCTTCATCCAGAACGAGAATCTCAACCATCTTCAGATCAATACGTTTCTGGTTAATCAGATCGTTCAATCTGCCAGGCGTTGCGATAATAATATCTGCCCCTTGATTCAGCGCACGCTCTTGTACTTTTTGCGAAACGCCGCCAACAATTGCCGTACAACGAATGTCCGTATACCGGCTATATACCTTGATGTTATCCGCGATCTGAATAGCCAGCTCTCGTGTTGGTGTCAAAATTAATGAGCGAATATGTCGTGCGGACTTTGATCCTTGTCCTTTGGATCTTTCGCTTAATAATTGAATGATCGGCACCGAGAATGCTGCTGTCTTGCCTGTTCCTGTCTGTGCACATCCCAGCAGATCTCTGCCAGCTAATACAGCTGGTATGGCCTGTTCCTGTATAGGGGTAGGATTAGTATAGTTTGCTTTGCTTAACCCTTCCATAATAGAGGGGATAATATTTAAGTCCTTAAATGTCATGTTGTCTCCTTCATTTACGCACATCTATCAATATGACGCATCTTTTATTTCACACGTAACGTATAAGGATACCATTAAAAACGTAATTTGTACATTATCTTTTTAATATCACTTTGTTTAACTGACCAATTTAAGACCAACTGCCGATCCGAGCACCATAGCGATAAACAGAATTCGTAGGGCATTTCGAGGTTCTCCATAAAACACCATGCCCAGAATGGCACCACCGGAGGCTCCGATTCCCGTCCATACGGCATATGCTGTCCCCATCGGAAGAGTTTCCATTGCAATGGACAGGAATAGGAAGCTTAAACCAAACCCGGCTACCAATAGAACCAGTGAAATGAGATTACGGTCTTTGTGCAACTTGTTTATCATCAGCACTCCGATCATCTCAAATATACCTGCCAAGATAAGAAATACCCAGTTCATTATAGCTGCACCTCCTTATTCTTCTCTTTGCTCAGCATTTTAAGACCGATTACGCCGAGTAAAAGTACACCAATGAGTACCATTTTTCCGGTTTGGACAGGTGCATTAAACAGAACAATCTCTGAAAGTACTGTACCTGCGGTACCCAGGCCAACAAATACTGCATACACGGTTCCCACAGGCAGTGTTCGCGAAGCTGCAATCATCAAGGAGAAACTAATGATAATTGCAACCAACGTAAACCCCCATTCCAGCAGACCACTGGCATGTTTCAATCCAATGACCCAACCTACTTCAAACAACGCAGCAATCACAACCGACATCCACGTTTTATTCATTCCTGTAACTCCCTTTCTCTAATTCATTTTTTTACACCTAGTATGGGTACATTAGCGGAAAAAATAAAAAAAGCCCGGGAAACAAACTGCATGTAGCAGTTCATCTCCCAGGCTTTTATCCCTCCGTGGCACAACCAACAGGTTGCGGGTTTTCTCTCGGACCAGACCGACACATACATCGCGGAACCCTAGAAAACCTGTTTTTATTCTAATGTGTCTCCAATTATACACACTTCCACTATCTTGGCAACCCCGTAAATGTGATCATGCCATTTATTTGATAATCAAACCCATTAATCCTACAAATGTGGCGGCTTGATGTGGTGAAATCACACAACCGTTGAGATCTTCCATCGTCAGAACCAAGGAGTCAAATTCACAATCGCTAAGATCCAAATCCTTCATTTTGGTCCCCGTTAAGGAAGCTTGGTCGATGTTACATTGACTGAACTCCATTTTTTGCAGTGCCAGATAGGCAAAGTCCGCACCAATCAAGGTACATTCCGAGAAGGAGACCTGTTTCAGATGGGCAAAACGGAAATTACTGTAGTCGCCTAGACCATGAAGGAAACTGACATTTTGCAATCGGCTATTGGAAAAATCAGTTCCGACAAACTTGCAGTTATGCCATTCGATTCGATGCATGAAAGCACCAGAGAGATTGACATTGGAGAAGTCACAGTGTTCGAACCGGACATCGGTGAATTCAAATTGTTCCAAGGCAGACTCCGAGATTGTCACATGTCTAAATACAACATTTTCAAAGGAAACCTTACTCGCTTCCTGTTGATCCAGCATGATATTCTCGATCAGTTTGTGTTTGTACTCCACTTTGGATTCCAGGAATGCAATCGTTTCCGGATCGAGCAACTGCTCCTGAATCTTGGGTTTGTCCATTTTCATCCCGTATTCCCCTATTCTTTAATAGCTACAACTCGCAGTCGGCTTCTGTCCAGATACCACTGTCCATCCCGCATCAGTTGTGGCCGCACTCTTTTCTCGACAGCTTCCATAATAACATCCTGTTCCGCAGGTGTGATACCACTGAATAAATACTCCCCGAAGCTGGTCAACCACTTTCTGGCACCTGGCTTGAACGGGGTAAATTGATCAACGTGCTGGGCCAGCCTAACTCGAAATCCGTGTTGCTCCAGAAGATTAGCATATTCGCCAATGGTCGGGTGATACCACGGATTCCGTCCTTCCCATTTGTATCCACGGGCATTCAGTTCTTCCTGTACCGCTGTAATTAATATAGCCGTGTTGCCATTTGCAGCAAACTCAGCCACGAATCGCCCGCCCGTCTTGAGCGCTAACTGTATTGATTCTACTACAGCTGGAGCATCCTTTATCCAATGCAGAACGGCATGAGAGAAGACCGCATCAAACGGTTCTTCTGTCCGATAATGACAAGCATTTGCTACTTGAATATTCATATCAGGGTATTTCTGTTTAGCTTGCCTAATCGTCTCTTCTGAAAAATCTATACCTGTTGGCAGCGCTCCTGCGGCTGCAATTTTGGCTGTCAGATCCCCATTGCCACAACCCACATCAAGAATACGTTCACCTTGGGATGGCTGGAGCAAGGATAAGATAGGTGTTTCCTGTAACGCTGTAAAAGGAGCGGAATAACCACTCCACGATTCGTTCGTTTGACCGGATGAATGTCCGTTATTCATAGAATATAATCTCCTTCTCAATTAAGGATCTAATGTATCTATAATAGCCTCAATATAAAAAGACTGTCAATTCACTCATCAGATCACTATAAAAAAAGCCGCCGAATGGCGACTTTAACATTAAGAATTCGGATCAACTGAGATTTCCTGTTACCGGATGCGGTACATACTGTTGTCGATTTCGTTCATAATGGCTTTTCTGGACATATTCCATATTTCACACTCTCCTTGAATTTGTTCTGTAAACTGATGTTGTCTCGACCTCTTCGGTAACTAGCTCTAACCAGCATGTGAAGTATATCTCTCGATGTACGGAATTTTCTTCGAACTTGATCTGTGATTCGAGCCTGTCAATCAAAATTTGCCTCACATGGTTTGATAACCACTTCATCACCTTACTCACCCAACTTTTCAAATAAACTTTAATCGCTTGGCTCTGTTAACATACTCTTAGTATGCCGAGTCATGGGCTGCAAGCGGTATATCAATCGTCTTAATTGATTGCCTGATCCTCTCAGGCCCCCTTTTGGTTCTGTACGGTAAGCTTTATAATGTATGTAGGTTAAATCCGTGAGGAGGATACGTATGACCGAAGAATTATTCAACCAAAGCAGGAATTGAGTGACCTGATCGAACGCCATTCCCACCATAACGGTGCAATGGAAACAGCGATTTCTTCCTTGTTTGTCTATCACCATTCCAAGATTAGTGAACCCGCATACAGAGTATATAAACCTTCATTATGTGTGATTGTTCAAGGGTTGAAAGAAGTATTGCTCGCACAGGAGCGTTATGAATATGGACCTTCCAATTACCTGATTGCTTCCAAGAATCTCCCGGTCATCGGGCAGATTATCAAGGCATCCGCTGATGCACCCTACTTAAGTCTCAAGCTTGAATTCACACCGAACCAAATTCTCGAAGTACTTAACGAATGCAACATCAAGGTAACATTCAACGAAAACGCCAGACGAGCCATGTTTGTAGGTCAGATGGAATCGTCCATTCAGGACGCTGTACTCCGACTTGTTCGATTGCTGGATACGCCGGGTGAGATACCGTTTCTGGCTCCGTTGTACGTTAAAGAAATCCTGTTCCGCCTCCTTCAAGGGCCTTACGGAGGAGAACTGGCGCAGATTGCGGTTGAAGGTAGCAGCACTTATCGGATCAGAGAAGCGATTGAGTACATCGTTCATCATTGGGAACAGCCATTTCGCATTGAAGATCTGGCTGAGACCGCCAGCATGAGCGTCTCTTCATTCCATCGTCACTTCAAAGAGATCACAGCCATGAGTCCATTACAATTCCAGAAACAATTAAGATTACAGGAAGCCCGGCGACTTCTGATGGCCGGATCTGCTGACGCGGCAGATGTAGCGTTCCGGGTTGGTTACGAGAGTGCTTCTCAATTTAGCCGCGAATATGCACGCATGTTCGGTGCGCCGCCAAGAGCCGATATCCGACGGCTGAAAGAGAAATATGACATGGCCTTGAGTGAGTAACCGAGTATTCACTCTCTATCTCACAACTATCACACAAAAGGCACACCAAAAAAGGACAACCACAATGAGTTGTCCTTTTTTCAGTATCAAAATTCTGCGTAATTTCTTTTGGATTTATTCCAAATACTCGTATTTATGAGAAGGAAATCTGAGCTGTTCTCCTTACTTTTGAACAAGATTAGACCAATGCTTCGACCCGTTCTGGCACGTGGATCTCTTCGTGCAATAATTGAGTGATATCACGAGTCAGTGCATCCACATTCTCTTGACGAGTTGCCCAGCTGGTGCAGAACCGCACCGCACTGTGTGTATCGTCAACCTTTTCCCAGAAGGTGAACGTATAACCGCTGCGTAATTTCTCAAGCAAACGATCCGGCAGAATCGGAAACTGCTGGTTGGTTGGTGAATCGTACAGGAAGCGTACCCCCTGCTGTTCAAGTGAGTCATGAATTCTCAAGGCCATATCTACGGCATGGCGAGAAATATCGAGGTACAGACCATCTTCGAACAACGTTTCAAATTGGATACCCAGCAATCTGCCTTTGGCAAGCAGGCCACCTTTTTGTTTGATCATATAACGAAAATCCGGTTTCAGTGCATCATTCAGGATAACAACCGCTTCTCCCATCAATGCGCCAATCTTGGTTCCCCCGATGTAAAACACATCACACAAGCGTGCAAGATCAACAAGTGTCATATCGCAATCGCGTGAAGCGAGTGCATATCCAAGACGTGCTCCATCCACGAAAAACGGAAGACCACATGCTCTGCTCACTGTATGTAATGCTTGCAGTTCTGCCTTACTGTACATCGTTCCATTCTCCGTTGGTTGGGATATGTAGACCATTCCTGGTTGAACACAGTGTTCCGGTGACGACTCATTCATGTGCGCATCGTAGACGGCTCTAACCTGCTCGGGCGTGATCTTTCCGTCCTCGCTTGGAACTGTGAGTACCTTATGTCCCGTAGCTTCAATAGCTCCGGTTTCATGAACCGCAATATGTCCTGAGCTCGCTGCAATTACACCTTGATATGGACGCAAAATAGATGCAATCACCGTTGTATTTGTCTGTGTGCCACCAACCAGGAAATGAACATCAGCTTGCTCATTGTCACATGCCCGACGAATAAGCATTCTCGCCCGTTCACAATGCTCATCCGTGCCATACCCGCTCGTCTGTTCCATATTGGTTTCCATCAGTCTTTGTAAAATGCGTTCATGCGCACCTTCGTTATAATCACATTCAAATCGTATCATCGTGTTGTCTCTCCTGCCTTCTTGTTCAACTTCTCTTGTATGTTCATCATGGAGGTGTACACCTCTTGAATCTCTTCTTCATTCAATTCTTGCATCAGCTTCAGGATCTGTTGATCGGATCGATCATTCAATTGGGCATATAGTTCCTCGCCCTTGGCAGTCAAACGAATCAGACTGACCCTGCTGTCGGCCGCAGAATTCACTTTCACCAGCAGTCCTTCCTTGGACAGCTTGTTCACGATTCGGCTCATGTAACTGCGATCAATGGTCAGTGTATCCACCAGATTGTTCGCAATGCTCTCTCCCCGAATTCCAATCTCAATAATGACCCGTACTTCTGCAAACGAGTACCCTGTTCCAAGAATATGCTTATCGAGTACACCAAGAATGTTGGTATAAAAACGGTTAAAACGTCGCATGTCAGCCAGTATATCTGGATTTATGTACTGAGAGTTGATGTCAAACCCTCCTTTTTAGTGGACATTGTCAACATTATATTAATCACGTTAGTGGACGTTGTCAACATTATATTTTGCATAGCATTTATTCTATACCGTCTTTTTAATCCAAACAAAAAAGCCGCGCATATGCGCGGCAAGGTTGTTCTGTCATCGGAGTGAAGAGTGTAATTATTTTTTTGTTCAATTTACATGGATTAAGAGTGACTATATTGCACCTGATGAAGACGGCTGTATATCCCTCCAGCGGCGACCAATTCCTCATGGTTGCCCTGCTCAGCGATACCATCTTTATTCACTACGATGATGCGATCTGCATTTTTGATGGTTGTCAAACGGTGAGCAATCACGAGTGTCGTTCTGCCCACCGACAATTCAGCGAGTGATTGCTGGATCAGTGCTTCCGTTTCCGTGTCCAGCGCAGAGGTTGCCTCATCCAGAATAAGAATGGGTGGATTTTTCAAGAACATACGAGCAATAGATAACCGTTGCTTCTGTCCTCCGGATAGCTTGACTCCACGCTCGCCAATGACAGTATCCATACCATCAGGCAACGTGAGAATCAGTTCCTCCAACGAGGCACGACGGGCGGCATCCCAGATTTGTTCATCCGTTGCACTCAAATCCCCGTAAGCAATATTCTCCTTAATGGTACCCGAGAACAAAAATACATCCTGTTGAACGATTCCGATATGCTTGCGCAAGGATTGAAGCTTAACGTTACGAATGTCGACGCCATCCACAGTGATACGTCCCTCTTCTACCTCATAGAATCGGGGAAGCAGGCTACAGATCGTCGTCTTGCCTGCACCCGAAGGACCAACAAAAGCCACAGTTTCCCCTGGTCGAACAGACAGACTGATATCACTCAGAATACGCCGACTGGATTCATATCCGAACGAGACGTTCTCGAAGCGAATATCACCCTTCACACTTTCGAATTCAACGGCGTTTTTGCTATCCGCAATTTCAGGTTCCGTATCAATGATCTCCAGATAACGCTTGAAACCAGCAATGCCCTTTGGATAACTTTCTATGACGGCATTGATTTTCTCAATCGGGCGGAAGAAGATATTGGATAGAAGCAAGAAGGCCATAAAGTCACCCATATTGATTCTGCCATCGATATAAAACCAAGCCCCGCTGATCATGACAAACACCGTAACCAGTCGCATCATCATATAACTGACCGAGATACTTTTCGCCATCGTTTTGTAGGCAAGCAGTTTGGTTTTACGGAAATTCTGATTATCCACCGCAAAAAGTTCTTTCTCATGTTCTTCGTTGGCGAACGATTGCACAACACGCATGCCACCAACGTTATCTTCAATGCGCGCATTGAAATTGCCGACGTCTCCGAAAAGTCGCCGATAGGTCTTTGTCATGCGGCCACCAAATACAATAATGACCCAAGCCATAATTGGGATAATGATAAAGGTAAGCAGCGCAAGCTCCAGATTAATGTTAGCCATCAGCCAGAATGATCCGATTAATGTCATCACTGCGATGAATACATCTTCAGGTCCATGGTGAGCAACCTCGCCGATATCATTCAGATCATTCGTAAGATGACCAATTAAGTGACCTGTTTTACGATTGTCAAAGAACCGGAAGGACAGCTTCTGCAAGTGAGCGAACATCTTCTCACGCATGTTGGTCTCAATGTTAATGCCCAGCATATGTCCCCAGTATGTAACGACATAGTTCAATACAGTATTAAGTGCATAGATGGATAACAGCACAACACAGGCAAGCATAATAAGAGGCCAATCCTGACCTGGCAACAATTCATTAATGAATTTGCTGACGGCAAGGGGGAAAGCCAACTCCAGAAGCCCTGCGAGTACAGCGCATCCAAAATCAATCAAAAACAGTTTTTTATAGGGACGATAATACGAAAAAAAACGACGAATCATACTTATTCACTCTCACTCTCCAGATCCTTATTGGGACTTACATCTTCATTTTGCAGCTCGAAAAGATGGATATACTCGTCGATGACCTGATCAATAGCTTTTAACTCCCCACTGATCATCGGGCGAATATGTTCGTACTCCTCCTGTCCAAGTTGTCGGACAAGCGTTGTTCTCCGATTCTGCATCTGCTCCAGAAATACAAGAATCCGGCCGCGACGGAAAGTTTGCGCACCACGGCCCCGTTTTCCCTCATGTTCACCATGACCTCTTCCACGTCTGGAACGTTCACCACGTTGCTCATTGTCACTCATATCGCGTCTCGGACGCTCACCTTGACGTACACTTCCATCGATTTCATTCAGATCACGATCTCTCATCCTGCCACCTCCATTATGTGTATACGTTTGTATACAATACATTCATGTATACGAATGTATGCGAAATCCCAAAAGATGTCAACCTTTATATTCACTTGAAACAACGTAAACTTTACGCCATACATCAATTCAACGGAAAAAGAAGTGATCTCTTTGGATCGGGCACTTTTCCATGAACACTTCTATTAATTGACACCAAAAAGAGGTAGAACTATAATGGTCACAGCAACTATAATCATGACGGTTATTTAGGAGGAAAACCTTGGAATTAGAAAAATATATCGGTGTTAATGTACAGCGCGCGGCACTTAAACTGAATAATTACTATCAAAAGGTAGTCAATCCGTTTGACATCACAGTGGATCAGTGGGAAATACTAATCGTACTATGGGAAAAAGAAGGCATTACTCAAAAAGAACTTGCCGAGAGACTTCATAAGGACCAAACGAATGTTGCACGGATGCTGTTTAAGCTCGAAAAGAAAGAATTTATTTATCGTGTGATTCATGAAACGGATAGAAGATCTTTACGTGTTTATTTAACTCCTAAAGGACGAGATATGAAAGATGAAATTCTTGCTCCTTCCATGGATGCATATAATAAAACGATCCAGGGGTTATCCAAGGAGGAGGTTGAGATGTTTAGAAGGATTCTTACTGTAATGTATAACAACGTAAAAGATCTATAGTCCAAAGAGGAGTCCTCTCCACTTTAAAGGGGGGATAACTTTTTTTGTCATATACTTGCTGCAGCAACTATGGTCGAGACTATTAAAATTTATTCTAAAGGAGATTTTTAAGATGGAAATAACAGCAAAAGAAGCAGGTGTTTTCGACGCCAAGTACAGAGCATTGACCATTGGGATCATTCTTGCTGTCACTACCGTCGCGTTTGAAGGTTTAGCAGTTGTTACGATTGCTCCAAGCCTGGCTCAAAAATTAAATGGGCTCCATTTGTACGGTTGGATATTCAGCTCTTTTCTTTTGGCACAAATCCTTGGAACAATGATCATTGGGGCGCGGATCAACAAAAACGGCGTATTCGCATCGTTTGGTATATCGATACTTTTTTTTGTGATCGGCATCGTAATTGCGGCTACTTCTGTGAACATGATTACTCTAATTATAGGGAGAGTATTTCAAGGGTTTGGTGGAGGCGGTATCATTACGTGTGTATATTACAGCATTACTTTAGGTTATCCTGATAAGCTGAGAACGAAAATACTTGCTTTGTTTTCCGGCGCCTACATTCTACCTGCACTAATAGGCCCTTATATTGCTGGGCTTATAGCGGAGCATATCTCCTGGAGAGTTGTTTTTTGGCTTGTGCTTCCCTTCATTGGTTTGGCTGTCATGCTGACGCTTCCCGCTTTCCGCAAATTTACAGTTAGAGTGAATAAACCTTCCAAGAATAACCAAAAAGAAGGTTTTGCAGTATTACTGACTATTGGAACGGGAATGTTGCTGGCTGGGCTAGGCTTTATAACCGATTGGAAAGGAATTGTGCTTTCCGTAGCAGGGTTGCTTATCATGATTCAGCCTTTGCGAAAGCTGCTGCCAGAGGGCACCTTAAGTGCCAGAAGAGGTTTACCGGCCACAATTGCTTCAAGAGGATTCTTTGTTGCTAGTTATAATGCGACCGAGAGTTATGTTGTCCTCGCTTTGACAGATGTTAAAAAGCTTCCTGCAGATATGGCAGGATTAATTGTAGCCGCTGGTGCATTAAGCTGGTCAGCGGCTGCCTGGCTTCAGTCCAGGTTTGATGCTAAAGATCATGGGATGGGCCGAAAAAAACGGGTAACCATTGGTATTGGATTTATGATCATTGGTGTTGCTGCGGTCATTCTCGCTGTTGGCCTCCCCGAAGGAGGGATCGTATTTGCAGTGATTTCACAGCTTTTCACTGGATTCGGCATCGGTTTGGCACATCCTACGACTGGAGCGATTGCACTACAGCATATAAAAACAGGTGAAGAAGGTGAGATCTCCGCCAGCCTTCAGTTTACAGATGCATTTAGCCCAGGGGTAAGCATTGGCGTCGGCGGAGCCCTTATTGCCGTTAGTCAGTCACTAAATTTGGGGTTGTTGACGGGGATTATATTGGCTCTGTCTCTTCAATTACTTCTCGTTCTCTTGAGCTTTACGATTTCCTTTCGCATCAAGCAGGCAAAAGCCTCGGCGGAGAACTGATACCGTCCTGAATTCGGAAAATTAAATATTCCCTACATTGACATACCAAAACCTTCCCCACGTCATGGAGAACGCTTTGGTATGTTTTTTAAATACATTCATTTTACTATTTCAATGAAATTTCAAATGTGGAATCCACGTCACCTGCAAATACAATGCGGCCGTTTTCTGGTAAAACAACCTCATTCTTACCGCTGACCACGGTGTGATTAATACAAATACCGTTCTGATCATATACGGCAAAGGCGCCAGTTGCAGGCATTTTAACCGTCATGACTTTTCCTTTCACCGTTGCTGGTATCGAAAACCATCTGGCATATCCGTCTGCTTGAATCGTTGCTAGAGATTGTTTACCCGAATATAGTGGTTGTACCATTTCCTCACTGGCGTATATGCTACCAACGGCTGTAATGTACTCTACTCCGTTCTTTTTAGCAAAATAAATCTCCTTTGTATCACGTCCAGCCAGGCCAGGGATTTGCAGCTCCGTGACTGCTTCGTTTGCTCCAATAATCTTAGTATTGGATATATATCCCGGGGTCTCTTTGTCCAAATGAATAGGGAGAATTGGTGCCGAATTGAGATAAACCGTTGATGTATATTTCTCATTCACCAGGTAATATTTTTTTCCTTCACGCTGCTCCCATGAGGCCGTAATATCCTGGGATAATTCATTGGCTTCCAGCTTCTCCATTTTATATTCGGAGAAAGCCAATTGTCCAAGTCCTGGCAAGGATATATAAGATCGATACCACAGATAAGTCCTTCCATTCTTCTCCTTAACAAATTTCAACTTTTCCGTGCCTTCATCGTTAACAAAAGTACCATCTGCTGTATAGGTGTATTTTTGAGCCGGATCACTTGGAGCTGCGGGTGTGGATACAGTCATTTGTCCAGCAGTATTCATTTCGATCTTCTTAACCGAATTATTGCCGCCATATATACCTGCATTCGTGGCTATTTCTTTAGGTATATCTGCCTTCAGGGGCACACCAAACGATTTTTCCGGCTTCCGTTCTGTAATAATCCCCTTTTCCTCAAGTGCGCTGAGTAATAATTCACTCGCAATGAACTGATCTTTGGCACTTGTCCCACCTGATGAGGTAACGGCTGCAGCCAGATTATATTCCGGCAGTACGACTAATGATGAGTGGTACGATATGGTATCTCCACCTTTTGTTACTGCCTTGATACCGTATTCACTGAATGGGTACAGATTTACACTATCCCACCCTAAACCGTAAGATATAGACGTATCGCCATCCTCTGGCCACATGCCTCTTTTATATTCTTCTTGCGCCATGGCTTCTACAGACTTATCGGTAAGAATGCCTTGGACCTCTCCCGTGAAGATTTGTGAAAACTTCGCAAGATCTTCAGCGGTGGAATAAATGCCTCCAGTAGCGATAACATTATAATTCTCTTGTGGAAGCTGACCCTCATACAATGGAGAATAGATTCCCGCCATTGCTGCCGTGTCAACCACATCCTGTGGTGTTTTGGTATGTTTCATGTCCAAAGGTTCCGTAAAATATTGGTGTATAAAAGCTGTAAAACTCATGCCGCTAACACGTTCAACCATAATTTCGGATAACGTAAACCCATCGTTACTATACACGGAGAATGCGCCGGGATCTGCCTTCAGGTTTTGACTCGCCAATTGCTCGAGAAACGTATCATGTGAGTACGTATCATTATCCCCGTACAATGTGGCATTGCTGCCAGTGCTGCCCAGCAGACCGGAAGAATGATTCAACAGCATGCGCGGTGTGATTTGTTTGTAGCGATGATCTTTCATCTGAAAATCAGGTATATAGTTCACAACAGGCAGATCCAAATCCACCTTGCCTTCGTCAACTAACTTCATAACAGAAGCTGTGAGGAACATTTTACTCGTTGATCCTATGCCATAGATTGTATCCGGCGTAAGAGGCACCTTGTTGTTTTTATCGTTTTTACCCGTCTGACCGGACACCACAATCTCGCCACCATCGATAAGGGCATATTGCAGGCTTGTGATTCCATGTTTCTCGGTGAGTAACTTGGCTTTCTCCATCACCGTTTTCTTGGTTGGTTCATACGTAAAATCACTGCTACTTGTAGCAGGCGCGGCCATTGCAGACATTGGAGCTAACATCGTTAATACCAGCGTTAACACGGCGATTGAAGTTCGTTTTCCCTTTTGTCGTCCCATTCACATCATCTCCAGAATTTTAAGTGTTTTGGTTATTTGATTTCTTCTGGGTCTACAAATTTCACCTCCGGATACAAGTCATTTGGTCCCTGAATCAGATCTCCACCCGTTCCTTTCAGTTGCTTGTTAAAGAAATCGAGTACATATTGATTTACGATGTTTGATCCTCTTTTACCATTGATATCTCCTGTGATACCGGACAGTTTAACCAGCTCTGAATAGAACTGAAGGTCCGTGAAATTGAAGTGCTGGGTTCCTTCTACATAGATCACTTTTCCCCCATGATTCATAACATTTTTCATAATGTGCAGCTCATCTGAAAGAGATTTAGTTACTTCATCCTCCGAATTTCTATCTATTTCAAAGTTGGCGAACCAGTCTTCAAAACTTCCCGATCGGATGAACATAAACGGCTTGTTTATATCATCTCTATTTTCCACTTCATATAGTGACCCATCCATATTAACCCCGGCCTTGATTCTCTGATCTAAATACGTTGCATTAAACGCGGTTGCACCCCCAAAAGAATGCCCCATCGCGCCGATGTGATCTAGATCGATTTTCCCTTTAAACTGACTTTCGATTGCACCTGAATTCAGCTTTTCGATTTGATCGATTACAAACTCCACATCTTTCGTCCATATACTCCCTGTTTTTGTACGTTCATCTAGTGTAGTCGTGCTTTTTTTATAATCCGTTACACGGCCATCTGGAAAAAGAGTAGCAAAGGTGCTATACGTATGATCGATGGTGACCACGATATACCCATGACTGGCCAGATTCTCGGCCTGTGATACATGTAGAACTCTACTGGTTCCCATACCATGAGATAGTAGTACCACGGGATAAGGACTTGTAGAAGGTAATATTTCAACATTTTCATAAGAGTTGGTTTGACTATACTTCAAGTAGTCGAGCAAAAATTCGGGCAGTTTTAAAGAATTAGAGAAGCTCTGAATATACTTTTTGAACATTTCTTTATCTTTTGGAAACAGCGTGTCACGCTTGTTATTATTGCTGTTTTCAGTTGGGTACCAAACTTGAACCATTAGTTCTCTCTTATCGCTTTGATCTTCAGTGAAGATTTCGTCTCTGTTCTGATCTGTTAAATGAAATGTTTGAGTACCCACCTTCTCTGGACCATCAAGCTTCGGCAGATTAAAAACAGGTAAGTATACAGACAAGACGGTAGAACCAACAAGCAGAATAACGATTAAGGAAGATAAACTATATTTCAAGAACTTCCCTATTTTAAGGTTCATCATCTTTTCGGAATGTCTGAATAAAACGATGATTATGAATAGAGCCGTCATGATATATACCACAAGCAACTGCCATCTGTATCCCTCAACAAACAATTGAACTAATAATATAACGCTACTTCCTATACCCAAACCCAAGCCTATTTTCTTTGCACTTCTTTTAATAAATAGTAGGTCTATGAGTAACGCGAAACAGGATAGAACTAACAGTATCTCAAATAATCTCAATTGAATTCCTCTCTCTCAGCACGGACTTTTACAGAATTTTTACTTCGCTTCGTTCATGAATGCTCTAACATCTTCAGCTATTTCTTTGAATAACGTATGATGCAAGTAATGTTCGCCATCCATGGTGATTACTTTCCCATGTACTGAATCTTTGATCTGCCCTTCATGCAGCGGTATCCATCCTTCTACACCTTCATTATTAGCTTGTACAAAGAGAAGAAGTGGAAGGTCTTTAGGGAAGGTTAATCCTTGGGCTCCTTTAAAATTGGAAGCAATATGGTCCATTTCATTCAAAGTCGTGGAACTGTTCGAGTTTTTATTCGACAGCATTTTCATCTGTTCTACGGTATGTTCATCAAATGGGAGTCCCGCATAAGGATCTTCACCAAATTTGACTACTAATCTTTGGAGACCTGATTTTTTAAGAAATGCGAACATTTTTGTAGGTAACTTGGCATCCATACCCGGTTGTGTTGAAACACTGCTATCAATTCCGACAAATGCCGTGACCTCATCCGGATATTTGTTCACATAATCAATGCCATAAATGCCTGCAATGGAGTGACCCATGAGCATGTACTGATGAATATCGAGTTGCTGCAGAGCTTCATGAACTTCACTTACGATATTCTCTGTGGTTCGTTCTTTTTCAGTCTCATCACTCAATCCATAACCGAATGGTTCAACCGCCACAACTTTGTAATATGGTGATAGTTCGTCAATGAGCAGTTTAAAATCAAGCACTGGTGCTGCTGTTCCAAAACCAGGCAGAAGTACAATCGTTTCCTCGCCTTCGCCTTGAATGAGTACATTCATATTTTTCCCGTCTACAGATACATGCTGACCATAGGAATCTATTTTCTTGGCCTCTGAATTACTACTGATCACATTGGTGATATAAACAATACCTAGAAATAGAATAATGGCGATTACGATTGCTCCTACTATTTTCAGTATCATGTTTCTCACTTTTTTGGCCTTTGATCTATTCTTTGTTTTCTTTTCCGCAGGCTGCGTCGTCAGTGTTATCTTCTCCTGTCTTGAACTGATAGTTCGATTGTCTTTTTTGCTGCTAATGAAATCTTATCCAATGAAAATGTACTCCCCGTGACGTCAATATGAACTGAATATGAACAAGCCAATTCATTTATCTTTACTGCTGCGTCATAAATCCCCTGAATTTTTCAGCAATTTCTTTGGGATGGGAACGATACAAATAATGATTTGCTTCCAGCAGCACCACTTCACCACGCACAGATTTCTCTATTAATTTCTCGTGTTCCGGAACCCAATTGTCTGCTGCCGGATGATTCTTTTGAACAAAGAAAAGAACCGGGAGATTGACAGGCAGCGTCAGCTGTTCAGCTGTTTTAAAGTTGGCATACATACTCTCTGCCTCATTTAATTGAGTGGTATTATACATATTTTTGCGTATCAGAATGTTCAATTGTTCTTTTGTTTGCTCATCATAAGGCAGTCCATCATAAGGGTCAGCACTCAGTTTCAGTTGCACTCGGGCGAAGCCTAAGTTGCGGAACCATTTAATCGGTTGTGTATCTGAGGAATCAATCTTCTGTTCACTTATCGCTGGAACACTGCTATCCAGCCCAACATATGCACTTATTTCATCTGCATACTTGTTCACGTAATCCAGGCTATAGATCCCCGAAATGGAATGACCCATGAGGATATAACGATCAATATGTAGACGCTGTAACGCTTCATGAATTTCACTGACGATATTTGCTGTGCTACGTTCCTTTTCGGTCTGATCACTCAATCCGTAACCAAAGGGCTCAACAACGACAACTTTATAATATGGAGATAACTCGGAGATAAGAGGTTTAAAATCAAGCGCTGGTGCCGCTGTTCCAAAACCAGGCAGAAGCACAATCGTTTCCTCGCCTTTGCCTTGAATGAACACATTCATATTTTTTCCGTCTACGGATACATGTTGACCATATGGTTCCATTCTTTTTTGCTCCGAATAACTGCTGATTTTATTGACGGTATATACGATAGCTACAAAAAGTAAGATTGCTACAATGATTGCGCAAAGTACTTTAAACAAAATGTTTAACACTTTCTTGGTTTTGCTTTTACTCTGGACTTCTTTGTCTGCTTGTAGTTTCACATTCATCTGCTCCTATCCTCATCTGTATATTGGCCTGGCAGGCTGCTTAAGAAATCCTAATCAAGAAAGATGTACTCCCCATGACCGGAATATGAATGGAGTATGAACAAGCAAAAAAAATGTCCTATGTAACATACAAGGAAGCTTGCATGTTACATAGGACATGAACATTCGGTTTAGATAATCCGATGGATATTCTATTCATTGACCCTATCCTGTGAGCCTAACTATCCGTTGGTGGATGGATGGGCAACGTGACAATAAAGGTCGTGCCTTGACCAGGTTCGCTTTCCACTCGGATGTCACCCTGATGAAGGGACACGATCTGTTTAACGATAGCAAGTCCCATACCACTCCCGTCATATTTGCGGCTGTGGGAACGATCTGCCTTGAAAAAACGGTCGAATATACGCTTCTGATCTTCCAGGGGAATTCCAATGCCCGTGTCGGATATTCGAACAGTCACATTTTTGAAGTCCTCTTCGATACTGACTTTAATCATACCGCCATCCTCGGAAAACTTGATGCTATTTCCGATGATGTTTGTCCATACCTGATTTAACTGATCGTGATCAGCCGTTACCTTCACGTTCTCCAAATCAAGCTCGAAATGAATGTTGCGCCCAGACCATTGAGGCTGAAGCGCAACGATGACCCGCCTGATCTGTTCATCAAGGCTTAAGGTGGTGAGCCGTAGTTGCTGTGACTGCGATTCAAGCAAACTCAGCTTGAGCAGGCTATCGCTCATTTTGGACATTCTTTTTGCTTCTGAGATGATAATATCCAGGTAACGGTTTCGCTCTTGTTCTGAGAGATTTACTTGCTTCAGTGCCGAAGCGTAACCGGATATCGAGGTGAGCGGAGACTGAACCTCATGCGAAACATTGGTAACGAATTCCCTGCGCATCTGCTCCAGCTGCTGCAGATCATGCATCATTTCTTCAAAGCTGCGGGCCAATGTACCAATCTCCGTCGTTTGTTTAATGTTCAGCTTGACGTTGAAATCTCCAGCTGCAATCCGTTTGGTCGCTTTGGTCAATTTTTTGATCGGTCTAACCAGATATACAGAAGCAACCAGGATTAACAAACTTCCTGTCATCAACGAACAGGTTGCAAAGATTAAGCCCCATTTGACCACAAAAGTGGCTGAGGGTGGTGAGAGTATTTCCAAAAACATCGCTTTTGTTCCCATCTCCGTCTTCAACGGTAACCCCAAGAGCACTGTACCAATCCCATCCCTGGTGTCTTGTACAACGCCTCCAGCTAATACTTTCTTTAGTTGCTCACTCGTCACAACAGCCGACTTATGTCCGTTAGTCTTTCCATAGGTTGTGAACTGTCCCGTAGCTTCGTAAATTCGAATATGATAGGAATTGAGCTGCTTCATTCCACTTACATACAAGTCCGCTTCACGTAAAGGCAGGGTCTTATAGATCTGCACAACGTCTTGGCCAAAATTACGCAAGTTAATTTGAGCGTTTTGGTTCAATTTGTCCTCAAATATCCAGGTAGACAAAAAAAATGAAATGACCGTACCAGCGATAACAGACCCCAGAAAGGTCAGAACCACACGAATATATATGGATCGGATCATTCATAGACCTCAAGTCTGTACCCTAGCCCACGCACCGTTTCAATCCGAAAATCAGGTGTTGTCGCGAATCGTTCGCGCAGGCGTTTAATATGTACGTCTATTGTTCGATCATCTCCCGCGTAATCAATACCCCATATCTGATCGATTAATTGCTCACGTGTATAGACTTGTCCTGGTGTTCCAGCAAGCTTATACAGCAATTCGAACTCCTTAAGTGGTAACGTAAGCGACTCCGTGCCTCTCATCACCTTATACGTCTGACGGTCCAGAATGACGTTGCCAAACTGGATTGTATGTGTGGAGCCGATTTTGTATCGTTTCAGTAATGCTCGGACACGAGCGGTCAGCTCTAATGGATCAAACGGTTTGGTCAAATAATCATCCGTACCCAGTTCGAACCCTTTAACCTTCTCCCAAGTCTCTCCTCTCGCCGTCAGCATGAGTAACGGGAGGTCGGGATTGGCTCTTCGGAGTTCTTTGCACAGTGCCCAACCGTCCATGACAGGCATCATAATATCAAGGACGACCAGATCTACTGGAGTTTCGCCATATATAGTGAGAGCTTCCTTACCGTCCGCAGCTTCCACTGTTGTGAATCCATCGTTTTTGAGAAATAGACAGACGAGTTCACGAATGTTCGCATCGTCGTCTGCAACGAGTATAGTAGCCATATGTTTTTTCTGTCCTCTCCGTTACGTTTAAATATATAGTCCAACTAGTATAGTAAATATTAAAACATCTTGCTTATAGTATATCCACAGCAAACATCGTATGTTCTTTCAACGTTCCCTGGATTGGCACAGGCTGTGACCCATTCTCCTTGAAACCTGCTTTTTGAAGGACACGGATGGAACCTGTATTATCGGGCACAGCGCCAGCTTCGATTCGAGTAATTTCAGTTTCGTGTTTGGCAAATTCCAGTATAAGATCCAGAAGCAATGCGGCATCATCCACATTCCAAAATCTCACATAGATACGTTCTGCACTATATTTCATCACATTATCCCTCCTCTATTAACGTTAGGTGCAATTGTAGCATGATTATATCAAGTCATTATAAGAGTACGAGCGAATCAACGAGAATTGTTTCGCCAGGAAATGTGGTGAATATGGCATATCATTACGCAACCAGGCAACGATGGTTCCAATAAGGGCCGAAGAACCGTACCAGATTGCAATCTCTTTGTGAATGCCGGATTCTTCGAGTTCATCTTCCATCTCTACCCGATCAATTTTGGCTTTCACCAGCGTACTTAACAATTTGAGCAGTCGTTCGGTAAAAATCGGTGTGCGTTTTGTAGCAAGAACCACCTGATAGAACGAGGCGTTCTCTGCAAAATGCTCCAGTAACTTGACTAGAACAGGCCAAGCCTCTTCCGTTCTTTGCTTCTCAAAATGAGGGGCATATTCATCCACGATCCGTTCAATATTCTCAATCATCTCATCCGCCATCTTCTCCATCATATCCGTAATATCACGATAGTGCAGGTAGAAGGTTACCCGATTGATCGTCGCTCGTTCGGCAATTTTGTTGACTGACAACTTCTCAATATCCATTTCCTGCAGCAATTCAACAAATGCACCTCGAATTAACTGACGTGTTCGCAATATTCTTGGGTCCACGGCTGATTTCTTCTCGTCTTTCACGTGTATCCCTCCCATCAAATTTTAAACATTACAATTTTAAACAAACAGTCGTTTATTTTTGATTTACACAACAAATTCATTTTATTTGTAAAATAAACGACGAAAACACGTCATAACGTAAATTGTAATCTGTCCGAATATGTATATAATTCAATAAATACAATGTAAACTATACAACACGTTGTAAATTTAGTCACGTGTGGATTGAAAGGATGAAAAGGATTGAGTCAGGCTAGAGTTCAAGAAGAATTATCTGTAAAGAAAGGCCCCATCCTGTTTATCATGATTTTGGGAGCCTTCCTTGCAACGTTGAATCAAACGATCATGAGTGTCGCTACACCGGAACTGATGGGTGATTTTAACATCTCCGCCGCAACAGCACAATGGTTAACGACAGGTTACATGCTGGTGAACGGGGTGCTTATCCCCATTACGGCTTACTTCATGCAACGCTTTTCAACCAAGCAATTATTCCAAGCTTCCATGTTTATTTTCCTGATTGGTACCATCGTATCTGCTCTTGCAGATAACTTTGGCACATTGCTGACAGGACGTATGATTCAAGCAGCGGGTGCCGGCATTATCATGCCGCTCTTGATGCACGTTATTTTGACCTTGTTTGCTCCTGAAAAACGAGGATCTGCAATGGGTATGGTTGGTTTTGCCATCATTTTTGCCCCTGCAATCGGGCCTACCCTTGCCGGTTATATCCTCGAGAACTACTCTTGGCAAACGATGTTCTACGGCATGATTCCATTAACTCTTATTGTCATTGCCTTTGCGTTTGTATACCTGAAGAATGTATCCGAACGGGTCAACACAAAGTTCGACACAATCAGTGTGGTGCTCTCCACGATCGGATTTGGCGCATTGCTCTATGGTTTCAGCAGAGCAGGAAGTCTGGGATGGTCAAGTGCAGAAGTTCTTATCTGTATTGCGGCTGGAATTGTTTCTCTTGCCCTGTTTACATGGCGTCAGCTCGTTTCTGAAACTCCGCTGCTTGATCTGCGGGCTTTCAAGTACAATATGTTCTCCCTGACCACGGTCATCAGTATCGCGATTACAATGATCATGTATGCTGACATGATGTTGCTTCCCTTGTATCTCCAGAACGCACGTGGTTACACTGCACTGGAGTCCGGATTATTGCTTCTGCCAGGTGCACTTGTCATGGGCTTCCTGATGCCAGTAGCCGGAAAATTGTTTGACCGTTTTGGAGCGAAATGGCTCGCTGTTATCGGGATGGTGATCACCATCGTAACCACAATTGGTTTCATCGACTTAACGGATTCAACCAGTTATGGATACCTGGTATTGATGTCTACCGGCCGCCGAATTGGTATGGCTCTGCTCATGATGCCGATTCAGACTGCGGGACTTAACCAACTGCCACCAAGACTTGGTGCACACGGTACAGCTATCTCCAACACCGTCAGACAAGTGGCTGGCGCTGTAGGTACTTCATTACTCGTAAGTGTCATGACCTCCCGTACAACGGCACACGTACAGGATATGATGGCGACTGGTGCAGCCAATGGTCTCAGTCAAAAACAGCTTGCTACAGAATCCATGATCCAGGGTATCAATGATGCTTATGTTGTTATCATCGGTATCGCTGTTGTGGGATTGGTCCTTTCCTTCTTTATCAAACGCACCAAACAAGCCAAAGAGGAAGAAATCAAACAGGTGGTAAGACAAAAAGTTTCTATGAATTCAAATTAAGGTGTCCAGCCTCATACTTGCTTGCATAACAAAGCGGCAGATCAAGACGTTTACGTCTGATCTGCCGCTTTTTAGGTTGTGTCCCGTATGATTCCTTCTCACTCCGCAACGATCTTCACTGGCAGATGGGTCAATGACTGTCCCGGAGCTGAAGTGGCCAGATTATTCTCCAGATCAAAGGACTCCACCGGTTCAATCCGAGCAATCTTCTCCACAAATGCAGTCAAGGCAATGCTGAGTTCCATTCTTGCCAGCGGGGCACCCAGACAAAAGTGTGGGCCATTGCCAAAGGTAAGATGTCTTTTGTTATTCCGACGATGAATATTCAGCTCAAAGGGGTCTTCAAACATTTGCTCATCCATATTGGCTGCACTCATCCAGGAGATGACAACATCTCCTTTTTTCAAATCCACTCCGAGCAGTTGGTTATCCTGCTTCACTGTCCGATGTCGTTTGGCATTATGGAACCGATAACGAAGCATTTCTTCCACTGCGAGCGGAACCCATTCGGGATTCTGTCTTAGTTGATCATACAGACTCGGGTCATCGTAGAGAAAGGAATAGAACGTATTTGAAACCATATGACTCGTTGTCTCTATACCGGCTCCAAGCAGAAGCATGGTCGTGCGAACAACCTCATCCTCCGTGAACTTCTCACCTTCAACATCGACATTTAACAGATCCGTAATGATATCCTCACCAGGATGAGTCCGTTTATGAACCACAATAGGATACAGGAATTGATAATACTCTTGAGCGGCAGTTTGCTTTTTCAGTTCACTTTCCTCAGCCGTCTTTGGATTGGTGGGTTGAAACAGAATATCTACCCAGTTCTTGAAGCGATGGCTGTCTGTAAGAGGGATCCCAAGCAGATCGGCCATAACCATCGAAGGCAGCGGAGCGGCCAACGCTTGAACAATATCAATCGTCGTATTTGGCTCAATATCTGCTACCAGTTGCTCTGCAATGTTGCGAATTCGTGGCTCCCAGTTTTTCAGACTACGCGGTGTAAAAGCAGCAGATAACAACGAACGACTTTTTTGATGACGAGGAGGATCGATACTTGATATGTTTAATTTGTCTGGAGGTGTGCCTTCATTGTTCTTTGCTCCAACGGCAATTGTCGTCCGGGTTCCTTCGGCCGAAAAATATTCATGATTACTCAGAACCTGCTTCACATCATCGTATCTGAACACATTCCAGGTGTCTGTATCTTCGTGATAGTACACAGGATGCTCGGACAGCATTTTTCGAAACCAGTGAAGTGGGAAAAACTCTTCAGATCTGGACTGAAACCCCGTGATGTCCTCAACACGTATCACTTCTTTATACATTTGGAATCCACCTCTCAGCATAGTTTCGTGATTGGTTACATGGCTACCTGAATTGACAGTTCAGCACCTGACTCCATTTTATACCATACGTTCATTTATTGATATAAACCATTTGAACTAAATCATAAAAACCCCTTAATATAAGGGGTTTTTGTTTTATACGCATCGTATATTAGTTCTGCCGGCATTTCAGAAAGATAAGCCATACGAGCTGATCAATCGCCTAGTTTCGCTAATCCTTCCTGTAGTTGCTCCAGTTGTTCAGACAGGGTCTCAATCAAGTTCTTCGTTTGGCTTGCCTTCTCCATTAAGATTTGCTCTTCAGAACTGTCTTCCGATGCATTCCTGATTGGTGAGGACTTCAGTTCCGACAATTCGCTTTTGTATGTTTCTTGTTTCTCCAAGGCTATTTGCAGTTCTTCTTTTGTCATACCAATCTGATGCTCCAGATATACGATATCGGACGAGTTCGCTCCATCGGATAAACGTTGTGAATATGTCATGACTCACCTCTTTTAATTTCATCCATTGCTTTGCCAACAGTGTAGGGCTCAATATCGATATCCAGCTCCATATCGAGAGCTAGTTTCGCCAGTTGACTCCCGATAAAAGGACCCATGGTCAATCCAGAGGCTCCAAGTCCATTCGCTGCAATCAGACCTTGCCAGCCTGGGACAGCCCCCATTACTGGCAGAAAGCCAGGTGTGAACGGACGGAACCCAACTCTTACTTCCTGGAATGTGCTATTGGCTAGCCCCGGCGCCAGTTCCAGACCTTTATTCAAAACTTCCTGCATGCCCCCTGCAGTTACTCTTGTATCATAACCCTCCACATCATTTTCATGAGTGGCACCAATCACAATCTTCTGTTGATCAAAGGCCAGGAGATATTGATCAGAAGGTGGCATGATCACAGGCCAGCGGCCTGTATCCTCCCCATCCGTGACATGTAGATGCATAATTTGTGCCTTTTGATAATGCACTTTAAAGTGTATGCCGAGCGGCATCAACAGTTCGTTGGCCCATGCACCTGCACAGACAACGACTTCATCTGCCAGGAAACTCTGATCATTAACACTCACACCAATGACCCGATCCGCTTCGAATTGAAGCGTGGCGTCTCCATGGATCACTTCCGCTCCATTTCGCTGTGCAGACCGGATCAAGGCATCGCGCAGCGCTCTTCCATCTATACGTGCAGCACCGCTGATATGTACCGATTGATAACGTTCATCCAGCAATGGAAAACGTTCACGGGTTTCTTTGTCATCCAGAGGTGTAATGTCGCCAATCTCCGGTGCATCTGCTTTGCGAAGATGGGCCCGCTCTTCCATCTTGTTGATTTTGTCCACGTCCGTATGAATACTAAGCGCGCCCACTTGAGCATAACCGGTTTCCGTTTCTCCTTCGCCTTCAAGCTCCGCTATGATGCCAGGATAGAACCGCGCACCAGCCTTGGCGAGCTGATACCAGTCCTGATTGCGACGCTGTGACAGCCATGGACAGATGATACCGGCAGCTGCATCCGTTGCCTGTCCTATATCTTTTCGATCTATGATGATGACCTCTGCGCCATGTTTGGCTAATTGATAGGCTGTTGATGCCCCCAGAATACCCGATCCGACTACGATGACTTTCTTCATGTTTGCATCCCTTTCTTTAATCACTCATTCCTTATAGCGTATACCGTTTCGCATTCTGTTGGCAAGGCAGGCCTTACTTTTAGATCCATAAATAGAGGCTGATCAGACTACATTTCATACTCATTCATCCAATAAATAATTGTTGAAGCATTTATATGAAAACGTTTTATATATTGCCCGTCATTCAATTAAATTTATTCCATTTATGTAATATAATTCTTTCTAGGTTTCTTTTAACTCTGTAACCACGCCACTTACGCACATGATCCTTTAACGAAAAGAGGAATAACACAACGATGCCGAAACCTAGCATGGGGAATCCGCTGGATACCGATATGCCGCTCATGATTACAGGGCAAAACCAGTTGACCGTTGATGAATTGATGAATTGGAGCGACCATTCACGGGATTACAGCATAGTACAGTGCATCGGAGGAACAGGGCGAATCGCAGCAAAGAATCATGAATTTTCGATCAAAAAAGGGACCGCTCTCATTTTGTTCCCGGAGGTAACCTACCGTTACCACAATCTGAGTGATTCATTACGATTTGATTGTCTGTCTTTCAATGGCTATTTGTTGCCACGGTTCTTGCATACCTTGCAGATCGGGGAGCTGCGCGCCTTCAAGCCGGATGGAATGCTTCATATCCTGTTGCGTGAAATTACGTTGGCGCTGCAGTCCCGGCACAAGGATCAGATCTGGCACGTCTCCGCATTACTGTACATGCTTTTGGTCAGATTAACCATTGAAGGTGAACGCTATAGTGCTTACGAACGTTCTGATGCCCGATTAAGATTGGATGAACTCATTACTTTTATCAAACAAAATTATCATCAGGATATCTCTCTCCCCATGTTGGCTGAGCAGATGGACGTTACCGAGCAGCACCTGAATCGGATATTCAAAAAAGAATTTCAAATGACTCCACTGGAGTATCTGATGCGATATCGGCTGTTGAAAGCCAAGGAAATGCTCATCGAAAATAACGCTACTACCGCTCATGAAATAGCCAAAGCCGTTGGTTTCAACAGTGCCAGTTACTTTGGATCAGTGTTCAAAAAATACGAAGGGATCTCCCCTATCGAGCTACGCAAGCAGTATCTGGATTAAAGCGCCTCCATATCGATCTCGGCCAGCGAGGATAACCGAAGTTCATGCATGGCGAATTCCAGACCACGCGTTACCTCGTTAGGCACGATGATACACCGAATACCTGCTGCATTGGCTGCCTTCAAGCCATTAGGTGAGTCTTCGAACACAATCGCTTCGGAAGCCTCGATCCCAAGACTCTGGAGAGCAAGAAGGTACAGTTCAGGGTCCGGTTTCACTCGCTTCACATCCTCGGATGTATGAACGACTGTGAAATAATCAAAAATGCCTAATTTCTGCAAGTAACCATGCACCCAGTCCCGTGTGGAGCTGGAAGCAACCGCAAGCTGAATCCCCTTCTCCCTCGCAGACTGAAGCAATTCATGCACCCCCGGAAGAATGGCGGCCTGTCCCAAATAGACTTCGTATTTCTGTTCAGAGAGAAGTTTGATATGATCATGATCTATCTTTTTTTGGAGCGCCTGCTCTAGATATAGATATGGATGAAACTCCTCAAAGGATGTCCCCACATTTTTCGACCAAAGCTCCAGACCAAGTTCCACTCCGTGCTCTTCATAAATATCGCGAAATGCATAATACCAGGGCGTCTCTGTATCCACAATGAGTCCATCAAAATCAAATATAAATGCTTTTACCATGAACCTGTTCTCCCTCCAATGATCGGCCGGGGAAGCGGATTAGAAACGTGCGGTCAAGTCCGGATGAGTAACGTTCACGGATAAAAAGTGACACGTACAGCCCGTTCCAGTCGGCGACTGAACAACTAATCCAGCTCGAAGTTCCCCTTGTATCGGCATACCGAAATAACGAATTAGTTTCCACTCTTCCCCATCGGGTGAATAAAAGAATGATATGCAGCCCTCTACTTTGCGTATACGCAGATAGGGATTAGGTACGGAGACTTCAATCGAATTGCAATCATCCGATGAACCATCACGTGTCACCACCGACACGATGGTAGGCACTTTTCCATCATACTCAAAACAAATTTTGCACCAGTTAAGATCATCCGCCATCACCATCAGGCATCCGGAATCATATTGATTTTTCATATCAACGGTTAATTGGGTTGTGATTTCGAAATCGCCAGGCACAGGCATGGACAAGAAAGGAGCAGTTGCACGAATATGCTTGCCCGCTGGATCTTGGAAAAAGTCGGTGTCCGCCTTCGCTTCCACCAGCACACCTCCCTGATCGGTATAGGACCAGGTTTCGGGCTCGTTCATCCAGCTCCATTGCTTCCGTGCTTCTGTTGTCATTACGTTAGTCATTTGTTAGCAGCCTCCCAAGTTAAAATATGTTCTAGAGGTAGTTCAAAAAGTCCGCTTTTGATTACGAAGGATGCCTAGTGGCATCATCAGCATCGAATATGGCATTCAGCCGAAATGTCCGTTGCTCACGTAGTTTTCCTACGCTCCGCTACTCCATTTCTAGCTTCATCCCATCTTCTTGGTACTGAAAACCGCTCTTTTTGAACATGCATTTACTAGTTTTTTCTGTACTACATATTCGCTCAAGATACAGTAAACCCCTTTTTCTACATATTTTTGTAAGGTTCCAGCACTTGGGAGTGCTTTTGCGGATCTGGCAGGAAGAACATGATGACCATAAGAACGACGTATAGACCAAGAATGACACTGAATAACAGTGTTGGATTGTGATGGTAGAGCAGGCCCGTCAGGTAACCGGATGGAATGGCTGTAAGCGTCATGACGGTCTGCACGGCCGAGAACATATCGGCTTTCTCATGCGTACCCAATCGGTTCATCAGCAGGGAATCCCGGTACGTCTGCAAAATGAAGTTACCCGCAGCGAGTACGATTAGCGTGAGAAACAACATTCCTATATTTCCCACAGGGATTAATAGAAACAGAATGGCTCCGGCTGTGCTTAGCACGATGGAAAAACCAACATACTTTTCTTCCGAACGCCGTTTCAGTCGCGGAATGATAACCAGATAGAGCAGCATGACGGTTACCGCAGTCACTACTGGGATAAACGAAATGACACGGTCATCAAACTTCAACTGTTCCTTGAAGAAAATGACCTGAAAGAAATTCAGCTGCAAGATCAGATTGGACAACACCGTGATCAGAATAATCGGAAAAAGTCTCCGTTTGTAGAACGATTTGCCAAACAGGCGCAGACTGGAACCCAAGCTCTGAAGCACGCGGGTTTTACTATGCAATCCCATAAGTTCCTTGCCGACCTCGGTCTCATCCGTGTATCGGTTACGAATGAAAAACATGGCGGTCATCAGGATGCCCCCGACAAAGTAAATGCTGGCGAGTGTAGGCACAATACCATAATCAGCAATGACTACCCCGGCAATAGGTGTTAATACCCCGGCTCCTGTAATGATCATGTTGAGAATGGCAAACACCTTCGATCGTTTGTGTTCCTCCACATCCTCTATGATCAGACAGTTAAAGGCGACCGTTACAAACTTGGATGTTGCATTTAGTAAATAGGCGATTAGAAACAACCAGAAGTTCTGAGAGAAGGCCCAGATGAACATGGGAACACTCCAGGCAAGCAGATCAAAGATCAGCGTTGTTCGTTTCCGGCCCAGCTTATTCGTAATGGAACCCGCAAACAATTGAAAGATAAAGGCAAAATAAAGATTTACCGAATTGATTAAACCGATTTCAATGTCCGAAAGTCCGGCTTCCTTCATATATAAAGGAGCATAGAAGAGAACGATCGTGCCCGGAATGGCCCATACCGGTTCGAGTAAAATGGAGTAGCGTGGATTCTTCGGCAAATCTTGAAGCAATTTCAATCGATATCCCTTCCTTCTGCGGTTTTCACCGCTGCGAATTCCAACTTCTCGCAGCGGCAAACCCGCTAATGTCTACATGCTTATAGTACCTCTTATAGGATAAGAGCTGTTTTGACCGAATTCATCGGCAACTTCTCTCCAGTATGCATGTCATAACCAATCGTTCCATTAAAGGCCTGTTCATAATCACTCAGCAGTTCCTTGGCTGTCACCATTTGCTCCAGTTCCGGGATGCTTTGGGCAAATTTCAGTGCCGTACTGATCATTGAGTGATTAGCAACTGCACCGATGATACTAATGCCATCATTAATCACGGCTGTTGATTTGAACGTCACCTCATAGCTGTCGTCATATCCCATAGGAATAATTTTGCCGCCTTTGGCAATCAGCTCAAACCCTACATGAAGCTGGTTACCAACCGCGTCCACTACAATATCAAACTTTTTGTTATTATTGATCTCGTATACTTTATCCAGCGTCAGATCCTGAGGATAAAACACATGATCCGCGATCCCTGAAGCGAACTCTTTGCGGTATGGATCAACTTCCGTGCCTACAGTAAGCCTTGCCAATCGTTTGCTCACAAGCTGACACAGGGAACCGATGGCACCAGAACCGAGGACCAGTACAGAGTCACTTGGCTTAGTCCCTGCTTTCATGAACGTCTGAAGTACACATCCCAGTGGTTCGATCATCATGGCCGTTTCCCAACTCATGGAATCCGGGATGGCATAGATATACTTTTCGTCCCCAACAAAATATTCAGCAAAGGTTCCGTGTGTCGTCATCCCTACTTGATAGTCATCAAAATTCTCGCAGTAGATGAACAGACCCTCACGGCAGTATGAGCAGGTACCGCAAGATTGCGTGGGATCAACCAATACCCGATCACCGATCTTGAAACCACGAACTTCGTTGCCCACCTCAACCACTGTGCCTACGCCTTCATGACCAATGATCGTTCCTTTATTCGCCGGCACTTTGCCTTTGACAATATTCAGATCTGTACCGCAGATGCCGGAACCATAGATTTTAATTTTTACCTGGTTTGGCTTTTGAATGGTTGGCTCCTCGATCTCCTGGTAAGTCACCTGTTTGAGATCCTGATATACGAGTGCTTTCATTGAATAATTCCTCCTAGTCGATTATCGATTATGATCTATGGATTAAGCTTCAAACGTTTTCGAAAGTTGCATCGCATGAAGATGTTCCTGCTTCTGAATCTCTTTCCAGTCTGACAGGATCTGTAACAGAGCTTCCTCGACCCACAGCAATTCTTCCCGTGTATGAGCATCAGAGAAAATAAAGTAACCTTTGGTGAAAATGCCAAAGTGAGCCATTCTCTTCACCATGAACTCGCGGAAAGGATCGGTTTGGAAGTTATCTTCAGCCAAGGATTGAATGCAGAAGCTTGCATACGTCCCTCTCACTTCCAATTGATCCGTCAATCCTAGTAACACAAGTTCGGATTCCAGACGATCCATAATCCGGGTTGCCGGATCACGCCAAGTCGGCCATACTTTCACATTTTTCATTAATCGTTCACAGGCAATGGCTGCCGCGAGCGCTGTCGTTTCGCTGGAATGGGCATTACTGAATCTGACCTGTCCTGACAAAGACATCAAGTGCTCCGGACCCATAACCGCTGCGAGCGGTAACCCGTTGGCCATACCTTTAGAGATACAGAGCAGATCAGGCCAGATGTCATATTCTCCTGCTGTAGCCTGCTTGCCCATTCGAATACCGGAAGTTACCTCATCGAATATGATAATGATGTCCAGAGACCGACACAGGTTTACGGCTTCCTCCAGCGCGTCCTTTTTCCACTCGTTGGGGCATAGAACAATACATGCGATATCCTCGGGAGATGAGGTAATCTGGGCCTCAATTCGCTCCACAGTAGGTTTGTTGATCCAGATTGTTGAACGCTCGATATCCACTGGAATGCCCCGTTCTTTCGTCTGGCCACCATAATAACCGTAGGCAGACCAATCGTGCCACCCATGGTAAGCTGTCGCAATAACCTTGCTTTTGCCACTAGCGGCACGGGCCAGACGCACGGCCCCACTCACTGCATCGGCACCACTCTTGGTGAAGCGCAGCGATGGATAACGACCCTCGAACCGCTCCAAAATCAACTCGGCGCATTCAAGCTCAATGTCGGCAGGCAAAGAAAAGCTTGTCCCTTTTTTCAACTGGTGAATGACGGTTAGTTGGACTTCATGTCTGGCATGGCCCCATGGCGCCGTACCCATGGCCATTTCGCAATCCAGCCATTCATTTCCGTCGATATCTGTAAATCGGGAGTTATAAGCCTCTGCACAACATACGGGGGTATGCCCCGGAAATAAACGTTCAGGTGCTTTGGCTAAAGTGCTGCATCCGCTCGGAATTACCTTTTCGACTTGTTCCAACCACTCCAGATTACGGGTAAATCTTACGGCACGATCGAGCGTGCTCTCTTTTTCTTTCACCTTAAGTACCTCCTTGTTTATTTTCGTTGTGAGTGAATTACCGAACTTTGGTTCCAGGCCAGCATCCATCGTAGATGCGATCCATCGTGATCACATTGCCATACAGATCAATGATCAGATCCTTGGCTCGATGAGCATGTCTCATCTCAATCCAGTAGCGGTTCTCCAGCAAACGGGCGAAATTGTCCACCAAAAACAGTAACCGGTTCTCACTATGAATCAACTCCTTGCCCAGTACCTGCGGCAGCCAGATGGCTCCGTTGGAATTAAAGCGGTTTGAATAGTCACGTACTTCGGCTACATTTGCAAATTCGGCTTCCTCCAGCTTAGTCCAGAATGTATCGGCATCACTTCGAACCTCGGCAAGGTCAATCCCTACAATCGGCAGATGCTGGTATTCCTCTTGGCTTTCCAGCTGTGCTTTCAGATGACTGAAAACGAATGGCCACACATCCGCCTCGATTTGACCGCCCCACTTTTTCCAGAAGCGTGCCAGATTATTCTTGCGGTTGAAGTTGCGGTGAATGCCGCTGCTGCGTTCCCAGTGATATGCTTGAATATTCGGGTTAATAACCGTATCGTATCCGGCAGCTCGTGCCCGCATCTGATAATCAAAGTCCTCGTATCCGTTAAAGAACTTCTCATCGAGGTTGCCGATGGTCTCATACACCTCCCGCTTCATGCCAAACATGGCGAACACCACCAGTTGAACAGAAAAAGTTTCTTTTGGGATATCATCAGGAGATGCGTTCAGGAACAGGTGTCGGCCGATGGTGTCCGCAAAAGCAATGCCGCAATGCTGCACGCCTCCTGTTTGCGGATACAACAGAACCCCTCCAATCATGCCGATTGTAATATCGCTATCCAGTGTCTCTTTCATCATCGGTTGCCAGTTCGGTTGAAGAATGGTGTCAGAATCCAGGAAGAAAATGTACTCTCCCTTGGCTAGACTCAGTGCGCTATTAATCGACACGGCGCAACCGAGTGGAAAATCATGCTGAAGAATCTCGATGGTCACACCTTCTCTTACTTCTTGCTTCAGTTTATCCAGATGTTGAAAGACTGCTGAGCCGGAACCATCGTTGATGAAAATAATCTGAGTGGATGGACTTACCGTCCGGAGCAACGAATCTGTGAACAGGTTCAAAATGTTATAGTCCTGGTTGACTGGCACAATAATGGTGTAAAGCATGGAATCCCTCCTGATTTGGGTTGATGGAATGAGTACATAAGCTGATTTTGAACTGCACAATTGCAGGTATTTCTGCCCGGCCCCCTCGTTTGAATATTTTGTCTTTATTTGGTAATGATTTGAATCTACTAGAAATTTATATCATTTTTTGTAAACTGGAAATCTTAAATTCTGAACTCTGTTAATATTTGAATATGTGAGAAAATCAAGTCTTTGCAGCTTGCGCGCTGAGAAACGCTGTTGTGAACGCAAAAAAACACCCTCAAAGAGTCTGTGTATCTAACGATACAGTCGACTTTTTTTGGGTGCTTTCGTATTAAAATCTATTGTTTTTCGCTGAATTAACCTTTAGCTATCTCTGCTTAAATCCATGATAAAACGTGTCTACTACAAGCGCAGGGGCTGCTTTTCTCGCGATATGACCACTTACAACCTGCTGCCACGTCAGGAACATGATGGAATACAGCACATCGACAATCCAGGTTTTATCGAGATCGGAGCGGAAATAACCTTTCTGTTGTAACAGACCGACCGCATGCAATACAGGTTCTCTCAGTTTCAGATCTGCTCCCTCAATCTCGGGATTATAGTTAATGGTGGTGTCATGAGCCAGAAAATATATTTTGTCGCCTAATGGAATAAGCGCCTCGATTAGTTCAGGTATGTACTTTTCACAGTGCTCCTCATCCAGTTGAATTTGTTGCATGGTCTCACTGACCACCTCGATTGCGCGTAATCCCAGATGAACCATGAGCTGTTCGCGGCTTTCCACGTATCGATGTAACGTGGCAATCCCGATTTTTGCAGATTCTGCAATTTCATTCATGGAAGCATTCGGTTTTTCAATCAGCAACTTGGTGGCCTCGTCCAAAATGGAATGAAGCCTGGTTTGTTTGATTGTAGTCATTTCTTTTTTCATTGTATTACACCTCTTGGCGAGTATTGTTCAACAATTGATCTGATCATCCATCATATGATTGGATTAGACTATAAAATTATAGCATACTTCCTCACAAGTAATACTAAAAGCCGCCATTTGGCGGCTCTTAGCATGGTTATCTTTCCCGTTGCTTACAGTTCGATGATTCTCGTTGCAATATTTGTACAAAATTCACGATCATGCTCTACAAAAAGCAGGGTTGGCGAGTATTCCAGCAGTAAATCTTCGATCTGCATACGTGAAATGACATCTACAAAGTTGAGTGGTTCATCCCAAATGTGCAGATGAGCTTTCTCACTCAGACTTTTGGCAATGAGCACTTTCTTTTTTTGACCTGCGCTAAACGTCGAGATATCTTTGTCCAATTGCAGTCTGGAAAAATCCAACTTTCGAAGTATCGATTTAAACAGGCTTTCATCTATCCTCTGTGTGGCCGCATACTCAGATAAATGCCCTCCGAGATCGGACGTGTCCTGCGATACATACGAGATTTTAAGCTGATGATCCTTTTGGAAAAGACCTGTATAAGCAATATCTTCACCACAGATCAGTTTAAGAATGCTTGATTTGCCAGATCCATTTTTACCGTACAGGGCAATACGATCCCCTTTTTCAACCGTGATACTGACATTCTTACACACCGTATTGGAGCCGTATGATATCGACACATGTTCCAATTCAACAAGTTCCTGCTTGTGAAAATCCAGCTGATGAATCTGTAAACGTTCTGCACTCTCGATGTTTTTGAGAAGTTTGGATTTCTCTTGAATCGCAGATTGCTGCCTTTGTTCGATATTTTTGGAACGTTTCATCATTTTGGCAGCCTTATGCCCAATATATCCTTTATCCACCTTGGAGCCGGAATTTCTCGTACCATTTTTGGTTTTTTCAACTTCATGCGACCATCCACCGGTCCGTTTGGCTGAATCGGATAAACGCTTGATATCCTTTATTAATTTCTCATTACTCGCAAGTTCAAACTGATCTTGCCTTCTTTTATTTTCCCACCAAGCGGAGAAATTGCCTTTCTGAATCTCGATGTTACTCTTATTGATGGAAAGGATATGGTCCACGCTGTGATCCAGAAACGCCCGATCGTGTGATACCAAAATAAATCCACTCTTGCTGCCAAGATATTTACTGACGATTTGTCTTGCATGAAGATCAAGATGATTGGTAGGTTCATCAATGAGCAGAAACCGATTATCCTTCAGGAACAAAGCAGCCAGCATCACCTTTGTTTGTTCTCCGTTGGATAACGTATCAAAAGGCCGATACAACACATCTTCTGACACTTTTAACAGGTTAAACTCGCGCACAACTTGCCAGTGCAGATATTCAGGATGAATCTCGCCGATGACATCAACGGTCATGACTCCCTTATTCTCTACCTGGTACGGAAAGTACTCAAAGCTAACATTCGCAGAGATATGTCCGCTGTATTCATATTTGCCGAGCAACAGATTGAGGAATGTCGTTTTGCCCCTGCCGTTCCTTCCGGTAAAACCCAATTTCCAATCGGAGTCCAACTGAAAACTAACATTTTCAAATATATTATCGTAACTGCCTTCATAGGCAAAGGTCAGATTGGTAATGTTGATTAAAGACATGCAGATCATCCTTTTTATGTG
The DNA here is from genome assembly GCF_030815985.1 of Paenibacillus sp. W2I17. Classification (NCBI taxonomy): domain Bacteria; kingdom Bacillati; phylum Bacillota; class Bacilli; order Caryophanales; family Paenibacillaceae; genus Paenibacillus; species Paenibacillus sp. W2I17. The sequence goes on from NZ_JAUSXM010000001.1 coordinate 1,512,562, forward strand.
AAATATAAAAGTAAACTGACGGGATTTCACCATCGAACATGGCATGGATTCCCTCACTTTAATATTTGAACATAATCAGAATTTAGATTCGCTTATACAATAAAGAAACCTGGCGATAAATCATTCAGCGCCAAGTAGATCTATGCATAGGAGGACAAAGTGTCGGATTCTGATTAGTAATATTGTGAACCATGCCATTGTTCATATTCGTTGACAGGTCCACATAAACATCCACAACCTCTAATTCAGTCATGACTCTATCCCCCCTTTGAAAGTTCAAAATTTATTACAGAAAACTTAACATGGAATACGACATGGGTCAAGGCAGTGCAGCCTAGATCTCATCTTCCCATCCCCGTACCGTTAAACCATCGTGTTTTCTGGCTTACACACCTCTACGTAAATTTTAATGATGTACTCATCGGGATTACTTTCTGCGAAATAAGTGAGCACTTTGATATGCCTGATAACCGAAGCTTACCACCATGCGGCACCTCACGGAAGGTAGGCATCCTGTACCTCAACTTTTCGTTCATTCCCTATCGCAATGTATCTTACGTTAATGACATTTCCTTTCTGAAAGTGGGGAATATGTGTGATTGGAATATAAGTCTCTACAATTGTTGGGAAGGTGCGGCCGTCAACTTGGGTTACAGTCAGATCCAATCGCACGCCTGGCCTTCCATCCATACTGGATGAAGTCTGTACAATATCATGAATTATCGCTTCTGCTGGAATTCCGTCCATCAGAATGCTCTTGCGAAGATGCTGATTCTCTTTATTGTTACGTAGCAGTTTAAATGCCATAATCGTAGTAATCGTGCCTGTTATAAGCCCAAAGACAATAACAGCAACAAAAATAATTAATGTGACGGTCATGATAACCTCCTTTTAGTTGAAACTTATGTTAACTACTTCTTGTTTAGTTCTCTTATTCCTGCCAATTTGCTTCGAATTGGGAAAGCTTTAACGTCAAAAAAGCCGCCTCAAGGGCGGCTTACTGCTGTGTATGTTCAACTCAATCTACTTTCGCACCATACGAGCGTACAAACAGAACAGCTTGTTCACGATCCAAACGTACGCCTTTGATATCCAGCGATTTCAGATCGATTCCTTCCAGATTAGCCCCTCTAAGATCGGCCCCTTGCAGCTTGGCTCTGCTTAATACAACTCTGGTAAGATCACAGTCTCTCAAATCCGCTTTGGTGAAATCCGTGTCCGTAAAGTCAGCCTCAAAGAAACGAATTCCTCGCAGATCCTGTTTCCCCAAACGTGTATGTCTCAGATTGGTATAGGACCAATCGCCGTGACTTAGGGTGATGCCATCCATTTGCGCACCTGAAAAGTCTGAGCCTGTCATCTTGCAGGAGCTGAATTTGGAAGCAAAGAGATTCGCACCACCGAAGGTGCAGTTTTCAAAAGCTGATTCCGTATGAATCGAACCATTCATGGAAGCCCCTTTGAAGTCACACTCGATAAAACGACAGTTACTCGTTTCGATTTCTTCCATAGAAGCGTTCATAAATGTACACTGCTTGAAAACACAGCTTATGAGTTCTCCATAGCGCAGATCACGTCCCTCAAAATGTACTGCTTCATATTCCTGATCCTTATATTGATACACTGGTTACACCCCACATAGTATATTTCTCGGTCTTTCTTCATTAAAAGAACTTTTTTATACTATACCACAACCCTGTCAAGTACCTGCTTAATCACACACAAAAGTCAAGTTATTTTTTTATAAGAAAAATCTGAAAACTAAAAAAGGAACGCATAAAGCGCCCAATCCAGCTCACACTTTTAACTGTTCCAATGTGGGCTTATATATGTTGAACTCTCCAGTTAGCTGCTTGTTCTGTTCCTATCAGAAAGCATTACACCAGTTTTTTTGACATCCTGTACAGGGATAACGAAGGTTTATTGATTTCCCCTACTCTCTGGTATCCCAAACGCTCGTAGAGTTTAATAGCTAGTAGATTTTCCTTTTTAACCGTAAGTGAAGATTTGGACAGACCTTGTGTTATAGCTTGCTCCTCAGCAAAATGAATGAGCTGTGTCCCTACACCAAGACCTCTGCTTTCAGGCAACGTAGCCAATGTCCCGATGTGGTACTCGTCGTACTCCGCTTCTTTTAATGTCACCATGGAGTAGAACTCTTTCCAGTGTTGGAGATTATACTTAATCAGGTTCCATTTACGAAGTTCAAACAGTTTGGAGAACGTTGGCAAAGCAAGTTTGTTCATTATAGTGGTCGGATAACACATGATCATGCCCAGCGTTTGGTTATCCATTTTGGCTTCATAAGCATATTGGTGACTGAATCGGTTCTGATTCGAACGCCATAACTTGTTAAATGTTTTCTCTATAATGCCTTTATCCTTGGTACCTGCAAGCGAATAGGCCATATATTCAAGTGCCATCTGATTTAGCTGCCCGCCGACTAATGATTGTGGACTGGCTTTTGATATGGAAATCTTATTCATCGCTGTCACTCCTCTAGGTAGCTGAAATTGGATTAAATCTTGGCAGCAGGTTGGTTGAATGATAATCCCTCAACGATCACATTCACCGTATCAATGGTTAATCCGGTCAGCTGTTCCACATGCAATCTCACATTGTTTTGCAATTCCCTGCAGACTTCATGCACTTTCGTTCCATAACAAACGACAACCTTTAAGTTTATCTCCAGTCTTGATTCTACCTTGCGAATATCTATGCCATTTTGCAGACTTTTCCCGCTCCACTTTTTGGTGACCCCTTCTATAAGTCCTGTCGACATGGAGGAAATCTCACTGGTAGTATTCGCGATCTTGCCGACAATTTTGGAGATCACATCATCCGATATTTGAATTTTTCCCAAAACATTTTGAATGGACATCCTAGGTCCCCCTCTTTATACCTGCATTTTTTGATAGATTAAAATATCATTTAATATAAATATAAATCATGCAGAGTCCGATTTCAATTTTTGAATTTAGTCATCCTCATTTCTACCTGTACATAGAAAAAAACCGCGATCATCGCGGCTTCTTCTAGTCATACTATGGGAATTTCAATTGAATACGGACAGGAATGTGAGAGGATGACTCGCTCTCTGTTCTGCCTTCTGCTGCCGCCTCTGTTTCTTCTGGTTGTACGATCCACTGCCTGCCAATTAATGATTGTAGCAGTTCAATCTCTTCTGCGGTCAGTTGAATATGCTTCAGAGACAACTCATCTTGAACGTAATCCCGATCCACCTTACGGTCAAACCGGAAATCGAGCAATCGTTTCAACCCGTTAATATGCAAAAACTTGAACTCATAACCTTGACGTATCGCCTTTTCCCAATCGTCTCCGTTATCAGCTGCTGTCTGTAGTCTTTCATCAAAATCCATCGCGGATTCCTTAACCAGAGGCAACAAACGGGAATAGTCTCGACGTTGTAAACATTCAATAATCACTTCTTTTGATTCTCCACTTGTCAGTACATTTTCTACAAGAAGCCCTACAGGAATGGACAGCTGAGTTCGACTCATTGCTCGCCCTCCTCATTCCCGAGGTACTGATTGAACCAGGCATTCACCTGTTCGAAGCTATCGATACGTAATGAAGGTTTACCGCTTTTCAGCAAACTGTGGTTGGAACCCGGGTAACGAATCAGTTTGGTCTTTTTGCCGTATCGTTTTAGCGTAGTATATAATTCCTCCGCTTGCGCAATCGGTGTCCGATAGTCCTGCTCTCCGTGCATGATCAGAAGTGGCGTCTCAATGTGGTGTGCATGAGCAAGAGGTGAGCGGGACCACAGGAATTCAGCGTTTTCCGCCGGATTACCACCAATGACTCCTTCGACATAGGAAATTCCAATATCGCTCGTTCCATACATGGACAACCAGTTGGAGATGCATCGCTGGGTTACAGCCGCCTTGAAACGGTGGGTATGCCCTACGATCCAATTCGTCATCACTCCACCATAACTGCCACCGGCTACACCCAGACGTGATTCATCAAGAAAATCATAGGTAGCCAGGGCATAATCAACAGCTTCCATCAGATCCCGATAATCACCTCCGGCAAAGTCACCACGGCATGCTCTGGCAAACTCCTGACCGTATCCCATACTTCCACGAGGATTGACCCATAACACAGCGTACCCTTGTGCAACGAGTGTCTGCATTTCATGACTGAATGTTCCCGTATACATCGCATGAGGTCCGCCATGAATCTGCAAAATCAGTGGGAGCTTCCCATTGGATGAACGTACTGCCGGTGTGGCTAACCAACCTTGAATCGGCCATCCATCTGAAGATGTAAACTCAACACGAACAGGCACATTTATGGCTAATTCGGTCATGAATTCGTCATTTCGGCGGGTGAGTCTGAACATTTCACCACTGTTGATATCCACGCGGTATAACTCTCCAGGATGTTCAGCGGTCAAGGCAGCGATAACAAGCGACGTACCATCTGATGTTAAGGTATACTGATACACATCCTTCTCACCATCGCCCGTAACGGATTTACACTCTCCATTATCTTGAATATGATACACATCCACATTCCCGTTCTGTGTCCCAAGTACATATACACCAAGTTCCGAATGCTTATTATCCGTGAGTGGAGAAGGAGAAGCAGCTGCTGACTTCATATCACCAAGCGCCGCGTTACCAAGCTGCATATCTACTTGAGGTGCGATTGGCCTGGGTATACCTCGATGAACGGGGACTGCATATAATCTGTTGTGACTCCCACTTCCGTATTTGCGATCACTCGCGATCAGAATCAACTGTTGTCCATCGGGTGAATAGGAGAACTGGCTTACCACCAGGCTGGAATCCGTCACTTTGAAGAGATCACTTTCTCCCAATCGAATGCTGTATACATCGGTAAAGTGCAGCAGATCCGCATCGAGTTCCTCATCCTCCACTTGCTTGGATATGAAGGAAAGGCTCTGGCTATCTGGCGACCACGCCGGAGCACTGATATTCCATAGCCCGGAAGTCACCTGCGTGATCTTCCCGCTTTCGATCTCATATACAAACAAATGGCTGTATTGACCATCCCACCATCCGGAACCTTCCGCCTTCGGCGTTGTTCGTTCGAAGACCTTACCTCGCACTTGATGCACTTCAGCCTTATTCTGTTGCTCCTCGGGTTGAACTTTACTGGTGAAAGCAATGTAATTCCCATTCGGAGACCAGATATAACTCAATATTTTACGTGCAAAAGGTATCAGCATGACAGGCTCTTTTTTATCTGAATCGAGCGTCCATAGTCCTTTACCCCCATCCTCTGAGCGAATGAATGTGAGCTGTGTCCCATCCGGCGACCACGCAGGCGAGGAATCTTTCGTGCCATCTGAAAGTGCAATATCTTCATCACCATCGAGGGAGATTCCCCGAATCTGTGTGTTATATTCGTTTTTATCCTGATCTATGGTCTGTTCCACATAAGCCACTCGTCCGTTCGGACTGATCACTGGCTGACTGATCCAACGATAGTGACGCAGATCCTCCGGCATAATTGGTCTTTGGTTCATGTTCATGGCTCCCTTCTCCGTTTATTTATGAGTTGTCTCCGTACGTGGATCAAGCACATCACGTAACCAATCTCCAAGGAAAATAACACCGAGTACGGTAAATGTAATGGCTAGTCCCGGGAATGTAGCGACCCACCAGCTTGTTGCAACGTATTGTCTGCCATCACTGAGCATGCCTCCCCAGGACACATCGGGTGGTTTGATACCCAGACCCAGGAAACTGAGTGAAGCTTCCATTATTATCGTCGTGCCGACATTCATACCGCAGATTACGATAAAGGATGAAAGGATATTCGGGAGAATGTGTTTCAGAATCAGTCTTCCGTTCTTGGCTCCAATCGATCTGGCCGCATGAACAAAATCACGCTCTTTGATACTTAGAACCTCACTTCTCACCACACGGGTGAATGGAACCCAGTTCGTCACACCGATCACAAAGATCAGCGTCGTAATACCTGGGCCAACAATCGCCATTACCACAAGCATGAACAGAATGGTTGGAATTGCCATGAATGCGTCTCCTACACGCATGATGACGGCATCCAGCCATTTCCCATAGAATCCGGATACCAGCCCCAGAATTGCGCCAATTATTCCTGACACAATCACCGCACCCATACCCACAATTAAGGAAACCCGGGCACCATATACAATTCGGCTCCACATGTCTCTGCCCAGATTATCTGTTCCCAGCCAGTATTCAGCCGTTCCGCCCTCAAGCCATGCAGGCGGTTTAAGACGGTTGAGCGGATTAACTGCTGCCGGATCATGACTCGTCAGTAGAGGTGCACCTATGGCAATTAACACAACCAACAATACAAGCACAGCACCAAACATTCCGGTCTTGCTGATGATCAGTTGTTGCCAGATATAACGAAATCCCGTTGGTGCACGCCCATTGTCTTGTTCCTGTTCTGTACCCGGAATTGGCATTTCATTGCTGCCTGTCATATGATTGCACCTCCTTCTAGTCGTATTTGATGCGCGGATCAAGTAGCCTGTAGGCTACATCCGTCAAGATGTTGGTTACTACAACGATAACCGCAATGACAAACACTGCTGCTTGTACAATCGCCATATCATGTGTGTTGACTGCAACGACCAGCAATTGACCCAGTCCAGGCCAGGAGAATACCGTTTCCGTAATCAAGGTTCCCCCGATCAGACTTGTAAACTGCAAACTCATAATTGTCACGACCGGAATCAATCCATTGCGAAACGCATGTTTTACAATGACAACCATCCGGCCAAGCCCCTTGCTGCGGGCTGTTCGAATATAGTCCTGGTTCAGAATCTCCAGCATGCTGGAGCGAATCAGCCGGGTCATCTGCGCAGCCAGCCCGACGCCAAGCGTGAATGCCGGCAAGATCAGATGTGACAATCCTCCACGACCTGAGACTGGCAATACACCCAACATGACGGAGAACAAGAGGATAAGCATAATCCCCATCCAGAAGTTCGGCATCGCCTTACCAATAACGGATATTCCTGAAATAATGAGATCGGTAAATGTATTGCGTTTGACAGCTGAAATGACACCAAGTGGAACAGCCATTAGCACGGCAAAAAACATAGCCGCTACCGCCAGTTCAAAGCTGGCAGGCAACCTCTCCAGCACAAGCTCTAATGCAGGCTGATTGTAGCGAAAAGATTGACCAAAGTCTCCCTGTATTGCACTGCCCAGAAACTTCACGTATTGCGTATATAAAGGCTGGTCCAAACCAAGTGCCTGTGTCAAAACAGCACGATCTTCAGCGGTAGCCGTTTCAGGCAACATTAGCGCAACCGGATCACCGGTAACTCGAACCAATATGAACACAATTAATGAAACAATGAACAGTACCGGAATGATCTGCAGTAATGACTTAAGTACGTATTTGCCCATTCCTTGTTCACCTCCCTTATTAAAAAGAACGGCAGGAACATGGTTATCCAGTCCCTGCCGTTCACGGCCTATCTTTTCAATGACCGGTGTTATACCCGATGTTACTGTGCAACAGGTGTAATCTCGTCAGCATAGAACATCTCGTCACTGCGCGGCGCGAAGTTCACTTTAGCATTTGTTCCATATACACCTTCCATTTGGTACAGATAAACGGCTGGACGCTCTTCAGAGAAAATCTGCTGTACATGCTGATACTCTTTCTCACGAGACGCAGGGTCCATGTTTACCAATGCAGATTGAAGCAGTTTCTCTACTTCAGGATTGTTGTAATCCGACTCGCCTTTTGCTTCTTCCAACATATAACGATTGTAGTTATTCGAAGCATCGAACAAGGAGTTGCCGATACCGATCATGAAGATTTCTTTGAATGATTTGGAGCTGTAACGTTCACTGAATGCACTTGCTTCCAGGACATCCAGATTGATTTTGAATCCGGCTTGTTCCAGCATGGCTGCAACAACTTCAGCTTGTTCTTTGTACTGTGCAGAAACGGAGATGGTCATCTCTGCTTCACCTTCTGCATAGCCAGCTTCTTGCAGGAGCTGTTTGGCTTTTTCCTGGTCATAGAGTGACGTTTTGTACAATGAAGGATCAGCACCGAAGTTGCCCGGAGTTACAGACGTGCGGGTTACGATACCTGCTCCGCCGGCAATGCTGTCCACAATGCCTTGTTTGTCGATAGCCAGGTCAATTGCTTCACGAACTTTTGGATCAGCCGTGATGCTGCCTTCTGTCTGGCGGAAGATCAACTGAAGCACACGCTGGATTGGCGCTTTGACAATCTTCTTGTCTGCTTCGCCTTCGATCCGTGCAATGTCAGTGGATGGAATGGAAGACGCAACATCTACACCACCAGCAAGCAATTCGGATACACGAGTGGAGGCTTCAGGAATAACGCGGAATACCACTTCATTCCATTTTGGTTCACCGTCAAAGTAGTTCTCGTTTTTCACCAGTTCCACACGATCATCTTTGGTCCATTTACTGAACTTGTAAGGGCCTGTGCCTACCGGTTGTTTCAGGAAAGCATCAAACCCGTTGTCTGCAATATATTTTGCTGGCAGAATGCCAGCTCCCATTTTGGACAAACGATTCAGGAGCAACGGATCTGGACCATCCGTGATAATATCTACGGTATAGTCATCCACCGCTTTAACTTCTACGATATTTTTGAAATAACTATTTTGTTTCAGTGTCTCGTCCTTGGCTACGCGCTCCAGCGTGTATTTTACATCTGCTGAAGTGAATGGATCGCCATTGTGGAAGGTAACACCTTCACGCAACTTAAATCTCCATGTTGTATCATCGACCTGATCCCATGATGTCGCAAGTCCCGCAACTTTCTTCTGTTCACTGTCATTTTTGATTAGATAATCAAAAACGTTGACCAGAACCGCCTCACTGGAGGTGTTGTTGTTGTTGTGCGGATCGAAACTCTCAATATCTGTTGCTGCAGCAATGGTCAGTGTTGTACTTGCGCTTCCACTGCCCGTTCCTTCTGTTGCGGAACTATCATTTGTGCTTGTCGATTTTCCTCCGCAAGCGCTGAGTACCATTACAACTGCCAGTAACGTGATCCACAAGCCTGTCCATTGTCTTTTTTTCATTGTGATTGCTCCCCCTCAGAAGTTGTATTCCTTGCCAAAAATTCAAGTGCTACTGCAGACAACATGCCCACACCATAAGGCATCGCTGTCTCATCAAGATCAAACATGGGATGGTGGAGTGGATAGCGAGTACGTTCCTCATCATTCCCAGATCCTAGTCTGAAGAACACACCCGGAATCTGTTCACAATAAAACGCAAAGTCCTCGCCCCCTGTGGAGGGTTTGATATAGCTCCATCCCTTCTCCGCATTAACCTGATCACAAGTCTCTGTTAGCAGGTCAACCATACCGAGATCATTCACGACAACAGGGTATCCATCGCCGTAGATGACTTCGCATCCTGCTCCAAAAGAATCGCAGACCCCTTTAACAACCTGCTGGATCAAAGCTGGCATCCGCTCACGAATGGCAGGTGAGAGTGTACGAACCGTGCCGATCATCTCCACTTCCGGGGCGATGGCTGTTCCCATATAACCTCCCGTGATTTTGCCAATGGTGACCACAGCCGGTTCAAGCGGATCGACCATGCGACTGACGATATTTTGCAATGCGGTGATGACCTGAGCGGATACCGCAATCGCGTCAATGCCCTCATGCGGACGAGCTGCGTGGCCACCCTTGCCAAACACCTTGATAATCAAGGGATCAGCTGAAGCGAACGCAACGCCTTGACTTACACCCAAGGTTCCCGTGTTCTGTCCAGGTGTCATGTGTAATCCTGCGATGGCATCAACCTTCGGATTCTCCAGAACACCGTCCTTGATCATGGCTCTTGCTCCTGCAAGTCCCTCTTCTGCTGGCTGGAAAATAAATTTGATATTGCCCGATTTCGGTCTTCCAAGACCAGTAAGCAGTTGGGCGGCTCCCATTAGGATGGAGGTGTGAGCGTCATGTCCACACAGATGCGCTTTGCCTTCCACTTGCGAGCGGTATTCCACCGCTTTCTGATCTTGGATTGGCAGAGCATCCATATCTGCGCGCAAGGCAAAGGTTGGTCCATCAGTCTCTCCGCGAAGCAGGCCTGTAACCCCGGTCTGTCCGACATTGCGTGTAACTTCCAACCCCAGGCTTTCCAGATGCTCAGCTACGATAGCGGATGTGCGATGCTCCTCATAGCCGATTTCCGGATGCTGATGTAAATCTCTGCGCCAAGCACTTAACTGGGCTTGTAGTGGCTGAGCCAGCTGTATTAGTTCTGAACGATTCATTCGCTGTCATTCCCTTCATTTTTGTCCGATTCAGAAACCAAACGGGCATAGATTGCATCCGCCGAGAATTCGATATGCCTTTTCATCGTCTCCTTAGACTTGATGCTATCATGGGCTTTCAATGCTTCAAGAATCTCCATATGTACACCGTGGTTGACGGTACGAATCCGGTCATCATAAGGCATCAAGTCGAGCGCCGGATTAATTTTCGTCCGGATCTGTCTGACGGCTCTCTCGCAGTATGGATTCCCCGACGCTTTGGCGATGGCCAGATGAAATTTCACATCCAGCGCCCTGAACCATTCCCTTGTGCAGTCTGGCTCTATACTTTGTTCCATATAGCCCTCAAGCAGCTCCAGTTCGCCTGCGGTGATCCGCTCAGCAGCGAGAAAAGCTCCCTCCGGCTCGATAATGGTTCGATATTCAAACACCTTCAGCATCTGTGACCAATCCCGTTTAATTTCTTCTCTGGTCCGTTTATGCGAATTGGCTGTCAGAGGCAGTACAAATGTTCCACCTTTGGCACCCACCCTTTTCTCAATCAAGCCTTTCTCTTCCAGTGAAGAGAGTGCCTCACGAACGGTAATGCGGCTTACGTTAAAAATCTCTGCCAGATCTCGCTCGGCTGGAAGCTGTTCTTCACTCATCAATTCTTTCAAAATAATGGCTTCTTCCAGTTGTTCCCTAATGAATTCACTAACCTTTTTGGTGGATACTTTCTCAAAACGAAATGAAAACGTACTGGACATCTAAACACTCCGATCTGTATATGGTCTAGACCTTATACCATTAATATAATTCCGACTAAACTTATATGCAATACTTTTTTCAAGTAAATTCATATTTTTTTCTCACCACCTCCAAATTGAAGCATTTTGGCACAAAAAAGACGCATCTACACGCAGCAGATGCATCTTTGCTTTCGTTATTTGACGACACCCATGGGCACTACGATTACAGAACAACCTTCCGATCACTGTTATCCCCGGATTTCTTTGAATCCCTTTTTGAAAGGGGAAAATTCGGGGATAGCGTATGCTTCCGATGTAGCTTTATTTTCAGGAAACGTTTAGGCGAATGCTCCGCTTCTCAGGTTAGCACTGTCCTCTACAACTTCTTATTGGCAAAGGGTCTGAAATCCTCCGTAACCGCGAGTTTTGTGCTTCCCTCCAAGTAAAAGCTGTCATCCGCTCTCCAGGTATGACTCTTTTTGTTTTGTCTGCGGTGATAGACATAATTATAAGGAGAGGTCGCGTACGCTTTGAATCCTCTTTTCCTGCATTGTCTCAGGAAGGTCACATCTTCCCCTATTGAACGGTCCGTGAAGCGGACTTTTTTCAAGACCTCTCTTTTGAATAAAATAGTCCCCCCTTGTACAAATTCAACCGGTTTATTCTTTTCGGATGGAGATCTGACCAACAGTGTCTTGGACGCACCCAAGTAGACCAAGCACGAATGTTTACCCACAATATCACTTTTGGTCCGTCTCAGTTCTCTCACCTGTTCTGTTAAATAATACGGCGAGTAGTAGTCATCATCATCAAATTTGGCAATCAACGAAAAACGAGCCCTGGTTATTCCGGCATTCAGGCTTTGTCCTAGCGAAATGCTCTCCGGAATTTTATATACATGAACATTCGCATATTTTCGAACCCGGTTTTGATATAATGCCAGATTCATACTGTCATGATTCAGGACAATGATCAGCTCTTTGCTTTGATAACGCTGGCGACTGTAATTTTGCAGGATGTTGTCAAAAAATTGCGGTCGATTGGTACACACAACAATGGAAACACCGTGACCCGTTTTTTGTTTAGTCAAGACATACCCTCTTTTCAGCTCATTTTTCTCTCATCATATGTGCCGAAATAGAGTATGGTATGGACCAATAGCTAGTATCCGCAACACCAAAAACCCTCTGTCCCCAATAACGGGACAAAGGGTTCTGTACTCCGATGCAATTAAATCTATCCTTTTTTTATGTCTGTTCTATGCTTCGCTACCGTTATTCAAGTACACAGCCTTGCCTGTACGAGCAGATTCATAGAGTGCTTCCAGGATCTGAGATACAACCAGCGCTTGTTTCGGTGTGACCACCGGCTCCTGATCGTTCTCAATCGCTTCAATCCACTTTCTCATCTCAACATCCGGTGCGCTCTCGCTCTTACCATCGTAAAAAGCTACCCCGCCCGCACTCAGTTCAATCTCATTGGTGTATAGACGGCTGAATTTCTCACCATTGATGCGCAGTCCGTTCTTCATGTCCGCACCCGCTTCGCTACCGCTCAAGCTACATTTCGCCTCATCCACATCCAGTGAGTTCAGTGCCCAACTGGATTCCAGCATGATCGTTGCTCCATTCTCCATCACAATCATGCCAAAGGCCGAGTCTTCTACGGAGAATTGTTTCGGGTCCCACGGGCCCCAGGCATTGGCCGCATTTTCACGTTGCGAAAGCTCATGATAGGTCGTACCCAGCACAACTTTTGGTTGATAGTTATCCATCATCCAGAGCGTCAGATCAAGTGCGTGCGTACCAATATCAATCAGCGGACCGCCACCTTGCTTCTCTTCATCCAGGAAAACACCCCATGTTGGTACTGCTCTACGTCTAATCGCATGTGCTTTGGCAAAATAAATATTACCCAGGTCACCCGCTTCGCACACCTTCTTCAAGTACTGACTGTCTTCTCTGAAGCGGTTGTTGTATCCGATGGTCAGTTTTTTACCGGTACGTTCTGCCGCTTCCAACATGAGCTGTGCTTCAGCAGATGTCTTCGCCATTGGCTTTTCACACATGACATGTTTTCCCGCTTCCAGGGCAGCAATGGAAATCTCGGCATGAGAAATATTCGGCGTAAGTACATGCACAATGTCCAAAGACTCATCCTTGAGCAATTCCTGATAATCCGTGTAGACTTCAGCATCAGTAGAGCCATATTTCTGCTTAGCTTCATCTGCACGTTCCTGAACGATATCACAGAAAGCCACCAGTTCAACATTATCCAGTTTACTCAGACTCGGCAGATGTTTACCATTCGCGATTCCACCACAGCCAATTATTCCGATACGATATACTTTACTCATATATATTCACCCTCACTTAAGTATTGGTTGTTTCATTTTACGAAAAGCCGACGGGGTCATCCCCAGACGTTTACGAAATACAGCATGCAGATAGTTGGCATTATTGAAGCCTGAAGCAAGAGCAATCTGTTCAATGGATACGTTACTTTCCTCCAGATTGCGGCACACGGCGCGCAGACGAATATCCTCCAGTACGCGGCTGAACGGCATCTCCGGCTGTACTTGGTAGAAGATTCGCTGCAATTGTCTGCTGCTAATATGAAGTTTCTCTGCCACATGCTCCAGCGTGACCACTGTAGGGTGATTCGCTTCCATATACTGCACTGCATACTCATAGCGATACACCGACATATCCCGCACAGGGGCTTCCGGTCGATTCCCCCCGGTGTCGTATGCTCGCACGGTTTTGAGTAATATGCTGATAACCAGTTGCTTGATCGACGTATAATAACCTAACAATTTCTGATCACATGCCTCATAGGCTTCCAAAAAACAATGCATTGCCCGATGATAATCATTCACCGGAGTAAGCGGAAGCGTTCTCAGCTTTTCAATCGTTTCCTCGGATTCTGCTGCTTCCCAAGGATCAACATGTTCCCTTGGCTTGTGAACGATATCCACATGAAGACATAATTCATCCATATCCTCTTTGGCATCAGCCTCCTGATAATGAACGACACCCGGTCCAGTCAAATAAAGCATACCTTCCGAGAGTGCATGTGTCTGATCATCCAGAATAACTTTGCCTTTACCTCTCGGGATAAAATGAAACTCAAACTCCGCATGATTATGGAAATCCACAACTCGGCCCGCTGGAAAAGAAGTCAGATGAAATCGCATCACGCGAATCTCATAATGTCCCCAAACCATTGAAATATCCAGTCTCTCCAGGAGATCCTGCCGTTCAAGCATTTTCTCATAAGGATACAGGCTCAAGATTGCACACCTCCTTAATAAAACCTAACCCTTCAACTCATTCAGAGTGATTCTGCGCCCTTCTTTGGCGGAGAGATTTGCAGCTTCCATCAATCGGGTTAACTCCATAGCGATCTGCACGTTTTCAGTTGCATCTGTATCATTCTGTATATGTGCAACCCATTGATTGAATGCGCTTTCTCTTTGGTCTGCCAAAGGAAGTTCAGTCCAGTCATCATATTGTCCCTGTGCTGCTTTCGTACGAATCAATAGCTTTTCTTCGGGTGTTCCGTACAGAAGTGTACCTTCCGTACCATGAACCTCAATCGTAAACGGAGAATGGCTGTTCACAAAACCAGCTTCAACAACGCCCACTGCTCCAGAATCCGTAAATAAGGTTGCAACGGCATTATCTTCCACTTCTTTGCCTGTAATATATCCAAAGTTCGCATTAACCGCTGTTACTTCCTGACCCAGAAACAGTTTGGCGAGATACATTGGATGGCAGCCCAGATCAATCAGTGCACCGCCCTGACAATCCTTCAGATCATAGAAGTGTTCAGGTAACCAGTTGGAAATCGCTCCATCATGTGATAAACGCGCTCTAACATAAGTCACTTTGCCAAGTAATCCTTGGTTAAGTACATCCTGAATCGTTAACGTATACCCTGCATTCAGACGTGGTAAGGATACTGTCATTTTGACTTTGTTTGCCTTTACCTCATTAAGGATTCTGTTGGATTCCGCCTGTGTCGATGCAATAACCTTCTCCGTGAAGATGTGTTTACCTGCTTTTGCAGCTGCGGTGATCACTTCTTCATGGATGCGGGTTGGCGCATCTACAATAACGGCATCGATGTCATCCTTGGCCAGCATTTCTTCGAGTGAAGCATAGAATGGTACGTTTAAACGTTCAGCCGCTTCCTGCCCCCGCTTGGCATCTTCATCCCAAACAGCTGCGATGACTGTATCCTCATGTTCTTGTGCCTGCTTGATGTAATCCCATGCGTGAACATGCCACAAGCTAATTTTTCCAATTCGAATAGTCACTGTTGTCTTACCTCCATAGGATATAAGGTGAATCTGTAAAATTTACACTCAGCCACTCCGATTGCAGTACCATCTTACGATCACTGTTATCCCCGTATTTTTTGAATCCTTTCTTAATGGAGAAAATCCGGGGATAAAGGCGAACGCTTCGCTTCTACAGATTGGTTCTGCACTCTTCGTTTGCGTGTAAATGTTACATTCATCTTATATAATATTCTGACATTTATCTATAAGTTATCACAGACTTAATCTATTTTTAATAGAAACTCGCGACAATAAATGTATAAAATCACGACATGAATGTTATTAGACATTTATACACTTGCCCAAATCCCTGATATATTTTACATAACGAGGTCGCATAACAAAAACCTCCTGTCCACACTACCGTGAACAGGAGGTTTCTATAGTTATGATGTTCAATAATCAACTCAACGTAACACGTACCCTTGTGTAACAATCTTGTACCCAGATACCATCTGACTGTGCCCCTCCAACGTGTCCTTAACCCGTTCCAGCACATCGCTCTCATAAACGGAGGCAGTTTCGAATCCAATTTGCACGTTCAATTCAACGGGTTCGGAGTTCAGATTATACCAGCGAGCAATTAAATCTCCTGTTTCCTCTGCGATCTTCAGTGTGGAGAATGCCAGTGTCGAACCTTGCGAATTCCACGCTAACCATTGCTTCGATAGAGGTAATTCAACCTTCTGCCCATTAGCTCCGGCATGACCTTCTTGCTCAAATGTATACGCAAGTGCTCCTAGCTGCACAGTCGTCCACGGAATCGGATACGCATATGCAGACGCACATGCACCTGACTGTGCGGCATCGCCCGCAAATGGAATAATCGCATATTCCACACTTTTATGTCCCAGGCATTGGGCTTCCGGTGTTTCAAACACACCCCAATCTCCCAGTTCCGAAGAGGCACGCAGTAGCGTAACCGCAATCGTACTACCTTCTTCATGCTGTAAAATCTCGTATTCATTCAGCCCTTTGTTTGCAATCATCAAGCCATGGTCACCATCGGTCACATGTACAAATGCTTGCTGATGCTGCGCATTACTCGGATTCACCCATTCTTTTGCCGATGTATTGGAACGTCTGGCAATTTCAAAGATGGAATCTGCATAATGATCCTCTGTCACCAGTCCTGATGGAAAGAGTGCACGCAGTCGATGATCCTTGGCCTGATTGTTAAATTCAGACTTTACTTTGACCATATTACTGCCTGCTTCCAACGTATACGTTGTCGTAATCGCCAGCGGAACGGTGTTCTTAACTCGCTGTGCCTTCCGTTCTGTAAAAGGAACCATTTGGCGCTTCTCCAGCTCGAACAGTTCGTCTGCTTCAGCAGGAATATCCCAGCGTAATACACTTTCCATAACTGCCCGGTACGGAGACTGCTCCACAATCCGCAGGTCTGCCTTCAGATGCTCTGTGGTCAGCGTTGTCTCTCCCTCCGGTTGACGGTAGACATATTCATTACCAATATCACCGGTATTTTCATATGAATTCAATCCCCTGTATACAGCACCGGAGACCTTATCTTCAATCGTTGCCGTACCATTCTCTTCAACCGTCACTCGCAATTGACCGTTCTCCATCATCATTCCCTGAACCTCGATGACTTCGCACGTATCTGGCACTTCAACAGTCTCAGCAATCTCTGCTTGTTTCTCTACTGGAATGAGAGCATATGTCTTATAACCCAGCGAAGGTACATCCACCGCCTGGAAAGTCACTCTTACTTTACGAGCCATATAAGGCTGTCGGAAGCGATCCTTCGGAAGTTCATAGCCAAAATGTGCACCCAGATCCTTGATTTCTGCCGAATACATGTGTCCATCCGAATCGATCAGCTGATACGCTGGTAGTGTATCTTTTTCCACCTTCTGTGCAAGTGCCTGAGGGTTAGGACCCTCTGGGAAAAATGCTTTGTCCACAATCAGATCCATCTCAATGATTCCATTTCGATTCCATCCACTCGTGTTGAACACAGTGAACGGCACAGCTTCCTCTCCCCAAGTCTCAGCAGATTGCACATGAATGGACTCGGCAATCGCCTGCGCGCTCTGGGAAACCAATTTCTCTGCAAGCTGTCTGCTCTTGGCGAAGCGGGTCACCATCTCACGGTGAACCTCATCGACACTGCATCCGCAGATGCTATCATGTGGGTGGTTCTGCATCAGCATCTTCCATGCATGTGTCAACAGATGGTGCGGATAATCCTTTACCCCGGCTATATGCGCCATGGCAGCGAGTGGTTCGGCTACTTTTTCAAGCAACGTCTGCCCCTGCTGATTCATCTGTTTCAGATACACCCGGGCGGATGCCGTATTCACCAGTGTTCCCCAACCATCCGTGTGCTGACTGCGAAGCTCGCCCTCAATGCTCGCCAGATGCTCAGGCACTTCCTTCGTAACTGCCTCAATGTAATCGTCAAAATTGGAGTGAATAAATTCCACATCAGGATACAACGCAGCTGCTGTGCGTAAAGCCTCTGGCAGATCCGTCTGGATCGGCTGGTGATCACAACCATTCATGAACAACAGATGTGGAGTCGAGGCAAACTTCTCGGCATCCTCCAGATTTTTTATCCCAATATATTCGGGCTTTCTCCGGATCAACCGGAACTTCCATCCCATTACAGTACCAGTTCGCGAACAAAATGCCGAGCACTTCCGAACCATCCGGCGAACGCCAGATCATCTCGGAATAGGGAGATTCGTAACTGTCTGCATCAACCACCGCATTATTGAATCCGGTGGGCTTTACCCCACGCCCAAAGATCGCATTATGAATGTCCGCCTGTTGCAGGATCTGCGGTGCCTGTCCCATATTTCCGAACGAGTCTGGGAAGTATCCCGTCTTGGATATCACACCCAAAGGTCGAGCATCACGATGACCGATGAGCAGATTACGCAAGTTGGCCTCACTGCTAGTCAGAAACTCATCCTGTAACACATACCATGGACCAAAATGGATGCGTCCTTCGCGGATATAACGGTCGAGCCTCTCCTGTTGGTCGGGCCGAACCTGCAAATAATCTTCACGAATAATCGTCTGCCCATCCAGATGGAAATAGCGATATTCCGGGTCCTGATCGAGCGTATCCAGCAGTTTATCCATCAGCTCAATGAGCAGTACATGATGGTGTTCATAAGGCATATACCATTCGCGGTCCCAATGGGTATGCGAGATGAGATGTGCCGTCTTTTTGGTTGTCATGTTGCGTACCTCCTGTCATTAACCTTTGGTTGCTCCGCCCATGCTGAATCCTTTGGACATGTAACGCTGGGAGAAGATATATAGCACAACCGAAGGCATCGTATAAAGTAGTGAAAATGCAGCCAATCTACCGTATTCAACCATACCGTGGCTGCCAAAGAATTGATAAATTGTGACCGATGCCGGAAGTTTCTCCGGTGTCTGGAGCAGGATGTATGGCACGAAGAAGTTGCCCCAACTTCCCGAAAACGTAAATATCGCTATCGTTGCAATACCAGGCAACATCAATGGCGCCACGATTCGTCTCAAACTACTCCACACGGACGCTCCGTCAATCCATGCCGATTCTTCCAAATCGATTGGCACCGAATCCATGAAGTTTTTCATCATCCAGATGCCGTAAGGAAGTGAGGATGCAGTCAGGAACAGCATCGTGGCAATGATGCTATTTTGCATTTTGAAGAACAGAAACATTTGAAATACCGGAACCATCACGGCAGTAATCGGAAGAGCTGTCATGAACAAAATGGATAACAGAAAGCTTTTTTTGAATCTCATTTCATAACGGGATAAAGGATAAGCAGCAAGAACAGATACCAGTACAACCAATATCGCTTGCCCTCCCGACAGAATCAGGCCTACACCGAATGAACGAAGATTGCTCGAATCCCCGAGTACATCCTTGAAATTTTGAATGGTCCAGGTACTGGGCATTTTGATGCCCTGTTGCGCGTTCGGGTCAAATGAAGCCAGAATGATCCAGAGCAGCGGCAATAAAAAACAGAGCCCTAGAAAGACTAGAATCCCGTACTGGATTTTGCGTTGAAGCCCATGTTTGACCATAGGGATCGAACCTCCTTCATGGTTACACTTTCACTTTCATGGATCGCATGTAGAACAGGCTGGCGATAATACCGATGAACAACAGAACCAGAGATATGGCTGTGCCGTATCCAAACTGATAGTTCACAAAAGCCTGGTTGTACATGAAGATCGGTAAGGTTTGTGTTGAAGTACCCGGGCCACCACCGGTCATCGTATAGATCAGCGTGAACACACCCAGTGTCTGTAGGGTAACCAACATCATGTTGGTTACGATGGACCCTTTTACCATTGGAATCGTAATGTGTCTGACAATCTGGAACCCGGTGGCACTGTCAATAATCGCAGCTTCTTCAACTTCCTTCGGGATATCATCCAGTGCCGACTGATAGACCATCATCGAAAAGGCTGTGCCGTGCCAGATATTCGCGATAATGACACTCACCATAGGGAAACTGAACAACCAGGAGACTGGATTCGCTCCAAACCAGCCGAGGATCTGATTCAATGAACCATTGTCACTGAAAAAGGCAACCATACAGAATGCCACGACAATCTCGGGTGTCACCCAACCGGCAATGACGATGATCCCGATGACCCGGCGGAACGTCACATTTTTCTCTTTCATTAGAAGGGCCAGAATGAACCCAAGCAACACCTGACCAATCACTGCGGAGAAGATGAGAAAGACCAGCGTGCGCCAGACACTAATCCGGAAGTCCGGATCATGGAACATATTAATGAAATTCTGGAATCCAACGAACTCCAAACTCTTGGCTGCCGCACCGGTCAGAGCCATATTCGTAAAGGCAAAACAGATCGTCAGAATGATGGGAACAATGAAAAACACAAGTAATAACAGTACGGAAGGCATGAGAAACAGAAATGAACCTGGTGCTTTCCTTTTCATAAGTCACTCTCCATTCGAACCGGAAAAAGGGGAGATTGTGCCTCCCCCTCCGAATATATCGATATCCTTATTTCTCTTCGATGCTGTCAGCGCCAAGGGAACGGGATACGTTGTCCTTTAATTGCGTAACTCCCTCTTCCGGCGTCAGCTTGCCAGAGGCAATACTCTCAACAATGCTTTGCAATTGTGCGGATACCGCTGCATATTGATCGTTCGCTGGACGGAAGTGCGCCACATTCAAGAGTTCCTGTGCTTCTTTGGTATATGGACGCTCCGTATAACCTTCAACTTCTGTGGAATCATTACGTGGGCTGAGGCTGCCTTCCGCTACTACGCGTGCAGTCGCATTTTCCTTATTCATCAGAAACTCGATAAATTTCCAAGCTGCTTCCTTGTTCTTCGCCTGTGCAGGAACAGACCAGGCCCATCCTCCAGACATTGTAGTTGCTCCAGGTTCTTCCCCATTTTGTGTCGGGAATGGTGCAAAGCCTATTTTTTCTTCAACGTTGGCGATTGGAGCAGCACCGTTCTCGGCCCATGTCGAACCTGCCCAGCTACCATCTACAGCCATCGCCAGTTTGTCTTGCGGGAACTGTTGCTGGAATGCAATACTGCCAGCTTGTCCATTCAGGGCAACCTGCATGGTTGGACCTGTTTTATCCGTGTTAAACACTTGATCTATGAATTTGAAGGAATCCAGCAGCCCCGGGCTGTTAACGACCCATTTCTTGCTGGTGTCGTTATACAGCGTATCCGCCGTACCATACAGCAGCATTTCTAGCGTTTGCATGGTAACACCTTCACCGTTCGCTTTGCCCACGATCATATTAAGTGGCGTCACACCCGGCAGTTTTTGCTTGATGGTACGTGCTGCTTCGAGTACTTCTGCCCAGCTTGCAGGTTTGAACGGAACTTCAAGTCCCGCCTGTTGAAACAGTTCCTTGTTGTACCAGATTCCGCGTGTATCCGAAGTAGCCGGAACGCCGTATACCTTTCCGTCTTCACCTGTAACCCCCGCCTTCAGGTTGTCGATGATGTGTTCTTCCCAATCGGACCATCCCTGAACCTGTGTATCCAGCGGCTCCAGATATCCCGCAGCAGCATCGGATTTGATGATGGATGTATCTTCAGCAATGACATCTGGCGCCGTATCCGGGGATTTCATTTGCAGAACCATTTTGGACGTATAATCACCCTCACTTGCCAGTACAGGCGCAATGTTGATTTTGATATCCGGATTTTCTTTCTCGAATTGATCCACCAAACCTGATTGGAAAAACTTCGTAAGTGTATCTTCAGAGCCTGAAGAACGGAACGATACAGTTACTTCCTTCTTGCCGTCACTGGTTATGCCTGTGCTTGAGCTTCCGCCCGAACAGGCTGTAGTAAGAATGAGCAAGGATGTCATAACTGCTGCTACCGGCATTTTCAATGATATTTTTCTCATGATTCGCTCTCCTCTTGTCGGAATTCAACGAACTCCGAACGTTATGATGTACTCGCAGGTTATCTCTTGCTTCCCTATCTATTTCTGTACGCGGAATCCGCAATAATCCATAATCAGTTCACTAAAGAGCATGTTGGACCATGAAAACCATGGACGTGTATATTCATGTGGATTGTTGGCCGAAAAGCCTTCATGGGTCAGTCCGGTATCCGCATCCGTCTTATGGATGAGCTGAAGCAATCGTAGTTTTTCATTGCGATCCTCTGTAGTCAGCCCCTGCATCGATAAAGCGATATGCCAGATGTACCCTTCCGGTGTATGCGGACTCCCGATTCCTGCTGCTGCTGTTCCCTCATAAAAATACGGGTTGTGCGAGGAAAGAATGAAACGGCGTGTATTCTGATACACCTCGTCGTTCTCCTCTACATATCCGAGATAAGGTAAAGACAGCAGGCTCGGCACATTGGCATCATCCATCAGATTGTGATTTCCTTTCCCATCCGTTTCGTACGCATATATGGTTCCATATTCCGGATGTTCAACGGTGCCATAATCCTGAATACCTTTGTTGATCTCTTGCTCCAACTGCTTAGCAGTCGCTGCCAGCGTTTCATCCTCGAACACCGCTTCAGCAATTTCCTGAAGATATCGAAGCGCCACAACAGCGAACATATTGGATGGAATCAGATAACCATATTCACAACGATCGTCGCTGGGACGGAATCCCGACCAGGTCATGCCTGTATAGACTGTTTCAGTACCTCGTCCCTCTCGGGTGAGCGTATCGGTTTCGGGAGCATCCAGACGTTGGAACGTGTAGGGTGATTTCGTCTCATGATGTTGCTCCACTTGCCATAACTGCATGATGATCTGGGATGCTTTACGGAACGTATCATTGAATTGAGTTGTTCTTCCCGTGTTCTTCCACAAGAGATAACTGAGCTGAATCGGATAAGCCAGTGAGTCGATCTCATACTTCCGTTCCCAGATCCAATCATTCATCTGCGTCAGGTCTTCCTGATGTCCTTTTCCACTCTCCGTCTCATTAAAAGCGTTTGCATAAGGGTCCAGGAGAATATATTTCAGTTGACGTTCAACCAGTCCAGCGATCATGTCGGCAATATCTTCATCCTCTGAAGCGAGAAGCAGATAAGGTCTGACCTGAGCGGCAGAATCACGTAACCACATGGCAGGAATATCTCCCGTAATCACAAAAGTTGTTCCATCTTCTTTGCGCTGAATTGTAGTCGCCATCGTATTGGTAAAACAATTTTTGAACATTTGGTTGAGTTCCGGATGGTCCGGCATACGTTGCTTAACCTGATCAATCATGTCGTATATCGAGGGGGAAATTTCTTGATTATCTCTGGGTTTCAGCATGTTGTCCTCCTTATGTAATCCAGTTTATTAACCGCTTTCATCATCCTAAAACGAATATAATGTTATGTCAATATATTTATTTGTATATTAGCATGTTATTTTAATTTAAAGACACCAAATAATATACCATTTAAAGCAATTCTCCCCATTTTATCCGCACCAAAAAGAGGCCTCGTTTATACGAAGCCCCTGATTGAACACAATGAATATTAAGTTGTTATAATTAACCCTTTTGTTTCACCATACTCGTTGACTTACCCTTCACCAATCGGGCAGGTAAAACAACTCTGTTCACTGTCATTTCGTTGTTCTGCATACTTTGAAGCACCATCTCGAACGCCTGTTTTCCCATATCAAACTGGCTTTGTCTCATATGTGTTACACGGCTTCCTTCGGCAGCGTTTGGACTGTCAAAGCAAATGATGGACATATCTTCCGGGATCCTCAGACCAAGCCGATCCGCTGCCTGTTCTGCAAGTAAAGCAATATGATACTCCGCAGCAAAGAGTGCAGTAATCTGGGGGTATTTCTGTAAATGTTCCACCAATGTCTCCACATCACGTACCTCGACTTGAGGATCGAACACACTTGGCAGTGTCGAAAGAAAAGATTCTAACCACAGTTCCCTGTTCACCAGCACCCCTTGATCGTGATGAGACTCAATGATTCCTTCAATTCGTTCTTCAATCGGTGTAGTGTTCGCCGGAGGCTGCGTCAGAAAAGCGATATGTCGGTGACCTAGATCGAACAAATAATTCATCCCTTCTCGCGCCGCGCCTACATTATCCGTACTGACAGATGAAGCCGGAATTCCTTTCAAGTACCGGTCAATCAGGACAAATGGGAATTTGTTAACGACCAGTTTAAGAATCTCATCGCTGAAATATTCACCCTGTGCCGGGAAAATAATCAATCCATCCACACCCAGTTCCAGCAGTTCCTGAATGCTCTGTTCCTCCTGCTCGGGAATCCCGAAGGAACGTCTAAGTACGAGAAAACAATCATGCTCTCGCGAAGCTTCTTCCATACCATATAACAGTTCTGTACCATACATATCACTGAAATTAGTAATGACCAGACCAATGAGCAGCTTCTTCTCTGGATCTTTAACCGAAGCACGCGGAGCAGGTCTGTTAGGTCTTTCCTGTAACATATCTGCTGTGTCGGCTACAAAGGAACCCCGTCCCGGCTGACGAACAATTAATTGTTCACTCGCCAGCATCTCAAGTGCTTTTTTAGTTGTAATCCGGCTCACTCCGAATTCATCACATAATTCCTTCTCCGAAGGAACACGCTCACCCACTTGATATTGATGAAGCTGTATCCGTTCGCGCAAGGATTCAAAGATCTGTTCATACATCGGCTTGGATGCCGAATCTTTCCCCAATACAAGCACCTCCATAAATACCCATACTTCTCATGTTCTACATCCTAATATATCATGTTATATCATTAATGTGAAGAAAGAGGCAACTCACCTGCTGTCATATGAGAGCAAAAGAAAAAGCATCCCAATAGATGCATCAGTAATCTTAGGCGTCAGATGTGAATCGAGATACAACAAAAAGCCGACAAGCCCTGATACCTTGGCTTATCGGCTTCTTGCTTAGATGGTCAAAATGTAGTAATCATCCATATCATACTTCGAATAATTAAGGTTGCAGACCCTCAGCGGACGGTGGACTCACTTCCGTTCCATTCTCTTCAGGGCTCGAATCTGGTTCTGGAACGGATTGTTCTTGTGCTGCGCTGACGAACAATCGTCCAGCTGCTTCCGACTCTACTTTGTTGCCTGCTGCATCCTGAGCACGAATCACAATGACTCCACCCTCAAGAACAAGGGATGAAGGTGTTGTGTACGTACCTGTGTAACGACCAGGTTCAGTCTCCACCAATGGAACCTCTCCTGCCCCCTGGGCATTCAGATTCAGCGGTAACTGAATACGGAAAGATGCTTGCAGACCAGGTTTACTGTCAAATGAAACGGTAACACTCTCCCCTGATGTGATTCGAACATCCTCAGCCGGAGTAATATTCGTAAGTTCTGGCAACGCCGTTTCCACATAGACGGTGCGGGTTACCGTTGTTTTGTTGCCAGCGAGATCGGTTGCTGTAATGGTAATCGTGTTCTCGCCTTCGTTAACCAATACGCGATGACTGAAACTTCTGTCTTTGCCCACTTGTACGGTTTGTCCGTTAACAGTCAACTTATCGAGGAATTGTTCCACGACATTACCCGTTACGTGAACAACTTCCGCATTGATGCGATCTCCTTGAGTTGGCGTAACAATGGTCAACTGCGGTTTGGTCTGATCCAGAATAATGACGACGGGGAGTGAGCGGTCGGTCGTTTTCCCGTCCACCACTGCCTCGGCAGTAATCGCATTAATGCCAGAACGGAGTTTCACACCGTATGAGAACTTCCCATTTGCCACCGTTGTAGTGCCAGCGAGATCTTTGCCGTTGTAAAACTTGATCTGAGCGCCGGATGCCGGAGACGTTCCCGACACAGTGAAGGTTGATTGATTCGTATACGTGTTCGCAGGTGCTGTGAGCACAGGTGCATTGACCGGATATCTCACAACTGCACGAATCATGTAGTTACCTTCTTCATCAGGTGAAGTGCTCCACGCTCCACCTACTCGCTGCCAGCTTCGACCTGCATTTGGACCATCCTCATCGGTAGCGAGTCCCGGAGCGCTAGTTCCAGCTAAACTCTGTACATACACGATATAGAAATCACCCGTTACAATGACCGGTTCCGGGAATTCAACAGTTGTCCATTGATCGTTACGAAGTGCAGTACCGTCAAATGGTCCAGCCAGTTGTCGTCCCGGAGCTCCGCCCGCACCCGAAGCATCATATACGGCATATTGGAACGCTGTGCCTCCAGGTACAGGCCATTCGGTGTTCCAGAATCGGAACGATGCACCTGTCAGTTGAGCGGTCTCCAGCTCTGGTGTCATTCGAACTGCCCAAGCATTATCCGCAGCATTAAAAGCTCGTGCGTTCTCTGCTGTTCCATCATCATAAGCAATTTCTCCAGGGAAACCGATGAACGGCTTCAAGGCAACATTCGCCTCTGCCGTACCATTACCAGGTACAGTCACAGTGACGGTTTTACTGTAATAATCAGCCGCCCGGATGGATAGAGTGTAGCTTCCTTCTAATACCTGAATCACGAAGCTGCCATCTGAACCTGTGCGAACTTCACCTACATTGGCATCTTCGACCACGAGAACGGAAGCATCAGCCAGTGGTTGTCCTGTCCGCTCATCCGTTACTACACCTTCAATCTGCCCATGCGGAATTGCCTCCAGATTAAAGTTGGCTTTGGCTCCACCGCCATCGGTGATCGTTACCTGCTGAGTTCGAGGATAATATCCATATGCCTCAGCTTTTAACGTGTAATCACCTGCTACGTGTGTGAAGCTATACTTGCCTGTAGCTGAATCTGTCTTCACCGAACGTCCGGTTTCCAGTACGGTAACCGTTGCACTTGCAGGCAGGCTTTGTGGATTAACCGAACCTGTTTCTGGTTTTTCAACTTCCGGTTGTTGCTGTTTCGTTTTGTTAAATTCCGCTTTGTCAGTCCGCGAAATTTTGTACCATGGATTATCATAGGACGGTTTTGGTTTGTCATTGTTAAGCACAACCGCACTATCCTCCGTTACCGTCTCCGCAGCAACTCCCAGTACACGGAAATCATCAATGAACCAGCCTGTCTTCACAACACTGTTATCTGAGGTCAGGCGGAACCGGAATTGAACTTCATTACCGGTAAGTGCATCCAGATCATAAAATACGGGTGTCCATTGTTTACCGTTTGTACTATGTGAGAATTTGCCCAGTTCTGACCATGTGGTTCCACCATCCTTGGTGACTTCCACATACCCGTAGTCGTATCCACTCTCAATCTCGTACCAATGATTAAACGTGAGCGTTCCTTCGGACACATCCGTCAAATCAATGACCGGAGATACGAGTGAATAGTTGGAGCCACTCTCGTACGTATTGTCGAGATCAGTCGCCCAGACATTCGGTGGAGAAAACGCGCTGGCAGGTCCCGTTACCGGAATGCCGCGTTCCCACTCATCTTTGGTTCCTGAATGAGTCCAGCCATTATCATCACTGCCATCGAAATGATCAATGTAGATATCCTGAGGCACCTCTACTGTAATGGAGACCTCGTTCGATTTGTCACTTTCATTGCCACTATAATCAAGTGCGGCAACGGTATAGTAATACGTCGAATCTGTCACCGTAGCCGTATCTGTAAACGTTGTTCCTGTTGCAGTTCCAATGGATTCATAACCTGCACCTGCGGTTGTGGAGCGATATACGATATAGGATTCGAGATCCTCATCGCTCGGACCCGTCCAGCTCAAGGCTACATTACCAAGAATATCGGCCGTCGCAGACAATCCGGCAGGAGCGCCCGGAGCAATCTCATCCAGTTCTTCTACAGCGAAATCATCAATGTACCAGCCAGCCTTTTGCAATGAATTATCGCTCGTCAGATTGAACTTGATGAACACCTGCTGTCCCGCGTATTCGCGAAGATCCACATATTGTGTCTTCCAATTGCCACCTGTACCCGTGAAGGTTAACAGCTCTTCGAACACATAATCGCTATCCTCGGAAGCGATGTATACCTTGCCGAAGTCGATGTTATTCTCCAAGTCATACCAGTGCTTGAAGGATAACAATGCCCCTTCGGGACTCTCGGTGAGATCAATTGGCGGCGCAAGCAGATAAGCATTGCTATTCGCCACATAAGTTCCTTGCAGATTGGTTGCAATTACCTTGTCACCAGAGTATGCACTTCCAGGACCACTGCTTGGTGCTCCCCAAACCCAAGTACTTCCGGTTCCGCCAGTCGTGAAGCCCAGCTGATCTTCTTCAAAATTCTGAAGATATCCAGGCTGAACACCATTGGACACAGACACTTTATATACCTGACTTTCGAATCCGTTGTTGCCGTAATCATTCACGCGGATATAATACTCCACACCTTGCGGTTCAATAAGAAAAGCAGGGATTGTCGCTGTATACGTCCCATCTTTGTTATCTCCAGCAATTCGATTCATCGGCAGATAGACGTACTGGTCGGTGCCTGTCGTTTTGGCAAAAGCCTCGACGGAGACTACCGCGACGTTATCTGTCACATGAGCGGTTAATGGTATATCAATGCCTGTAAAGGCTGAATTGACAGGGGTATGTGCCAGTACTGGCTCTTCCAGATCATCTCCGGCTGTAACCACTCTGCCGGATACCGTGCCAATTCCTTCGAGTACAGAACCCACAGCATCAAGGGCATTAATAATGCCATGACCGTAGCCGTTATTAGGAGATGTCGGATACTGACTATCTGTTCTCGGCGTGGCTGTATCTGTAATGATCTGCTCCAGCTGATCCACCGTAAGGGAATGATTGGCCTGAAGCAGCAGTGCAGCAAGCGCAGTTGTATGCGGACCTGCCATGGACGTTCCGTTCCAGCCTCCCTCATATACACCGCCCGGAACTGCTGAACGGATATTCACACCAGGGGCAGATACTTCCGGTTTGATCTCCCCATATGGAGATGGACCCAGCAGCGAGAAGGAAGCCAGGTTACCATTTATATCTGTGGCTCCCGTGGCAAAACTTTCAGGGTAATTCGCAGGGTTCGCAACAGAGCCGGGACCACCCGGATTCGTCAGTCTTACATTACCTGCGGAGAACTCGGGAAAGATCTGCGCGTCACGCCAAGCTTGGACCATAGGACGGAACCATTCATCCAATCCTGCGCCTCCGCCCCACGAGTTGTTAACGACATCCGGTGCAAGTTCAGGATGCAGATTACCTTCCGCATCCACCGGAGCGATCAACCATTGTCCACCATCGAGAATAATGGCATCTGTTGTTTCCGGATTGAATATCCGTACACCAATCCACTTCGCACCGGGAGCAACCCCGATCTGGTTGGTACCATCTGCTTCGGAGCCAACCATCGTACCCATCGTGTGAGTACCATGTCCGTCTTCGTCCGCAGGAAGTGAAGCATTACTGTGTGGATCATACCAGCTTAGTTCGGGATCAACGATATTGCCCGAAGCATCCAGTCCCCGCCATTTGCTGCGAAGCGCCGGGTGGGTATAATCTACACCACTGTCCAGATTGGCAACAACAATCCCTGTTCCATCGATGCCCCGATCCCACACGGCTGGTGCATTGATGTAATCCAGGTTCCATTCCACGTTTTCTGTCGCAAGCTTGTCCTTGGCAGCAGGCTCCTTGTCTTTGACTCCGACTGAAGAGTCTTTAGCTGGCGTTTGGACAGCATCTTTGCCTGATTCCGCATTCGCCGGTTCTTTACTCACTTCGGCTTTCTGTAAGTATCGTGTCTCATTTGGTAGAATCTTCTCCACCTCAGGCAGCAGCGCAATCTGTTCCATGACTTCTTTGGTACTCGTTACTGCCAATGAATTGACAATAAAATAGCTTTTATATTCTTTGACCTTACCCAGGTCAACTTCCTTTTCCAGATAAGTTTCCAATGGATATTGTGTACGCGAGGCCGTTTCTCGCAGAGAGCTGACGACCGAATTACG
Organism: Paenibacillus sp. W2I17; assembly: GCF_030815985.1. Classification (NCBI taxonomy): domain Bacteria; kingdom Bacillati; phylum Bacillota; class Bacilli; order Caryophanales; family Paenibacillaceae; genus Paenibacillus; species Paenibacillus sp. W2I17. Next base: position 1,542,281 of record NZ_JAUSXM010000001.1, read on the forward strand.
AACGGACAGCTTTGTGGCTGAAGCCGTTTGTTTGGCGATGGTCGCCTTTTCAAGGGCCTGTTTGGAGACTGCTGCTGTATCCACCTGTTCCTTCATTTTCACCAGATAGGTAACATATTCACTACCCTCAAATTCTTGGGTCAACTTGGCGTTAACTTTGGACTCCGTAACTTTGGCAAGTCCAGATTTCATATCCAATTTGGATGATGTGGAGTTTTCAGCTGAAACCGGATGAATGATCGAAAATGCAAGGAGAAGCGAGAGCCCCATGGAGATGGGCTTGCGTAACCGATTAATCTTTATCAAACTTTTCCACTCCTTTTACCCGGTTTTTTAATTTAGTCTGGTACATATGCCCTTCTCTGCAGAATAAAACGTTAAAATACCTTTATTGCGGACAAACAGATATCCTGGATTTCACATAAAGCCTCACCTCCTTTACAGGTCTGGTTAGGGATCAATATGAGTCAGAAGAGATAACAGATCAGTCTATGTTTTTTACTTGGAAGTTTAGGAGATTGAATGAATCGGATTAAACCATGTGAGTGAATAGTTTGGGTGTTTGAATAATGCAATGAGAGTGAATGTCTGTAAGCATTCATGTGGAAGGGTAATCTGGAGCGTTAGCAGAACGCTTGCTAAGGAGTGGTGGTGGATATGACTTTCGATCGTGATTCGAGTGAGTAGTTAAACATTTTAATTACATATAATAGACGATTAGGAATTTAATTGGATTTTATTGGTATAGTATAAAATCATTATTCGATATATACAAGCACTTTATTGAAAAATATAGAAAATAAGTCTATTTAATGCTTTTATGTGTCTCATGTCGCTTACACATTTCAGCTTATTTTTCGTATTCCTGCATGTTTTTGATGAATAATAGTTTGTAGTAGTTCTATATAACCAAGACCTGATACTCAAAATTTCAAATCAAGAAAAAGAACGACATGAGAACTCTCATGTCGTTCATCTCAAAATTTATATCTCATCATGTAATGTTCACGCCGCCACTTGCATAGCCAACAACGGTATTCACAAGACTAAGTCCAGTTGCCGTTGCGGAGAATACAAGCAGAAGACGTGTCTGTGCAGTCACAGGTATAGCCAATCCGGTTGTTATGCCATTGGAGATACTACCCAATGCAATAATACCGGTGAGTGGAGGTGCCAGTGTAACGACCGCCCCCGGAACCGCAGTAAATGCATTATTCGGAGTAGGTGAACTGAATAATTGCGCAGTGATGGTCACCGTTGAACCAACTAAGGCCAAGGCTGCTGTGGTACTGAAATAGGCAGCAATGGAAGTTATAACGCCATCTCGTGGAACAGAGAACGCAAAGTTAATGAGTGGTCCGACAATCGTTCCCGTTAAATCAATGGTGCCACCCAGAATGCTGACTCCTGTTGCCGAGCTGCCGAAACCGATAAGGCTTGTCGTTCCGACCAGTCCACCAAGAACCGTTGTTAATATGGCAGGTCCGCCAGAAGCAAACGGTATGATGGCGCCCGAACCCGTAGCTCCTGTAACACCAGTGCTGCCAGTTACTCCCGCAATCCCAGCTGCCCCGGTAGCCCCGGTGACTCCGGTGGCTCCTGCTACGCCAGGATCACCTGTTGCTCCTGTAACGCCAGCTGCCCCAACAGCTCCAGTGCTCCCCGTTGCACCTGTCGCTCCTGTTGCGCCACCTGCTGGGCCTGCCGCACCCGTTGCTCCGGTAACACCTGTTGCACCTGCTGGTCCCTGGGCACCAGCAGCTCCCGGTGTACCAGCTGGACCTACACCACCCTGAGAACCAGCAGCGCCAGCCGGGCCTTGTGGACCAGGTACGCCCTGAGGACCCGCTGGTCCTGCAGGTCCTGCCGGACCTTGACTCCCTATGTTTCTAAGCCCTGTTGTGATAGCCAATTCGGTCGCCCGGATCAAAATGACCAGTTGATCTTTCTGAGCCGAATCGATATTCCCCTGTAAAATGACAGATAGGAGCACATCCAGCAATTGCTGCAAATTGGTTCCCACACTGATCGGAGAAAATGGAACGGCCTCTGCAGATACAATGGTAAGCTCCAAGACCGCTTCGAGATCTGCCTTGGTTCCCTTTTTCAAATCCGAATGATGAACCAAAGCCAGTAATTTACGCAGTACCTCAATCAGAAGTGAAACATTGTGAGGCGTGGGATTGGCAAAAACCTGTACAATTGCTCCCTTCAACTCACCAATTAATTTGAGAAGCAATTCGGCTTCTTTGTCAAAACACTTATGATGGTGGGTATTGTGGTGATGATTGTGGTGGTTATGATGGTGCTCGTGGTGGTGTTCTTTGTGCTGCTCTTGGGGATGGTCACAGTCCTCAGCTTTTTTTTTCTTAAATCCGCTCCAACCATATCTGATGCGTTTCTTTGGTTTCATCTTTTTTGCAGATCCTCCTTAGTGAGTCTCAATCATTCCATTACAGGCGAACATCACTGGTTTGATGATATCAGTATATTAGCAAGAAAGAATTTCGTGATTATTATATGAGTAGTAGCCCAACCAAAAGAGCGCTATCCGATGAGTACAATACTCCTGGATGCGCCCTTTTTATATTTACAGTATTTAATTTATCTTTGTTGATTAGTCCAATTTAATTTTGAAAACAATAGGCGCATTACTTTTCACAGTTGTCGTTGTGATCATCAGTGCGTCCGCTGTTCTCTCCCATTGCGGTTGTTCTTCATAGCCAAGTACCTGAATATCTTGAATGACCCCTTGAAAATGGTGAGAATTTTCCTTCAGGGATTTAATCTGCACCACCCCGTTATCTGGATAGGCAAGAACCGTGGCATACAGACTGCTTTCTTTTAACGTAAACCGTATATCTTCACTCGTAAATATCTTCGTATCCCCATCCGTGAATTGCCCTTCCTTCACCTCTGTCGGACCCTCGCCAAACGTACGCCAGAATGACGTGTCATAGATCGCTTCCCCATTCACTTCCAGCCACTTGCCAATGCTCAGCAAAATGTCACGATCTTCTTCCGGTATACTGCCGTCTGCTTTGGGTCCAATGTTCAGCAGTAAATTTCCGTTTTTGCTTACAATATCGACGAGATCCCGAATGATCTCCTCAGCCGTTTTATAGTTATTATTTTCCGTATAACACCATGAGTTTTTAGCGACAGCTGTATCCGTTTGCCAAAAATAGGGCTTAAGCTCAGCGAACTGTCCCCGCTCCACATCCGGAACGGCACTACCAAACATGTAGGCCTCATGTTTATAATTGATAGCTACAGGCACGCCCCACTCTTCGCCTTTGTTATAATAATAGGCAGCAAATTTTTTAAGATAGGGTTTGAACGCAACCGTTTGAATCCACCAATCGAAATAAAAGACCTTTGGCTGATATTGATCGACCAGTTCACAGCAGCGAATCAACCAGTCCTCCAGATACTCCTCGGTTGGAGGTGAGTCATACAAGTCGAAGTGATCCTTAGGTTCAGGCATGGCAGGCCAATAGAAATCCCCACGCTCCAGGGGTTCCTTAATATCTGAATCAAACTCCTTCCCGTGAGACATGAAGAACCAGTGCTCGGCGCGGTGAGACGACACACATAAGGTCAGCCCCTGCTTCTCGTATGCAACCTTCATCTCACCCAGAAGATCCCGTTTGGGGCCCATTTCATATGTGTTATAGTGAGAGATAGAGCTTTTGTACATCTGAAAACCATCATGGTGCTCAGCCACAGGCATAACATATCTCGCTCCAGCCTGTTTGAATAACGTTGCCCATTCGTCTGCATCGAACTTCTCTGCACGAAACATCGGAATGAAGTCTTTATATCCAAAGTCCTTATGAGGTCCATATACCTCAAGGTGATGTTCATAAGCTTTGGTGCCTTGTATGTACATATTTCGCGAATACCATTCGCTATCATAGGCCGGTACAGAATATAGCCCCCAGTGAATGAATATGCCGAATTTCGCTTTTGGGTACCATTCAGGAACTTGGAAGGCGCTAAGCGAACTCCAGTTGTCCTTGAATTTACCGCTCTCAATCGTTGCTTCAATATGTTGCAAATATTCGTTTTTGTCCATGAGATGTTCTCATCCCTTCTGTTATTGTCTGTAGTTGTATTGTAGTGCTACGGCCGAAAGATAGACATGCAGAACACTAACTTTTAGATGGACAATAATAACCTTGTATGGAGATGAAAAGTATGAATCATCAAACTTTGCTTACGAACTACCTGTCCAATCTCCAAGTCGAATTATTCATGGTCAATTACAATCGGTGCGATACGGATTGGCGGGATCTGGATTACACGCCCGATTACAGCAAGTTTTATTTCATATGCGAAGGTGAAGGTTGGCTCAAAATTGGGGATGAGGAGTATTATCCTGCGCCTAATCAACTTATTTTAATGCCAGAGGGGATCCAACAGTCATACTCTGCCATTAATGAAAGTCCTTTTCTCAAATATTGGTGTCACTTTAGCGCAAAGGTTGGGGGAATCAATTTGTTCCAAATTCTGAAATTCCCACACATCTGTACGATAGATCAACCTGAGTTGATTCAAGCAATCTTCAGCAGTATCCTTACATATGCAAAATCCGATGAAGTCTATGCCCATATGATGGCCAAGAGCAAACTGACCGAGTTACTGTCCCACTATCTAATGAATCTGGATCTGGATCAGATCTCTTTTATTAACGTTCCTGTCATGGAGAAACTGTCCACCATTCTGGCTTATATTGATTCCAACATCGAAGAGAATATCTCGGTTCAGGATTTGGCCCAGATCGCCTACATGCATCCAAATTATTTCATTCGATTCTTCAAGCAGCAGATCGGAGTTCCTCCGATCCTCTATATTACTGGCAAAAAAATCGATAAGGCCAAGGAGTTGCTGGCCTGCACCCCAAACACAATCACTGCCATCGCCGAGCATCTCGGTTTCAGTGATTTGTATTATTTCTCCAGACAGTTCAAAAAGCATACAGGGTTAACTCCAACGGAGTACCGCAAACAACAAACGGGACTTACAACGAAACATGGTCTATAAATAAGCACAAAGCAGAGAGAGTTCCTTCATTCGGAACTCCCTCCTATTGACTTGTTTCTGTTTGATTCATGCTGAGTTACTTTCTTGAGTTCTCTCAAATAAGCATAACCATAGTTTTGATCCGGCTCAAGATAAGCCCCTTCCGCCCACTCGTTCCAGGCATTAACAAAAAGATATTCACTTTTGTACAGCGTCCTCGCTCGTTCCATCTGTCTGGATAGATACAGCCCAAACTTCTCTGGGGTGGCCCCGAGCGTACTCTGTCCGTCAACGCCTCTCCGCGGTGTATTATCCCAATTGACAAAAGCACCTGGATAGACAATTTCTCCGTTACGGTGTGGTGTTCGTTCGAGAATGGAGGACCATACCTTGTCGTAATTCACAGCAATATGCTGCTGTCCCTTGATGTTCATTTCAATCCAGATTCCATTCATATGTCCATGTGCAAACGTATAATGCGGTTCAAATTCCATACTCGCATCAAAGACCTGACGATTAAATGTAGGGAATCCACCAATGGTCTGCACAAAATGAATCCCTTTCAGGCCATGCTTCAAAGCCAATTCACGCCAAAACTGAATCATTTCCTCACATTGCGGAATACTGGCTGGTCGATAGATCAGAAACAACGGCTTACCTTCCACTCGAATATATCGTTTGTCCTTAAATACTTTTACCAGATAATTAAAATGTTCTTCCCAATCCTCTCGATCCCCATAGTTCTGGGCCATGAGAATATCGGATTCTTGCCCATCCCATTTTCTTGTCCATGTCTCATTGGCCCAAGACAAACAAAAGGGAAAATCAGGCTCCCCACTATCCAAAATTTCATTCACCGGTTTTTCCAGCAAACGCTTGCCTTTGAACCAATAATGATAATAACAAAATCCATAAATACCATGCTGTTTAGCCGTTTCCGCTTGCCACTTTCGTACATCTGGATCGGAAAGATCATAATATTTCCCCTGAAATGGCTGCTTAGGCTGATGATGACCCGAATATAAAGGCGCGGCTTTTTTTACATTCGTCCATTCGGTAAAACCGTCCCCCCACCATCGGTCGTTCTCCTCAATCCGGTGAAATTGAGGCAGATGCAGAGCAATTACCTTCAATCAGAACTCCTCCAATGCAGCAACATGATGCAGCCTACGCTCCTGTGATTTTTAGGATGATTTATATGAAAATGATATCCAGCAGTCGCAATGTTTTTTGTAGATGGGATTGATTATATTTCATGTATGCCAGAGCATGGCTAGCGGCCAGTCTCCTTGCATCAACACTCTGCCAGTAATATTCAAACTTCTGAGTGAGTTCTTCACAAGAGTTGTATTGTTGAAAGTTACTAAGGTCAATCCCGTTGCTCTGATTCACAGATGGTCCTATGAGCTGAAACGTCCCACATGCGGCAATTTCCATCACGTTTTTGATTGATTCACCACTATGAATAACCAGTTTGCTTCCGTTATATAACATCTGACGAGCTTCATTCGTATGAACAGGATTGAAATCCCCGATTTGTGCCCAACCCTTTCCATCTACCCGAACCTTTTTGTTATCCAAAAGACCCGATGTTGCAATAGTGGTGACGATGCCATCCGGTTCTGCATCCCCGATGATATAAACATCCGATTCGTACTCTGGGGGAACAGCTTGCGGACAGAATAAATGTGGATCAGGTGGCATTAACAGTTCATGACTACAAGTGCTTCCCATATGATGCTGATCATCGCTTATTTGGGTTGAATGTTGTGTAAACACGTGATCAAAAATCGGTAGAATAGTTTCGCTTTGATTCACATGTTGATCGGCAGACAACCAGATGGCCTTCTTCACGGTGGATGTCCTTAATGCTGTAATATTCTCATCCGGCAAGTTTTCTTCGCTTCCGATGACCATAATCAGGTCAACATCATAGGAAGACAAACAGGCTGACACGGATTCGATATATTTAATCTCATTCACATTTCTCACGAGATGTTTCAGACTCTGTTCAATCAGGACACAATGTGATGATATTTCTCGGTCATTACAAGGAGTAATAAGAAGCACATTTAACTCCTTATAGATCACTTTTGGCACTTCTTGGGCGGCAGGTATGCTTCCCACCTGCATCATTTTCAGCCATTGCTGATTCAGTTCCGATTGCTGTACTTCCATATGTTTACGCATGGATTTGAGTTTCCTGTTCAGAACCACATTCATCTGTCTCAGGAATAACCGGTTCGCATCATGAACTGAACGTTTCTTTTTCGTGGACTTAACCTGCGTTCTTGACTTCTTTCGGATAACAAACCCTCCTGTTCCATGCGAAAACATTCTCTGCCTACAATATGCACGAAATAGTGTTTCGCTAACTCTTTTTTTGCAAAAGGGGCTTTATCCCAGGTATATAATGTGTGGCCACCCGGATCATTCCAGATCTTGTCCTCATAGAATATATGAATACTATATAGGAGATGATATCTTTGCCAACATTTGATAACATCCTTGTCACCGGCAATCAGACGATAAATCAAAATCTGCACGTTAATGGTAATCAAACCGTTGGTGTCGATCTAAACGTCAATGGCAGTCAGACCATAACAGGCAGCCTTCAAATCAACGCCAGCTCCTCGATTGTCAACCATTTGGGTGTAGGCGGAGTAATTGAAGCTGGAGATAGCGTAAAGGCCGCTACACAATTAATGGCACTCAATCAACCTACTCTTCCACTCTCCCTACCCGTTTTGCAACAACTCAGATATTACAATCCTGGTGTTGCAGGTCAACCCGGTTTGGTCTTAACAGGGACTGCTGGCAATCAATATATACTGTTCGTTGATGAAAGTAGTGGGACACCCCATCTCGCCATTCAACCCGTATAATATAACCCTGAATCAGATGAATTTTACCAAAAGAAGCGATATCCGTGTACACTCCGGATATCGCTTCTTTTGGTTTTATTTCTGATGAAGCCTGGTTATAACTCATCCATTTATAAATCTGTGATTAATACGGACAAGACACTCTTGCTTTCCAGCTGGAACCTCATCAATACATCGTCGCGCAGCTTAACCTGTATGTTGCCCGTCTCCTCCCCATCATTGAAGAGGACTAAAGCTACGGAACCATCGGCATTTTTAAAAGCCACAGAACAAATTCCATCATCACTGGATGTTGATTCGATCCGAACAGCCTTCGGGCGGATCACAGCACTGAAATGTGCCAGGGCATAATAATCAAGTGTATACGTAAGTTCCTTTGTTTGCTGATTCACCTGTACGATCCCACGACACGTACTGCGGCCAAATCCCGGAACGGTTGGCCCGTTGTTCTCATCAAGTGCCATATTCCAAAGTACAAAGGACTTGCTGTAATTGCGAAGAATCTGAATTCCCGTTCGCATCACATTCGAGAAGGCTTGCTCAAATGGCGGGATCCACTCTCCACCCGAACCTTCAGTGAAATGCACTTCTTTCCCTGCAAAAGCTTCATAAACCTTCGTTTGAGCAGAAGCATCGCCCCCGTACCAATGCCAGGCTACGCCATCCACTTCCTCTCCCGCTTGTTCAAGTACAGTCAGAGGATAGTCCGGTTGATCCCAGTTGTGATCGTAACAGAGAATCTTGGTTTGAATATCGGTTTGCACAAAGGCTGGTTTGAGATGGTTTTTGATAAAATCTGCTTGGGCCTCGGCTGGCATCAACATACCCGGATAGTGCCCTGGTTCATAAAGCGCCTCATTCTGTGGTGTGATGGCATGGATCGGTAATCCATGCTTGCCATACGCTTGAATGTATTTCACGAAATATTCAGCATAAACGGGATACCATTCAGCCTTTAATTGTCCGGTAATCATCGATCCGCTCGTTTTCATCCATCCCGGTGCACTCCATGGTGAAGCAAACAGCTTCAATTCAGGATTCAATGCCAACGCCTTTTGCGTTAAAGGGATAACGTCCCCTTCATCATGTGCAATGCTGAATTGGGTTAATTCTGCGTCTGTCTGTTGTTCGGGCATATCGTTATAACTGTATACCGTTCTCGCATAGTCCGAAGCCCCCATTGGATTACGGATGACTGACAGCCCGATCCCTTTCTCCGGATGGAATAGTCGGGTCATGACCTCATCCCGTTGTTCATCATTCAAGATTTGGTTGATCAAATAGGCCGATGAATCGGTAAAAGAAGCACCAAATCCATCCATCTCCTGATACGTTAGCTGATCATCCAGATGGATGGTCGTTATCTCCTTATCAGCATCCAGTGGTTTCAATTGCTCTTGGGATAGAGATACGAATAAATCTTCTTCACCCGTAGATTTGTACATTTTGAATGTCGTCATAGGATTCTCCTTTGTATTTCTATTATTGAATGCCTAGTTTCTCTTTGTTCAATTTCATCTTTTCACTGCGTACCTTCACAATCTCTTCCCAACGATTCTCACCTAAAAATGACTTGTAAGAAGCCAGTGCATTGTCATACGAGGCATCATCCTTGGAACGTACCATACTGACCAGTGTTGTATTCCACTTCGTATTGATTGCTGACAACGCACGAGCTTCAGGTGTGCCTTGATCCGGGCTAATATTCTCCAGAATAAAGTGTGGTTTCAGCTTGCCTTTGCCCCACTCCTGCATCTGTTTAATCGCTTCCGGAAAAGCATCTGCACTGAGTGCTTTGTGACGGTCATGACCGAAGAACATAAATTCACCCATCCGATAATCCTTTTTGAATTGATCTGCGTTATTCAGTTGCATGTCTTTCACTGCTGGCAGCAATTCTACACTACCGTCGGCTTTGGTTTGGTAGGTTTCCCCCTCGATCCCGTAATTCATAAGCGTCTGTCCTTCTTCACTCAGCAAATATGTGAATATCTGAATGGCCTTGGCCGGATCTTTACAGTCCTTGGAAATGAAATTGATCATCCACCCGGTTATTCCGGATTGATTCAATGTTGGTGCATTGCCTTTGATGCTCTGCGGTCCATCGATAGCAACATATTCTTTGCCTGGATTGGCACTCATGTAGATTTGCAGGTTTCCTCCTTGTTGAGGTGTACCGTCGAGCAGCATCGTTGCATATTTACCCGATTTCACTTTCTCTTCAAAAGCCGTACCATCATCCGCAAAACTGTCATCACTGATATTGCCGTCTCTGTACACGGTGTTCAATGTCTTCAACCACGTGAGATAATCTTCATCCAGATTGCGATCATAGAATTCTCCTGATTCGGTCTCCAACGGAACACCGATGAAATCTTGTAACGTATCCCCGAGTGAACCTGTTCCTTCACCAATAGAGTTGAATCCAAACGGAATCAGCGCAGGGAACTCTTGCTTAATTCGTTTCATCACACTCTGGAATTCTTCTGGCGTTCCAATGACCGGACTACCCAAAGCTTCGTACACATCTTTACGAATGATAAATGCCGTTTTGGCAGGAATGTTACCGCTATCATAATCCTCTTGCGTATTGGAATAGTTCGGGTATCCATAGGTTTTACCATCCGCCAATTGGAACCAGTTCAATGTATCGGCAGCCGCAACTTTATTAAAGTAAGGATCATATTTTTCCGCCAGATCGTTCAGCGGCATCGCCCAGGTTGCAGCTTTTTGTACCACAGGAGAATTCGAGTCAAATACCGTCAGCAAGTCAGGCATATCTCCACCTGCGAAAAAGGTGTTTAACTTGGTATCATCACCCGTGATGAATTTAATATTGATGTTCAGATCCTCTTTGATTTTCTTGGTAACAATGTCCTTGCCAAAATCAGTGTTCCACCAGTCAGCATTGACGTACCATGTCAGGTCGGTAGCCTCTTCCTTTTTATCCAACTGCCAAGCTGGCTTTTCCGGGTCAACCGTATAACGATCTTCAATGGATACCCAGTTCCCTTCACTGGAGCCCCCCGATCCACCGCTGCAACCTGTAATCATAATTACGGCTGTGAGCAGTGTTGCCAACAGTTTAATCCCTTTTTTGCCTGATGCCTTATTCAACTTCAACATATTTTTGTTCCTCCTCAAAATGGGGTATTTGTTGCTCCTATTCCTTGACTGCTCCGAGCATCATTCCCGAGATAAAGTATCTCTGAACGATGGGATAGATCAGCACAATAGGGAGTGTTGTAATGACAATGGTGGCCAACTGCACGCCTTTGGTCGTTGTTTCAATGACAGCTGAACCGCCGACATTTTGCATGGATTGGGTCTGGGACTGAACGATAATCTCATACAGCATCATCTGAAGTGGATACAGTGACTGATCGGTAATGTATAACTTGGTTGTCATGAAGTCGTTCCATTGCCCCACCCCATTAAATAGCGCAATTGTAGCCATGGCAGGCATGGAGAGTGGAATGAAGATTTTCAGGAAAATATGCCAATCCCCTGCGCCGTCAATCTTGGCCGATTCTTCCAGCGAATCCGGGACATTTCGGAAGAAATTCATCAGAATTACGACATCATAGAAGCTGAACAATGCCGGAATAATGTACACCCAGAAGCTGTTTAATAATCCAAGTGATTTGATTAACAGGTATGTCGGGATCATACCGCCCGAGAAGAACATGGTAATAACACCCATGGCAACGTATAATTTACGGCCTCTTATGTACTTTTTGCTCAGACCGTATCCAACCATGGCACAAAAGAACACATGTGTAACAACGCCGATCGTTGTTTTGGACACCGATATGAAGAAGGCCTGCCAGATGCCCTGATCATTGAATACAGCTCTGTAATTCTCCAGCGAGAATTCCGGTGACCAGAAGATGAACCCACCTTCCGCCAACGCTTTGCCTGAGCTAAAGGAAGAGATGATGACATTCCAGAGCGGAACCAGAATAACGATCGTACAGATGATTAACAAAATCATGTTTAAGGTATCAAAGATCCGACTATCGAGATCTTCTTTTGCCACCTTTCCATTCACGCGGGATGCCTCCTTCTACAACACAGATTGATTATCGTTTAATTTGCTTGTGATTTTGTTCGCCGTGACGAGTAGAATGACAGAGATGATTGAGACACCCAAGCCAACGGCCGTTGCATATGAAAAGTCACCCTGAGACATCCCCATACGATAGACGTACGAATTGATGACTTCCGCTTTGTCGCGGTTCTGGGAGTTCATGAGAACCAAGGTCTGATCCAGATTCGACCCTAATAAACCGCTTACAGTTAGAATCAGATTTAGGCTGATGATGGATCTCATATTAGGCAATGTGATATTCCAGATCTGTCTGAGACGGCTTGCACCATCAATTTTGGCAGCTTCATAGTATGTTGGATCAATCTTTGCCATGATCGCCAGATACAGAATCGTTCCCCAACCTGCTTCTTTCCAAATATCCGATAACGTAGCAATCCACCAATACTTTCCTGCATCCAGCAAGATGTTCTGCGGTTGCGAGATCACTCCCAGGCTAAGCAACAACTGATTAAATAAACCCGTTGTCGAAAACCAGGTGATCAGCATTCCCCCAAGTACGATCCAGGACAAAAAGTGAGGCAAATATGAAACCGTTTGCACAAACTTCTTGAAGCGTCCGCTGTTTAACTCGTAGATCATGATTGCGAGAATGATGGGAATGACAAACCCGATACCTAATTTCAAAAAACTGATCCCCAGCGTATTCACGACCGCATCCCAGAAGTATTTGTCTGACAAAATGATTCTGAAATTATCCAGCCCTACCCAAGGAGCGGTAGCGAGCGTATCAATAACCGTGTAATTTTTGAAGGCAATCGTCAAACCGTAAATCGGAATATAACAGAAAATAATCATAAAGATAATGCCAGGGATAATCATCGATTGAATCTCCCATTGTCTCCGATAATCGACTATGAATTCTTTAATCCGTTGTCCGATGGGTTTCTTCCCATTGGGACTGATCGCATTTTTACCGGTTGAAGTCTCTACGGCTAATTTATCCACGTTTTTTACTCCCCTCCATCATGCATACATGTTTATAAAAACGTTTTTATTTTTCGACATAAAAAACCCCTTTGTTTTTATTTATGTAAAAAAAGACCGGAGAAGAAGCTGAGTCAACTTATGTACGGTAGTCTTTCCGGTCGATCTTCACATGGCTTGAACCTCTAACCACCAGCTCACCCGCCAATTTTTGCGCAGCCCCTTGTTCTTTCTCCTTAATCATACCCACCAGTTGATTGATTGCCAGGATACCCTGTCTTGCAATTTGATTTCTTACCGTTGTAAGCGGTGGAGAAAAATACTGTGCGATATCAATATCGTCAAAACCCACGACACTAACATCTTGAGGCACTTCAAAGCCCTCAGACTTCAACGCATGCATACAGCCAATTGCACTCAAGTCATTCCCTGCAAGAAATGCATCAGGCCGCTTGCCGGGGTGCAAATGAAGAAAAGATTTTATCGCACTATACGTGCTCTCCTCCTCAAAATACCCTTGTATAATGTAATCTTCATCGATTGGAAGCTGGTACTCCCGCAAAGCAGCCTGATAGCCATCTCTACGCTGTACACTGTCAAACATCGTGTCCACACCCGAAATATAAGCAATTTTCTTGTGCCCCAGCCCAATTAAATACTTGGTAGCTTCATAAGCCGCCACATACGAGTCAAAAATGACACTTCCCATCGTATCACTCTGATAGACCCGATCCAGAAAAACAGCCTTGATCTTATCTTTCTCCATGGCGATAATATCTTGCTCATCAATCCGAAGCTCTTCGTAGATAATGACACCATCCACCCGCCGACCCAGAATATTACTCATAATAACGTGTTTATCCTTGGTCACAAATACATTCAAACCATACCCAAGACGATCACATTCGCGAGACATCGACTCAACCAGCTTATAGAAATACGGACCCGATACACTTGTAGTGAAAAAACCAAGCATTTTGGTTTGACCGGACTTCAACAGCTTGCCATTCAGATTGGGCACATAATTTAAACGCTCTGCCACCTTAAGAACATGTGATTTTGTCTCCGGGTTCAAGACATCCACACCATTCAAGGCGTTGGAGACAGTAGATATGGATACGCCCGCTTCCCTTGCTACATCTTTAATCGTTATCTTTGCCATAAGTTTTGTTCCTTTACTATAAAAACGTTTTTATAATGTTTAAATTATCATAAAACCGTTTTCATGGCAACACTTTAATTTGCGAGTTCAGGCATCATGTACTTTATTCCTAGCTATATGCCACTGCGGGCGCAAAAAAACGGCTCATGTATGAGCCGCCGTTCATGAAACTTTAGCTTTCTATTCCTCATCCTGGATATACATGGAGTGGATCTGTTGCAGCTGCTCTTTCAAACGTTCCAAGCGTACGAAGCGATCCGCTCGAATATATTCCTTCTGCTCCACAAGCATGATCATTGTTGGAACGGTAAAAATAAGAAACTTGGATGCAACCTCTTCCACGTCGTTAGCATTAATGTGACTGAGGTATATTGATGGATAAGGTTCAAGCAACGCCCTAATCTTGGGGAGTAAAGCGTGACATACACTGCACTCTGGACGAGATACATACAAAAAAACCAATTCATGTTGTTGAATAACTTCTTCAACCATTTCTATGGATGTTAACTCATGAATATCTTTCATAGAAGCTCAACCCTTTCAGTCATTCAATAGCTTGCTCATTTAAACTTTTTCTTTTCAAGTATAGCCTATGTGCGTTAGAATCAAATGGAATATATCCCCATATGAAAGAGGTTATGGTATGAAAAAATCATTCTTATTTCTGTTCACTGCTCTGGTAGTTGTTACTTCCTTCTCAGCATATGCACCTGTGTCGAATGCCTCTGGCGATATTGGAGTCAGCTTATTGTCCGATCGTCAGCAAGGTACAGTAAAGTAGTACTTGTACAGAAAGTAACAGGCGACAATTCGGATAACATCTGAATTAGTCGCCTGCTTTCATTTATTCTTATTGCTTTTTATTTCCAATCTCTCTTCCGAAGATAAGATTCGAATACAAAAGTTCCAAACGGCAATAGACCGGCGAGTCCACCCATTAACCAGCGTGTTATCTTCCACTTTTTGACCAGAGCCAAATGCACTAGTGCAATAAGGTATAGAGGAAACAAAATACCATGAATCATGCCCATTACGGCTACAGCGGAAGAGATATCTGCAAAATATTTCAGAGGCATAGCAATAAAAATCAACAGAAGTAAGGATACGCCCTCCCATATGCCCGCAATTCTGAATCGGCCTGTCACTGTTTTCATAAAGTCCATTCTCACCTTTCCTGCTAATCGTTTGTGAAATATGTAACTTGTAACATGATACAAAAACCTCACGCCACATCTCCGTACAGATATGTCGTTCAGAAGCTCATCTTCAGTATAACGTATGACTCCGATTCGAAGATGCTTCAAATTTGAATAATTATTGAATCCATAAAACCAGATTCCCACATCAGGTCCTACGGATTCAAGTCGTCTCACGCTCAATCAGCTGGTATGTTAGTTGCTCTGTCTTCAACTCTGTTTTACCCAATACAGCCCACAATTGATGGAAAGCCTGGGTGGCTTGCTCCGCAATCGGATTGTGTATGGTCGTGATCCCGAGGACACGGGAAAGCTCGATATCATCAAACCCCACAATGGCGAGTTGTTCCGGTACCTGAATATTCCGTCTGCGTGCTTCACTAAGAATGCCGATGGCTGCATAATCATTCGAACATAATACGGCCTGTGGAAGTTCTGGCCCCTCAGCCATTCTTCGCATCGCTTCTTCGCCATCGGAGGAGCTAAATACGGAATATTGATATGCTTCGGTCCACACATGCAATCCTCTGCTCTTCATGAAAGATTCATAGGCTTCACGTCGGCTCTGAGTATTCAAACTTTCAGCCCTTCCGAATGCATTCGCAATTCGAGTGTATCCTCTTGATACCAGATGCTCCAGAGCTAACTTATACCCTTCTGCCTGATCCATAGCAACAGACGGAATCTCGTCATTCCCCATTCGCTGCCAGGAGACAATGGGCCCATACTCCATATAAGCCTTTAATTTCCGAGGATCATTGACACAAGCAATAATAACTAGCCCATCGACTCGTTTACTGCGCAGATCTTCGAACGCCTGCAATTCAATCTCCGGATCTCCACGGGATGTATAGATAATCGTCTGAAATCCAAAATCCATGGCTGTATCAATGAATTGATTCATGAATGTAAGAATGATCTCACCTGTGGTAGAGGTCACAATTCCAATCTGCTTTGTTTGCCCTGTAGATAACGATATCGCATTCCGGTTGGGAATATAATTCAACTGTTTCATAATATCCGTTATGATCTGTCTTGCTTCATCACTAACATGCGGAGAATGATTAATCACGCGTGACACTGTCGCTTTTGAGTAACCGGACCGCTTCATAATTTCATCAAACTTGGACATCGGAGACTCCCTTCTTGCTAAAAAACTATAGAATAATAGTATGCCTCAGATCTGGGTCAAAAGTAAAACTTGACGTGTAACCCGTTACAACGTTTAAGCTTTTTTTATGTCATACATGAATCATCTTAAAATCAATTTGATGAATGGAGCGATACACATGAGTAATCATACTTATCAATTCCCGGAAAATTTCCTGTGGGGTGGCGCAATTGCAGCCAACCAAGCTGAAGGTGCATACAATCAAGGCGGCAAAGGATTATCTACTCAGGATGTAGCTCCCAAAGGCATCATGGGGCCAATCACGGAAGAACCCACTGAAGATAACATGAAACTGATCGGTATCGATCTGTATCATCGCTACAAGGAAGATGTAAAACTGTTTGCCGAGATGGGCTTTAAGGTATTCCGTACTTCCATCGCCTGGTCCCGAATTTTCCCAAAAGGGGACGAGCTGGAACCAAATGAAGAAGGATTGCAGTTCTACGACGATCTGTTTGACGAGTGTCACAAATACGGGATCGAACCACTGGTTACGCTGTCCCACTATGAGACACCTCTTCACTTGTCCAAAGAATACGACGGCTGGGTTAACCGAAAAATGGTTGGATTCTATGAGCGTTATGTAACTGCCGTATTTAAACGTTATAAAAACAAAGTAAAATATTGGCTTACTTTTAACGAAATCAATTCGATTCTTGAAGCACCCTTCATGAGCGGAGGCATCTACACGCCGAAAGAAAAGCTTAGCAAACAAGATCTGTATCAGGCGATCCATCATGAGTTTGTAGCCAGTGCTTCTGCCGTGAAGCTCTGTCATGAGATCATTCCTACAGCACAGATTGGTTGTATGATGCTCAGTATGCCGACCTACCCGCTGACACCAAATCCAGACGATATGATCAAAGTCATGGAATTCGAGCACAGCAACTATTTCTTCGGCGATGTACACGTAAGAGGTCGCTACCCTGGATATATGAGACGTTATTTCCGTGAAAATGGAATCGAGATTCAGATGGAAGCTGGCGACGAGGAAATGTTGCTGAATACGGTAGACTTTATCTCTTTCAGTTATTACATGAGTATCTGTCAGACAGCAGACCCGGAGAAACAAATCGCAGGTGAAGGTAATCTGCTTGGGGGTGTACCTAACCCTTATCTGCCAGCAAGTGAATGGGGATGGCAGATTGACCCGCAAGGATTGCGTTATGTCCTTAACATGTTCTATGACCGTTATCAAAAACCACTGTTTATTGTAGAAAATGGTCTTGGTGCTGTTGATGAGTTGATCACGGGTGCTGACGGCGAAAAAACGGTTGAAGATGACTACCGCATCCAGTATCTGAATGATCATCTGGTTCAGGTTGGTGAAGCCATTGAAGATGGCGTTGAAATTATGGGTTATACATCATGGGGTTGCATTGATGTTGTCAGTGCGTCTTCTGCCCAGTTGAAAAAACGTTATGGCTATATCTATGTGGATCGTCATGACGATGGATCAGGAACACTCGAACGTTATCGCAAGAAATCCTTCCATTGGTACAAAGAAGTGATCAGCAGTAACGGGAAAAGTTTGCAGCGTTAAGGATCTTTAAGCAAATGTAACAGATACATCCTTCTAGCCCTCAGACAAATCACATGAAAAAGTGTCGGTTATACGATTCCTTGGCATGTTTTCTGTCTGGGGGATTTCATTTTTTCAAAAAGAAACACCCGATGATACACATCGGGCATTCTCATTAGCTACGATCACGTTGTTCACTATTTATTCTTCACTATGTGTTCTTCACTACGTCCCTGCTGTACTTTGTTTTGTCTTCTTCCGTTATCTTGCGAAGGACCCTGCAAGGATTACCCGCAGCAATCACACCAGAGGGTATACTCTTGGTCACTACGCTCCCTGCGCCGATGATCGTATTATCTCCAATCGTCACACCGGCAAGAACTGTCACACCGCCACCGATCCACACATTATTGCCCACCGTGATGGGTCCAACGATCTCCAGACCTTCATTGCGCTGCTCAACATCATAAGGGTGGCCTGCAGTATAAAATCCGCAATTGGGAGCAACAAAAACGTTATCTCCAAAACTGATTTTTCCTCCATCCAGCATGACAATATTATGATTGCTATAGAAGTTCTCACCAATTTCAATATTATAGCCGTAATCACATACAAATGGCTGTTCAATCAGGAAACGATCCGTCGTTTTCCCCAGCAGTTTCTTGATTAACGCTTCTCTTTCATTGATCTTGGCTGGATGGAGCTGGTTATAATCGTAACAAAGCCCTTTGGCATGTAAACGCTCTTGAATTAACTCTTGATCATAATTGGCGTTATACAAGAGCCCTAATTGAGATTTCTCTTTTTCAGTCATCATTTCGTAAGCACTTCCCATCTTCTATCTAAAATAATTTAAAGCTCTATCTCTCTAATGATTCTAGCAGGATTGCCGCCAACGATCATATTATCGGGAACATCCTTTGTAACCACAGACCCGGAAGCAATAACCACGTTGTCTCCAATGGTAACCCCCGGATTAATAACGGCTCTACCACCAATCCATACGTTATTGCCAATCGTGACTGGCTTGCCATATTCTGCACCCGTATTGCGTTCATGCGGATGGAGTGGATGAGTAGCCGTATAGATATGTACATCTGGCCCCATCAAGCAATGGTCTCCAATACGAACTTCACACACATCTAATATCGTACAGTTAAAATTGGTATAAAAATGATTGCCTACATGAATGTTATATCCATAATCCACATGAATATTAGGTTCCATGCCCAGGTGTTCACCTGTAGATCCCAACAGTTCTTTCAATAACTTGGTGCGAAGCTCACCCTCCGTTTCCGTCGTTTGATTGAACGTCCGCGTCATTTTCCTTGCATACTCTCTGTCCTCAGACAATTGAAGATCCGAAGCCATGTACAGCTCGCCATCCAGCATTTTTTGTTTTTCCGTCTTCGTAGTCATGATCACCGCTCCCTCATTACACATCATGTAATTCAACATTAAATAACACTTTTAAAAACTCTTTTAATTATATAGATTAGTATGAATAAAGCAAGTTTTGCTAGATATGAAAATGGTTAATTTCACTGACGTATACTCTAGTGTATCAACAATAAAAAAACCTCTACACCCATTAGACTATGGGAATGCAGAGGTTCAAGCCTTTTGTCCAATCTCCAATTTCTTTATTCTAAGCAACCGCCTGAACGGTTTTTTCCTTAACGCTAATGGCATAGATGGCAGACACCAAACCAAGCAAAATCAGAACAGAACCAACCCATCCAGTGTTCAGAATCGATGAATGATCAATCACCATGCCACCGATATAGGTACCCAGTGCAATACCTGCATGTGCAATTCCTGAATTGGTACTGATTAGCGTTTCGGCTGTTTCCGGAGAAGTTTTGATAATGAGACTATTCTGAACGGGCGTAACCGTCCAACTCAATGCACTCCAGATGCTTAACAATAGCAAGAATGCGATCAAAGGCAATCCTACGCTAAACGGAATGACAGCCATAGTCACAATAAAGGGAATCAGCACAATGACAATGGCTTTAGCAGGATGCAGACGATCGGATAACATGCCACCTATGCCTCCACCTGCAACAGCGGCGATCCCAAACATCATATAGATAAAGGTAACCATCGTGGCGCTGGCACCCAGCGTTTCTTGCAAGAATGGCGTGAAATACGCATATAAAGTCAAATGGCCCGCAAGCACAAGCAAAGTCGTAGCATGGATTGCCAACATTTTAGGATTCCACAGAGCCGTAAGCTGTTTTTTCAGGGATACAGCAGGAATAGGCTGGACACGGTCCATTGCAATCCAGATGGCTACCATAACCACTGCAGTCAGAATAGCAATCAGCATAAACACCTCACGCCAACCTGCCAAGTTGCCTACAAAGATACCCAGGGGCACACCCAGGATAAGTGATGCACTGCCTCCCATGGTAATGATCCCCACCGCGCGTCCTTTATATTGTGGTTCCACAATGCGTGCTGCAAGGGTCAGGGAGAGTACAAAAATAAGTGAACCCGTTGCGGCTCCGAGTGCTCTGCCCGCCATCAGCATATAAAAGCTGGGACTAAATGCAGAGATCAGATTACTGATCAGAAAAACAAATAGCGTACACATATATACTTTTTTACGCTCGAATCTGGCCGTCATATTTAATAAAATCGGGGCAGACAACGCATAGACAAGTGAGAAAATAGAGATTAGATACCCGGCTTTCGCCAGGGAAAGATGAAGATCCGTAGCAATCAGGTCCAGAATTCCACCCAAAATCAGTTCAACGGTTCCGACCACAAATGCTGCGATAGCAAGCACATATACTTTCTTATTCATTTTTGAATCCTCCTCAAAAGTTACAACTACGATAGTAACCCATAAGAATGAAAGTTTCAATAGTTATTTTCATGATTGTTTTCAAACAAAGATATAACAAAAAAACTATGAGAATAGTTTTAATAGATCAATCTGGTGAGCAGTTTCTCGATTTCCGCATCCTGTAACAGTTGGTCACCGTATTTTTTGGTAATTTGAGTAAGGGCAACATCATGGTAGAAATAATCAGTCATCGCTTTGACAATCGGTTTGGACATCGTCTTGATGGCTCGCCATGAATCATGCTCCACACCGGCAAACAACAAATACGCATGATCCACAATAAGCAGCTGTGAAGGTTCCGGCGCATCAAGCAATGGAATCAACGAGTATATCCGGTTTAAGGATGTCTCCATGCCCCCAACGGCAAGCACTTCAACGTACACGCCCTGCTTTTCCTTCTGCTCCAGCAGTTCACGATATTTCTCCATTCGCTCATTCCAGGCCAGAAAAAGAATTGATGAATCTGCTTCCTCGATAAGCTGTTCGATATTCGATGCGATGGACGACTCATCTTTTAACGTCCAGATATGTTCATCGGTGAATGTACGTTTGATTTTGTAACTTTTCAATTCCTCAATATCTTTCTCAAAATCAGCCTTGATCTTATGAATAATGGACTGAAGATCCACAGCCATATATAGTTTTTTCTTCCCATCCATCGTTGTCAGCACCGTTCCCTTGTCGATCAGGCGATTAAGTACTTCATAAATTTTGGCTTTGGGAACGTTGGAGTAATTTACAATCGATGTGGCATCAAGCGGTTCATCCTGCGCGAATATAGCCTCGTATACCTGACTTTCATATTGTGTAAATCCGAATTTCTGCAACATGGTTTGGATGGCGCATCCCTTCTTAGTGTGTCTGGTCTATCTAGTTTAGACGCATGAACTTCCCATGTCCAGTATGTCCCAACTGACCTAGGAATGTGGAATCAAAATTAAATTTAGCCATCTCACCAAAATAAAATCACTTTCAAGTGGTTATATTAACAATCGGGAATACACATTTTGCTTGTGGAAGGAGCTGTAACTTAGAATGGAAAGTACTCAAGATTTTGTGAAGAAAGTTAACGAAAATGCCGAAAAAGCACGTCACAATAAAAACAACGGCAAGGGAACGCCAGGGGACAAGTTGCCATCCAAACAGCACTCAACGAATAAGTAGAGTCTATTTATTAAACATCATGTCTTCCGTCTAACACCCTTTCCTCTACTTTTCATCTACTATTAAGAACCTTTAATAGAAAAGAGATGATTAGTATGGCTCGTGTCAATGCTGTTCCACAACCGGATCTGGTATTAATCTACTGGTCTAGAAATCCGCTCATTCCCGGTTCTGCGCGCAGAATCCAAAGTGTACGCGTGATTGGTAATACGTCTCCATGTACATTCACACTGGTTCCCGGTGCACGGCTGATCAATGCACTGAACTGCTTGCTGGACAATGATATTGGATTCAAAGTGGTATACCGCTACAAAACCTCAGCAATCAGCGGAGTTCTCTTATTGAAACGCAAATGATCAGCATCAAAAAATGGTGCCTCCCTTTAGGAGCGCACCATTTTTTCATTTTTCATTCTTGGATTATATGAATCAATCCTTTTATTGGTTAGCTGCGATGGTATCGTTCACTTCTTGTGTGATCTGATCCCCGCCAAGTTTCTTCCAATTGGCTACGAAATTATCAAACTCGTCAATCGACAAGTTACCATAGATGATTTTCAGAAATGTCTCGGCTCTCAGTTTATCCAGTGTAGCTTGCTTCGTATTCATTGTTCTCGTCGGTGCATAGATGAATTCATTCATGACAATGAGGTCATTATCCCGATAATATTTAATCACACCTTGTGAACTCTCTGGGCCAAAGATACGCTCCATATGCCACTTGTCGAGGTTCCCATTCCGATAATCCATAATATCGTCATAGAACAGCTTCGCTTCAAGTTCCAATCCGGACGTATCTCCTGTTTTGAGCGCCTGCTCTACTTCATCCTGTGCCTTCACATTTTTGTTGGCTGGCAGGTTGGAGACCGTTGCATTATGAAAACCAAGACCTGTCAGTCCATTCAAATAAGCAGCCCGTTCTTCCTTGGCAGACTCACCGAACATTTTTTCAGCCTGGAAATTAAGAAGTTTAATCAACGCTTCCGGATGCTCGTAGCCTTTGCGAACGGCAAATATACCGCCCAGACTCAGATGATTCTGTGTTTTTGCTGGTTGATCATCAATCGATTGAACCGGGTAAGCCATCCAGTCGATGTTTTTGTCTTTCTTAATCATGCTGCTAACCTGAAATGGTGCCCATTGTGGCAAGAAGAACATGCCTGACTTGCCTGCATTCACATCCTCCATCATTTTAGCAAAATCCTTAACACCAAATTCGGGATCAAGCACACCCTTCTGATACAGAGTCTGAAGCTCACGTAATCCTTCTTTCACTTCGGGTTGGATCGTCCCATTCACGACTTGACCTGAAGCATCCTTAATCCAGGTTTCGAGATAACCATGATAACCGAGCAAGAACGCGTTTATAGGTAAATCTTTGTTCAAGGCAATGCCGTACGTATCATCTTTGCCATTTCCGTCTGGATCTTCGAAGGTAAAGGCTTCCGCAATCTGGATGACATCCTGCATGGATTTGGGCGCTTCAAGACCAACCTTTTTCAGCCAATCCTGACGAATCCAGATCATATCCGAGGAATCCAGCGAGCCTGGGAAACTCACCATGGCGTATATTTTGCCATCCTTCGTTACCGGCTTCAGACCTGCTCCATCTTCAGCAGACATGAACTCCTTCACCAGTTCGGATGCATACTTGTCATATACTTCGGTCAGATCCTCCAGCATTCCCGCTTCATGCAGTTGTTCGAATTGAACAGCACTCACTTTCAGTACATCCGGCAGATCACCACTCGCCAGCGTGACATTCATCTTATCGTTATAATTGGCATCCGGAACAATCCATTCGTACGTTACATCAATACCAAGTTCATCCTTGTAACCTCTGGTCCAGATGTTATTGGCGTGTGTATCTCCTTGGGCAAGCGATTCTTTCCCCGTTTCATTCATGGTGGAAGTCAATTTAATGGGTGGGTCATATTTCGTAAGTGGTCCTCCCGCATCCTGCTGTGTGTTCGACTCAGCTTCATTCTCGGCACTTCCCGCACCGGATGAACAGGCAGCAAGTGTGGTGGCCAGTACCATGGTTAATGTTAATAATGAGAACTTCTTGAATGATATATTCATGCGAATCCCCCTTTTTTCTCCTCCCGTGAGGTATATAAGATGAACTTTAAATATTAAACACCCACTCCGATAGCAGAATAACCTTCCGTCACTGTTATCCCCAGATTTCCTTTATCCCTTTTTCCAAGGGAGAAATCTGTTGATAAAGGCGAACGCTCCGCTTCTTCAGGTTTTTTCTGCTTTCTCCGTTCATGGTTTAATTTGACTCATCTTATATATAATTTTATATTACAAAGAAAGCGCTATCGCTTCGAGTGTATCCCGTTGACATCTGGTATCTTTGATTTACCATTTGAGATATCATTTAACTTTTCTGATCCCGATACTCTTGAGGGGTGCAACCTGTCGCTTTTTTGAAGAAACGATAAAAATAATGTTGATCACTAAATCCAACTTTCGCGGATATTTCATGCATCTTGCAGGAAGAACCCAGAAGCAACTCTTTGCTTCGCTCCACTCTACGGTCATGGATGTAGTCGGATATGCCTTTGCCGGTAATCCGTTTGTACCAACGCGACAGATAAGAAGGGTTAAGAGAAACTTCCTGTGCGATCCGTGTGAGTGATAGGTCGTCCTCCAGATGGTGCTTGATATAATGATGGATCGTGATCAGAATCTGTGATTGGTCGTTCAGGCGGGCATCGCTTCGTTTGGAGATCATCCATTCGTATGCCGATTGATAAAAAACGACCAGATCGGTCCATGCGGTATGAATATCAAAATGTAACATTCGAGACAGCGATATTTCTTCCATTGCCGATTCATATAACCCTAGTTCATGCAGGACTTCAATGAGTACACTCGCTGCACCCGTATACGTTTTCATGCGAAAGAATGGATCTGGAAGTCCCTCCTTCGCCGCCTCGGTCCATTTATGGAAGGACTCTATCCATTCCCGATCCCCGGCGGTTATTCGCTGTTTGATCTGATCCAGATGCAGCGTTACAACACCCTGTTGATTCATAATGCTAGGGGTGTAAGGCAATTCATCCTGGATATTTACACGCAGCAGCTTCTCCATTCCAAGCCCGGGACTCTCATGAATCGACAGGCGTAACTGCCCGATTGCCTGATTAACCCTGCTCCACTCTACCGCCTGCTCGCTGACCATAATGGATACAGACAGGTTCAAGCAGTCCGCACAGGATTGCTGCACAGACTCCAAAGTGCCATAGACAAAACGAAGGGTCTGTACCCAGTTATCCAGCTGACTACCTCGTTCCCCTTGTGTATCAGATACGTGTGACGGATATGTCTCTTGCGATTGAATAAAACACGCGATGACCTGGGTGTCCAGATCAATCGCCTTCACCTTAGCCTTGTCTTGCAGCAGCTCCTCCGCAACATTGGCAACGGCATAACGGATGAGACTGCGATCCGCCTGAGATTGATAGTTGTTCCACTCCTCTACCCGTATAATTACAGGAATAACGAGTTGATCGGATTCGAAAGGTAACTGTACAGCATCCAGCTCTTCTTGAAGTGAAACAATATCATGTCTATCCGTTCGCTTAAGCACATCCAGCAGCAATTGACGCTGTAACTGTGGCAGTGCTCGTGGCAATTTACCGCGAAACCAGGCAGCTTGGTAGCGAAAATCATTTTCTTCCGAGAGCTGTGTTAATGCCCGTTCTACCGCAGCTCGAATATGATTCATGCCCTCTGTCTTTAACAGGTAATCAACAACGCACGGATTTCGAATGGCTTGATGTGCATAATCGAATTCGTTATGACCTGTCAGCAAGAGAACTTTGCATCGTGGCCACCGGTCCATAATCTGCTCAATCAACTGCATGCCATCCATGCCAGGCATACAGATATCACTGAGTACAATATCAATCTTGACCGAGTTCAACCAATCGATGGCTTCAAGGGCAGAGTATGCTTTAATAATCTCCATATCCTGAAAGTTCGCCTTTTGAAAGAAAGCATACAGTCCATCTAAAATAACGGGTTCATCATCTACAATAAGCATCCGCTGCATAACGCTACTCCCCTTTCCATGGAATCTTCACTATAATGCACAACCCACCGAGCTCACTTCGCTGCGCTGTAAGACCATAGGCAGCTCCGAATTTGATTCTTAATCGCTGATTCACATTCAAGAGCCCGGTTATCTCTTCGTTTCCATGTTTCCGTTCTATTTCCTCAAAGGCAGATTGCAGGTAATTCAATGTTTCGTCGGTTAACTGATCCCCATCATCCTCAATGCGAATGGACAGATTGTCCTGATCCTGTTGGTACGAAAGTTGTAGAATTCCTCCCTGGCTACGTTTGGCTAGTGCATGCTCAAACACATTTTCCACGATCGGCTGGATAATAACTCTGGGAATCGAAATCATTTTGTACCTCGCATCCAGATCCTCCAATTCCAACTGAATCCTCGAACCAAACCGGATTTTCTGAATGGATGCATAGACAAGCGCATGGTCAATTTCAGCCCCCAACGATACCTCTGTATGAGAATCCCGAGACATGTACTTGAAATATTGACCCAGATAGTCGGTGAATTCCTGAATGAGCTCCACATTCTCCACCTCAGCCATCTGCTTGATGCTGAACAGACTGTTGTATAAAAAGTGAGGTTGAATCTGGGATTGTAGATGTTTAAGTTCCGCTTCACTTGTTCGAATCCGTGCAACATAATTCTCATCGATCAAAATATGTAAGCGCTCTATCATATGGTTGAATCGAGAGTACAAATAGCCGAATTCATCCCTTCTGGATGAAGGAATATGTACACTTGTCTGGCCCTGCTCTGCCATCCTGAATCCTCGAATGAGTACCGCTAAGGGTTGGTGAATCGATCTGTAGATCGAAAACGAGAAGACAATAATGATCACAACCGACATGAAGGTGACCATCCATAACCATACGTTGTATTGTTCCAGCGGTGCCCTTAGCACATCTTGCGGTATAGTGGCTGTCAGCGTGAACGAATGATCCTTATCATATAACGAATAATAGAGATATGGATCGGATTGAAACTTCGTAACTTGCATGGACTCGGACGGTTCTGGCGAAACTGTTCGAATCGGTTTAACAGGTGCTGGCTGCTCGGAAGAAGAGATAACTACATGTTGCTGTTCACCAAAACTCAGTGTAATCTCACTTTCGCCCGTTTCCGATAGCTGCTGCAAACGATGTTTCAGTTCTTCAGCAGACAAGCGTATCCCTAATATGAAATTGGGTGGTTCCTCATGGTTCATGTTATATGGATTACTTTTCAGAAAATAGAGATCGTTATTGGAATGTGATAATTCGCCATTCAGATTCCCCATCGTGGCGAGCAGATTCTGCCACTCGTTATCCTCTACGTCCCGAATCCCGTCCGTGGCACTGACCCGTTTATGCAGAGCAGGAACATAGTACACCACATCACTAATGTAGGGACTTGTCACCATGATCTGACCCAGCTTATTGTGGATATTGTTCAGACTGGACGTGACTTCATACCTGCTCATAATCGCGGCTCGTGTACTTAGTGTGGACATGGTTTCATCAAATGAAAATTCGGTAACCAGC
Source organism: Paenibacillus sp. W2I17 (assembly GCF_030815985.1). Lineage (NCBI taxonomy): Bacteria > Bacillati > Bacillota > Bacilli > Caryophanales > Paenibacillaceae > Paenibacillus > Paenibacillus sp. W2I17. The sequence continues at coordinate 1,569,901 of NZ_JAUSXM010000001.1, forward strand.
GCACTCATTCGTTCCAATTCGAATTGCAGATGATTATGGTAGAAGTACAATTTGGACTCATGTGCCTTCTCCACCTCCGTCTGCATTTGTTTGGAGCTAAGTTGCGTAATCATAATGCTTATCCCGTACAATGGCAGAATGACCAGTACAAAAGCAATCATCAGTTTGACGACAATGGATGACTCTCTCCATCTTCCCCGGATGAATCGCAATGTTTCCCTCCTCCTCCCCCTCACGCTCTCTCATCAATAGCAAAAAAGGAGCCAGAAATCGGCTCCTTCCATCGATCGGTTTTCCTCCTATCGATCTTATCCCTTTACACTTCCGACAACAAGCCCATGAACAAAATACCGCTGCAGGAACGGATACACAAGCAGAATCGGAATAACGGACAAAAAGATCTGGGAAGCCTGGGTGGTTCTATCCGATACCTGACTTAAGAGTGTTGCATCCTCCAGGGTCATCATCTCGCTCTGAATCATCGTCACCTGCTGCAACATGGACTGAAGATATGTAGCCAGCGGATAACCTTCCGGACTCTTCATGTAGATCATGCCATCGAACCAGGCATTCCAGTGACCCACCATGGCGAACAACGTAATGGTCGCGATACTTGGCAGAGAGATCGGAAGATAAATGCTGCATAGGGTGCGGAAATGTCCTGCCCCATCCATCCAGGAGGCTTCTTCAAGTTCCTTCGGCAATCCCCGGAAAAAATTAAGCATTAGAAGTACATTGAAGATAGGAACGGCGCCCGGCAGAATCAAAGCCCAGATGGAATCCAACAGCCCCGCTTCTTTAACCACCAAGTAACCCGGGATCAATCCTCCACTGAACAACATGGTGAATACAAAGATCCAGGCATAGAACGTTCTTGAACGGAATTTGGCAGCCTCTTTGGAGAGCGGATAAGCTACGAGAATCGTGAAGATCAGATTGGTCGTAACCCCCAGAACGACACGAAGAAGGCTTGTGCCGAATGAGTTCAGGAATTGCTGATTTTCCAGAATGTATTGATAGGAGGACAACGTGAAATCGACAGGCCAGAATGTGACGCTGCCTGCTTTTACCGCATCACTTGAACTAAATGAAATCGCTAATATATTCACAATCGGGAACAGGCATAACAAGGCAAGAATCGTCAGGATGACGTAGTTAAACCCTAGGAACCACCGATAGGCTCTTGAAGCATGGTGCATGATTCTGCCTCCTTTCTAGAATATCCGATAATTCGCGAACCGATAGGCCAAGAAATAACCAAGCCCGATAAAAATGAAGGAAACAACGGATTTGATCAGACCCAGTGCTGTTGATACAGAATACTGAGCATCCTGCAATCCGATCCGATAGATCATCGTATCCAGAATATCTCCTGATTCATATACCAATGGATTATAGAGGTTGAATACTTGGTCAAAGCCACCGTTGAGTACATTTCCCAGACTGAGTGTTACCATCAAAATGACGATCGGGCGAATGCCTGGCAGCGTGATATGCCATGTCTGTTTCCATCTTCCCGCACCATCCATAACAGAGGCCTCATACAGAGATTTATCAATATTCGTGAGGGCAGCCAGATAGATAATCGTCCCGAATCCGAATTCTTTCCATTGGTCTGTAATGACAAGTATGTAAGGGAACCACTCGTTACTGGCCAGGAATTGAATCGGGTCAATGCCCACGGCTTTCAACAACATATTAACGATCCCGGTGCTTGGAGATAACACATCTACGATGATTCCCGCCAGAATAACCCAGGAGAAAAAGTGAGGCATATAGATCACGGTCTGAATTGTTCGTTTAAATCCTGTCTTGCGAACCTCGTTGAGCAATAAGGCTACAAGTACTGGAATCACCAAGCCGGACACAATTTTCATCGTTGATATAAATACCGTATTCCATACAACCTGCGAGAACCCCGGCAGATCGAACAGATACCTGAAATTGTCTAGGCCCACCCAATTCATGTTTTTGAATCCGGCAATGGGAGAGAAATTCTGAAAGGCAATAGAGAGCCCCGCCATCGGAATGTATCCGAATACAATGATAATGAGCAGTCCAGGCAGAATCATGAGATGAAGCGGAACGTTTCGGATAAATTGTTTGTAGTTGGAACGCATAAGCTGACTCCTCCTTCAACGTTTATTATAGGAGCAGCCAGATCACCGCAATAGTGTTGGCTATTTACTTTGGGTATCTTTTGTTGACTCTCACCCCTGGAACGCCAAAAAACCGCGATATCCGCGGTCTCTTGTTCACGATATGAATTTAATTCAGAATATCCATAACTAATACATTCACTGAATGAGCTGTTAAGTTAACGACCACCGATGTATCGGACAGTGTGATCTCCTGTTCTTGGGGAACCACTTTCTCATCATTCTTCTGATTCACATTCGGAATATGCACCAAATGATCTTCTCCAGTAAGCGTGATCAGTCTGGCTGAAGCATCCACCTTCAGATCCTGAAGGCAAATCCGGGTTGATTTATCTACACCATCTGCATTGACCAGTTTCACATACACATGACGTTCATCCTTCGTAACGGAGTGGAATACTTCCCGGTTGTAAGCTTCCAGCTTGTAATCCAGAACCTTGCTGATATTACGTCCGTCTGTATAGGAACAAATCAGATTTTTTCCTGTGTCCCCACCATAGTTAACCGTGATTGTATAATCGGTCCCATTCTCGAGTGGTTCATAATTGGCCGCTCTCAGGTTACCTGCTGCCGAGCTGGATGAATAGTCTCCCAGTGTATAACCTTCAATCCCTTGTTTGTACACCTTCACGCCTGTTGCGTTCCCGCCGTAACTGATTGCGTACTCGATAACATCCTTGTTCTCAGGTGAGATATCCGTCAGTCCCACGCCGATGTAAAAACCATCCTCACCTGAAATTCTTTCAGCCTCAACATGAACTTGGTAGTTGGTCCATTCGTCATTCAGCAGGTACAATCCGTTCAATCCACTTGTTTGTGCGCTCAAGATAAGCCCTTTTCCTGCGGTTAACGTGTATCCTTCCGATCCGGGAATCTGGTTCCATGCCTCACTAGGCTCTGTACGTTCCCTGAAATCTTCATCAAACATCAAACTGCCATCCACATTGGACGTGACCGTGACTCGTTTCACCACGATGTCTGCATGACCTGTTGCAATTTCGATGCCGCCACGTGGAATGAGACTCAGCGGTTTGCCTTTGCTGTAGGTGGAGAACGAAGTCTCAAGCACCTGATCTCCTACATGTTTTGCAAAAAGCTGCTGCACATAGTAATTCGGTGTATACCATACTGTTTCATCATCAAACCAGATGCAGTCTGGCGTCCAGCGGTAAGTACCATCCGTTAGTACCTTGTTGAACAGTGGCGCATAGGCAGCCAAACGAACAACGTCCGCGTTATTTTCAAATCCAGTCATGATCGCAGCTTCTGCGACCGCTCCTGCCAGCGTGTTTTTGTCCGTGGAAGCATATTCTCCCACAAATACTTTGGATGTTTCTTTCCAATCTATACTTCCGTCTTCAAGATAGGCCCGGTCATAGTAGTTGTATCGATCTACGTTGTTCAGCAAATATTCATTGGAGCGGTAGTAGTGCTCATCTGCAATGGTGTCCATGTAATTGTCCTGATTCTCATACCAAGTTACGGTCTCTTCAATTACCTCTGTGCCATCTGCAAAAGCAACCTGAGCTGATCCGGTCAGATTCCCGCTGAGGAATTTCCATCCTTCCTGGTACGCATCATCATCTGCCTGAGCACCCACCGTCGAGATAATGTGCAGTTCATGATCAGGATAGTTCTGTTTCATGTACTCATCTATCGAACGTTTGAATACTTCGAAGTTGGCAAAAAATTCAGTGCCCCAGTTCTCATTACCTACACCCAGATAACGAAGATCGAACGGTTCAGGATGGCCCATCTGGCTTCGTACCGCCGCCCATTCGTTGTGTTCCAAGTCTGTACTGAGCGCAAAATCGATCAGGTCTGTAAAGTTGCGGATATAATAATCCCTTAAAGCACCACCCGCAGGGTGAGCATAATCCGAACGAGCCTGACATAACACACCGCAAGCCATGACTGGAACCGGAGCGGCATTCAGATCTTCCGCCAGTTGGAAGTACTCCATATAACCAAGCCCCATCGTCATCATGTAACCCCAGACATTATAATTCTCTTTGCGGAGCTCAACCGGACCCACAGAATCCTTCCAGTCATATACGTTGTCCCAGATAAATGATCCTTCCGAGATACATCCTCCCGGAAAACGCAAGAACTTCGGATGCAGATCTGCAAGTGCCTGGATTAGATCTTTTCTCAATCGATAGTTCGGATTACCTGTGTAGTTGGCATGTGCTGTAGCCGATATGCCTTCTTCTGTCGGATCAGCTCCCCATACATTCTGAGGGACTAAGGACACCATATCGATGGAGATGCCACCTGCAAACGTAAGTACCAGTTGACCAAGTACAGTCTCCGTTCCGGTTAGAGACAAACCGTATTTCTTCCATGTGTTCCCACCTTCAACATGCAGCGTTACCGAATCACTGATGGAAGTGTCACTTCCATCCTGCAATTGAACAGTGATCGTTCCTGCCGATTCTGCTTTTGCCCATACGGTAAAGTCATATGATTCACCCCGCTTGATGGACATGGCACAATGCTGGTTGGAGTCTGAGAATCCACGATTCCGAATCGTAGCCCCATCCTGAACCGTGACATAATAAGCATTTACTTCCGGGTCTTCCACGTTGAAGTGACCGTTTAGTCCATCCGTATGCTGTACGAGCATCTTCTCGGTATCGCCTGACCAGGCAAACAAAGGTTCACGATTTCGACCAGTCGAACAACCACATTCTCCAGAGTCATGCGAGTACGTATCAAATGCAAAAGATTCAAATGATCGATTCTGAACAAGCTCTGCATAGATTCCGCCATCTGCCGCGTTGTTAATATCCTCGTAAAAAAGCCCATACATGACTTCACTGATATCAGCCACCTTCTGATCTCCATGGATGGTGACGGTATAGGGAGCGACATGTGCTGGCACAACAGACACGTCAAAGCTTTGGCTCAGCTTACGATCACCTCTGTTCAGAAGCGCACGGAGCGTAACCTCTTGTGCTGATGTGATCACCTGAACTTCTCCGCTCTCGGACAAGACTTCCGGCTTACTGGAGCTCCATTCAACAGACACTTTACCACCCAGCAAGTCTGCAGGTAATGATACATCCTTGGTGATGATTCGGTTGGGGAAGGACAAGTACTTGTCCGCCGCAAGCTTCACAATCGCTTCATCTGTCAGCGATTCACACATGACTTCAATGACTTCATCCATGGTAAGCGCTGCTTGATAGATCCGAAAATCGGATAACGAACCTGCAAAATCCACATCCGCTGCATACTGGGAACGTCCAATATAATTCTGGCTATAATTCTCAGGATCGGTGAAAGAATTAAACCATTCGCGCAATTTGGCATAATTGCCACTGGATGTCTGACTGATCGATCCGTCTGCCGCCTTCTCCCCATTCACATATACAATCGGACCCGCACTGCTCAACGTTCCCCCTTGGCTGCCTGCTACGGAGAGTGCGATATGCAACCATTCTCCGCTTGCAACCCCTCGACTTGGGTGGACAACCAGATTATCTCCGGCGTATAACGTACCCAGAAGCTGACGTGTCAAAAATAAATATGGCCCCTTCTCCCCTTTACCAAAGTCAAAAATGCGCTCCCACACATTAGCCCCCTTGCCGAGAAACACCCAAGTGGCAATCGTAATCCCTGTGTTATCGCTTACATCCCGAAGCAGATTCGACGGTAATTGCAGATAAGAGGTTCCATTCGTTCCCCCGTTGAAAGTCACCGCCGATCTTCCTTTCAACTCGGATACCACAGGCAGGATCTCGCCTTTGGCTATACCATCATGTCTCTTACCGGAGCTGTCCTTCCCGATCTGAACGGTATCTTCAAACGTGTATTGTGCAATTAATTGATTTCGATATGTTGTCATGTTCTTACCTCCTATGTAGTTGGGAATTGTCGGTTCATCCTTTTAATTCGTATTAATATAAAATGATTGATAAATAGTTAAATACATTTCTTAAACGTAATAATATCGCATCATCGATCCCCATTTCAATCCTAAATTTGAGAAAGACAACTGGTTTATTTGAATGTAACGACCTTTATCGGCTCTTCCCGTCTCTTATTTATTTTTTATTTTACTCTTATAAACATTACATTTATGGTTTACAAACATATAAATCAATTGATAATATAACAAATGAAAGCGCTTGATATAATGAAATACTCAAAGGAGGTCTGCCGAACCTTTTATCGTGTGTTGCCAAGTATCGGTTGATTTTTCATTCCGGGGAATAGGAAAGGGGAAACGTATGAAACGTTATTGGGTTCGCGTACTTAACATTTCTGTACTAAGCACCACTTTACTTACTGCAACAACTTTGGCGCCGGTCTCGGTGTTCGCAAATGGTTCAGAGGCAACCGTGGGTAACTCGCAGACTTCTACCACACCTCTCGCAAATCCTGCTCCATCATTCAAAAATGTTTCTTTGCATGACCCATCTGTCATTAAGGTGGATGATACGTTTTATATTTTTGGTTCACACCTGCAAGTGGCTAAGTCCAAAGACTTTTTGAACTGGGATCTGGTCGCCTCCGGCGTCACAGATAACAACCCTGTTGTCCCCAATGTAACCAAGGAATTCGCTGAAGCGCTGGAATGGGCGCAGACGGATACGTTATGGGCAGCAGATGTCATTCAATTGGCGGACGGCAAATTTTATATGTACTACAATGCTTGTAAAGGGGACTCTCCGCGATCAGCGCTCGGCATTGCTGTCGCAGACAATATCGAAGGCCCTTATAAGGATCAAGGCATTCTGTTGAAATCCGGCATGTGGGATCAGATCAGTGAGGATGGTACCATCTACGATGCAACGATTCATCCCAATGTGGTCGATCCTGATGTCTTTTATGATAAAAACGGCAAGTTATGGATGGTGTATGGCTCCTACTCCGGAGGGATTTTCATTCTGGAGATGGATGCAACGACAGGTAAACCGCTGCCAAATCAAGGTTATGGCAAAAAGCTGACCGGAGGCAATCATAGTCGTATTGAAGCCCCTTATATGCTCTACAGTCCAGAAACCGATTATTATTATCTGTACCTGTCTTACGGTGGACTAGGTGCTGATGGAGGATACAACATTCGTGTTGCTCGCTCCCAATCACCGGATGGGCCTTTCCTCGATGCGGAAGGAAACAATATGATCAACGTTAAAGCGGACAAGGATAAACCGTTGTTTGATGATCGTTCTATTGAGCCTTTTGGAGTCAAATTGATGGGGAACTTCCTGTTCGAGAGACAGATCGGTGATCCTGGCACAGGCCTAGGTAGCGGCTATGTATCGCCAGGGCATAACTCTGCTTATGTTGATCCGGAGACCGGCAAACAATTTCTCATCTTCCATACCCGGTTTCCAGGGCGTGGCGAAGAGCATGAAGTTCGCGTACATGAGATGCATATGAATGCAGATGGTTGGCCCGTTGTTTCTCCATATCGCTATGCGGCTTTGGGAGAGGATACCACGCAACTGACAACTCAGGAGATCGCTGGTCAGTACCACTGGGTGAACCATGGTAAGGACATCACGGCGGACATCAAGCCATCCCAGACCGTTCAGTTCACGGCAGATGGGCAGATTCATGGTGCCGTGACAGGAACATGGAGTCTTGGTGCAGACAACAAGGTTCAGATCACTTCGAATAACGTTGTGTACAAAGGCGTTTTCACACATGAATGGAACTTGGAATCTCAAAGTACGGTTCTGACCTTTAGCGCCCTCTCCTCCACCGGGATAGCCATCTGGGGAAGTCAGGGTGTTGAACGGAGTGATCAAGACATTGTAGATGCAGTGAAGAAGGATCTGAACATTAGCAATACGGATCACGTGTTCTTCAATCTGACTCTGCCTACCAAGGGAACAAGTGATGCAGACATTACGTGGAAAAGCTCCAATGCTTCGGCTCTATCCGCTACAGGTGTAGTGCAGCGACCACGCGCTGGTAAGGGCGATGCCAAAGTGAAATTAACCGCCACGATTAGTAAAGGAACTGCGGTAAGCTCCAAAACGTTTAACGTTATCATTCCACAGCAAGCAGTAAGCCCATTGCTCGGGGAGTATACTTTTGAACACAAGAAACTTGGCAAAGTCGCACAGGATTCCAGTAAAAACGGATATCACGGACAAGCTTTTAACGTGGTCAGTTCTGCTGCAAGTGGCAAAAATCAGGCTGCTACATTTAATGGGGCAGACAGTTACATTCAGTTACCTGGACTCATTACAGATACAACGGATTTCACGTTTAGCGCTTGGGTCAATTGGGACGGTGGCGGCTCCTGGCAGCGTATTTTCGACTTTGGAAATGGCTTGACGAGGCATATGTTCCTTACTCCCTCCCAACATAATGGGGCATTACAATTTACCATTCATAATGAGGGACGGGATCAGAGCCTTATTGCAGCAAATCCACTTCCTTCTAAAGAGTGGGTTCATGTCGCTGTAACCCTTCAGGGTGATGTGGGTACTCTGTATGTGAATGGTACATCGGTTGCAAGCAGCTCTGAGATCACCTTTAACCCGAAAGATCTGCAGGTAACGGAAGCTTATGTAGGCAAGAGTCGTTATACGTCTGATCCGTTCTACAAAGGCAGCTTGGATAATGTAAAAGTATATGATAAAGCTTTAACAGCCAAGGAAATCCAGCGTCAGGCCAAAGAAAAGCCATAAGTTAGAGTCCTATCATAGGCGTTGGACTCCATAGCGAACAAACCTATAAAGCAGCCACTGTATTGAACTGCATCCATTTGTTAGAGACGACTAACAGCGGTGTTGCAGTTCATTACATCAGGCTGCTTTATTGTCACTTCGAATAATGAATGACCATGTTTAATTTGTTCGACTTAGCACCGGAGTTAACATAGGCGTGAGGCTTGTCCGCTCCAAAACGGATCGACTCCCCTGAACTTACCGTATAATCTTCCGCCCCTACTCGAATCGTAACTTCCCCTTCAAAGACAGTAATAAATTCTTCCGTACCTTCGATATGCGGTTCAGCATTCAACTCAGACTTAGGGTCCATCTCCATCATATATATTTCAAAACGACGACCCTCTTCAAAAGGAAAATGCGGATAAATCCGAACCTTTCCCTCGTCTTCCATCAATACTTGAATATCATCGCCCGTTACAACAGTAGTATCTGACTTCGGCTCGTGGATCAAAGCAGTGAAGGAGGTTTTCAGGCCATTAGCAATCTTCCATACGGTTGCAATGGACGGATTGGATTCACCACGTTCAATCTGACCAAGCATGGTCTTGCTGATACCAGACATTTCGGCGACCTTGTCCAGACTAAGTTTTCTTTGTTCCCTAAGCTGTTTCAGGTTCTGAGCAAGAATACTATTAATGTTTTTCAAAATCCATCCTCCTCATTTTATATTTATGTTGTGCTACATAACGCACATGTTGTACAATAATAAAGACCGTACGTTATAACGTACATTTCAGATCATTATATCACACAACTAAGAAACTGTGGAGGAACCATGAACATTATACCTTTAGTGACCTATGCAATCATTGCTTCATTTACACCCGGACCCAACAATATCATTTCCATGACGCATGCCAGAAATCAGGGGTTCCTCAAGACCCTTCCTTTTATTAGTGGAGTTGCAGCCGGCTGCCTGCTAATTATGTTTCTGTCCAGCTATTTCAACCTTATTCTTCATCAATACATCCCAAGGATCACACCTGTCTTGAACGTGTTAGGATGTGTGTATATGCTCTATCTGGCGCTCAAAATCATGCGTAGTAAACCTGCAGATTCGCAAGAAAACAAGGTCAATCATTATTCATTTCTATTTGGGTTCACCCTGCAATTTATCAACCCAAAAGTCATTCTGTATGGGCTTACTGCCATATCCGTTTTTGTTCTGCCTCTTGGACAGTCCCATGTACAATTAATTGTATTTTCCTTACTGCTCACCTTCATCGGTATTAGTGCCAATATGACCTGGGCGTTCGGTGGCATGTTATTCCAGAGCTTTTTATTAAGATACGAGCGTCCTGTTAATATCGTCATGGGTATGTTGTTAATTTACAGTGCATTATCAATCCTGATGTAAAATGCAATAGAAAAAGCGTCCACTCATTTGATGAGCTGAACGCTTTTATTTTTTCATCCTAATTCCGGTCTCCACCATGGATGTGTAGGGTATTCCCCCGTATGAAGCACAACCTTCTCGCCGATTTTGGGTGTTGCAATCTTAACTTTCAAGGCATGTGCAGCCTTCGTAATTCGTTCAACCGGTTCATTCCAGGCATGATAGGCGAGCGTAAATGCGGCCCAATGAATCGGGATGAGCAATTTACCCCCTACATCCAAATGAGCTTGTACCGTTTCTTCCGGCATCATGTGAATGTTGGACCAACGCTCGTCATATTGCCCACATTCCATCAAGGTGAGGTCAAATGGACCGTATTTACTGCCAATCTCCTTGAAATGAGGACCATATCCGCTGTCACCACTAAAGAACACCTTTGTATGTTGTCCAGCGATGACCCATGAACACCACAAGGTAGAATTACGGTCAAATAATCCTCTGCCTGAGAAATGTCGCGCTGGCGTGCAAGCCAATGTTAGACCTTTGAACGATAACTCATCCCACCAGTTATGCTCGGTAATCTGTTCCAAAGGCACACCCAGTTGAATTAGCCGTCGACGTACCCCAAGCGGCACGATAAATCGCTTTGTTTTATCCTTCAATCTGCGAATGGAGTCATAATCCAGATGATCATAATGGTCATGCGATATAATGATTGCATCTAGCGTTGGGAAATCCTCCGGTCGAATCGGTAGATTGGTGCTGTAACGTTTGGTGCCCACCCAGGATACGGGTGATGGACGATTGCCCAGCATCGGATCAAAGAGCAACCTGTGCCCTTCAATTTCGAGTAAAAAAGCCGAATGTCCGAACCATGTAACCTGTGGGTTATCGGATGCACTGAAGGATGCAGCAGGTTCACATATCTCCATAGGCATCGTGCCAGATGGCCTCCGCTCTACATTGCCACGCATGGAATCTCTCAATATACTGATCAGGGACTTGAAGTTCATGCCGGCCGATGTCGGGAGCTGATTTTCGTATTTTGTCATTATACATACCTTCTGTTCTATATAATCAATCTAGGTTCAACTTTTGATTAAGATATATTCAACTATATCAGTTGAACTACACATTAACACTAGAACGTAGAGGACAGAAATAACCTGAAGAAGCGGAGCGTTCGCCTTTATCACCAGATTTTCACCTTTGTAAAAAGTGAATCAAAAAATCTGGGGATAACAGCGATCGGAAGGTTATTCTGTCATCGGAGTGAGCAGTGTAAATATTCTTTAGTTCAACTTATATCGTAGCTATATATTAATTCATTGGCCGTTGATATACAATTTTCACTAGAACACGCCCATCCCCATGATCGGAAATAAATTCAATTAAGATAGAATTAAGACTCTGTTTTCTCTCCTATAAGATTGGGCATATATGATAGAGAAAATACATGGAGAGTATGTGAGAGAACATGAAGAAATGGCGTAAAAGATTAGTTAAGTTTTTGATATTCGACCTGGCGGTAATTCTGTTGCTTCTGGGTACAGGCGTGATCTACCAACAAGTGGGTTTAAGGCAGGATGCCAAAATACTCGTACACCCTGGAAAACTGTACAACGTACATGGTGACAATATGCATCTATATACCGGTGGAGAAGGCGATGTAACGGTAGTACTTGCCTCCGGCTGGGGTACCGCTAATCCTTATGTAGATTATTATCCATTATATGAAAAGCTTGCTCCCAACACAAAATTCGCTGTATATGACCGATTTGGCTATGGATATAGCGATCAGACTGATAAGAAACGTGATGTCGATACCGTAGCTGAAGAATTACACGAGTTGTTGCAGGTATCTGGACAGAAGCCACCTTATGTATTAGTTGGACATTCACTCGGCTCGCTGGAAACCATCCGTTTCGCACAAAAATACCCGGATCTCGTCAAGGGTATCGTCATGATTGATGGCGGAAGCCCCGAATATTATTCAAATGACGATGACTCTTTGGCAGACACAATTGGTGGTTTTGCGAATAAATTACGTATCCAAACCGGACTATTCCGCCTCTCGATGCAATCTGACTTGGTTGTCGAAACTTCCAATGCCAATCGTAATGAACTGAAACTTGTACCCGATGATCTGAAAAAATTGGATACAACTGCGCTGTTGCACAACTATGGTAATGTTAACACGTTGGATGAATTACGTGAAATAGCTGCCAATGCCAAAGTGGTTGTAGATCACAAGCAAACCTTACCATTTCCACTCACCATACTGACGGCTGATTACCTTGGTGCAAGTGAACCCGAATGGGATAAATCACAAGTAGAATTCAAATCTTGGTCAGATGAATCTAAACAGGTAACCATTAAAGATACCGATCACTACATCCATCAATATCGCCCTGACCTCGTTGCGGATGAAATATTGGCCCTGGTGAAGAAGTAACGTACACTCTGCTAAAGTAAGGCTAAGTTATATCATGAAAGAAACCCCAAAGATTCTCTAATATCTTTGGGGTTTTAAGTATGAGATTTATTGTGCTATCGCCAGTCTTGGCCGTTGGGACCTGAAATCGCTGAAAGCTTGTTCGATCTCTAATGAAGTCAACTGATGACGATAAAAGTACTGTTCCATCGCCTCCATTTCGGTACGATCGCCATTGTAGATATTATCAATTCTTCGAATGACCTGGTTATATAAGCTCTCACGTCTGGCGTTCACAGGCTCACACAACCAAAAGTTCGTTCTCTTCACATCACCTGTCTTGGTCCAGAGCAAATTCTCATATCGGATGACATCCCAGTCCCAATATCCAGCATGAATCTGCTGAAGTTCCGTCGTAAACATATCGTATATCAATTTGGGAGGAATGTGTCCATATGTCATACGGTACTCTTTCAGTTTGAATGCTTCAATCCACTCTGTCAGGGTGTACTCACCTGGTGAATACGCATACAATTTGGGTGCATAAGGATTACTCTGCAATGCCCTAAGTGCTTCACTTTCCATCTCCCCATCCAATCTTGCACGTGAAGCATATACCTTGAGACAATAATCTTGCAATCTATATACAACCGAGCCATTACTAATAAGCGAAGCCTGTAGAGTGAGATGGCCATTTTTTTCGTAGTGCAACAGCATCTTTTCGATGTTATTGTCAATGGGATTAATGATAATCATAATGATGTCTCCTTGATTAAAAATAAAATATAAACCGTTTTCGAATTGGTTGAAAATTTTACTAATACATTCTATATTACCCTTTTATATTAGTATGAACATATACAATTTTGCCGGAACATGAAGTATTTGCTCTGAAATTCATTCTTTGAACCGCCGTATTCCGGCTACATTTTTACTCTAAAGGCTGTAACCCGTTTCACGTCAACACCAAAAAAGATAGAATAAATACACAAAAAAGCGATGCGTCCTTAAAGTTAAGGGACACATCGCTCTTATACAATAGCAAATTATTATTGTTAGTTAATGGATTAATGCATAGGACCTTGTTGTTCTGGCGTTGATCCTACTTTGACCCGTTTCACAAAGAGTGAAGTAATCAGACCGATAATCGACAGCACTAATGCAAATACAAACGCATTCTGTACACCTGACGTGAAACCTGCCAGTTGATTTTCTGGACTTTCCGGATTCGCCACTCCGCTCAAAAAGCGGGATTGTCCTGCGCTCAGTATACTTACCGCAACAGCCGTACCGATCGCTCCGGATACCTGTTGCAATGTATTCATGATGGCAGTACCGTGAGGATAATACTCACGTGGCAATTGGTTCAGACCATTCGTCTGTGCAGGCATCATAATCATCGAGATTCCGACCATCATGAACACATGCAGCGTAATGATTTTTGCCAGTGTTGTTGTAGGTGTAATTCCAGTGTACATGAAGAGTACAATCGTTACGATAGCCAGACCAATAATCACAAGCCACTTCGGACCGAACTTGTCAAACAGTCGACCCATAACCGGAGACAGTAAACCATTCAGCAAACTGCCCGGCAATAGAACCAGTCCGGCAGTTAACGCTGTAACCGCCATACCTTGTTGCAGATACATTGGCAGGATCAGCATGGATGACAGCATCATCATCATACAGATGAATATCAGGATCAAGCCAATCGTAAACATCGGATATTTGAATGCTCGCAAATCCATCATTGGCTGTTTCATTCTCAACTGACGGATACTGAATAACAGCAAGGACAACACACCAATAACGAGAGTGGCAACAACGACCGGACTTGTCCAGCCTCCGCCTGTTTCCCCATGTCCCCCTGCACTACTGAAGCCGTATACGATACCACCAAAACCAAGGGTAGAAAGGATAATGGACAGTACGTCAATTTTGGGCTTGGTCAATTTCGAAATATTCGGCAAGAACAATAAGCCGCATACCAGTGAGATCAGGAAGAACGGCAAGGAGATCCAGAAGATCCAATGCCAGCTCAGATTAGCCAGAATCAGACCGGAGATACTCGGACCGCTTGCTGGTGCAAACATGATAACCAAACCGATCAATCCCATGGCCGCTCCACGTTTTTCAATCGGGAAAATAACCAATATGGTGTTAAACATCAGTGGCAACAATAGCGCTGTACCTATCGCCTGCAGTACCCGTGCCACCAACAGAATTTCGAAACTAGGTGCAAGTGCAGCAACAAATGTTCCTGCAATCGAGAAAATCAAAGATGTTGTAAACAGCTGTCTTGTGGTAAACCACTGCAGCAGCATACCGGATACCGGTACCAGGATTCCCAACACAAGCAAGTAACCTGTAGTTAACCATTGAATCGTTGTAGGACCTACTTCCAGTAGAGCCATAAGTGGCGTCAATGCCACGTTTAATGCCGTTTCTCCAAACAGACCAATAAAGCCGCTCAGCAGCATCGCGAACAAAATCGGAAATACCTTGTATTGCTTTGTTTCTTGTTGATTCTGTGCAGAATCAGCCTTCATGGAAACCTCCACGATCCCATCCTCCTCAAACGTATCGAACTTTCTATTTCTCTGTCTCTTGGTATAAATTATTGAATCTGTTTGGCGTTCTTCGTCACAACCGACAAATACTCAGCAGCCGTCAGCAGAGGCTGTTTATCCTGATTCGTCAGGCTGATAATCAGTGCTCCCTCCATCAAAGAAATGATCAGAAGTGCCGTCTCCCGCGCCTTCTCTTCACCAACGCCATCCAGAATCAGATGTTTCTTAATGACATCCTGCCAATCTGCAAATACACCCTGACATGCAATACGCAACTGCTGACTAATACACGATGTCTCCACAGCTGCCCAGAAGCTGAATGGCAGAAATCCGGTAAACCCGGCTGCTTCTGTTTCATGAGCCAAATCATGAATAAATCTCTGAATGGCATCCCCCGTATTGTCGTGGGCTGCAAATGTTTTCTCAAATGTCTGCAAGATATGTTCATTGGCTTTTTGAATACACTCGTGCGCGAGCTCTTCCTTGCCTTGCGGGAAATAATGATACAACGACCCTTTCGGCGTACTACTCTCTTTGATGATCTGATTCAGACCGGTCGCATGATATCCTTGTGAAAAAAACAGTCTCGCTGCTGTGCTGACAATAGACTCTCTAGCATTAGACTTTTCACTCAACGAAAGCCACTTCCTTCAAATAATTATAACAATCGGTCTATATAATTAAACCCGCTCAGATAAGGACTGTCAATCATTTTTATTTCAAATTTTAATGTAAACGCTCACAGTTAAGGAGTGAGAAAATGAACCGAGCAACTGCTCATGGTCAGATCATCATAACAGCCGCTAATTTGGAGACAAAGCTCCAGATTAAGCGGCTGTTTGTTAGCATGAGTATATTAAGGATTGTATATGAGTAGTTGTTGGAGTCATCTCCGTCTTAATGTACCTCCTCATGCACAGCTTTAGGAGTTTCACCTGTTCGTTTATTACCTGCCCACACGTCTTGCACGTAGCGTCCTTCGGCCTGAAGCTGAATGAGCCAGTCCTTCGCTTGCCGCACCGTTGCTCCCTGCACCTCCTGATACGCTTGTTGCAAAGTCTCTTCTACCGCAGGAGCCATCTGGTTTCCATCCCCGCATACGTAGATTTTTCCTTTGTTCATCAGCATGTGAATCAACTGTTCGTAATTCTCTTTCATTAGATGCTGTACATACGTTTTGGGCTTGCCATCCGCACGAGAAAAAGCAGTGTGTAGCTTAACGATCCCTTCTCGCTCGTATTGTTCAAGCTCTTGACGATATATGAAATCTGAATCATTCCTGCACCCAAAGAACAGATGCGCCTCACTCAAAGACAAACCTCTCTGTCTCATAACAGCTCTCGCCTGGAGGAAACCTCTGAATGGTGCAACACCCGTCCCCGGTCCCACCATGATCATTGGAACATCAACCTCTTCGGACAGATGAAATTCGGATTCAGGTGTACGTACAAACATCAGAATATCTTCTCCGGATGAACAACCAGCGAGGTACGATGAAGCAACTCCCAGATATTCGCCCTTACCACTCCATGCTGGCTCTCTTACTACCGATACGGTTATGCTCGCTTGCTCGGAATTCAGACTTGGCGAGCTGGATATTGAATAATATCTGGGCTTAAGCGGAGGCAAAAGTTCAAGGAACCTTTCGAATGGCAGCTCACACGCCTCATACTTTTCTAGCAGGTCCAACATGGTGATTCGATTGGCAAGAATATAATCCTTGTAGCTGTTTTCATCCAACATGCCTTCCAGTTCACGCTTATGAGGTGGACATACCGTATGATTAGCTAACTCCTGCAACTGTGTTCTGGAGACTGGTGTCTGCAATTCCACGCAGTGAGTGAGCAACTTCTGAATTTTGACGGGTCTGTTCAGTGGAAGGTGTGTAAGATGGCTGACGTCCGAAGTTAATTGAATCTGAATATCCCCACGTAGTCCGAACCGACTGAGTATCCGATCCACATTCTGCTTCTGATTGCTAGGTAACACGCCGAGATGGTCACCTTCTCTATAACTCATGCCTTCAGGCAGTAACACTTCGATGTGACGCGTGCTTCTTCCACTTCCCAGCGCCTGAAGCTCTTTATTAACTACAACCGTGGCATAGCTGGCATCATAAGTTCGTGCAAGTGGCATATCCGTTTTCTCGCGGACAAACTCCATTTGAAGTCTGCTTGTGCTTGATAAGGTTGGTTTCACTACTTCCTCGCTAATCCCCAAGACACCCAACACCTGAGGCCACAACATATGCTGCCACATCTCGACTTGTTTCTCCATGTCACCTCCGGCATCGGCTTCACCGCGGGATAACAGTCTTTTACCTCCCAATTCTTCAAGCCTCTCATCTATTAATCGAGGAATGCTCTGGTACGTCCCGGACCAACTCCGATCTCCACAACCCAGAACGGCATAGTTTACATCCCGTGCTTCCTCTGACTCTGTTCCCTTTAACCAGTCTACAAATGCCGTAGCATTTTGCGGAGGTTTACCGTTATACGAAGCTGTGACGATGAGAACGACACCTTGGCGGGGAATGCGGCCAACCCACTCATTCAGAGTGGCTGCTTCACTTGGGATTCCATACGAACGCCCTTTTTCCACAAGCTCTCGGGCAATGCCTTCTGCCGTTCCCAGATTGGAACCATATAACACCAGGAGCGAAGGCTTACCATCTGCTTCAACGGCCAGGATTTCTTCCCTCTGGCTTTCACTTGCTATATTTTTATGAACAACAGGAGCAGGTTTCTCTTTCGCAGATACGGTCGACTTATTCCTTGTTTGCGAAGCCGCGCGCGCTTTCACCTGGATCCGGAAGTCTCCCGGCTTCAATGTCAGTGTCTGTTTAACATCTAACTCATAGTTGCTATAATCGATCAACTCAAAATGTTTAAGGACCATGCCAAGCACAAGTGTTGCTTCATATAAAGCAAACTGCATGCCTATACACGCTCTCTCCCCATTACCAAAAGGTTTATACGCATGATGAGGCACTTTCGCCGTATCTTCAAATCGCTCTGGACGGAAAAGTTCCGCATCCTCTCCCCATGCTTCTCTGTCACGGTGAAGCTGGGGCAAAAGAATACTGCAACTTTCCCCTTTCTTTAAGGGATATTTGCCACCTATGACGGTGTCTTCTTTCGCATATACGTCAAATCCCGGAGCCGTTGGCCAGAGACGTAGCGATTCACTAAGAATCATGCGAATATATGGAAGCTGAAGAATTTCCTCGTACTGTGGTGAGTCACTGACCAATATCTGATCCACCTCGTCATACGCCTTTTGAAGCGATTCCGGATTTTTCAGTAGAAAGTAAAGAGCAAAAGATAATAAACCACTCGTGGTTTCATGTCCGGCAATGAGAAACGTAATAATCTGATAACGGATGTTCTCATCATCCAGCATTTCGCCAGTCTCCGGATCTTTGCCATTCAACATACGTGCGAGCAAGTCGACCTCTTCTGGTGCTGAACTCGCTTTACGTTCCTCTATAATCTGATCTACCAGAGAGAACATCGTCTGAATATCCTCTTGGAACTGTCGTTTGGTTTTCACCATAAGCAGATTCTGAATTTTCAAACGTGAGCTCTTTTGCATTGCTTCATTTAATGCCCGAACCATGCTTTCAATAAAAGGACTGTGGTCCTGTCTGTAAAAACTGTTAAACCGATAATTGAATCCACATAGTCCAATGGTATCCAACGTAAGGCGTGTCATATCGTCCGCAACATCAATCGTATCGTTGGAATTGAGGCGTGCCCACTTATTGACCAACTGTTCCGCAATATCGACCATCATGGGATGATAACCTTTCATGGCCTGTTTGCTGAAGGTGGGAAGCAGAATGTTATGGGCCTTTTTCCAATTGGGCTCCGAGGTTCTGCTTGTGAATAAACCATCGCCTCCAAAGGCACGTACATTTTCGAGTTCATTGTATACATATTTGTCAAAACGGGACACATCGCACAACTCAGCGACAAGATCTGGTCCAGATACGATTAAACCGGAATAACCGGGAACGGTAAGTCGATATATCGGTCCATGCTGTTCAGCCAGGACACCTAGCGACAGCGTTGGTTTATCTTTATCTATCAAAGGCAGGTTGCCAAGTGGTCCATACATTTTGGGTTGTGGAATGTAAGTTGTATCACTCATGATGATCACCTCTTAACTGTACACCGTGGAGCAAGGTATTCGTTAGCCACATGATTGCTGTTCTGCTTTCATTCATAAGTGATCTCTCCTTTGATGATTTTATATATGATAGTAATATGTATCATTTGATAATACATTAAACCATAATTGATTTAATATCAAATTTTCTTCCGGCTGAATTACTTTCAATTGAACCGTTCAACGTTTAAGTTGAATAACAACAAATAGAGGATTGCATATGCAATCCTCTATTGTATGAACCAATGACGTTATGATTCTATGACGCTTTTTAATGTATTCTAATGATGACTTGGTTCATCCCACTTCTCAAAATTCAATTCATTATTAATGCTTACCGCAGACAATGCCCCCAGAGACGCAGCCGTGATTGCCTGATACATCTCGGATGCTGCATCACCGGCACTGTATACACCTGCTACGGATGTTTTGCCGGAAGCATCAACGATAACCGTTCCTGACTCTGTAATTTCACAACCGATGGCCTTTGGCAGTTCTGATCCGGTAAACAGTTTCGGTTGGAAGAAAACTCCTGTGCATGGAATCGCTGTACCGTCATTCAGTACAACTTGCTGTACCATTCCTTCTTCAGAGTTAATGGATTGAATCGGTGCATCGAATACAGTAACATGATGCTGCTTCAGCTCTTCACGCTGCTCATCAGTTAAGGAATCTGATCCATTCGTACAGATCGTATAACGTTCTGTCCAGCCGGATATGACTTTTGCCATATGTAATGCCTTATCTCCACTAACGATGATGACCAGCGATTGGTCTCTTAACTCCCATCCATCACAATATGGACACACAAACGCACTTTTACCGTAAACCTCTGTTAATCCGTTAATATCCAAGGGAAGGTCTTTCTTACCTACCGCAAACAAAATCTTTTTCGTGCGATAACTTGCCCCCTGTGTAGTCTTAACTACAAAATCACCATCGCTACCTGTTATCGCTGTTGCCGTATCGGATGCAAATTGAACTGAGGGATAAGCTGCAATCTGTTCTTTGGCAGCTTTCCGGAATTCACGCGGACTTGCCCCATCTCTTGTCACAAACCCATGAGTCTCCCTTGTAACCCAGTTACGCGGTGTCTCATCATCAATGACCACAACGTTCTTGCGGGCCCTGCCGAGTACTAGGGCTGCATTAAGCCCCGCTGGTCCTCCACCAATAATAAGTACATCCAAGCGTTGATTCATATTACTCAAATTATTCACCCTTTCCAGACATTTAATATCTCTAATTGTGCTTTAAAAATAACCTCCGCTTTCTCTTAAGAAAGTAATATCGGAGATTTACAAGCACACATTTAAACATAACTATTAAAGATATCTTATGTCTACAATAAACAAAACCTAACCATTTTGCAACATATATCTTTAACTACTTTCTTCAATCCAGCCTGTGTGAGTTGAATAAAAGATTATTTACACTTACACTACAATGACAGAACAAACTTTAAATCACTGTTATACCCTGATTTTTTGATTCTCTCCTGTAACACAGAAATAATTATTTAACAATTAAAAAAAACCTTGTTTTTAAATTGTTCACAATCAAATGACATTATTTTAAATACTAAAACGTTAATTAAATCACATAGTGTATTGAATGGTATAATAGCGACATAATATATAAGTATAGATATAGGAAGTGAGTTCTTGAAAACATTGAATAATGGTTCACAGACCAATATCAGCCTGGAGTATAGCTCGATTCCGAAAGTATTCTTCGATACGATCAAAATCGGAATCATCAAGTCCAACCTGATCGCCATGTTTGCGGGTTTAAGTTTGGCTTTATATGTATTTGATGCTTCAATCTTAGCTAATATTGTACCAATCATCCTTTCCTTTATTGGGTCTTCTCTCATTATTGGAGCTGCAGGGGTGTTTAACAACTTGTATGATCGTGATATTGATGCGATCATGGAACGTACGAAGAAACGTCCTACCGTTACGGGACGCGTAGATACCAAGTCGGGTCTGATTCTCGGTATTGCAATCACCATCATCGGGGGCATCATGTTGTACATCGCTTCCCCATCCGCTGCTGTATTTGGTATTTTGGGTCTGTTGCTTTACGTGTTCCCTTACACGATGTGGACCAAACGTACAACGATCTACAACACGGAAGTGGGAAGTCTTTCGGGTGCTGTGCCTCCACTCATCGGTTGGGCAGCCATTTCACCGGAACTGGGCCATTTCGAGATCTGGGCATTGGTTGTTACGATGCTCTTATGGCAAATGCCTCACTTCTATGGGATTGCGATTCGCCGTTTTGACGAATACAAAGCTGCTGGTGTTCCCATGCTACCCGTTGTTAAAGGCATCAGACGGACATACATTCAGACAAATGTGTATCTGGTACTGTTACTGATCTCCAGCTTTTTATTCTGGCCGATGAGTCCATTTGTCGCTATTATGGCATTTCTGGTTAGCTTGGCTTGGCTCATTCTTAGTGTGGCTACCTTTGATAAGAAAGAAACAGAGAAATGGTCCAAACGGATGTTTATCTTCTCCATTAACCATATCACTATTATCTTCCTGGTCATCATTGCGTATTCCTTGATTGCTCAAATGATGAGATAAAAATATTCCATCGTTCCACTCATTATAACGATAAAAAGCCTTACAGACTGTACTCTTTCAAGGAGTCGTCTGTAAGGCTTTTTTTTACTTTTTTGCTTTCTTATTATCTTTTCTAAATTTTCAAAGTTATCCAACTTTGGCGGGAGTTTGTTCCCCTTGCCACAGCAACTGCATCTCTTCATTGGTGGCAAGCAATTCGGCCAAGCTTCCCTCGGCTTCAATTCGTCCATCTTTCATCACGATAATGTGATCTGCTTTGGAAAGTGCTGCCCTGCGGTGAGAAACTGCGATGCAGGTGACATCGGGCTCTTGGAACAGCCCTTCCCATACTTGTTGTTCTGTCTCCACATCCAGTGCACTGGACAGGTCATCAAAGATAAACAGGTCCGCCTCCGTCATTAACATACGTCCTGTGGCCGCGCGCTGAATCTGCCCGCCTGACAGCATCACCCCTCTTGGACCAACCGGGGTCTCAAGCCCCTGATCCAGATGTTTGATATCCTTCTCCATCACAGCCAGACGAATGGCTTTTTCTAGGGCTTGCTCGGTGTTACCCTGTTTGCCCTGGACGATATTTTCTTTCAACGTATCACTAAACAGTCTTGGCACTTGCGGGGTATACGCGGCTCTAGGCGGCATCAGGAATGTGGCTGGATCAACAGCCGCTCCATTCCAGAGAATTTCCCCTTTTTGCTTGGGTAACAGTCCAAGAAGTGTGCGTACAAGTGTTGATTTACCTGACCCGATCCGTCCCGTAATCACAAGAAATTGTCCGCGTTTAAGACGGAAACTGATCCCTTCTATGCCATTTGTAGAATTCGGATATTGATAAGTCAGCTTATTCACCTCAAGAGATTGCAACTTCTCCTTAGGGTCCCTCTGTTCACTTACAAGCTCCGGCGGATCTTCATACAGATAGATTTCCCTCGAATCCATGATCTGATCTTCTTCCCCCGGGCGGAATAGCTTACGCATACGATCATAGGATACCTTAAGCCTTTTGTGCTGAAACACCATATAACCAAACAGTGAAATGCTAAATCCGATATTGGCCAGATAACTGGTGAACAAGGCAAAATCACCTACGGTAAAGTTCCCTGCTTTCATCTCAGCTGCACACATCAGTAGAATCAATCCGGTACAGATACTTAGAACATGCTGATTCATCGATCTCATCCACTGCTTGAACAGATTGTCTCGAAGTGCAGCCTGGCGACGATCTTCATTCAACTGGTTGAAACGTGAAGAGACATTCTCTTCGGCCTGACCGAGTTTCAGGGCTTGCACTGCTCCAAACGTTTCCGCAATAAAACTGGTAATTCGCCCAGTCGCTTCGCGATTAACCTGTGCATACTTCCGAGCCCGATTCCCGGATAGGTTGTTGAGTAAGGTAACGATTACCAATGGTAACACGGCAACCAATGTAATCTGCCAATTAATGTTTGCCATAATGACGATGGACACAACAGCAAATACAAGCCGTCCCCAGAAGTCCACCCATGATTCTACATACTCGACGACTTCATCCACATCATCCCGAAAGCGACTCATCGCCTCCCCTGGTGAAGCCGGAAGATTACGCCCAGGCCAGCGCATGATCGCTGCGAGCATGTTGGTTCGCAAAATCGCCTGAACATGATACAGATACGTAACCCATGCATAGAAAGCTACAAAAAATGTGCCCACCCGTGCCATTCGGACCAAAGCAATAAAGATAAGCGGCACAGCAAGCCACATGTAGTCATTTGAACCCACTGTTGTGCGATCAAAAAACCATTGCATTCCAATACCAATGGCTAGCGGCAAGGAATGAAATATACACCATAACAATCCGTTGATTACAAATAACAAAGGCCTGAATCGAAACAAACGGCCT
Source organism: Paenibacillus sp. W2I17 (assembly GCF_030815985.1). NCBI lineage: Bacteria > Bacillati > Bacillota > Bacilli > Caryophanales > Paenibacillaceae > Paenibacillus > Paenibacillus sp. W2I17. Next base: position 1,593,735 of record NZ_JAUSXM010000001.1, read on the forward strand.
ATAAATCCTGCTACAGTCATGCCAATTCCTCCTCTCGGCCTGTAATGAGCAGTCTGGCATAGTGAGATGCCGGGTTACTGGCAAGTTCTTCTCTCGCTCCAAATTCCAGTACCTTCCCATCACCTAGCACCATAATCCGGTCCACTTTCTCCAGCGTAGCCAGTCGGTGAGCAATGATGACACCTGTGGATTGTTTCATTAACTGGTCAATTGCAGATTGCAGCATGCCTTCGGTCGCAGCATCCAGACGCGATGAAGGCTCATCCAGAATAACCAGGCTTGGTTCGGTCAGGAATACGCGGGTTAAGGCAAATAACTGTGCTTCCCCTGCCGACAATGAAGCTCCACCTGCTGCCAGATACGTATCGAGTCCCTCTGGTTGTGAATTAATCCATTGGCTAAGTCCAAGGCGATCCGTCGTTTCCTTGACCATCTGATCCGATACATCCTCATTAAACAGGGTTAGATTGTCACGCAGCGTGCCATCAAACAATTGCACATCCTGTGTCACCATGCCAACGCGGCGATAAAGCGCTTGTAATGAAAGCTTTGTGATATCCGTTCCACCTACACGGATCGTCCCCCGATCCAGATTGTACAGCCGGAGAAGAACACGACTAAGACTCGATTTACCGCTACCTGTGCGACCGATGATTCCCAGACGTTCTCCAGGTTTAATGGCAAAAGTAATGTCCTGCAATACCGGTTTATCCTGGTTATAACTGAAATGTACCTGACTGAATTCCAGACCAAGAGGTCCTTCCGGCAATTGCTCCTCTGTACCCTCTTCAATCATACTTTGCATGGACAACAGCTCTCTGGAGCGCAGCATGCCTGATTTTGCTTTTTGGAACTCCTGCACCTGATCTCCAAGCATCTCAATCGGATCATTCAGCATCTGCGTATATTGATAGATCAGAAATAATGTTCCGATACTAATTAGACCTTCCATATAATAATGCACACCCAGCAAAAGCACCGCAGTGACCGCCAGAGCGAACAGAACTACAGTGGTATTCCACGGAATAACCCGTAGCAGCCAGGCTTTTCTCCCCTTACGGAATACCGTGCGCATCGTGCGGTAAAAGCGGTTCATCACATAGGGCACATGACCATTTGCTTGCACATCTTCAATTCCGGCAATGCGTTCTTCAATTAATCCGAACAGAGAGGCACTTGCCGCCCGTTCATTTTTGGAAGAGTCCACGCCCAGATTTCGGATGAAGACCATGAACAGGATCGATAATAATGTGAACACGGTCATAACCAAAGCAATGGGCACATTGACACTGAACATGAATCCGAGAATTCCGGCCAGCAGCACAAAACTCCCTATCACTTGCACAATGAACATCGCGAAAAAATTGGAGATACTCGTTACGTCACCATCTACACGTTCAATCATCTCTCCAGGTGTTTTCACATTATGAAAACGCATATCAAGACGCAGGCAGTGCTTCAGCAGATCTCCGCGCAGTTGATTCGTGGCCCGCCAGGCCACGTCGTTCCCCAAATAACTGACCGCTACCGTGATGAGTTGATTAAACACGGCGACAACCAGAAATATTCCTGCGAGCTGAACAAGATTTGTGAGGACTCCCCCACTTGCTGCTGTATCGATAAATCGTTTGATAATCTGTGGATTCAAAAGCTGAAGCCCCGTTGATGTGAGCAACATGATTAAAAGTAAGGCCAGCCGTCCTTTAACGGGTTTCAGATAACGCAGCAGCCATGACATGGAGCGTTTCTCTGTTTTGGGCACAGGTCCCACCTCTTTATCGGTTTATTTAATTGTTCTTGCCTATTCATATTTGTTGATGATCTTAACAACAGCAAATTTGCGATCACTAGGATGAGTCATACATAATGACATTAAAATCGGGATTTCCCGCCCATAATTGATATGTAGAACATATGTTGACCATTGTACATTCTCCTTTTTAACAAGTTAGTTTTTTATAAAATAACGCTCCAAACGCTCCTTTCCATGTGAACAAATTGGGTGGAATGCATGCAAAAAAGCCATAGATGAACTAATGTTCATCTACAGCTTGTAGCCAAAAGAGATCGAATGAAATGCAAAGCATTTCCCGTATCTCCTCTGCATCGCAATAATGATGAGCGTCCACGACAGAGGTGCACAAACATGACTGTCCCAACGCGATCATTGCAAAAAAATTGGATTAATGTCACTATGCTCATGCGTATTCAGTTATCGATTCGAAATCTGTATAGGCATAAACATAATCATCATCCCACCCGTTTCACATATTTGTTGTTTATTGTATTCGCTGGACTAACATCCGTCAAGATAATTTTAACTGAATTGTTATTTAATTCATGCCATTAAAATTTTCAATTCTCGCTACATACTTAATGATGTAGGCTCTGTTTGCTTCTCTCTAACAACAAGACGTCTGTGCGCTATCAGAAGAAAAGGTACTCCCAGAGCAGTCGTCAGCGCAATCGGTAGAAAAACAGCGAGCCCATTCTCCGCTCCAAATTGACTTAACAACACCCCTCCCATGACAGGAGCAATGACACTACCGATATTATTGAATCCGATGGTACCGAAATACGTTCCTTTCCATTCCGGCTTCGCAATCCGGTCAATGAGCATATCCATCATGGTGAACAACAGCACTTCCCCAATGGTAAATAGTATGACACTCATCATCATCATGAGTACACCTTCAGCAATTCCGACCATCATCAGACTGGTTGCAACCAGCAGGTTACCCACAATCAGAGGAACAAGCGGTGGAAAGTTTCGGAAGGTTCGCACAAGCGGATACTGAATAATCAGTACCGTCACGGCATTCAGGGAAAGCATGTACGAGAACATCTGACTTCCATTTTCAAAGATCGGGCTCCTCGCCAAGTACTGTGCCAACGTAGAACTAAAGTGCCCGTAACCCAGAACACAAAATGTGGTACCGATTAATACTGGCAGAAACACCCGGTCGCGACCGGTGGTTATGAGTGCTTCACGCAAACGTGGTGCGGTTGCCTGATGACGCTCTGGCAGATTGGCATGCTGTAGCTTGAATTGAAGAAATAATACAAGTCCATAGGCTATGTATATCAAGCCGGAAATCACAAATGGGAACGTTGATTCAGATGATCCCAGCTGAAATCCGATAATTGGCCCAAAGACCACACCAAGATTAACTGCAGCATATCTGAGGTTGAACACCAGCAATTTGTTCTCCGGAGAAGTAATATCCGATAACAGTGCTCTGGAGGTGGGCTCAAATACTGCACGGCATAATCCGTTTAACGTATTGGCAACAAAGAACACCCATAGATGCTCTGCTGCTGAAAAGATAAAAAACACACCTGCCCAACTAAATACCGAGATTAACATCACGATTTTGCGACCGATCCGGTCCGAAATATAACCTCCATAAAAGCTGACCATGACACCTGCCAGCGAGCTAACGGCCACAGTAATACCGGTCTGGGTCGGTGTAGCATCTAGCACACGTGTCAGATAGATGGATAGAAACGGGATACTCATTGACGTCACAAGACGTCCAAACATGGTTCCGATAATGATCGTCCATGCCAAGGGGTGAATTTGCCTTAAATATTGCTTCATGCGAACTTCTCCTATTCTTTCTAGATGCTTCAAAAACGGACTTTTTGAACTACCTCTTCTAATGTATAATTGTAAGGATAAAAGGGGGAAAGAAAAGTGTAAACATATGATCACACTTTTCACCTTTAATAGAGGAGTCATGAACATGGATACCCTACATACACACTTTATAAGGCTCGCCGGGGCCGAACAACTGTCTTTCAAGCTTCATGAACCTGTAACAGTAACGATCGATAGCCTGTCCGCTGCCTTGTGCTGCACCCCACGTAATGTGAAATTCATTCTCAGAAAATTGGAGGAGCAAGGCTTCATCCACTGGCAACCCGGTCGTGGACGGGGACATCATTCGGAGTTAACGATGCTGCGTAGCATGAATGAAGCGTTGGAAGCGAGTTTTACCGAACTTTTGGGTAAAGGCAAAATGAAGGATGCCATTGAACTCATTGGAACCATTCAGATGGATGATTCACTGCGAGAACAGCTCATGCTCTCCCTCCATCAACAGATGGGATTTCACAGCCACGATGAAACTGCCTCTGGTCAGGATATCCTGCGCATCATGAGGTCACGCCAGTTAGGTGATTTGGACCCAGCCTTTGTTTATACTGCATTTGAAACCTACCTATTAAGCCAGGTCTGTAATACGTTGATCACTTATGATGCCAAGACGGAATCATTCCTGCCAGCACTGGCTCACATGTGGGAATGCAGCGAAGACCATTGCTTATGGACCTTTTATCTCCGAAAAGGTGTACGTTTTCACAATGGTCGTGTCATGACGTCCCGGGATGTCCAAGCGACGTTGCAACGTTTGATTGATGTGCACAGTCCGTCCATCTGGTTGTATCGGGATATTGAACGAGCGGAAGTAGCTGGCGATTACTGCATCAAGTTTGTTCTACATCGTCCTAATCGGTTTTTCTTGCATCTGTTCAGTTGTATTCGGATGACAATCCTGCCCTACGATTACAATGTAACCAATACATTGATAGGTACCGGTCCTTTTCAGATCTCTGAGCTGAATGAAGATGTGCTGGAGCTTACCGCTTTTGATGCGTACTACGGCATCCGACCACATCTGGATCAAGTCCACTTCTGGTTTGTGCCTGACCTGAGTCCGAATGATCGCTATTATGAGCTACCGGGTACAGATCGATTAAGTCTGGCAACAGGCTGTGATCAGACCAACAGTATCAATTATCCGGCGCTGGGTTGTCAGTATATGCTGTTCAATTTTCACAAGGAAGGCATCCATCATCATCCCCTATTTCGACAAGCCCTGCGTATCGTCTATGATTCGGTCGCGCTTGTCCGAGATCTCGGTGGGAATCGGATCACACCGGCCAGCAGCTTTCTGCCCTGGAAAAGTGCAGCACAAGACTGGACCGCTGCCTCTCTTAAGCATGCTCGTGAATTGTTGCATAACTGTGGGTACCAAGGTGAGACAATAACATTATCATATAAGCATAATAAAGATGCAGACGTTGCGGAGTGGTTCCAACGTCGTGCAGAGTCCATCGGTCTGAACATCAGCATGCAGGCCGTTGTGGATTACTTCAACTCAGAGGAGACCACGAACGCGCAATTGATCCTCGCTGAAGAGATACTGGAGGAAGATTGGCAGTACGGCATGATTCATTTTTTCAAAAACCTGTCCAACCATTTTCATATGTGTATGTCTCCTGCATACCAGTCTCTACTGGATGACAAACTGGATCATTTCGCAAAGCTCCATCGGGAAGACCGTACTGCGCTCCTGGATGAAGCTGAAGCCTTGTTACGTGATCACTGCTGGATCTTGCATGGCTGTCACATGAACAAGCAGGCTGAACTGGATCAGAGCATCTTCGGCATGCAGGTAGCAGAATTCGGTTATCTGGACATCTCCAAATTGTGGATCAAAAATCCTTAGAGATTTGTGCATAAAAAAGCTGCTAGCTTATTTATGCTAAGCTAGCAGCTTTTGCTCATGAATCCATTTTTAGGACACTCAGAGATTATTTTTGATGTAATAGGTCTCCAACGCTTGCATAATGGACTCGATTTTGATCGGTTTGCTGATATACGCATCCATGCCTGCCTTCAAGCAGTTTTCCATGTCTCCTCTTACTGCATTTGCAGTTACCGCAATAATGTATGGACAACTCTCGGGGTGCAAAGCATTTTTAATCGCTTTTGTCGCTTCGAATCCATTAAGCCTTGGCATATGCACATCCATGAAGACGATATCATATGAAGTGTGTTTGACCGCCTCGACTGCCTCAACACCGTCCGCCACATGATCCACGAAGTGCCCTTTTTTCTCAACGATTCTGCTAAGGACGAGCTGATTCACCTCATTGTCTTCTGCGATTAAAATCCGCAAGGCTGATGTTCTGCTCTTCTTCTGCTGTTGATCCAACCTGTTGCTCTCTTCACCGTTATTTAATTTAAATTGGGCGGTGAATATAAATATTGTACCCGGTTCATCCGATTCCTCGATCCAGATCTCGCCCTGCATAAGCTCCACCAGTTTCTTACTAATGGCAAGGCCAAGACCGGTACCTTGAGGTTTGCGGGTCATAAAATTCTCCAGTTGGTAGAAAGGTTCAAATAATTGTTGTTTCCTTTCAATCGGAATCCCAATGCCCGAATCCTTTACCTGAAAATAAAGCTGCACGTTATTGCCGGACTGCTCCTTAACCCCAACTTTAACTTCCACGCCGCCTTCTGAAGTGAATTTGACCGCGTTGCCAATGATATTGGTAAGTACCTGTTTGAGACGATAAGCATCACCATACACCGGAGTTGGAATAGCATCTTCTACGCACATACGTACATCCAGCTTCTTTTCTCGAGCCAGCGGTTTTACGATTTGCACCGTCTCGGTCACGATCTCTACGAGATCAAAAGGATCTTCAACCAGATCGGTTTTGCCTGACTCAATTTTGGAAAAATCAAGAATATCATTAATGATGGCCAGCAAGGAATCTCCACTCTTCTGGATGATTTCGATATATTCCTTTTGTTCCCCGCTAAGTCCAGGAGTATCCATGAGCAGATCCGTCATCCCAATTACACCGTTCATAGGTGTGCGGATTTCATGGCTCATCATCGCCAAAAATTCACTTTTGGCCTTATTCATTCTCTCCGCTGTTTCTTTGGCTACCAGCAGTTTTTTCTGCTCCGTAATATCCTTCGCAATCAGGTAAAACCCGACATTGGATTTATTAATAATAATTGGAGCAAGCGTAGCCAAGACTTCTGTCTCAGATCCATCCGTGTGCCGAACAGCGTTGATCTCCTTTTCAGCCATCTCATAATTACTGCCCAGAATCAGACCCAGATTACTGGCTCCGATAAATCTGCTTATGCTTGTACCGATCATTTCAGCCACGGGACAACCCGTCATTTTCACCGCTACTGGATTTGCATTCATAATATTACCATCCATGTTAAACGAGATAATGGCGTCATGATTGTATTTCTTAAGCGAAGTGTATCGCTCCACAGATTCCTGCAATTTAAATTCGATGCGTTTGCGTTCAGTGATATCCTGAAGTGTTCCGTTCAGCTGAACTGGCTGCTGATATTCATCGAGCGTGATCAGCCCACGCAAGTGAAGATACTTCTCACTTCCATCAGAGCTGATGTGTTTGTATTCAAAATCGAGCGGTTCACCCTGTTTTACCCTTGTAATATGGTTTTGTAAAGAGGTTATATATTCGGAATCCATGACATCAAAAACATCACTTATACGATATGGTTTGCAGGTGCGTTCAAGTTCAAAAATCTCAAAGATCTGATCTGAAAGTGTTATATAATCTTTGACCATATCCCATTCCCAACTACCAATTAAGGCAATACGTTCAGCCTCTGCACTGATATCCTTTTGTTTTTTTCGTTCGGATACATCTCGTCCAATCGAAAGAATCTGCTGTCCATGCTCAGCATCACCAAAAACCTTGTATGTGGTCTCAAACCACAGATAATGTCCCTCTTTATGACGCACCCTAATATTTAACAGATTTCCCTTAGTCAAGTCCATCTGTGAGATCCGTTCCAGATCTTGTGGGTGGAAATATGCATCATTTTTTTGACCAATCACTTCTTCTGGCGAATAACCCAATAAAAGTTGGACTGAGGGAGAGCAGAATCGACAAATACCCTCCTGATCAGCAATATAGATGATCTCCTGAGCATGATCTGTAATCAGTTTGAACATCTCTTCACTATGCAGAAGTTTTTGTTCAGACATTTTGCGGTCAGTTATATCAACAATATGGCAAATGAAGTAAAGAGGTTCATCCGTAATTTCGCTACGAACTAATGAAACATGCAATGAAATCCATAAGATGTTACCATTTTTATGGATATAACGCTTTTCATATTTATACTCTTTAGATTTACCTTCGAATAGCTCGCAGTTATAGATCACATCTTGTGGTGAATCATCCGGATGCGTAATATCCTGGTAGGTGAGCTTCGTTAATTCCTCATAAGTAAAACCCAGCATACAGCAAAATGCAGGGTTCACTTTTCTCCATTCTCCTGTCGGAGCAACGAGTGCAATTCCAATAGGTGCTTGGTTGTATATCTGCTCGAACAATTCATGATGGTCGACCTTTTGAACCTGCATTGTAAACTCTCCTTTTGGCATATAGACTCATGTTATAAATAGTCGAAAGTTAATTTTAATTGGAAGGACGTTGTTCCACAAAGGATCGGTTTGTTTTAAAACCACAATACCAGCTTAGTACCCAAAAATCGAGTTATTGAAACATATCTTTTCAAAAGTTTGGTGTCTACAAAGTCAAACAAGGCCTGGAATCCATCCAATGGAATCCCGACCTTTGTCATTATATATCATTATAAGTCATATGGAGTAAGGAATCGCGAGAAAAATGGATTAGCGCTCGCGGCCAATAAGATAATCCAATAAATGTCTCAGGAAGGGAATAGGTTTCGGCATCTCGTTCAATGCATCTGTAGCAAGACAATAATGCTCCCACATCGCTTTCTTCGCGCCTTCATCACCCAGAATAGACACAAAGGTTGAATTGTTGTTCCGCTCATCCTGACCTGCAGGTTTCCCAAGAATGAGGTGATTTCCCTCGAAATCCAGCAAGTCGTCCTTGATCTGGAAGGCGATCCCTGCATGATAAGCGAACTTTTTCAGCGCAACCATCTCCGCTTCCTTCACTTGGGCAAGTATCGCTGGCATAACCAGGGCAGCTTCGAAGGCAATGCCTGTTTTGTAAAAACAGATCATGTTCAACTGCTCCAGCGTCAATGCCTTGCCTTTGGAGTTCAGATCCATCGCCTGCCCCATACACATATCCTCTGCTTTTTCAGCCGAATACTGAATGAGAGTGAGCACGGTTGCCGCATCAAAGCGATTCAATGAGGATTGCTCTCCAATCGCCTTCTGAATGAGAAACAGACCGGTAAGCTCTGCTGTGGCGCTATTGTGTACCTGGTGCAGCGTGGATCGTCCACGTCTTGTCGAAGCATTATCCTGCGTAGGCAGATCATCAAAGATCAGGGAAGCGGTATGCATGTACTCCAGCGATCTTAGTAGGGGAACGATGGATGATTCAGGTAGACCGTACTCTCGCACACCCATAACCCAAGTTAATATGGGACGTAACCTTTTTCCGTCTCCCTGCAAACTGTAATTGGCTGCATCGATTAGCGTTTCTTTCATCTCATGCAGCCCACCGGGCTTCGCAATCTGCAACTCCACATTAATCTGTTCGCGCACCGTTCGAATGGTCTGTTTGAACTCCTCTTTCTCCTGCTTGTCATTTCTCAATTGAAGCACGACCTGATCCCGTAACAATTTATCGAGGAAATCAACGTCATCTGCTTTTCGCACCATCTGTTGAACCAGTTGATTGAATTCAGGCTGCCCAGAGGCAAAGATCGTCATCACTTCATCATATTTTTGCTGTCCCAACCGTTCTTTACAACGCTTCAGCCCGTTGATGGCACGATCCAGTATGACCTCACGGGTCTTGGCATCCGAGTTGTAAACATCATGGATTAGATGAGAGATGACTGCCCAATACAATTCATATGGATTAATCAAGTCGGGACGCAGGTCGCGGTACTTCAAATAGTACGTATACGGAGTTACTGCCCCTTCTTCCATATCGTCAAACATATCGGCAAAATCATCGGCCAACTGATTATATATCCCGTAATAGAACGTCCGTAGATCAAATCCTTCATCCACTGGTGCACTGAGAACAGACCGGACGATTAATCGGGAAGAAGAAGATTTGATAATAATCGGAATGTACAATTCTTCATTGGTATAATTCGCATTGGCTAATTTCTTGTTGCGATCGATCTCCTGAGACTGAAAGAACACATAAGATTGCTCTAAGAACGTGCGCTGTTTCTCTGGATGCTGATAGTCCTTAATGTACTCAAATGCTTCCCGAAGCTCGGAATGTACATATTCGATCACTTCCAGATTGCTACCTTTCCACTCTCCCAGATCAGGTACGACCCCGGTAAGAAGTGCATCGCGTATCATCAGGGAATATTGTTCTTTTTCTTGAACAGTCAAAGCTTGAGAATCCAGCAGATCATCCACAAATGGATACGTCAAACCGTACGAATAACCAAGTCGAATCGCCGCATCAAATCTCCGGGCCCGTTCTTCTGGTGGTGTCTGCTCGTTCATCTCATCATCCACATGAAGGACCACGCCGAGAATGATCTTGATGAGCTTCCGCTGTGCCTGCTCTGCATCCAGCTCCTTCGGGATGTTGGATGCTACATTCTTTAATTTGTTCATCACCCAGATGACAGCTGTTTCAATGTGCTCCTTCTGTCCCCACCGGTACAACGCAGCCAGACTAATATAATCGGGCTGTCCTTTGCGCCCAGTGGCAGAGCCCATAAAGTATTTTTTGGTATTCTGGACAATGTGCTGAATTCGGGATTGCGTACCCGGAGAATCAAGGGCTTGCCCCAGATCCCGCATATAAATATAGGAGATACTCCGATCCAGGTAATCATCCAGCTTCCCAGTAGCATTCAGCCAGTGGATATATCTATGAATATCCCGGGGATCCGGTTTTCTTTTGCTAGGTGATAAAAGAGAAAGCCAGGCAAAACGATGAATATGTTTCTTTTGCCATACATGAATATCTTGGCTAAGTGCTGTCGTATACGTATTATCTATAAGTTGCTGCCTAAGAGAAGTAAAATACTGAGATGCTTTCTGCTCAGCTAGCCGATATCCTGCATCAGCCTGTTCTGTAAGTACGTTATTCATAGGGTGGATACCTCAAATTCTATTAATGTTAAACATGTATCCATGAAAGGAGATGAGGTGCTCCATGGACGAAAACTGAACTCATTTGATCGTGTATCCAACGCTTCAGCTCATGTTCATAACCTTTATACGGCGATCCAACCGTTTGGTTACGAAATCATCATTGTTCATTTCTACATACGTGATTTTACAGAATGGAAGACCAGACTTTGACCGCGGTGATGGCGATAAGTACGATTAATGCATATCGAAGTACCCTCACATTGATCATCGAACTAACCCGTGAACCAAGGGATGCCCCGAGCAAACTGCCGATCACCGTATAGATGATGGGTTCCATCGGAATGTCTCCACCCGTAATTTTCCCTATAACGCCGCCGATTGCGGAGATAAATACAATCGCCAGTGAAGAAGCAATCGTCGTTCGTACGGGGATGTTGAGAATCGTCAGCATGATAGGAATAAGGATAAAGGCACCACCCGCACCAACAATCCCTGATACAATGCCTACTGCAAAAGCAGTGCCTGCTGCAATCCATCGATTAAACACCAGTGGAGCTGAGGTATCAAGCTTTCCTTTTCCGGGAATTAGCATAAGCACAATCGCCATGATCGCCAGAATGCCATAGATCAGATTAATAATCCTTCCGTCCAGATGACCGGATATGAACCCGCCGATCAGACTGCCAGCAAGAATGCTGGAGCCCATGTATAGCACCAATCCGTGGTGAACGATCGCCCCACCACTTCTACCCGTTTTTACTTTTCTGCGGAATGCAATCACACCGGCAAGTGAAGCGAAAAACACTTGAAACATACTAATCGAAGATACCTGATGTGCTGAGAACGGCTCCAATCCCATCCAGGATGGAACATATAACAACAGCGGATAATTGATAATGGCCCCACCAATACCCAACAAACCGGAGAAGAATGAACCGACCAGACCCAGTATAAACATGATGACAAAAAGCAGAAGATCCATCGGTTATGCGCTTCCTTTCGTGCAATATAAATCTCATATCGATACCACTCAAAAGTGGTATACACGGCGAATATTATCAGTTATAATAAAAACCAAGTAAATTAATCCGAAATGAGTGATTAAGCATGTTTAACGTGTTGAAGACTCTTTTTGAAAATAAATGTCCACTGTGTAACGAAAAATTACAAGTTCATAACGATGCGTTATGCTCGACCAAAACTTGTTCTCAATGTCACTACAAAGAAGAGAGTTATGGCTCTCTCGGAGTTCGAATTGTATATGACACACCACAAAATGATAAAAAGATACAACCTTGCTAATTGTATCACGATCTCTGAATTTTCGGGATGATTCGACAAACTTATTTCCATCTCACATGCTACGATTACTTTATAATGAAAATACAAAAACGGTGCAAAACGAATAAATCGTTCTGCACCGTGTTTCTGTTTTTTGAGATGAGTTGCCTTAATTATAAAAGGGTACTTATTTGGTTTTGAAGCTGAGGAATCCATCATCTACGGCTACGGTTGTACCATTGACTGCACTGGCTGCATCACTGAACAGGAATGTAACCACACTGGCTACTTTCTCCGGTTGAATAAGCTCTCCACGCATATGTTGAGTAGCAAGCGCATCCTTCATGGCTTGGTCATCACCCAGAATCGGTGTTTCGATAAAGCCAGGTGCTACACCAACTACACGAATTCCATGCTCAGCAAGTTCCAATGCACCGGATTTGGACATCATAACAACAGCAGCCTTGGCTGCATTGTAGTTGAAGCTACCTACTGCAGCAACACTTCCATAGATCGAAGCTGTATTTACAATAGTACCTTGTACATTCAATTCAACCATTTTTTTCGCGCCATAATACATACCGTAGTATACGCTGTGCTGATCTACATCAATGACTCTGTGATAGGATTCCGGGTCCATCTCCAGAAATGGCTTCACAAGTCCAATGCCTGCGTTATTGAAAATACCGCTTAACGTACCATATTGCTCTACGGTCCAGTCTATCAGGGCTTTGATCTCGTCCCCTTTGGATACATCCACTTTGTACGCGCCCGCTGTTCCGCCTGCTGCTTCAATCTCTGCCGCAAGCTTCTTCGCTCCGTCTTCATTATAGTCAGCGACAACAATAGTCGCACCTTGATCCGAAAGTTGAAGTGCTGTCTCTTTACCAATACCACTTGCTCCACCTGTAATAATAATTACTTTTCCATTGTGTTGAGTCATGACTCCGTTCTCCTTTGGCAAAATATATTTAGGTGCAGTTCTAAACTTATAGTAAGTAACTATATTTTATTAACTTATATACTTATCATACGCCTCTGTCCCAACCTTGTCAAACCATAGATCATCTTCACATAAATATGAGATAAATGTCATATACATCATCCTATTTACATGATATAGTCTAGCTCCTGTGATATTAAATATGCATGAGTTTTCGGAAAATAAAAAAGCGAGCATAACGGTAATTCAATCATTCCGATATCTCGCCCTTATAAAATATGAGAATTTCAAACTGTGTTGTCTTCCATATTGAAAATTAATTCAATTTATTCACCCTGAAGTCCGCTTAGCGGATCTTTCAAATTATTGATGTTCGTGATCAGTTCAGGAATGCCTGTCTTCTCCCAATTTTCTGCCGTAAAACCTTGCTCTGCAATTGTATTCTCGAAATTGTCTACAACTTCTGTTAATTGAGTATTGTAACTAACCAGATTTTCATGAATGCTCTCTCCTATTGCAGGAGCAGTCAACTGAGAAAATTCACTTGCTTCTGCTTGGATCAGATCGATTTTCTCCTGAATCTGCGTTGTAATCTCCGGATTATTCACCGCACCCGATGCAAGCTCTTGCAGATCAGCCCCGGCGTTTGATACCTGTTCTATATAATCAGTAGCCCCACTCACATAATTTAAACTTTGATTGGCTTGTTCCACGACAGAACAGGCCGAAATCAAAAGAATACTTGATGCAATAAGCCCTGTCATCATTAATGTGTGCTTTCTTTTTCTTATAAACATGATCATCTCCCCTTCTCCTAATCGGAATCCTTGTTCCAAGTCCATGATACCTGTTCAGACTACTTCATTGCAAATGGGTCTGCAGCCAACGTTATTAAGATGTATAATAGTAAAATCACACGGTAAAGGGATGTCATGATTATGCTTCAAGCCTTGAACCAACGCTTGAACCGCATCATGCCACTGATTACCCCAATCAGTATTATTATTGGCGTGTTATGCGGGAGTTTTCTTTCTTCTTATACCTTTTTATCCCCTTGGCTTTTTGCGTTCATGACGTTCGCTGGAAGTATCAGTCTTGGGATACGGGATTTTGTGAACGTGCTGAAGAAGCCGTTCCCCCTGTTTGTATGTCTGTTTATTTTGCATTTGGCGATGCCTCTAATTGCTCTCGGTATGGGTCATCTGGTTTTCCCTACAGATGCGTATACCATAACGGGCCTGGTTCTGGCAGCCGTGATTCCGACAGGAATAAGCAGCTTCATCTGGGTCAGTATCTATCGGGGCAATATCGCACTTACACTTTCCATCATCCTGATTGATACCATGCTTGCTCCTTTTGTAGTGCCCGGGGTGTTATCGCTGTTAATCGGCACCAGTGTTACACTGGACACAGCAGCCATGATGAGCAGTCTGTTTTGGATGATTGTGGTACCATCCCTGCTCGGTATGCTGCTGAATGAGTGGACCAAAGGCGCCATTGTCCCTGTCTGGGGACCAAGGTTGAATCCGTTGTCCAAATTGTTCATGGCATCAGTCGTTGCGATCAACGGATCTGTCGTTGCGCCCTACTTGGCTGATTTCAACTGGAAGTTGGCTGGTCTTGCGGTCATCATTATTTTCCTGGCATCATTCGGTTATGCGCTAAGTTACTTCATCGCCCGATTGCTGGGCTGGAATGAGGCCGATCAGGTCGCTCTGGTGTTCAATGGAGGGATGCGTAATATCAGCGCAGGTGCAGTACTCGCTGTTTCGTATTTTCCGCCACCAGTTGCTGTCCCGGTTGTGCTTGGCATGGTATTTCAACAGATGCTTGCTTCTCTGACAGGTTATCTGCTCGGTCGTCGCTCTCAGCTTCTACAGAAGTCAGATAAGACATCTGCGGCCTAACAAAATATTGGATGATTAAAAAACGCCGACATGATTGTCGGCGTTTTGATTTGTGTTGCTATTGTTACTATTATTGCCAAGATACTGCTACGTTTCGTAAACCTAGCAATCAGTTCCGGGCTACAAATCCACTTTCATATTGCCCAGCATCTTGGCAACTTCAGGATTATCAATCTTCATGAATAGACTTTCCTTGGTATCCAGTGTGGAAATGGTTGCAATCTCTTCCGGGCTTAGTACAAAGTCGAAAATATCGAAGTTCTCGATAAGCCGCTCTTTGCGTACTGATTTTGGAATAACAACAACATCCCGCTGCACAAGCCAGCGCAGTACAACCTGGGCGACGGATTTGTTATGTTTCTCGGCAATGGAAACCAGGACTTCGTTGCTGAATAAATTGTTGCGACCTTCGGCGAACGGGGACCATGACTGGTGCTGTATCCCCTGTTCTTTCATGAAAACAGCGCTGTCGACCTGCTGTTGAAACGGATGAGTTTCGATCTGATTGATGACAGGCACAACTTCGTTGTGGACGATGAGGTCCATCAGGCGGTCAGGTAGGAAGTTACTGACACCGATAGCCCTGATCTTGCCCTCACGGTATAGTTCTTCCATCGCACGCCATGCGCCGTAGTAATCACCAAACGGCATGTGAATGAGGTACATATCCAGATAATCGAGCTGCAGCTTACTTAACGATTTGACAAACGCCCGCTTGGCACTTTCGTATCCTGCATCCTGAATCCAAAGCTTGGTCGTGATGAAAAGTTCTTCCCGCGCTATGCCACTGCGTTTAATTGCACGTCCAACCGCTTCTTCGTTTAGGTAACCGGCAGCGGTATCAATTAGGCGGTAACCGGCCTTCAGCGCCTCATATGCCGTGTTCTCACATTCATCAGCATCGGGAACCTGGTAGACACCAAAGCCAATAATCGGCATTGTCACTCCATTGTTCAAGGTTACAGTTTGCATATTCAATTCCTCCTATGGTTCAATTGTGAATCGCAAGTGGTCACGTATTCCTGAAATTCAGCAACGAAGCGAGGATTCCACTTCTGGCCGACTTGCGTTACAATAACCCTAGCTCCTTCGTCTTACACGAAGTCAAGCGGTCTCCAATATTTTTTTAGAAGGAGGAGTACATATGTATACTGTCCAGGATGCTGCCCAGCTTACGGGACTCACAGAGCACGCTGTTCGCTTTTACACGGATAAAGGCTTGGTTCCGAGCATTCAACGCAATAAAAATAATATTCGGGTGTTTGATGAAGAATCCATCAATTGGCTACATGGCGTCAAATGCCTCAAGCAGACAGGTTTACCGATTGAAAATATTAAAACATACGTCGATCTCTGCCTCGAAGGTGATTCAACCGTTTCGCAGCGATTCGCACTTATGATGGAGTATAAGGAAGCGGCGCTGATTCAGCTTGAAGAGGCTAAGAGCCGCGTAGCCCATTTGGAAGAGAAAGCACGTCAATATCAGGCCATTTTGGAGCAGCGCATCCCGGATATGACCAACCCGGTCAATTGGGAAACCAAGCGTGACGAAGAAGGGAGTTGTCCTGCATCCCGTTTAAAAAGTCGCAGTCTTCCTGAAGCCGAGGTTTCGGCTCAGTGCCCAGCAGCTGCTATGAAGCAGCAAACTAGCATAGTATCTTAAACTTCACATGATATAGCTCACGTATGTTCTAAACATATAGGCTATTTCTTACATTATGTATATCTAAATGAGCCCGAGTAAAAAACGCCGACAACATTGTCGGCGTTTTTCGCCACTACAACTCTATGCTGGAATCTCTTTAATCTATTCCTGCCCGTTTTCTGGTCCCTGTTCACAATACAAAAAAACCATCAACAAGTGATGGTTTTTCATGAAATATCCTGTTCAGAAATCTGTTGCTGCTTATGATGCCGTATGCTTATTTAGGTTGAATATATCCTTCAGCTTTAAGCAGTTCTGCGATCAGAACCGCACCACCTGCAGCTCCGCGGAGCGTGTTGTGGGACAATCCAACGAATTTGTAGTCATAAAGTGAATCTTCGCGCAGTCGGCCTGTGGAGACACCCATTCCGCGTTCGATGTCACGATCCAGTTTTGTCTGTGGTCTGTTTTCTTCTTCAAAATACGTAATGAATTGTTTTGGCGCACTTGGCAGAGCCAGTTCCTGCGGACGGCCTTTGAACTGCAACCAACGCTCCAAAATTTCGTCTTTACTTGGTTTTTTCTCGAAGTTTACAAACACGGTCGCAAGATGTCCATCCGTTACTGGAACACGAATACATTGGGTTGTAATTAATGGAGCCGATGCTTTGACGATCTCATTATTTTCGATGCTGCCCCAGATCCGCAGTGGTTCCTGCTCACTCTTCTCTTCTTCGCCACCGATGTATGGAATGACATTATCAAGCATATCTGGCCAGTCCGTAAAGTTTTTACCTGCTCCCGAGATTGCTTGATACGTGGAAGCAACAACCTGAGTCGGGTTGAACTCACGCAAGGCGTGCAGTGCAGGCACATAGCTCTGAATCGAGCAGTTTGGTTTTACAGCAATAAATCCTGTTTTTGTACCCAGACGTTTGCGTTGAGCTTCAATCACGTCCAGATGTCCCGGGTTAATCTCAGGGATTACCATCGGTACATCTGCTGTCCAGCGGTGAGCTGAGTTGTTGGACACGACAGGTGTGCCTGTTCTAGCGTAAGCTTCTTCGAGCGCTTGAATTTCATTCTTTTTCATATCAACCGCGCAGAAAATAAAATCAACCTGGCTGGCAAAAGCCTCAACTTGGGAAGCATCCTGAACAACGATTTTCTTCACAGCTTCCGGAATAGGAGCTGCGAGTTTCCATCTGCCTTGTACGGATTCTTCATATGTTTTACCTGCCGAATTGGCGCTTGCAGAAATAGCTGTTACTTCAAACCATGGATGTTGATCGAGCAGGTCCACAAAACGCTGACCCACCATTCCTGTTCCTCCGACGATACCAACTTTCAATTTTGCTGACATTCAATCATCATTTCCTTTCGGTTTAAGTGATTCTTCTCTTCAAATCAATTTCATAACTCACCAAAACGTATTATGAAATTGACTTCCTAATTAACACTATTCAGGCAACTCCAAAGCGTGTAGTCACACCCCGGAAAAACCAAAAAATCCCATCCCCAAGACAATAGTCTCAGGGACGAGATTGAACTCTCGTGGTACCACCCAGATTCGCCAATATGTCACCATATCCGCCTCTTCAAGTAAAGGTTTACAACCATGTTGAAAGCTGTAGACCGTTCATACTCTAGCTCTGTAACAGGAGCTCCTGTCACACCATCCCTTAAATGCTAAGTTCCGATGTGCTGCTCTGAGTCTTTATTCAATAAAAAGTTCTTTACTCCTTTTCAGCTGCCGGAGCTCTCTTTGAAAGAATGATTTTTATCTACTCGTCTCTTCGTCGCATTTGATATTGCGATTATAATATCAAAATTACCGTGATGAAGTAAACACATTTTTTTAGATCGTGGAATTTATATGTTTCCAGTGGAGCTGAACCATTCAATTATCGCAAGAAAAACTTCAGCTACATGCGGTCAATCTTCTGTGATAGCACGTCGATAGACATTTTTATTATAACATACTACAAATAGCTATTTCTTTACTGCTTTTTGGCAACCATCGCATACGTTCCCAGTGGGCTCCCAGGCCCCGAGGCATGATGTGTCCTAAGTAATTTTAGTTCAGAAAGAAGAAGTGTTTTTACTTTGTCCGGGATCGGAAGCAGTTTCAGTTCCACAGGCGCTTCTGCCAGTGTCATTTTGGTTTCCCAGCGACCGTCCTGCAGCTCAGGAGAATGGATCGAAGTCTCTTCCTTCATCGTCCAGCCTGCCGCAGAGACAAGCTCTTGGATGTCCTCCGGTGTAAAGAGCGTCCGCACATTGGAGAAGCTGTTCTCTTTGTAACATTCGACCTGAGACTGAATCAGAACGGATAACCAATGTGAGAGCTGGCTCACATCTGTAACTCGCGCATCCCATTCTGCAAAACATAACTGATGTCCCCACATCCTAATCTTGCTAAGAATCTGGGCGAGTTCGTCAAACGATTTCAAGTACCAAGAACAATGGGAAAGTACGATAACATCAAACTCATTCTCGGCGAATTGAGCCTGATCACTTAGAATGTCAAAATCATAATCCATTCGAATTCGATCACCCAGTGGAGATCTCCGCAGCTTGGCTGCCGCTTCGCCTACGGTCAGCGGTGCACCATAATCCTCTGGTGCAATATCTACACCATGAACGTGCCCGTGCTCCCCCACCAGATGTGCAAGCACGGCCGTTGTATCTCCCTGACCACAACCGATTTCCAGAACGCGGCTGCCTTCCTGTATCCCCCAAAAGAGTCCCAGTTTCATCCGATGCTCAGTCTGAATGTACTGAATGGCTGCGTTGTCCTCCACGTCCATATACTTAATAAGGTCCTTGATGATAGATTCATTCATGATTCCTCACCCCTCAAAGAGCAACTTAAACTTCTTGCTAATTGTAGCTTTACTGGAATAATTGTACAATACTAGAGTCTATGACAGAACCACGACACGGAGGAGAACCCGTCCTACAGCAGATCTAAACCTCTGCTACATATCAATCCCTATCCCCACTGGGTTGCAAGCTTCTGAAGATAGGGCGTCAGCATGGGCTGTAATTCCTTGCGCATCAGTCCGATCTCCAAGATCGCCTGAATATATCCGAATTGATCGCCTATATCGTAGCGACGCCCCTCCAGTTCAAGGGCCAACAGTTCCTCCACCTGACTTACTTCTTTCAAAGCATCCGTTAACTGATATTCCCCTCCAGCCCCTCTCTCGATCTGATCCAGAATAGGAAAGATGGAAGGTTTCAGAATGTATCGTCCCATTACAGCTGTTCGGGATGGCGCTTCTGCAAGAGAAGGTTTTTCGACCAGATTGGTGACCCGGTGAACCCGGTCCTCTGCACCATTCGAATCAATGATGCCATATTTGCTCACATTTGCCGCGTCTACCTGACGAACACCAATGATCTGGTTGCCTGTCTTTTCATAGAGATGGACCATCTGTGCAAGTGCAGGTGGATCAGACACCATAATGTCATCTCCCAGCAGTACAGCGAAAGCATCATCTCCTACAAATTGCCGTGCACACCCAATGGCATGCCCCAGTCCCAGCGGTTCTTTTTGACGAATAAAATGAATATTTGCCATCTCGCTGATGGCCTGCACCTCTTCCAGTAAAGACTGTTTGCCCTTGGCATATAAAGAGTGTTCAAGTTCAACCGATTTATCAAAATGGTCCTCTATGGATTTTTTGTTGCGTCCGGTCACAATGAGGATATTCTCAATGCCTGATTGCACTGCTTCTTCAACAATGTACTGGATGGCCGGTTTGTCTACAATCGGTAACATCTCTTTGGGCTGTGCTTTGGTCGCTGGCAGGAAACGGGTTCCGAGACCCGCTGCCGGAATAACTGCTTTTTTAATTTGCATATCATCATACACTCCTTTCATTGCTTCTTATAACCAATATTGCACGCTGTGGGCAGCTAAGTAGCTATACGAAACACCCAATATCTGCTGCCCATATAGTTCAGAATCATCCCCATCAAGGTCGCCAGGATCTTGCTCATCACGAGACTCCAACCCAGCACATCGTGTAATGTCATCAGAATGAAGGCGGATAACGCGAGAACGACGAGATTGGTGATTAGAAAACGAATAAGTTGCGCTCTATCGCCGCTCCCTCGTGCCGCATCTCGAAAAGTCCACCTGCCGTTCAGCCAATAACTGTTTGCAACCCCGCAGCTGTACGAGATTACTTGAGCCATCAGAACCGGTACACCGACCACTGCAAGCAAAGCAAACACCACCGCATCCACTGCCGTATTTGCAACACCCACAATACCGAACTTGAAGAGTGTCACTAGACGCTTAGTCATGATGAGCAACTCGGGCTGTCAATCGGGGTTGCGCTTGCTGGCCCTCGGCATGAACCACATCTCTCACAATGTATAGCGGACGCGCCTTGGTCTCATCATAGATTCGGCCCACGTACTCGCCCAGAATACCCAGCATGATCAGGATGAATCCGTTAAACATCAGCATGATACTCACAATGGATGGCCATCCCTTAATTGTTGAATCTGTAAAGATGGCCGAAATAATAACCGTTAACATATAGATGAATCCGCCAACCGACAGGATCGCACCTACATAACCTGCGAGCTTGAGCGGTTTATACGAAAATGAAGTAATACCATCCAGGCTGAGCTTCAGCATGCGTTTTAGCGGATATTTTGTCTCACCTGCCAGACGTTCATCGCGTTCATATTCAATCGCAGTCTGACGAAAGCCGACCCAACTGACCAACCCGCGCACGAACCTGTTTTTCTCCGGAAGACGTTTCATCTCATCACATACTTTGCGATCAATCAGGCGAAAATCTCCGGTGTCTACCGGGATATCCGTATCGGTTGAGGCACGAAGGACACGATAGAACAGACTTGCCGACCATTTCTTGAAGCGAGTTTCCCCGCTTCGTCTGGTGCGACGTGCATATACGACTTCATAGCCCTCTTTCCATTTGGCGATCATATTCAGTATCAGTTCGGGAGGGTCCTGCAGATCCGCATCAATAATAACTACCGCATCCCCCGCTGCATAATCCATACCCGCTGTTATCGCAATCTGATGTCCGAAGTTACGGGCAAAATCAATCAGTTTCACACTCTCGTCCCAACGGGCGTAATCAAGGATCATCTGTGCACTTCGATCCACGCTGCCATCATTGACAAACAACAGTTCATAGCTCTCTCCTGTGCTGCCCATGACCTTCTTCAGACGCCGATAAGTCTCCTCGATCACCGCTTCCTCGTTATACATGGGAATAATAATGCTATATCGATACGTTTGAGCCATGTTTGTCCCCTCCCTTTTCCAATGGACTTCGTCCGAGATTTTCACTCTATACAAATTGAAATAAAGAATATTTACACTGCACACTTCGATGACAGAACAACCCTCCAATCGCTGTTATCCCCAGATTTTTTGATTCCCTTTATAAAGGGAAAATCCGGGCATAAAGGCGAACGCTTCGCTTTTTCAGGTTTTTTCTGTCCTCTCCGTTATCGTGTAAATGATAAGTTCAATTTATATAGCTACAATTTCACTTCGTACAAGGTCGTCTGTCCGCCGAATCCAAATCCAGCTCTGTTTCCGGTGTCTCCGTTATCCGCAGATCCGCTGTCGGTGCCTGTCTGCCATTCTGACGTTGGAATCTCGGTTCCGTGCTCTTTGATCCAATCGCTAATTTCCGAGTTCCCTCCGCGGCCACCCATGCCACCAACCATGAAGTATTTCACTTGCCCGCTCTTGACGAGTTGCTCAAGTTCCTCTGTTGTGTACACCGGGTCTGACCCGGAGAAACCTCCAAGTGTAATTACCGATGCTTTCTCGTCGATAATATAAGGTGCTGCCTGATTATAATCTGTTGTGGCGAAGAGATACGTTTCGCCTGTATTGTGCTCTTTCAAATAATTCAGTGTGGCTGTATCGACTTCTTCGTTACGGTTGCCCATTCCGCCACGGCCACCCATTGTAGGCATTTCTGTGTCTCCTGCACCGCTACCCATCGGCATACCCATGCCGGATCCGCCAAACATACCATTGGAACCAGTAGGTCCTGCTGCCGGAATCATACTGTTGCCACCATAAGTAATTGGGGTGAATGCCCAGTAGATTGGACCGATCAGCATCACCATGAATCCCGCGATAATGAAACTCTGTTTCCATCGATGTGTGCGATGAAGCATAACGATTAGGATGACCGTGATCAGAATGCCTGCGATCAATTCACTAATGGACCAGCCTGCACCAATCGTATCGTTATACACCTGCATGATATACCAGCCGAATAGAGTCGTCAGCAGCACGGACACCGGAAGCAACCATGCCTGCCATCCATCGCGATCACGATATGATTTCCACATCGCTACAAATCCTGCGCCAGTCAGCGCCGCAATTGGAGGTGCAAGCATAATCAGATAATATTGATGGAAGAAACCTGCCACACTGAAAAAGGCAGCAACGGGAAGCAGCCAGGCTAGCCAGAACATGGCCTCCTTGTGTTTGTTGGTTAAATTTCTCCGTCTTAATCCTGCAAATAGGGCAATGCATCCAAGCAGCACAACAGGCAGAAGCCAGCTGGCTTGACCTGACAGTTCAGTCTGGAACAGACGCAGAGGACCTTTTTCCCCCGTACCAAACATTCCGCCCATGCCTCCGCCGAAATTTCTTCCATTTGGCATTTCCATATCATTCGGCATCTGCCCGTTCGGGAAATTGCCATTCGGCCCATTCATGCCGCCCATGGCGTTCAAGCCGTTCGAACCATTCATATTATCGTTATCCGGTGCATTGACATCTTGCCCAGCGCCAGGAACACCACTGCCTGTCTGATTAGGGCCTGAAATCGAGTCTCCTCGATTTTCCCGATTATTTCCCTGTCCCATACCATTTGGCATACCTGCGTTACCTGCAGTATTCTGCTGACCCGTTAGGCGAGCCAGACCATTGTATCCAAAAGCGAGTTCCATGACCGAGTTTGTTTCACTGCTGCCGATATAAGGCCGCTCGTCTTCGGGTATGGAATCCACAGTGACCGCCCAGGATAAGGAAACGACCGCCAGAACCGCTGTGCTGCCGATCAGCAGAATGATCTTCCTTCTCCATTTCGCCTGAAATGCGAGTAGATAGAACAAGTAAAAAGCCGGGAGAATCATGTAGGCTTGAAGCATTTTCATATTAAAGGCTACGCCTATTAACCCAAAGGCAACCAGAATGCACCAAGCACTGCCTTGTTTGCTGCGTTTGAACAAAAACCATGAACCCAGCAGTAGTGTAAATACCAGCATGCTGTCAATATTGTTGGTCCGACTGACTGCAGCCACAACTGGCACAGTTGCCATCGCAAGTGCCGAGATTCGTGCTGCTGCAAGTCCATATGTAGGTTTCACCATGAAATAGATCAGGAGCACCGAACCGATTCCCGCTAATACCTGCGGCAAAATAACACTCCATCCGTGCAATCCAAAGACATAGGCAAATGCCGTCTGGATCCAGAAGACAACCGGTGGTTTGTCAACAGTTACCGAGCCTGCCGAATCGAGTGAAGCATAGAAAAAGTTATGGAAGTTACTGAGCATACTCCCAACGGCAGTCGTATAATAGGAATTCGCATATGGATCGTTCCAGATGCCGTACCCGTTCAGAAATGCCGCCAGTAATACAATCGGCAGAAGGACAAGATCCATCCTTCTTTTGGTGTTATTCAAAGTTAATCACTCCTTCAAATTTCTTCATGTCTAGTATTGTGACATGCCAAAATAAAACTGGGATGAGTGCCCGCTGAATGTTGTCTGAGGATAATTCACAATCCTTTCAGCTAAATTTCAGTTTGGCAAGCGATAATACAACATACAGTCCCTCTCCATTGAGGGAGAACTATAGATGGAAGCAAGCAAGGAGGAGCGGCACATAATGAAGCTTAGCAGCGGAATTAAAATACTATTGGCTGATGATGAACCGCATATTTTACAATTTCTAGAGCTTGGATTAAGCAATGAGGGCTTTGATGTGCGCACCGCACCGGATGGAGCGGCTGCGCTTGAGTTAGCGCTTGAATTCAAGCCACATATGGCTATTCTAGATGTCATGATGCCAGAGATGGATGGATTCGAATTGGTCGAGCGTCTGCGTAAGACCGGTGACGAGGTTGGCGTAATTATGCTGACAGCGAAGGATGAAGTCGAGAATCGGGTTAAGGGCCTTTGGCTAGGTGCTGACGATTACATGATCAAACCCTTTGCCTTTGACGAGCTGCTCGCCCGGATTCAGGCCAGACTGCGTAATCAATTTCCTTTATTAATAGGAGCCGTCACCCACGGTCCCTTCCGAATTGATGATCAGCGCAAAGAAATCACCTATCAGAATCAGGTCATGGAGTTATCTCCTACCGAATACGAATTGCTAAAATTCATTGTGCTTAATCATGGGATTGTACTGAGCAAAGCGACCATTTTGAGTCGGGTGTGGGGGTATGATTTTGGCGGGGAAGAAAATATTGTGGAGGTATACGTTCGCTCCTTGCGTGACAAACTCGGGGATAAAGAGCATAAACTCATCCGCACGCTTCGGGGTGTCGGGTACAGGGTGGATCTTTAATGAACTCTCTGCCTAAGAAAAATAAACTTCGTTTAAGACGTCTCCACCAATGGATCTGGCCTCATTCATTGCGTTCTCAATTGCTCTCACGTTCTTTGTTCGTGCTTGCCGGGCTATTATTGTTAATCGGTATTTTGCAATTCTGGATCATGGAAAGCTTTCTCTACCGGAATCAGGCAAAAACCATGGAAGAACAGCTCATGTCCATGCCCCCGGTTTGGCTCGGTATCCAGTCACGTAACGGCTCTTCCAACAATCCTTTTGGTGGACAGGCAGGAAACGGGTCTGGTAATCGGGTGTTGTTTATTCCTGACCGTTCACTAGCCCTGTTTGATAACGAAGGTACGTTTGAGGATGTTTTTGGAGAAGACGGTCTGAAAGCCCCTCAACTATCAACCGCCGTATATCAGGACATAACACATGAGTTGAAAGAACAAAAACATATTCCCTACCGGATCGTCACGGATAGCCAAGGGAATGAGCAATTGATTGTATTCGCCTCACCAGGTCCACGCAATCGGGGCTTACCAATGGTACAGATGGGTACGGCTACGAAACCACTTAGAGATTTAATTATTAAACAGCTTCTAATCTTCCTCATGTTATCGCTTTTAGCCATGGTAGCCGGTCTTATTCTATACACCAAGGTATTACGCCGGACGCTTGTTCCCCTGTCCAACATGGTGAATAAAGTACAGCAAATCGATGCAGGCAGTCTCGCAGAACGCCTTCCCATCGTTCAGGGACAAGAGGAAGTGGATCAGCTCGCAGTTTCATTCAATGGCATGCTTGAAAGGCTGGAGAACTCGTTTGAAGCAGAGCGGGAATCGAAAGAGCAGATGCAGCGTTTCTTGTCTGATGCTTCCCATGAACTTCGTACCCCGCTCACCTCTATTCACGGCTTCATTGAAGTTCTACAGCGGGGTGCAGCGACCAATCAAGATCAATTGTATAAAGCACTGGACAGCATGCACGGCGAATCCGTCCGAATTAACAAGCTGGTTGAAGATTTGCTGTTACTAACCAAGCTGGATCAGGCTCCAAGGCAGGAGCGGGAGGTTATTCAGCTGGACAGTCTCCTGCTAGAAATGCAACCACAACTCGCCATGATGGCTCAGCAAAGATCCATTCATCTTGACCTGACGGCTGAAGTGTATGTACTGGCTGACCCTTACAAGCTGAAACAGGTTGTGCTGAATCTGTTCCATAACGCGGTGCAGCACACCGATCCTGAACATGGAGCCATCTCCATAACGTTATATGCCACGCATCATAAGGCTGAATTGTCCGTGAAGGATAACGGCACAGGCATTGAACCTGAACATCTGCCCCATATCTTTGAGCGATTTTACCGCACAAGCAGTTCTCGTTCGCGCAAACAAGGTGGCGCAGGTCTCGGTCTCGCCATTACCCGCTCGATTGTGGAGTCGTATGGTGGGAAGATTACGGTACGAAGTCAGGTAGGCTTGGGAACTGAATTTATGATTTTGCTGCCGCTGCATAAGGCAGATGTCTAAACTGGCGTCGGCTCCTAGCTGGCTATAAGTTGGCTATAAGCAGTTCTACGTAAGATCTACTTGATCTTACGCTCGCTCTAGTCAAGCTCTCCAAACGTTGCTTTCTTCCATCTTCATTCCGGCTTTTCATTGCATGACGAATCCCCCTCTCATTACGGTTGAGGAATGAAAGGGGGATTCTTTTTGTATCTGATCGATAAAGTGTAGAGCAGTAGCTCAATTGGTTTCAGGCTTTCGGGCTAACGAATCTGAGGCGTCTTATTCAAGCATTTGAAGCGTCCGCAGAGATCTAATGAACCTGAGCCACGTTATATTAGAATAAACAGCCGTTTACTGCGTTTTTCTAAGGGGATTTCGGAAATAGCGTGTCTGATGTTCCTTAAAATTTAAGACACGTACCTAAAGGCATAATAAGACGTCCTGGGTTCGTTATAAAATCGTCTACCCATTCTTCAAAATCAGCTATCTTGGACCTCAAGACTTTTGAGACAATGGTATCAATCATCGAATAGCTTGCCTAAGTTTGAATTTGAGTTTGAGCTTGAAGGCATTCTCTAAAATTCATCCCGTTCTATCGTTGCTTTTGGCAACGGTGGATTACCAAGGGTACACGCCATTCTCATCTAGGAATTCTCCGTTATGGCGTTTGCCATCCGTCGCATAGCGCACGATAATCGCAGCGCCGGCTTCTTTTGATTTACCGCCTTCGGCGTTGCCGTTAAGATCTGTTGATGTGAATCCGGGCGTTACTGCAAAGACTTGAGCCCTGCTGTTTTTGACTTCATAAGCCATCGAAAGTGTCATGGCGCTGTTGGCCGTTTTGGATGAATTATAGTCGAAGGCATTTAAAGTAGATTCCTCATTTTGCATATGGTCCAGAGAAGCCATGTCGGTTGATACATTAATGATTGTGCCTTCATTATCTTTGATTAACGGGAACAATCGCTGATTCAAACGGAAGGTGCCGAAAAAGTTCACTTCAAAGGCGTTCCGCAGATCTTCCTCTTTAGTATCCGTAAATGAATGAGAGAAAGCCCCCGGCATACCCGCGTTATTGATCAGAAGGTTTATAGCGGGATAACTCTTGTGAATCGTATCGGCTGCCTGCTCAATGCTCTTCAGGTCGCACATGTCGATCTGTACAAAATCTACATCTAACCCCCTGGAAGTTAACTCAGAAACAGCTGCTTCCCCCCGTTCGATACTACGTGCGCCAAGGATAACTTTCCAACCTGCTTCACCCAACTGCTTTACGATTTCATATCCAATTCCTTTATTTGCTCCGGTTACAAAAACAGTCTTTTTCATGCGAATCCTTCTTTCCATAATTTGATTTATATTTAACAATGTATAAGTTACTATGCTACACTTAGTGTAGGTCAAATCATTTTTATAAAAAGAGGGATTAACATGTTAACGATTGGAGAAGTAGCGAAAAAAGTTGAGATCTCCATTGGAGCGATCCGCTTTTATGAAAGAAAGGGACTGCTGAAACCTGCTGCACGAAATGAGCAGAATAACCGTCTTTATTTGGAGGATGATCTGAACTGGCTGGTTTTTATCAAATGCCTTCGCGAAACCGGGATGAGTGTGGAAGACATCAAAAAGTATTATGATCAGGTCAATGAAGGAACCTCCACGCTGAAGGAAAGAACCAAGTTGATTGAGGATCAAAAGCAAAAGTTGCTTAATGATATCGAGGAGAAAAAAGCGCAGCTTGTTCATTTGGATAACAAATTGGAGCGCTATTATCGTGGAGAAAATTATTAACAGAAACCTGTTTTGTAAACTAAATGACAGAAAAAATCAGGCAGCCAGGATTAACTGTCTAACCTGATCCGAAAGTTGAAACTTATAGCGATTTTCAATGAGATTAAAAGTTAAATCAAAAATGACCTTCGCCCTTACACAGTTGATAATGGTTATACTTTTCATCCTCGATCTCGATCAAATTTACCCGTTCAAAATTACATTTCTGTATCACCTTATTGGATGCTTGATTGGTAGTCAAAGCGATGGCATTTAACACTTCCACGTTTGTATGTTCAAACAAATAATCTGTCATTCCTTTGAGCGCCTGCGTTGTGTAACCACGATTTCTGAAGTGTTTCGAAATACCGTACATAATCTCCCGATTGGGTGCTGGCAGTTCATCCTTGATCCCTGAGCAACACCATCCTATGAACTCGTCATTTTCTTTGAGTACGATAGCCATACGTAAGTATAACTCTCCGATATACCCTCCCGCCATCACAACTTGTTTAAAACGTTGATTCTCAGGGATTTCATATTCGGTGAGCCACAGGCTCCTGTCTTCAATCGTAGCGTTCCATCCCGGTAGGAATTCATACACCTCAGGTTGCCACGTAATTTCTTGCAGTTTCTCTAAATCTTCAATTCGATACTCGCGCAAATAAATATCCTTGCAATCGATGATTAATTCATCGGTTAGTACGGGTTGGTTCATAATTCCTCCTACTACACACTTAATTACAGCTTATTAGCTTTACTTCAAACAAGCCCCTCTTTAACCATAAACTCGTCTTTGGTTAATCCAAAGAGGATCAGATCCTGGTATTTTCCATCCGTATAGATCACCTGGCGACGTACACCTTCCTGAATACATCCAAGTTTTCTCATCATTGCTGCGGAAGGTTCATTACCTTGGAGTACATAATCATTAAATTTATTGAGCCTGCGCTCGAAGAAGGCATAGTTCAGCAAGATTCGAACGGCTCTGGTTCCGTATCCTTTTCCTCGATGATCCCTGTCAATTTGAATGCCAATGCTAAAGGTACCGTTTCTCTCATCAATGCTGTTCAGATTCACACCTCCGACATTTTCACCATCCATATTTACAATTGTAAACATGATCCGTCCTTTGGTTAAAGAAAAATCAGAGAAGTTTTCCGTGAAACTCTTCGCTTCAACATGGGTTGGCGGCAACTCTACTGCACACTCCAATAACCGACGGGCAGGTGTATCAAAGCGGTTATAATAATGATCCTCCCAATCTTCCTCACGCAAAGCACGCAATCTGACCTTATCATCCTGCCAGAAATATTGACTATAATCGATCTCTCTCATCCCAAGTCCCCCCGCATATTTAACCAGATTTTTACTTCGAGCTACAAATATAATAACCCATAATGTGGAATTGGAGGAGATATGTTTTCATTAAACACAACGAAAATAACCCCCGAACAGGATAAAACCTGTCGGAGGCTACGCTCTATTTTATATCAATATGTCATTACGATTCTTCCGTATATTGAGGTTTGGACACGTTATCCGGAACCGTTTCGTCAAAAACATCCTGACCTGGATAATCCCGTACTTCTCCCTCGTGAAGCTCATGATTTTCATAATCAAAACGATGTGCAGACCTCTGATCCACCCGCCACGGAGAACTTTTCCCGAGAGACTCGGATAACAGAGATGAACCGTAAGGACCCTCCGGGAATTCTTCGAGTGTGATATCGTTTCGCTGCGACTCCACCGTAGACACATCGGTATATTCTTGCCGTTCTTCACGCAAAAACTTATCTTTCATCGTTTATCCCTCCTGATCCACTTCAGATGATCAACGTCCACTTATTGTGAGCGAGGACAAACGCATTTATGCATGATCTTTGGAAAACACTGCGTTTATGGTTCTAATCCATCGTCTTATTCATCACCGGATTAATCACGTTAATCATCGCCATCACAGTTGGCGAATCCATATTAAAAGTACAAAAACAATGAGGCCAGCCATGCTAATCCAGGTATCACGTTTGGACCATACCAATAACGATGAACGTCCTCCGAGCATAGAGTGCTCTCTAACTTTACGCATTTCCATGGCAATGGTCATATCCTCTGCACGTTGGAACAGTGCCATTAACAAAGGAATCACCATCGGACCCAGGTCACGAATTCGAACGGTATTTGGTCTTAAAGCTGCCTTTCCACGTGCCCGTACGATCAGTGAGAATCGCTGCCACTCACTCCAGATCATCGGGATAAACCGAAAGATTAACGAAACAGCAAGAGCAAACGAAGCTACGGGCAACCTGATCTTTTTACCGATACCGAGTACCCAGTTAAGCCCTTCTACCATTCGCCCATAAGGCGTCGTCAGTGAAAACCAAAGGCTTGCCAATGTGACGATAAACAAACGATACACATTCAGCAAAGTGCCCTCCGCCTGCATCAGGGAAAAGCCAAAGTGCAGACCTCCTCCTTCTGTTGAAAGATTTGTCCCAGATAGCGCCGTTGATATGATGAAAAAGAATAATAATGGCTTCATTAACTTCATACATCCACCCAAAGTCTGACGCGGAAGCACGGCAAGTGCGGCCACTACCGGCACCAGTGTTAAAGTCAATCCCAGCCAGCGCTGTTGAAGCATAGCTGCGGTGACCAACAAAATATACAAAATCCATTTCAGACGCGGGTCCATGACGCCATATAATCCGCCTGAATGAGTCAATGTGTTCGGAAGAAGCTTTGGATCGTCTTCCGTTTTAATGGACGACAGCTTCAGTGCTTTTTTTTCATACTTCATTACATCGCTCTTGACTTCCATCGTTACCGTCCCTGATGCTTCTTTCGATCCGTTCTGAATCCCCACCTCAACTGACGTGGACTGAACAATACTTTCAGC
This sequence comes from Paenibacillus sp. W2I17, assembly GCF_030815985.1. Lineage (NCBI taxonomy): Bacteria > Bacillati > Bacillota > Bacilli > Caryophanales > Paenibacillaceae > Paenibacillus > Paenibacillus sp. W2I17. Next base: position 1,625,149 of record NZ_JAUSXM010000001.1, read on the forward strand.
CATCTCCTCTGGCGTCATCGCGGTCAAAGGCAGCTCAAGACCCGCTTCTCTTAACTGCTGTGCCAGTCTCATCGATGGTGGCAGTCCGATCCCTGTCTGCTCCAGCAGTTCAGGTCTATTGTGAAGTTCTCTCGGCGTAAGATCGGCGATTAGACAGCCTTCCTGCAACAGCAATACTCGATCCGCACAAGGCAAGAATGTATCCAGATCATGGGTTGCTACCACGCCCCCACCACCTGCCAGACGATGTTGCTCCAATACATCCAGCAAAAGCAAGACACTATGCGATTCCAATCCGGCGCTTGGTTCATCCAGCAGAAGCCAGTGTGGATTGGTCACACTTCCGAGAGCAAGACCTAACCTGCGCTTCTCTCCCCCACTTAGAGCAAATGGCGACCTGTCCAGATGAAAACGTCGGTCCAACTCCGAGGACACTGGCGGGTCCCATTGGTTCAGTGCTTTTGTGATCTGCTCTTGTTGCTGTTTCTCTGAAAGTCGATAGGGACGCAGAGAATATGTGAATTCACGCTGAATACTTCGGGCAAACAGTTGTTGTTCCGGAAATTGAAACAATAGTCCCATTTGCAATAAAATCGACTGCGGCACTTTTCCTTCTTTCCATAAAGGTGTGCCATCTAATGTGATACTTCCTGCATCGGGCGGTCTCAGACCAGCCAACGTCTGTAATAAAGTCGTTTTTCCTGAACCCGTGCAGCCCAGCAGCAAGGTGATTTCCCCACTGTTCAACTGTACACTCACATCTTCAAGCAGTGCACGTTTGCCCGATTCCGATGCTTCTATGCGTATATTGGTTAGCTTGATCTCCAACGTGCGACCTCCTTGGCCAGTTGCTCAGGTCGCAGTGGCATGGCTTCTGGCATCATACCTTTTTGCTTGAGCAATAACGCAGTTTTTACAGTAAAAGGAGGGTCCAACCCTAACCGTTCACAGGGAGATAGCTGTACATTTTCCCGAGTAGCCTTCTCATTCAACTCTGTTTCATAGAAAAAGGACTCCGGCGTCCCGTTGTACACACAACGTCCCCTCTCCATAGCAATGATTCGATCACACAGGGTTGCTTCCTCCAGATGGTGTGTAATCCAGATCACCGTTGTCCCCCGCTGGGTAATCTTCTGAACGATGGCCTCGATACGGTCTCTTGCTCCTGGATCAAGCATGGCTGTTGGCTCATCCAGAATCAATATATCCGGTTGGGCTGCGAGCGCTACAGCAATATTAAGCAGTTGCTTCTGTCCCCCGGATAATTGTGAGACCGCCTTCTCCGGGGGATATTGAAGTCCTACGGTATGTAATGCATCCTGCCTGCGCTCCAATTGCTCTTCTACAGATTCCATTAATGGTGACAGCGCAAAATGAAACTCCTCTTCAATCGTATCGCCAAGTACCTGAGCATCCGGTTGCTGCAGTACACCCCGAACAGTAAGTTCATCCGAGATATTCCGTACCCCTCCCGATAGCGGAATGAATCCGATCAGTAGTCCAGCAAGTGTGCTTTTCCCACTGCCATTCGCTCCTACAATACTAATCCATTCTCCTTGGTGCAGCGTAAGTGAAACCCCGTCCAGTGCTTTCCTCACCTGACTACCTTCGGAAGCATAATGCACTCGAACATCTTCTAATGTAATTATAGGCAGGTTGCCTTGCATCGTAAATTAGTCCTTTCCCTTTCTATTGTTATGTGGTACGATCCTAATCGTTAACCACATTTATTTAATTGGTTAACAATCATATTACCAAAATGGAGAGGATTGTTCAAACATGAAATTATCTTTGCGAGGCATTGTATTCAGCGCACTTATGGCCGCAATTTTAGTACTTTTTGGTTACATAAGCATTCCCATTGGCTTCTCCCCAGTACCGATAACATTACAGACCTTGGCTGTCATGTTAGCTGGAGGATTACTTGGCCCGCTATATGGTTTTCTGAGCGTTACCATGGTTGTTCTGCTCACCGCTCTTGGTTTCCCCTTGCTGCACGGGACCGGAGGACTTGCGGTACTTCTTGGACCTACCGGAGGATATGTGATGATGTGGCCGATCTCCGCATTATTAATTGGACTGCTGCTTGCACGAATCAACATCAAAGGTGTTACAGGATTCATGCTCGCTTTTGTTGTATTTGAACTATTTGGTTCACTGCTCGTGTATGTCTCTGGTGTCCCTTGGCTTGCCTATGCATACAAAATGGACTTACCTGAGGCCATGATTCAAGGGTTTTATCCTTACATAATTGGGGATCTGATCAAGGCTGTATTTGCTGCCATCATCATTGCGCCCGTGCGCATGGTTTTCCCACCTCAACGTCTCACAGGTAACATACATTCAACGGTTATAAAAGCGGAGTCTTAATAGAAGCTACATAAGGTAACTGATCTGCCTATCTTTGAAAACGACGAAACCGCCAAAATCACTTTGGCGGTTTTCGTCTCTTCTTCTATAGATTTATTTTCTATATAAATTGAAATAAAAATTTATACAAAACGGAGAGGACAGAAAGAACCTGAAAAATCGAAGCGTTCGCCTACAAGCTTTCTGCAAGAAAGCTACATCGGAAGCATACGCTATCCCCGGATTTACTCCCTTATAAAAGGATTCAAAAAAATCTGGGGATAACAGCGATCGGAAGGTTGTTCTGTCATCGGAGTGATCCGTGTAAATCTTCTTTAGTTCAACTTATATATTCACCTGAATTAATTGACGCTCTGTAATCTGAAATTGTTGATCCGCTGTATTTTCAATAAACCTTTGATCATGAGATACATACAGAATCGTCCCTTCATAGGCCTTGATAAAACGCTCCAACGCTTCCAATGCATGCATATCAAGAAATTCGTCGGTTCATCTAACAATAGAATGTTATATTGTCCAAGAAACAAGTGACATAATTGAAGACGAATCGCTTCTCCTCCACTTAATGTCCCAACATTCTTCAGCAGGTCATTACCTGAGAATTGCATCGCATGCAACGCACTTCTGAGCTCTGATTCCTCATATTCCGAACGATCTTTCAGGAATTGTAATACGGTCTCTTTTGTCGTGAATCGATAGCTCATTTGCTGAAAATAACCGAGCTTTGCTTTTGGAGACATCGTGATGTGATCTCCAGTATGGAAAACATGGTTAAGCAATGTGCTTTTCCCGCTGCCATTGGCTCCGGTTATCGCTATTTTTTGTTTTAATGGAATTTGAAAACTTACATCCTCCAACAATATGTTTCCTTCCACCTCAAGCGTAAGGCGATCTGCCATAATTGGAAATCTATTGTGCAGCTCCAGTGTCTTTGGCTGACGGAAGATCATAGGACGATCCTCCTGCACTGCTTTTACCTCGTGAAGTTGTTGCATCCGCTGTTCAATCGCTTTGGCTGCGCGGTGGACCGCTTTTTGACTGGTGCCTTTGGATTTTGTTTCAACCATGCGGTTTGCTTTTGCCTTGGATTCTTTTTTGGACATGCTTCCGGCCTGCGTTATTTTCTCGGCTTTCTTCATCTTTTCCCGAGCGGCCAGCTCCAATCGTCTTTTCTCCTTGGAAAACTGTTCATGGGCCTGGTTTTGCTGTTCACGCTCCAGCCTCTTCTGTGCCTGATAATCACTATAGTTACCGGAATATACGCGAACCTCGCCTTGATGGATTTCCCAGATCGTGGTCACCAGTTCATCCAGAACCGCACGATCATGACTGATCAGCACAAGCGCCCCATAGTAATAACGCAATTCATCCAGCAAAAATGTAATGCCCTCTTGATCCAGGTGTGTTGTTGGTTCATCCAGTAACAGTACTTCATGATAATGAGTGAACATTTGAGCCAGTTTCAAACGGGTCTGTTCTCCGCCACTCCATGCTTGGTCGTGTTGAGGTATGGCTAATTTACTGAGTAAAGCCCCGTCAACTTCGAGATTTTCGTTAGGCTGGGGTGGTTCCACTTGTTCCAAATAACCAAACTCTGCAAAACGTTTTACCTTTCCGGCTGTTGGCTGGATCTGTCCCGCAATGAGTTTCAACAATGTACTTTTACCCTGACCATTCCCACCTACTACACCAATGCGATCCAGTTGATGCACAGCCAGTCGCTCAATGTTCAGTACTGCTTTATCCATATAGGTCATCTCAACCTGTTCTAATTCAAAACATATCTTTTCCATATTCGCTACCTCCGAAATAAGATTTATTTCGTATCGATAGCGAAGCACACTTCTATCGATACGAGCTTATCGTGCCAGCTCGTATCAATAGAACAGTAACGTCATCATAGTGGTTACCTCCAGTAGTCTGTATTGAGCGCCTTTACCTAATTATTTAACTGATTAAGATAATCAGAAGAAAAAACAAAGAATCACAGGCCACGGCCTGTGATTCAACGTAAACGGGTAAGCGAGTATAACACTTATTTTAAGGTCAGGATGATTGAAAATGACAGACTGATCCCGTTTACTCTGAACCAATAGTCAGAGCCTTTGAACGTATTCAATTACCGATTCAAAGGAAGGAAGCGCAGTCTCATTGCATGTGTCATGTTCAATAATCCACCTTTCATTATCATGTATAGATGTACAATTCTAATTATAATTATAATTTTCCAATTCCACCATGTCAACGGAACCATGAAAACACGACACCATCGGATTAGTACATCAATCTACTTTTGTTCCTGGCTATTACCGCTACTTAATTTTAATAGAAGCTCCTGGCTATGAACCTGACCTATAGCCTGCGGAATCACTTCTTCGTAGTTGGCTGAGTTGGTTACAATAATAGGTGTCACCGTATGATAACCAGCAGCCTTAATCTGTGCAATATCGAACTCAAGCAACAGATCTCCCGCTTGGACCCGATCGCCTTCCTTGATATGGGAAACAAAATGTTGCCCATCCAATTTAACGGTATCTACTCCCACGTGAACTAATATTTCAGCACCGGTGTCTGACACTACAGCCAAGGCATGTTTTTTCTTGAATGCAACGGTAACTGTACCATCAAAAGGCGCTACGACTCTGCCCACAGTTGGCTCAATCGCAATCCCTTTACCCATTGCTCCCGATGCAAAGGCCGGATCTGGAACTTCCGACAATTCAACAATCGTTCCTTCGATTGGGCTAAATACATCTTCGTCTGAAGCATTCGTTGTACGGGCAGGTTGCTCGGCAGATGCAGTAGGTTCAGTTTTTGTTTCTTCTTCAACCGGATCTTTGAAGCCCATGATGTACGTCAGTACAGCCGAAACAACAAACGATACTACGATACCCAGAATCAATCCAGGGAAACCTTGTCCACCTGGTCCGTAGAAGATTGGCAAGGTCAGCAGTCCCGGTGCGCCGGATGCAAATGCCAATGTACCCGCTTGACCAATGATAGCTCCACCAACTGCACCACCGATAACTCCTGCAATGAATGGACGTTTCAGTGGTAATGTCACCCCATAGATGGCCGGTTCAGTAATGCCAAATAACGCGGTCAACGTGGATGATCCAGCCAGCGTTTTCAGTTTTTTGTTCTTGGTTTTCAGCATAACCCCAAAAGCAGCGCCCGTTTGAGCAAAGATCGAAGCTGTCGCAGCCGGTTTAACGCCATCCTGTCCATACACTGCAACGTTGTTGATAAATACCGGAATGAGACCCCAGTGTATTCCGAAGATAACGAGCAGCTGCCAGCTTGCACCCATAACGGCTCCTGCGAGCAATGGACTGAATCCAAATGCGGCAACGAGTCCAGCTGCAATTGCATTACCAACGTAGACACCAAATGGTCCAAATACCAACAGTGTCAGCGGTACCATAATCACTAACAAAAACAATGGTGTAACAAAGTTTTTCACACTATCGTGAAGTGTCTTATTAAAGAACTTCTCCAACTTGCTCATGACAATGACAGCCAAAATGATAGGAATAACTGTAGATGAATAGTTCATCAAAATGACAGGGATACCGAAGAAATCCGTTGGTGTTCCCTCTGATTTCAACGTGACGATGGACGGATAGATCAGTGCTCCTGCAATCGTCATCGCGACAAACATATTTCCCTGGAATTTACGTGCTGTTGTAACCGCTAACAACAGAGGCAGGAAATAAAAGAGACTATCTGCTGCTGCATACAGGATCGTATATGTTGTTTCTGTCGTTTCCAGCCATCCGATATTGCTTGCAATCAACAATAACCCTTTTAGAATACCGGCTCCCGCCATAACACCCAGAAGTGGTGCAAAGATGCTGGATATGATATCGATAATCCCCCCGAGCCCTTTGGCTGCTTTGCGAGGTTTTTCTTTATCTGACGAATCGTCCAGAATGTTACTGATCTGTCCAATGGCACTATAGACTTCAGGCACCTTGTTACCAACAACCACCTGGAACTGTCCTCCATTTTCTTTGACTGCGATGATGCCTTCTGTTTTCTCCAGTTTGGCTTTGTCTGCCTTGGCATCGTCCTTTAATACAAACCGTAATCGTGTTGCACAATGAACCAGCGATTCCACATTTTTCTCACCGCCGACCAGTTCTACAATCTCTTTGGCCAGTTTCTCTTGACTCATAATCTGCACCCCCACTTTTTCTCAAACAGGCCTCTTACCGATTTTTTTGCACGCAAAAAACCTAAGCCTTGAGCAAGGGGACACAATGGTCCTGACCTTCTCATGACTTAGGTTTTGCCTGCATAACCAGTAACAATCCCAGTTAAATCGTATTTAATTCCTGTTAATCACATATTATTATAATGAAACCATTTTTGTCAACATTTAAATATTATCGATTAACCACTCGTTCGATATGAACCGTCAGATACAATTTTTCTTCATTGGTCAGCTCATGGTTGTACTCTTTTTTGACAAACAGCTCAATTTTCTCCGTACACGCTGCTGCATCCGGATGTTTCTCCTTAATCATGTCATAGAAATGATCATAGTTGTTGTCGTAATGCGTACCACTGAGCACACGCTGGGAGAAGAACTTCAGATGTGTGATAAAGCGAAAATAACTGAGAGAGTCCTCATCAAATTCCATTTTGAAATGATATTTGGCTATATTAATAATCTGCTGGATAAACTTCGTAATATTCATCGTTGTAATAACTTCTTCGTTCATCTCTGCGTTAACAATATGAAGGGCAATAAAAGCGGCTTCATCGGGTGGAAGCTCAATATTCATACGGGTGTTGATCTGTTCCAGCGTCCTCAGACCCAGTTCGAATTCGGGCTTGTACAACTGTTTGATCTCCCACATTAATGCGTTCTTGATCTCCACGCCTTCCCGATAGCGTTCAATCGCGAAGTTAATATGATCCGTAAGAGATACATAGATGTTCTCATTCAGCTTTCGGCCCAGATTCTCACTTGCATACGTGATGATCTCTTCCACAATTTCAATCAGTTCCATCGGAACTTCGCGCAGCAGCATTTTGAAATTATCGGATGTTTGTTTGTTTTTCAATGCAAATACTTTCTGGATGCGGGTCTCGTCTACTTTATCCCCCGGCTTTTTCTTAAAGGCAATCCCACGTCCCATCACCACAAGCTCTGCTCCATCCGCCTGATAGATGCTAATGACGTTATTGTTGATAACCTTTGCTATTTTCACTTCAATCCCCCCGTCACGTTCCACTCTCTTGGCAGTTATACATCGTCTTTTGGGCATACAAAAAAAACCTGAAGCATCACAAAATAAACAAGACATGGTGGTCTGCTTTTTTTGGTGCTTAGGTTTTGCCTACTTCGAGTAGTAACAATCCCAGAAACGATATAATTGCGTCAAGTATAGCGCGAACCTGACTATATGTCAACGCTTTCAATGTGAGGACAATCGGAAGTCCCATGGTTATATAAATTGAACTAGATAATACTTACACTAGCTACTCCGATGACAGAACAACCTTCCGATCGCTGTTATCCCCAGCCTAAATGTTTAGTTCAATTTATATAAGATGAAACTTCCGATGTTTTATTGCCGTACAAGACCATTTTAATTCAGAAAAATATAAACTAAGCGTCACCCAGGTTTGTTCCGTTGGATTCGATCACATTTTTGTACCACTCAAAACTCTTCTTCTTCAATCGTGTCAGTTCACCATGACCTTCATTATTACGATCCACGTAAATGTAGCCATAGCGTTTTCGCATCTCACCTGAGGAAGCACTCACAATATCAATAGGTCCCCAGCTGGTGTAACCAATGATGTTCACCCCATCCTGAATGGCCTCACCCATTTCAGCTACATGTCGTTTCAAGTAGTCAATCCGGTACGCATCATCCACTTTACCTTCCGGTGTAACCACGTCATTGGCACCAAATCCATTCTCAACAACAAACAGCGGCTTCTGATAACGATCATGTAGTTGATTGGCGGTAATACGGAATCCTTTAGGATCAATCGTCCAGCCCCACTCGGACTTCGCCAGATATGGATTGGCTACCGAGCCAAATACGTTACCGCTGGTCATATTTTTGATAACTTCCGGATCGGTACTGGTTGTACGACTTGAATAGTAGCTGAAACCGATATAATCTACCGTATGATTCTTCAAGATTTCCGCATCACCCGGCTGCATAACGATGTTCAATTCGTGGTCCTTGAAGAAACGTTTGGCGTAACCCGGATATTCCCCACGTGACTGCACATCGATGAAGAAATAGGACTCTCTATCTTTTTCCATGCCTTGGAACACATCTTCCGGATTACAGGTATACGGATAGAAGCTTCCTGCGGCGAGCATGCACCCAATCATGGCACCTGGGATAATCTCATGACATGCCTTGACTGCCAGTGCACTTGCAACCAGTTGGTGGTGAGCAGCCTGATATTGGATCTCCTTGATATTATCCCCTTCATTGAACGCCAACCCCGCCCCAAGGAACGGAAGATGAAGCAGCATGTTAATTTCATTGAACGTCATCCAGTATTTCACCTTGTCTTTGTACCGAGTGAATACCGTTGTAGCGTACGTCTCGAATAGCGTTACCAGTTCACGACTTCTCCAGCTGCCGTACTTCTCGATCAGGTGCACAGGCACATCAAAGTGAGCTAATGTAACCACAGGTTCAATGCCGTTTTTCAACAATTCATCAAACAGGTTATCGTAAAATTGTAATCCGGCTTCATTCGGCTGTGCATCTTCTCCTGTCGGGAAAATCCGTGCCCAAGCAATGGAGACACGCAGTGCTTTGAATCCCATTTCTGCAAATAGAGCAATGTCTTCGGGGTAACGGTGATAGAAGTCAATCGCTTCATGTGAAGGGTAGAACTCGGTAGCGAGCGGCGTAAAGGCCGGAACATTACCTTTCATAATACTTCTGCGGTTCTCACCTGTTGGCAGCAAGTCAACGATACTCAGCCCTTTGCCATCTTCCAGATACGCGCCCTCCGCCTGATTGGCAGCAATGGCTCCACCCCACAGAAAGTCTTTAGGAAATTTAAAATTCGTCATCATCATTCTCCTTCCAATTATGTAATTCAGCTATCCGCTCCAATCGTAAGAAACATTAAAAAGACAAAATATTTAAGTTGAACTACACAATTACACATAAACGGAGAGGACAGAAAAAATCTGGGGATAACAGCGATTGGAAGATTGTTCTGGCCGCGCAGTCGTCTTGTGTAAAATCGGTTGTTCAACTTAAATAGAAAAAACCCGAACCAGCCTGGATACACGAAAATGTGTAAACAAGCCAGCTCAGGTTATGCCCATATCGGTAACATTCCCAGATCATGAATATGCGGATTGGATAAAACTTTAGCAAGAATCAGAACAGTTGTCAACTTCTTGAAACCGGTTTAGCTTCGGATTGCCCACTACGATATTTGATAGAACGCAGCACATGTGCCGCCAAGAATCATCTGTTGATCTGATATAGGTAGGGCATTAATGTGACTTACAATGAGACCGTATACTTCAGAATACGTAGCTGAAACGTTGCACACGGGCCAGTCGGACCCGAACATTAACCTTTCCGCACCAAAGGCTTCTATGGCGATATTCAGATAGGCTGTAAAATCCTTTGGAGTCCAATTTGCCCAATCTGCTTCCGTCACCATCCCTGAAAGTTTACAATACGCATTAGGTTGTGCGGCCAATGACTCAAGTGCTTCTTTCCAGGGTGAGATTATACCTGATTTTATGTCGGGTTTGGCTAGATGATCAAGGACAAATCGCTGTTCAGGAAACGTCTTAACCAATTCAACGGCATAAGGCAGTTGCTCCTTGGATACCAACAGATCGTATGCCAAATCATACTCCTTAAGCAATGAAATTCCGCGCTGAAAGTCTTCTCTCAATACATAATCCAGATCAGGTTCATCCTGTATGACATGACGTACGCCCCTCAGATATGGATTGGACGCGAACAGTTCAAGCTGATTCCGAACTTCATCCGAACAAAGATCCACCCATCCAACAACACCTTTGATACATTCATGCCGATCCGCCAGCTGCAGAAGCCATTGGGTTTCTGTCAGTGATTGTCTGGCTTGTACCGCAATACAACCATCCAGTCCTGATTGGACCAATAAAGGTTCAAGATCTTCCGGAAGAAAAGATTGACGAATAGCTTTCATCTCTTCGCCAATCCATCCGTACTCGGCGACATTGTATTCCCAGAAATGTTGATGTGCATCCAGCTTCATATTAGATCCCTCCCAGGGTATTTAAATCTAATTATCATTAAAAAGCAACCACATGATTTTTCATTTGCAATGAAATAAACGCTCACTACACATCTATTAGTATGACAAAATCACTGATTTTCATATGATTTTTATTCCAATTGTGCAGGTATTGTCCAATATTAAATCATGATATAGTAAATTACGAAAACGCTTTCATAAAATAATTCGGTGGTGATTCCAGTATTAAACAAGTAAATTTTTGTTTGCGTTGAGCTCTATTTTCACCCTGCTTAACCGCTATTCAGGTTCAACCAATCTCTATTCGAAGGAGACTATATTAATGAAAAAAAACCGCAAATCAATCCTTTCTCTTACGCTTGTGACTGCCATGATTCTATCTCTATTCTCCTCGGCTATGGCTTCAGCTGCAACTGACAACAGTGAACAGGCCAGTGCATCACCCGCTCCAAGCAAAATGCAGACCTACGTGAACGCCATGGAGCCTGGCTGGAATCTGGGTAACTCTCTGGACGCCGTTGGTGAGGATGAGACAGCTTGGGGCAACCCTCGTATTACAAAGGAACTAATTCAGTCGATTGCAGATGAGGGCTACAACAGTATCCGTATTCCTGTGACCTGGGAAACCCACATCGGTGACGCACCCGACTACATAATTGATTCCGCTTACATGAATCGGGTTCAAGAAGTAGTGAACTGGGCCCTCGATGCGGATCTCTACGTCATGATCAATCTTCACCATGATTCCTGGCGCTGGATCAGTTACATGGAGAAAGACCATGACAACGTGCTTGCACGTTACAACGCTGCTTGGACTCAGATTGCGGACAAATTCAAAGATGCATCCGATAAACTTATGTTCGAAAGTGTTAACGAACCACGCTTCTCCGAAGGCGGCACAACAGATGCAGCGATTGGATATCGCATGCTGGACGAGTTGAATACTTCTTTTCACAAGATCGTAAGAACTTCGGGTGGAAACAACGAGACACGTCCACTTGTGCTTCCAACGATGCATACCTCTTCCGCTCAACCTGATCTGGATGAACTGAATAAGACCATTCGAAAATTGAATGACAGCAATATTATTGCAACCGTTCACTACTACGGGTTCTGGCCATTCAGTGTGAACATCGCAGGTTACACCAAGTATAACGAGGAAGTACAGAAGGACGTTACTGACACATTTGATCGGGTATACAATGCTTTTACAGCGAAAGGCATTCCGGTTATCGTTGGTGAGTATGGCTTGCTTGGTTTTGACCAACACACAGGTGTCATTGAGCAAGGCGAAAAACTGAAATTCTTCGAATTTGTTGGACAATTTCTGCGTCAAAAACAAATGACAACGATGTTGTGGGATAACGGACAACACTTCGGTCGCACAAGCTTTACTTGGTCTGATCAGGAATTATTTGATACCATGAAAGCCAGTTGGACAGGTCGCTCATCAACAGCTGAAACGGACCTCGTATATCTTAAACAAAATGAAGCTATTCAAGATAAAAAGGTAAAACTCAATCTGAATGGGAACAAATTCAATTCCTTGAAAAATGGCAATACGCCTCTTGTCAGAGGTAAAGACTATACGATCAAAAAAGATGTACTTACGTTAAAATCCAATCTGTTAACCAAATTGACAGCCCCTGGTGATTTGGGCGTAAATGCCACACTCACGGCTGGATTCAATGAAGGTGCTGACTGGAACTTCAATATCATTAAATATGACACACCTAAGTTGAACGATGCAACTGGTACAACCAGTGCATTTGCCATTCCGACTACGTTTAACGGGAACCAACTGGCAACGATGGAAGCAACATATGCAAACGGAGAGAACGCCGGTCCACAGAACTGGACTTCGTTCAAAGAATTCTCCTACACATTTAGCCCAGATTACGAACGTAATGTGATTGAACTGAAACCGAACTTCTTCAATGAAACCAATGATGGCGAAGTCACGCTTAAGTTCCATTTCTGGAACGGAGATGTGCTGACGTACAAAATCACGAAAAATGGAACCAGCGTTGTTGGCGTAACTTCCAAATAAGAACTCATCTAACGTTCTGTTCAGAGCTTTAAGCTCTGACAGAACGTTTTGTTTTTGTTTCACAATTGATCGAATAACGTACAAGTGCCCCTTCATACCTTTACACTAACTGGGATTGAGGGGGAAATGTCATGTTTAAACGTGTAGACCGTCTTGCCATCGAACTACCCATATCCAATAATCCGGACCCTAATGGAGCTAGTGCAGTTCAGGAGTTGCTTGGTGGAAAGTTCGGGGAAATGTCAACATTAAACAATTATATGTTTCAGTCATTCAATTTCAGAGGCAGATCCAAGCTGCGTCCTTTTTATGACATTGTTGCAAGTATTACCGCGGAAGAATTCGGCCATGTCGAACTTGTCGCCAATACGATTAACCTCATGCTTGAAGGTTCAACTTCACCAGGTGCCCCAGACTCCACACCACTGCGTGTTGGTAAAGACGCACGGATGACGTCACACTTTATCGAATCTGCCCAGACAGCGCTCCCGTATGACTCCATGGGAAGACCCTGGAATGGTTCATATGTCGTGAGCAGTGGCAATCTGATCTTTGATCTGTTGCATAATTTCTTTCTTGAATGCGGTGCAAGAACTCACAAAATGAGAGTCTACGAAATGACCGACAACAAAACAGCCCGAGAAATGACAGGTTATCTGCTTGTACGCGGCGGTGTGCATGTTCTTGCGTATGCCAAGGCACTGGAAATTGCAACGGGTGTGGATGTAACGAAGATGTTCCCTATTCCAAAACTGGATAACAAAGCTTTTGAAACGACACGTAAGTGGGAAGCGAAGGGTGAGCACCGCAGGTTGTACACGTTCAGCGACAAGGATTATCAGGGCATTGCCCAGATCTGGAAAGGGACACACCCAACCGATGGTGGTAAACTGGAGGCTTTTGCAGGCTTGCCGGGGTATGGAGGGCCAGTACCTGAGCTACCTGATCTGCCGGAAGAATTTGCGCCAGGGATATCCGCGGAAGATCTAATGCAGATTGCCGAGCGACTGAAACGTCACGCTGGTCTGTAGGCCGACGATTGACGTTTGTTTATCCATAGGGCGCCGATTGGATAACCGTAAACTGGTGCTGCCTTGTGTGCTAGAACTTTTTGTTTAATTAGATTATTGATGATCTGTTTTCTTTGATTTCTTATGGGGCACACAAAAAAGGGAAACGGGAGAGATACATCTCTCCCCGCTTCCCACTTTACACGCCTCTATTGTGGCTCAGTAAAATTCACTACAAGTACTGCTTCCCCATTGGCTTGAACATGGCCAGATGACGTTGCTGTAACAGTTGCTATCGTTTCGTTTCCACTTGGGATCAACACAGGTGTAATCACCGGCAGACCCGCAGCCTGAATGACATCCATGTCAAATTCAATCAACAATTGTCCTGCAGTTACACGATCTCCGCTATTCACATGTGCGGTAAAACCGTTTCCTTTTAGTCCAACCGTATTAATTCCGATATGAACCAGCATCTGTACACCTGTTTCATGCTCCAGAATCACCGCATGTTTACTCTTGTTCATGACATGTGCAATGACACCATCAAACGGTGCGTACACTTTTCCTTCTGATGGCTCGATGGCAATGCCCTCACCCATGTGTTTTTCCGAGAACGCCGGGTCAGGAACCTGCTCCAGAGCAACGACGGTACCGTTCATTGGCGAAGCTATTTCGAGAAAATCTACCTTAGGACGATTGCTTGTAACGGCGTCGGTAACTGAATTAATACGCGGATTAGAGTCCTCTGCTTTAACTTCAGTTGATGTTACTCCACTGTTCTCATGGCTCACCGCTTCTTCTGCAACCGGTTGATCCTTATATCCGAAGAACCAAGTAAGTGCAAATGCAATCGCCATGGCAACTACGTTGGACAAAATATACAACGGCAGTTGGCTGTTCAGATAGAGCAGTGTACCAGGAATAACCGTTACAGCCATGCCTGTACCTTGCAGATGGAACAGGGAAGCGATGAAACCACCCACACCACCACCAACCAGCCCCATAATAAATGGTTTCATGTAACGCAAGTTAACTCCGAAGATGGCTGGCTCGGTAATGCCCAGAAATGCGGACAAGGAAGAAGGTAATGCGAGTGCTTTGAGTTTCATATTTTTGGTCTTCAGACCAACTGCGAGACAAGCCGCTCCTTGTGCTGCCATGGCACAGGTAATGATGGCGTTGAACGGATTGAATCCCGTTTTCTCCAGTAGCTGAATCTCCAGGAAATTAAAGATGTGATGCACACCGGTAACGACAATAATCTGATGGAAGAATCCAATGATAATACCTGCGATGCCAAACGGAAGATCCAATACGGCAGTTGTTCCATGCAGCACCCACTCTTCCAGGGAATGGAACACGGGACCAATCGCGAATAGTCCAAGCGTAATCATGACTGTCAAAGTAATAAAAGGAGTCAAAATTAAGTCCAGTGCCTCAGGTACCCGTCTTCTTAATACCTTTTCAAACTTGGCTCCAATCAAACCTACAAAGAACGCAGGCAGAACCGATCCCTGATAACCCACGACAGGAATAAAACCGAACATATGCAGCGGCTGTGCTGATCCATCTGCCACCGCGTAAGCATTGGGTAAAGCGGGATTAACCAGCATTAGCCCCAGTACGATACCAAGTACCGGACTTCCGCCAAATACGCGGAATGCGGACCACGCTACAAGTGCAGGTAGAAATGCAAAGGCCGTATCCGTCAGGATTTGAGTGAACAACAGGAAATTGGCCGAGATATCATCCGGTGTTGCACCGAACAACGCCAGAATTTCATTCTGGGTAAGTAATCCGCGCAATCCCATGAACAGCCCTGTAGCTACCAGAACGGGAATGATGGGTACGAATACGTCACCAAATGTGCGAATAGCCCGCTGAAAAGCATTTCCTTCCTTTTTCCCCTGACTCTTCACATCATCCTTAGACGTTCCTTCGATGCCCAGCTTCTCAACCTCTTCAAAGATTCGATTCACTGTTCCCGTACCAAAGATAATCTGATATTGACCTGAGTTGAAAAAAGCACCTTTCACCTTCTCGATGTTCTCGACCGTTTTCTGATCAATTTTTTCTTTATCTTTCACCATGATGCGAAGACGTGTTGCACAATGTGCAAATGATGCGATATTCTCTTTGCCCCCGATGGCATGAATGACTTCCTGGGCAATCCGTTGATTCTCCGACATGTTATCTCATTCCTCTCACGTAATACTTAATAATCCCATTTTGTTGCTTCAAAATCAGCTTTGCCTCCGTGTGCAAAGAAACGAATATCTACGCTGTCCCGGCTTGGGAAAATGCGGCTGGTAAAGACCTCTTCCCCATCGTTCACAAAGATCTCGACGGAAGACGAATCTACGAACAGATGGAACTTAATCACATCTGAAGTAAGCGTGCACTGTCGTACAACTCCGTTCTGTTCTGCCAACTTGGCACCAGACATCGTCCGATCCAAGACAACTTTCTGCTGAATTCGATCATACAGAAGAATCGTCTTTTCAGTTCCATTTGCCCGTACTTCGATGCCTACAACCTCTGCTTCTACATGGCTTATCTCACATATCAGCTCATAGGCAATCCCATTAAAACCAGTGAAAGATCGACTCTCATTGTCAATTGTTGCGCAAATATGTGCGCCTTTATCCTGCTGACGTAATTGGACCATCTCTGCAACAGGTTGTTGGATTAACTTGCCGTCTCTCAGTGACAATTGCCGAGGAATGGTCAGGCAATGAGCCCAGCCACTATCGTCTGTCGGATACGTTAGATCGGGAAGTCCCATCCAACCAACTAGAATACGTCTTCCGTCCGGGTCCTGCATGGTCTGCGGAGCATAGAAATCGAATCCACGATCCAACTCCTGAAATTCACCATGTTTGAACTCTCTCGTCTGGAGATTGAGCGGCTCACCGATCAGATAACCAGATTGAAAAATATTTTGATAATGATCTCCCGCAGCATCTAAGCCTTGCGGGGAAAAGACAAGTACACCTTTCCCGTCCATCTCCATATAATCCGGGCACTCCCACATGTAACCAAAGGAGGTTAATTGCGTACGAATTTCACCAAGAAACTCCCAGTTGTTCAGATCAATGGAGCGATACAGCACTGTACATCCCGTCTCGTCTGTTCTCTGCGCACCAATTACACAATAATACGTGTCTCCTTGTTGCCACACCTTGGGATCTCTGAAGTGTTCCGTGTATCCTTCTGGCACAGACGAGATCACTGCATCATTCAGTTTGGTTACTGAACCGCTTTCATCCATAACTGCCAGGCATTGATACGGGTGTCTGACCCAATCCTCATCCCTCGTATTGCCTGTGTAGAACAAGTGTAGCTTGCCGTCTTTTTCAATCGCGCTACCGGAATAAGCTCCGTGTGAGTCATACCTGCTACCCGGTTCGATTCCAATCCCGACATTTTCCCAGTTCACCAGATTCTTCGAGCGGGTATGATACCAGTATTTCATGCCATGTTCTGTCCCAAGTGGAAACCACTGATAGAACAGATGATAATAGCCTTGATAATATGCAAAGCCGTTAGGATCATTAAGCAGACCTGTTATCGGCTGAATGTGATAACTCTGTCTCCATGGACACTCGGATATCTGTGCTTCAAGCTTCGCAATCTCTCCAGGCTCCGCTTGCTCAATTCGTCTGTAGCGTTGCTCTCTAGTCATTTTCATAGCTGTTCTCCATTCTTGCTTATATAAGTTAGACCAAGAAATTTTCACACTGGGACTACGATGGCAGAACAATCCTCCGATCGCTGTTATCCCCAGATTTCCTGATCCCTTTCTAAAAGGTGAAATCCGGTGATAAAGGCGAACACTACGTTTCTTCGAATTTTTTCTGCCCTCTTCGTAAATGTTTTTTTCTTATATAACTTATACGAAAATCAAAATATAGGAACCGGTTCCACTCAAAGCAAAAAAATAATTCCATATGGCATTAATGCCTGCCCGTGTTCGCATATCCGCATTGGATATTCACAGTGGAACCGGTTCGATGGAATTATCATAAAGGATGTTTTTATAATTTGTCAACGCTTTCTCGAGGAATTAGTTCTACGTCCAGTGTTGTTCGTTCCTCCACCGACTCGCCTTTGACCAGACGAATAATGTGATTCGCCGCTACTTTGCCCGCCTGCAAATAATGATATTTCACAGTCGTCAGCGTAGGATGAATCATCTCCGTAATATCGTATCCGCCAAATCCGGTAACAGACAAATCTTGCGGTATGCGGATTTTATTGGAGAACGCAATCTTCATCACACCCAGTGCAATATTATCCGTAGCCCCCACGATGATTGTTGGTGTGATTTCTTTCAGAATGGCTTCAGCAGTAACAATGGCTTCCGACATCTTAAAGCTTGTCTCATAATACTTCACTTCACATCCACTACACTCGGCGATTGCTCGCTGGAATCCTTGTTTACGATAGATCCCTACCGCCCGATCCTTCTCGCTAACTCCCATATACACGATCTTGCGGTGACCTTGTTCGACGACATATCTGCCCATCTCATAACCTGCCTGGTCATCATTGTGAACCAGACTGTGCAGTTGCTCATGCTGCTGCCCCACCAATAACACCGGAATCCGTATATCCTCAACGGCCTTCAGATGTGCTTCAGTCACTTCAGCAGCCAGCAGAATAATACCCGATACCTTCTGTCGTGCAAAATCATAGATGGCATCAATCTCGCGCTGCATGTCCTGACTCGTATTTGCGATCAGCATCTGATACTGATTACTCCGCAGTTCTTCATCAATTCCAATCAATGTCTGGGATGTCGCAAAAGAATCGAGACGCGGCACAACCGTACCGATAATACTGGTCTTCTTTGCCTTCAGACTCTGTGCAAATGTGTTGGGAACATAATTGTATTGTTTGATAATGCGCTCAATCTTCTGGCGTGTATCTTCACTAACCGATCCGCCATTCAGAAAGCGAGAGACCGTGCTTTTTGCCACACCTGCCATCTGAGCGATATCAGAAATCGTTTTATTCATAAAGACTCCTCTTATTTCTATTAGCTGGTTTACCTTTTATTATACTTCGAATCGCAAACCCATGGCGAATTTGATTCAACTCCATTTATCGCACATCTATTGTACATTCCCGATGTAATAGCAAAAGCCCGATGGTAAGTTTCCATATGCAGGTTCGTCCAGATCATCAGGGCAAGGATAATATTCTTGGAGGCAATGTCCAAAAATTATTAATCATGAACGAAAACCGCCCGCTGTTGGATTTCAAACAGCGGGCTAAGTCATCCCATAGAGGTAGACCCAGGGTCTACATTAATATGTTATGCAGCTATGCAGGAAATGTGTATAAACATAAAAAAAACCCTATCAGCATCAAGCCGATAGGGTAGTGAGATTAGTCAGAAACAACAAGTCCATCAAAGTTCTCCGGGCCAACACGAACTGTTCCCAGCAAGTTTGAGCTGATGAATGCAGAATAGGTCAATTGTGGTAAAAGTGGTGGATTGAAGTCATCAGCTGAGAATGTGATAACTTGCGGTGCCAAAACACTTACATTAAAAGTAGAAGTTGCGGAATAAATGACAGGGTCTGTTGCCAAGGTCCCTCTTACAATGGTAATCGTAATTCCAGCAAGAGCTAAAGGCAATTGTACAGAAACTGTTCCTTTAAATTGAACTCTGAGGTTCGCCCCTGCTCCTGCTGTTTGCAGACCGATTTGACCAAACAATTGCGGCGTATTAAGCACTAAAATCGGAATAGCAATAGAGTTAGCTAAACTTGCATTTTGGGATGTTCTTGCATCAAGAAATGTTGTCATTGAGTCTACCTCCTAATGTTTAAGATAAGATAGTATATTCTAAGGTTCCTAGTGTGCATGGACATCTTGCCATAAAACAAAAAAAAGGCACTGCCAGTATTGTGACAGCAGTGCCTTTTTACTGATTCTTTCGGATTCGATTTTACATTGTAACAGTTACATCTTGAATGTACCGTCAAAGAATCCTTTTTCCGTTACCTTCTTCCACGTTAACTCTGCCCACTTACTCGGAACTATACTTCAATTATGATCGGCAAGATCATTGGTCTTCTCTTTGTTTGAGCGTAAATATAGTGACCGATCTCGTCTTTCAGCTTTCTTTTGATCACATTCCACTGATTCACCCCAGCCCCGGTCAACTCATCCATCCGGTTTAGAACAAGCTCATGGATCTCATGCATGAATTCTTCCGAATCCTTAACGAATACAAAGCCTCTGGAGATAATTTCGGGTGATGTGACCATCTGTTTTTCCGTTTTGCTCAGTGTAGTCACAATCACCAGCATGCCATCGGAGGATAATTGCCTGCGGTCACGCAGTACAATATTGCCGACATCACCCATGATCAGACCGTCTACGAGACTATTTCCTGATGCAATTTTGGGACCCAGCGAAGCAATGCCGTCTTTGTACTGGACCATATCCCCATTATTCACGATAAACACATGATCACGCTCTATACCTACGGATTCAGCAAGCAGTCTGTGTTGATACAACATGCGAAACTCACCGTGGATCGGAATCAGATAATCCGGTTTCATCAGGGTAAGCATCAATTTGAGTTCTTCCTGACTGCCGTGTCCGGATACATGCATCCCAGCAGCACCACTTGAACCATATATCACACGTGCTCCGAGAACATAAAGGTTATCAATTACATGTGCAAGATTCCGTTCATTACCCGGAATGGCACCCGCAGCAATAATGACCGTGTCCCCGGCGTTAATTCTTACGTGAGGATGTTTACCGGATGCCAAACGTGACAATGCTGCCATCGCTTCTCCCTGGCTGCCAGTGCATAATACAACGACTTGTTCTGGTGGAAACTGATCCGAATCAGTAGCTTCAATCAACAATCCGTCAGGAACTTGCAAATACCCCAATTCACTGGCCACCGATACCACATTCACCATACTTCTGCCCAACAGTGCCAGTTTGCGCCCCGTCTCGAATGCTGCATTCACAATCTGCTGTACCCTGCTGACATTCGACGCAAAGGTGGAGATAAATACTTTTTGTTTTGCACGGATAAAGGCATCCAGAATGTGGTCTCCCACGACACGCTCGGAAGGTGTAAATCCGGGTCTTTCTGCATTGGTACTCTCGGAGAGCAAAATATGGACACCCTGTTTGCCAATCTCGGCCATACGGTGCAGATCTGGGAAAGGTCCATGTACAGGAGACATATCAAATTTGAAATCTCCGGTATGCACAACATTGCCTGCTGGAGTCTGAAAAAAGATACCAAGACAATCCGGTATACTATGACTGGTTGCAAAAAAGGAAACCTCGATTCCTCCCAGCGTAATGCTGGAATGAGCATCGATCGTATGCAGGTCGGCCTTGCGCAGTAGCCCATGCTCCTTCAGTTTAAGCTCGATCAGCCCACGAGTGAGCCTGGATGCATACACCGGGATGTTCATTTGTTTTAACAAATAGGGAATACCACCAATGTGATCTTCATGTCCATGGGTAACCACAAGACCCCTTACTTTATCCAGATTCTCCAGCAAATACGCTACATCCGGAATGATCAGATCAATACCAGGCAATGTCTCATCGGGAAACTTCGAACCACAGTCAATCACGATGATGTCCTGATTGTACTGGATAAAATACATATTTTTCCCTATTTCATTCACGCCGCCAAGTGCAGCGATATACAGTTTGTTGTGGGCTAAATTCAACTCTATTATTCCTCCTCTGCGTGGCAATCGTATATGATACGCATCTATATTCCTAGTATGGAAGCAATCGCCTAAGTTATGCATTTCAGCGTGATTATGCCAAAAAACCACCACGGAATTTTCATTCCATAGTGGTTTATTCGAAAAATAAATACAGTTACACCAATGATTTATCACGCTGTAGTAATACGTTTTGTTCATAGTTTTTGATATCGGTGATCCACTTTTCACGAACTGGAACGCCTTGCTGAGCACAATAGTAGTCCCAGATCGCGCCAAACGGATAGGATTTGAACTCTTCCGTTAAGGCAAGGCGCAACGTGTAATCCCCTTCCAACTCGGCTTGTTTCAAGGCATCCACTGGTTCCAGCATCGCACGCAGAAGAGCTTTGATCGTGTTGCGAGTACCCACAACCCATGCAGCTACACGGTTAATACTTGCATCAAAGAAATCCAGTCCAATATGTGTGGTCGCAAGCAGATCATGTCGAACCAGTTCACGGGCAATTTCCAGCAGCTCATCGTCCATGATTACCACATGGTCACTGTCCCAGCGCATCGGACGGCTTACATGAAGTAGAATGCCACTTGTAAACAATGACAAGGACGACAGTTTATTGGAAATAACCTCTGTTGGATGGAAATGACCCGCATCCAGGCAGATCAACGTATCATTTTGCAAACCGTAACCCATATAGAATTCATGAGAACCCACCACATATGCTTCCGAACCCAGACCAAACAGCTTACTCTCTACCGCATCCAGATTGTGCTCAGGGTTAAGTGGTTCGCCGAATACTTCATCCAGCGATTCTTTGAGACATTTGCGTGGTGTCAACCGGTCAACCGGATTATCTTTGAATCCGTCCGGTACCCATACATTGGTTACACAAGTCTGACCAAGCTGTTCACCGAAATAAGCACCAATCCGGCGGGATGCCTTGCAGTGATCAATCCAGAACTTGCGAATTTCAGGATCTGGATGACTTAACGTGAACCCGTCACTTGATTTTTCATGGGAAAAACATGTTGGGTTGAAGTCCAGACCGAGTCCTTGTTCTTTGGCCCACTTCACCCAGTTCTCATAATGCTTTGGCTCAATCTGATCCAGTTCAACCTGCTCGTCTGTATCCGTGTAAATCGCGTGCAGATTGACCTTATGTTTGCCGGGAATCAGAGCAAAAGCTTGCTCCAGATCGTTACGAAGTTCTGCTGGTGTGGTCGCAGCCCCCGGATATTGACCGGTAACGGAAATACCCCCTGTTAACTCCCCATCTTTATTCAGAAAACCTTTGACATCATCGCCTTGCCAGCAGTGTACCGATACTTTGATCTCCGCGAGTTTGTTCAGCACCTCGTTTGTATCAATTCCGTGCTGGGCATACAATGCCTTGGCTGCTTCATACGCTTGCTTGACTTGGTTATCCATCCGCAAGAACCCTCCTATTTTAACGTGTAAATGCTGCCGGTACACCGCCATCAATGGTCATCATGCAACCGGTTGTTTTTTCGGATTTCGAAGAAGCAAAGAATGCAATTCCTTCCGCAATATCTCTTGGATAGATATTCACGAGCAATGTCGTCCGTTTGCGATAATACTCTTCCAATTGATCCGGTTCAATCCCGTATGCCGCTGCACGTTCGTTTCTCCAGGAACCGTTCCAGATCGCTGAACCCTGTAGAATGGCATCTGGAAGAATCGTGTTGACACGAATGCCATACTCTCCACCTTCTGCTGCAATACAACGTGCCAGATGTGCTTCCAGCGCTTTCGCTGAGCTGTAAGCCGAGGCACTTTTACCTGCATACACCGAGTTCTTGGAACCGATAAATACCATGCTTCCCCCAATACCCTGCTGTTTCATCAGCTTGAACGCTTCACGAGCCACGAGGAAATACCCTGTACCCAGAACATTCATATTCAGGTTCCATTCCTTCAGGGATGTTTCGTCAAATGGGCTGGATGTGGCCAATCCTGCATTGTTCACGATGATATCCACTCCGCCATATTGCACCGCAACATCAGCATAAGCGGATTGAACGGCTTCCTCATCGGTGACGTCCATCTTCAGCGCATAAGCACGATTCGCACCGTACTGATCATTAATTTCCTGTGCTACCTTCTGTGCGCCCTCCAAGTTGAGATCAGCAAGCACCACATGTGCGCCTTCAGATACCAATCTACGTGCTGTTTCACTTCCGATCCCGCCTGCGCCGCCTGTAATAAACGCCACTTTACGGGAGAACTCGGTTTCTGCCGGAGCCAAAGACAATTTGTACAATTCCAGCGGCCAGTACTCCACATTGTAAGATTCATTTGCACTGAGTGATACGAATTGACCCAGGCTAGTAGCTCCACGCATAACGGCAATGGCTCTGTGATACAATGCTCCGCTTACTTGGGAAAGCGCCCAGCTCTTGCCTGTGTTGATCATGCCCACACCTGGAATGAGGATAACGCGTGGTGCCGCTTCGAACATGACATCACCTTCGTTTTTGTTGCTCTCAAAATACTGCTGATATTGCTCTTTGTAGGCAGCCACACCTTCTACCAGTTTTGCTTTTAAGCCTTCGATATCTTCCGCATTCGGTGTCCAATCAATGAACAGAGGTACGACTTTGGTATGTACCAGATGATCCGGGCAAGCTGCACCCACCTGAGACAATTCCGGGGAATCTGCTCCACCCACAAAAGCAAGTACGTCCTCTTGATCATCAAAGGACATAATCATTTTTTTACTATCCGATACCGCTCCACGAATCGTTGGCATCACGCGTGATACGATCTGACGACGAACATCAGCGGCAAGTGCCGGGTGTTTCACACCACCGAACAAACTTCCTTCGTCCACCCGTGCTTCGATGAATGCTTCCGCTTCATTGATAATTTTGATGGTCTGAGCGTAACATTCCTCGGATGTTTCTCCCCAAGTGACAAGTCCGTGTTTTTCCATCAGTACGAGTTCGGCATTGGGATTCGAGAATACGCTTTCAGCAATCATTTTAGATAAGGTAAACCCTGGACGTACGTAAGGCACCCATACAAATCGATCACCGTAGATCTCTTTCGCCAATTCCTTGCCGTTATGCGCACAACACAGGCTGATAATCGCATCCGGGTGCGTATGATCCACATGTTTATATGGAAGGAACGCATGCAGAAGAGTCTCGATGGAGGCGCGCGGGTGCTTGGCATCAATCATGCAATGTCCCAGATATTCAACCATCTCTTCATCCGACATGGATTCACGTTCAATTAATGGTCGAATGTCTTCGAGCCCAAGTCCGGTAAAATGTTTCGCTTCCATGGAACCCAGATCAGAGCCGCTTCCCTTCACATACATTACTTCTACATCACGACCACGAAAATCCTTCACTATCGTTTTGGTAGAGGTATTACCACCGTAAATGTTACATACACTGCGATCAGATCCAATCAGATTGGATCGGTAAACCAACTGCTCAAGTCCTGTTGTTTTCTCAGATGCCTGCGATGCATTCCATAAACTCTGTACCATTTGTTTCCCTCCGATAATGTTTGTTTTATTCCTCATCCGAGTTTAACATCTTTGTTTTATTTTGAAAACAAAATATTTTAAAACAAAACGGAAATATTCAAAAGTCATCATAGATTGAGCTATTTTATTAAAAAACACCCTGACGTAACCGTCAGAGTGTTCCTGTTTCATCGGCGGATTAGAAAATCCCCGCTTTTTGGGAAGTGTTTTTAATACCATAGGTATCATTAACTACGGTGTTGCCAAAACTCGTTAAGCTTCCGTTCGGACCTGTGGCCATGTCCAGATAGTTCAGACCAGAGCTGTTTCCGTACCAAGACCAGGCAAGCCAACCTACCCCTTTTTCCTGCCCATATCTCATGATGGCATACTCGTCCACATCACCGTTTGTGTGATATCCCCCGAATTCACCAATGATCAGAGCCAATCCTTTGTTCAGCACATTCTCCATATTGGCTTTGACCGTTGCAGCATCTTTGCCAGCATACTCATACATATGAATGGAGAAGACGGTATTTTTTTGAGAATCGGCTGCAAATACACTTTGTCCATAATCCACGATGGATTGAGGGAACTGTCCCCATCCGGCTGCATCCACAATTAGCGTATTTTTAATTCCCGCATTTCTAAGTTTCGGAATGGCTTTTTTGTAACCATCAGCCCACGCACTTCCATTCCACGTTCCATACCATTCATTCGCAATGTTGACGATTACCCGATCTTCTTTGCCAATCAAAGCTTCCTTAATACTAATCCAGTAGTTCACAGCCGCATCCAACGAATTATAGTCATCTTTTCCTGTGGCGTCATGTACCTCGAGCACAGCTATCATTTTATTTTGGTTAACCACATTAATAATATTTTTAACAGCGTTCAGATCATCCTTGGTGTACAGGCTACCATTCGAAAGAACAATGCGTACCGTATTGGCACCTGTTTTGGCGATTGCAGGGATAGCGGTATTCAAATCATTTTTGAACCAGGAATGTCCGTGATTAACACCTCTCATGACAAAAGCCTTGCCTGTGGAATCGTACAACTTGTTACCGCTTACATAAAAACCTGTAGCAGCAGATGCTTTGGGTGCTGCACTCCCTAATACCATAAACATGAGAGCAGCAATAACCGTGAAGATTGTACACTTTTTCAGATTAACCATTCGTTTGGAACCTCCTGTATTTGTTTTTTTATTTCAATTAACCCTGCTCCAGGCAAGAAGTTAACTAAAATCGTTGGTAATAGAAGTTTTTTGTTGTTAAATAAATAACAATTAACTTTATAGAAGTTACATTATTTAGTTTAAATAAACTTTATCGTTAAGGTTATGAAGTTATAATAAATTGAAAACGTTTACCAGTCAAGATCTTTTTACCATGATTAGGAATCATTTGTTTTTACATAACACAGCAAAAAAAGGCTCTCTCCCCTCACAATCGTTCGGAGAAAGAACCCTCTGTATTATAAAACGTCAGTTAACTCTTGTTTAAGTCTTGTTTATCTGTTGTTTAACTCCTGATTTAGACTAAACGTCTCCCCTAACTCCCGCCAATACCAAACCAACCCGGTACTGTGGTCTCACCCGAATCTCATTAAACTTCCCGATCTCCACACCCTCAAATCGCTCCACATAAGCCTGATTCACATAACTCTCAGTCGTCCCTTTTCGAATTGGGGTTACAGACAGACGAAGCGCGTGATCAGCCAGCAAATGACGGGATTGCTTCAAACCAAGCATCCAGCTGTGCCCATAGTGAATATGATCTGTTAACATCTGATGATGAATATGTGCTGCAGCGACGTCTCCTTCATAATCAATCTCGATCCACACGTCATCTACTTGTTCCGGCCACGCTGTGTCCAATCTCAGTGTTGCTGCATACTCTTTGGGATAATCAACCTCTACAGCAGGCTCGTAAGGCGAAACTTGGAATGTATACGTACCGAATATTCCCGGCTTCGACTGTGATGACACAGCATATTTAGAAGCTGAAACATGCTCTGGAGCCGGATAGAAGGATACCTCCATCTCTGGTTGCTCCACGGATGTACATATGAGCATCTCATTCTGTACATACAGATGACTGCTGCTAATTACAAGCCTATCTTCTCCGCCCACACGGAAACGGTAGGCATTCAAGGCCTCTTCACGGGTCAATGTAATGATACGTATGATTACACCGTCGGATGTTGTGACTCTCAGATGATGGTCCTTGCCAACAATCGGGTGTATCACAACTTCATTCCCCTGCTCTGATATTGTACCTTCGGGCATATCCACATTTGTAACAGATGATGCATCAATAACATACTCAGGAATCATACCGTCATGGGCATAAAAGACAGCCGTAAGCTCCTGATTTACCATAAATCGGGTCAGTGGCTGAACGGTAGCACTAATGATCTTCATTCCATTCAGATTCATATGGAAAGGCAGAATGGCTGCCATGCCGGATTTCAGCTGCATCGTTCCTTCTCTTGGATAAAAAGCAGTTCCTTTGCTGGTATGCAGCTCCAATTGGATATCACGATCAGGCAACACCACATGATCCTGATAATTATTCATGAACAAGAATCCTGAGCCAGCTTGTTGGCGAACAGACCAACGCATATCCATCGTGTTCTCCGGGGTTATCGATTGTTGACCATCCGGTATAACACAGCCCATTGGTGCAAGCAACTCACCGTATGCTTCCAGGAACATGGACAAGCTTCGAATGCGGTCATACGATTCACCAACACGTCCAAATTCCCCGAGTGGCGATTGGTAATCATACGTCATTTTCGGCAATGCCTGCTCGTTCATATATGAATTTTTGCCTATCGGATTGGTCCCCCCGTGATACATATAATATCCGACCAGATTACTGCCATTCGCCAGCTTCACAATGGTCATCGCCTCGACACTGTCCGCATCAACAACCGGCCGAGCGTGATAACTGACCTGCATGCCACCAGCAAGCTCGCAGTACGCAGCAGGGTACTCCAGACTGTCATAATCCACTTCTTCCACAGGATTCATATGCAGATCCCGGAACAAATACTCCCGGCTTGGAGGCTGATTGGGAATCCATGGTGTGTACGCATACCCCGCTAGCATCGGCAATGTTCCTTCTTCAGGAACCGCAGCATTGCCCCAGGCCGTGGCAGTATAGAACATCGGCTTCATACCGACTTCTTCGGCAATATGGCGAAGCATCTTCAGATGTTCTCGTCCATCCCGGCCGGAGGTAATGTATTTTTCGCGGGTATACCCCCATGCATCCATGGGTGCGCCAGCGTGCATGTACTCATTTTCCAACTGTACCCCGATAACAGGGCCACCCTCCTGATAAAAACAGCCGTTGAGCTGACGGGCAATCTCCTGGTATAATCGCTTGGCGTAATACAGATATCCTTCATCGTTCGACCTGACTTCGAATGGGTAACTGAATAACCAATCTGGAATCCCTCCATTGCGAACTTCCCCATGACAGAATGGACCAATCCGCACAATCAGAGGCAGCTCATGTTTGCCACACAGATCCACAAAGTGCCGCAAATTCAGATTTCCTGACCAATTAAATTCGCCTTCCTGCTCCTCGTGAAAATTCCAGAAAACATAGGAAGCGACAATGCTCACCCCGCCTGCCTTCATCTTCAGTAATTCTTCTTCCCACTGCAAGTAAGCGAATCTGGAGAAATGAAACTCACCTACCACGGGAATATGGGGTTTAGCATTACGAGTCATATAATAGTTGGTAAAATCATACGATTCCCCTCGTGGGCTTTTGCCGCCACTGCCAGTCATGCGACCCGCACGAATCTCTTTATCTTCCGCATCCAATATAAAGCGAATCTGGCTACCTGCTATATTATCATTCATGGATTATATAACTCCTTCGATATAAATGGGATGTGTTGAAACGATTATCAATTATCGATGGATGATTGCCCCTTGATGATTCGGGTTTTTCTCCAATACCCGGTCCAACTCAAGTTTGGCTTCACTTGTCCGCCCCAGCCCCAGAAGACCCAATGCCCGCATATACCGACAATGTTCTTCATTTCGCTGATCTAGATCGTCGTCAAACACTAGGAAATCGGGCAGAGATACCGCAAAATAATCCATTCGGATATGATCATGCATATGTCTTTCCGCATAGTCAATGAGTTTGTTAAAGCGTCGGTTTGCTTCCTTCACATTGCCAAGTTTCTGCCAGGCCAGACCCTGATAATAGATGGATTCCGGCGGTTGGTCATTATAAAACATCGCGCTTGCCGGTTCATTCAAACCGATGGATGCTCTGTGGAAATTCTCCTCTGCCACCTGATTATTCTTCAGTTGCTGGTAGGCACAGCCAAGATAAAAGTAAACTGGGTTGTCTCCGGCTCCCTCCAATTTACCTTCACCTAAGTTCTCCGGGTAAACTAATGCCTTCTGCAACAGCTCCAATGCTAGTTCAGGTTGTTGTTTCTCCAGATTTTGCTTTGCCAGTTCAGTCAGTGCCGTACCATATTGTCCTGTTACCTTACCTTCTCCACCCTCCCATGGATGAAACCGCCGGGTCTGAAGGGCATTCCATGCTTCTTGATGACTACCTTGCATATTCAATAAAGTCACCCACTCGATATACAGATCATCACGGTGGTGAACCAACTCCATATGTTGTTCCAGCAATTTGATTCGATGCTCGCAGGAATATCCTATCTTCTTGTGCAATTGATCCAACTCGTAGAAGATTCGGGCATCCTGTGAATCCAACCGGAAAGCTTCCTCTAATGATGCCAGTGCAAGATCAGGACGATTCAGCTTGTTATAATAAGCCAGTCCCAGATTCCGATGTACAGTCGAATATGCAGCATCCACCTCGCGTGAAGTTTCCCAATGGGTAATTGCTTCCTCGTAGCGTTTATGATCATATAACCAATTTCCCAGGTAATAGTGAGCACGCGCATCATTCGAATCCACTGCCAATGCATCCTGAAGCACCATGAATTCAAATAACGTATTAGGAAAACAATAATCCGTTGGAGCAGCTTTTCCCTGCTTTTTACATTCCCGGGCCTGCTCCACATCCCCCAGCTGACGATACGAGTAAGCCTGAGCATAACCAACCATAGGATACGGCTGTGCTTTTTCGGATTCAACATAAGAGAGTACCGTCAGTGCTTCTTCCCACAATCCACAATCCGCGTAGTCTGCGGCTAGATTCAGATAATTATAAACGTCTCCTCGCATCAGACGATGGAAATACTCACGAGCTTGCTCCGCTTGTTGTCTCTCTGAAGGTGCAGTTGCTCCACTGTAGATCAGGACTAACTCATGTGCGGCTCCAAATTCAACGGGGTCCAGTTCCAATGTCTCACGCGCATATTGGATCGCCTGTTTATCTTGACCCATTCTGCGCAACAGAGCCACCTTCAGATGCCGCGCTTTATAATTTCTGGTGTTACGAATTAGCGAACGTTCGATGTGAGCCAACGCTTCGATGTCCCGATGTAACGCCGTATCGATCTGAGCAAGCATGTAATAACCTGTATCCTGATACTGTGCAGACCATACGGCTTTATACAGGGCTGCGTAGGCTTCTTCCTGTTTCCCCTGTAGTTTCAAACTCAGACCGAGTTGGTAAAATGCTTCACTATCATACGGATTTGTATTTTTCCATGTCAGTGATTGCACGGCCTGTCTGAAATGCTTCTCTGCATCTTGAAACAACCCTCTACGCAGCAACAATGTGCCATACGCTATGTTTAGACGAATATCCGTTGCATCACGCTTCAAACCTTCCAGATAATAAGGTTCCGGTTCATACGTGGCATGCCGATATTGTTCCAAATGAAGACCCGCCAGATATAGTTGTTCATTCGTACGAATCTCGGATGGTAGCGGAAGTGGTGTGGCCGGATCTGGAACTTCCTGAATCTCAGAACGTTCAGGTTGATAGGCTACAAGTACTTTTCCTTCCGCAGTTCGAACACTTAACTTCACCTGATGCCATTCATCTTGTCCGCTCCACGGGAATGAAGATTTATATAGTTCCGTAGGTGAGATATTACATCTCTCGTGGAGATATACCGTGGTTGGGCCTATCACTTCAACGGTTACTTGTTCAAAAACCGACGTCGCATATACCATCACGGTTACCCTTCCGGTCGTTTCGTCCATTTCCAGATTAACCGCTGCATCAATCGTTGCATTTTTGACCATACCAATTCCTTTATACGGCATAAAATACTGCGAGAATGATTTCGCCTCATAGGGCTGTAACCATGTAAAATCAGGCTGATTATCGGTATAGATCCCGGTCATTAATTCAATATAAGGTCCATCCTCGTCCGTTAACTGACGATCCCAGGCTTGCCCGAATTCCCCGTTCCCCCAGGTCCATTGCTTCTTGCCCGGAGAAATATGATGATTGGCTACATGCAACAAACCTGCCTGAACCCCATGGTCATAACCCCCTACAAAATTATAATCCGACTTATACGCCATATAGGATGTTGGAACCGGTATGTTTTTGTAGCGCGAGATATCCACACCTTCGGAATAGTCCATCTTGTAATAGGTGCCGGTTGCGATGGGAAAGCGGGATACGTCCCGTTTTCCGTGGTCCAGCACAGCCGTTACATCAGGTGGAAACACGGATTGCGTATGATCGTTGACAGCTACAGCCGGGTTGGCCCACCATAGAAAAGTTTGAGGTGCGCTGGTGCGATTGTATACCTCGGCATGGATTTCAAGATAGGCTTTGCCGGGATGTAATGTGAAGCCAGCGGTCATTTTGGTACCATACATGCGATCAATCTCACCCACCCACACGGTAGCGCTTCCATCTTCATTACTGCCAAATGTATAGTCGACTGGGCCAAACGTGTTGGGCCGATGATGCTGTGGCCAGTTGAATTCAATTCCTCCGGATATCCATGGCCCTGCCAGACCCACGAGCGCAGGTTTAATCACCCGGTTATAATATACAAAATCGTAGTTGTTGGTCCGATCCAGCGCACGATAAATCCGTCCACCCAGTTCGGGCATCATCTCGATACGTACATATTCATTTTCGAGAATAACTAATCGATAAGATTTCATTTTTGCTTCATCTTCAATGCTGTCGATCACGGGATGCGGGTACACCTTACCCGAACTTCCCTGGTAGATTCTCTTTTCAAGAAACATCGGATTTTTGTCCGGTTTACCTGTACCATAGGTTGGAATATCTCTGGTTTCTTCCCATATGCGAACATTTGATTTCGCTGTCACGTGATTCAATTCCCTCACTCCTTGGCCTCGTATATATTGTGATCATACGCTCCGACATGCAGGAAGAACATTGACATTAAGCGGTTCTTGATGGACGATCTTCGGATTCCCCCATAACCAAAGAGAGTACCTATCCACTGAATAATGCAGTGAAAGGTACTCTCTGATCGATCTTGATTAACTTATCTGCGTCGTGCAAAATCCACAAATCTGAACTTGTCCGGTCGATGCCTTGACTCCGTATACTGAAATTGACTGGCATCCTCCAGGTACACCTGGCTCCTCACCACAACTACATTGTGGAAACCTTCAAGGTCAAGTAATTCCCTGTCCTCAGCGGTGGGTTCTTCCACCAGAATCTCTTTCTTGGCAAACGAAATGGAAAGCCCCAGCTCTTGCTCAATGTACTGATAGATGGAATCATTACAGATCTCTTTGCTGAGCCCAGGAACAAGCCGCTGGCTAATGTAATCTTTGTCCAGTATGACATGCTCTCCATCCACTTTGCGCACACGTCTGATCTCCCAGACCTGTTCATTCAGACCAAAGTTAATTTTCTTGTGCAACGCCTGATTGACCTGCAGCTCCTCAAAAAACTTCACATACGTTTGAGCACGATGTCCCATTTTTTTGGCCAATTCCTTGAAGCTAACCAGACCTGAGATGGGAAAATCGATCTTGCGTATGTCCAGTACAATCGAGCCCTTGCCTTGAATCTTCTGAATATAACCTTCTTCGTACAACATTTTCAATGCTTTGCGAATAGTCTCTCGAGACGTTTGATAACTTTCCGATAGATCAAGTTCCGATTGAAGCAGCGTCCCTGCCTCAATCTCTCCGGTCCGAATACGATCTGCAATATCTTCATATATCCGGATAAATTTATTATTCATTATTCATCACCATTGTTCATTACCCTTTTTTTATCATATTGGCAACCTATTATAACATTAAAAACCAATCAAGCGGTAATGTCGTTACTGTCGATGATTGCAGTATCACATGTAAGAATCAATTCAATCTAGATATGACGATTGAACGCTGACGCTTTCTCCACTTGATCTGTACGCTTCTCATCCATGACTTGAATCAGCTTATTTAAACGGAAGATCAGCGCTGCAGCTTCGGATCTGCTTAAGTGCTGCATGGGACGGAAGCTGCCGTCTTCATATCCGGTAATCATGTACAAACCTGCAAGTTCCTGCACTTCTTCTTTGGCCCAATCGGATACATCAGTCTGGTCGGTAAACACTCTTGGGGAAGTCAGCGATTCCGGTCTGATTTTACGGACAACATTTGCTATAATCTTGGATGCCTGTTCACGGGTTACCAGTGCATACGGAGCGAATTTGCCGTTCCCCATCCCTTGAACCATTTTATGGTGAACGGCAGCCTTAATCTCAGGAGCAAACCAATCCTCATCTTTCACATCCTGAAATCCATGCTGTTCATTAACCGTTGTATCCACACCCATCAAACGCACGATTAATGCGGTAAATTCTGCACGCGTGATCGGACGGCGTGGCTCGAAGCGAGTTTCACTTACACCTTGAATGATATTTTGTTCCGCAAGCCAGGTAATCTGATCTTTATTGAATGTTTGGCTGATATCGATAAATTTGATACTTTTTTTCGCAGGTAACTCAGGTTGCTCATCAGAAGGTTCAGGTTGTGAACTCGCCTCATCGGCTTGTTCCGATGCGTTTGGACTCGGGGTTGCACCGCCACCGCTCCAGGAGGATAGTGGATACGGAAAAGTCATGGCTGCTGCCCGTTTTCTTTCACTTTTTTCACCTGCTGAATTCTCCGTCCATACTTCCACCTCATAATGCTGCTCGGCATTCAGTCCTGTCCATACATGACTGCGCTGCGTGCCACGGTAGATCTCACGATCTTTATGGGTGATCACAATCACCTCATTTATTGAATCCAGTTCCCAAGTTAGCTTAATCGCACTTGTGCCTTGCGCTACGGCTGCAACTGTCAGATCCTCGGAAGGCAACGTCTCGAATTCCGGAACCTGGAGCGCCTCACCCTCACCTGCCTCATTAAATGGAACGATTGCAAAGTCAGTATAACGCTCGGCACTGTTTAATTCAGACACATGTATGGATGTCTCCGTTGTTGTTCCCACAAGCTCTTCGTTTCGATAAACTCGATAACCCCCAGCACCAGGAATCAGTTCCCATACAATGTCTGCACCATACATGGAACGCCCCTCTACTACAGGAGATGAAGCAGCACTACCAGGCAAAGTCATTGCATGAAGGTAATAACCACCATCACTACTGCCGGAGGCATTCATGGCCTTCACTATATAGATATAGTTCACGCCCGGTTCGAGTTCCTTGTCGTCATAGAACAGTTCGTCTGCAGGAACACGAGCAATCTCCACACCATCCCGCTCAATGATAAACTGCTCGGCACCTTCCACCCGGCTCTGTTCCAATAGAAGACGGATGTGGTCCTTCGCCGAATGATACTCCACTTTGACCGGAGCTGCTGGCTTGGTCAGGACAGAATACGCCAGCTTCTCCGATGCATCTCCCTGATCATTCACTGTATGGATTTCAATCGGGTACTGCTTGCCTGCATCCAGTTGATCAATAATTAACTCTTTTTGTGTGCCTCGGTATACTTCCGTGCCATCCAGCAATACAACGAATGTTTCGTTTACATAAGGGAAATCCCATTCCAATTTAGCATGATCAGTCTCGGGGTATATCTTCATTTCCAGTGAATCCACATGAGGCAAGGTGTAAAAAGGAATCACGGTCATTGGGCTTCCTGAACCAGCAGTATTATAAGGAATAATCTGTACCTGATCATATCGGGTTGCACTCTCCAGATGAGTTAATCTCACCTCTGTGATATCCCCTTCTTCAATCGTGGTGAACATCTGATCTCCGATACGTATGGTATATCCCTCCGCACCTTGTACCTTTGGCCAAGAGATCCATCCCTCCTTTTCCCCAATCTTGCTTGCATGTAAAGGTTCATGAATGATCGCAGGCAACGTTCGCAAGTGAACTTCGAAACCGGAATCACTCTCTCCCGTAGCATTCGATGTTTTGATGGTATACGTGTAATGCTCTCCTGGTGTCAGTCCATCATCTTCAAATGAAGCTTGATCTGCTGGAACCTTAGCGACTTCAACACCATCCCGCATAATGATGAATTGCTCTGCTCCCCGTGTTGAGCTTCCAGTCAGGTCCAATACCGCAGTCTGATCTGTGATGTGTGTTATGCCTGCCGTCTGAGGTGATATGGGTTTCGTTAAAACTTGAATCTGAATAGACTCTGACCGATGCCCATCTTCATTAATCGCAACAAGTTCGAATTCATACGCCGTGCCATCCAGCATACTATTGAGATGTACAGACGGTTCAGACACGCTCTGCACATCTCCCGTTACCTGATTACGAATCTCATATGCTGCTGCTCCCTGAACAACATCCCAAGCCAGATCCACCACATGTGTTCCGGCTTTCACTGTTATACTTTCTGCAACCAATGGCAACGTTTGAGTCATTACACTGAAAGTAAGCGGCGCACTCGTTCCACTCGTATTGACTGCCCGAATCACATAAGTGTATTTCGTTCCTGGCAACAGATCCTTGTCTACGAAATGGGTTTCACTTGAATCCATCTGAGTGATCTCTCTTCCATCCCTTTCAATGACATAATGATCTGCCCCTTGGACACCAGTGTTACTGAAATCCAGACCCAGGCTGTTTTTTGCCACATCATATACCGCAATCTTAACGGGTTTCTCAGGCAAAGTCAGTAGAGATACATCCGTCGCTTCAGAACGAGTCTCCTGTCTATTGACTGCCCATAGTTGATAGCGATGCAACGTTCCATCCTGGAGCCCTGTAATCGTTGCTTCATTCTCAATTCCTCTATAGATCTCCTTGCCATTCTGCTCAATCACGTATTCAGCGGCACCTTCCACGATAGACCAGGAAACTTTTGCATGATGTACTCCTGGATCAACAAGTACTTCGGCAGGCGACACAGGTTTAGACAATCGGATGAGCTGCGCTGTCTCACCTGTACCAGAAGCATTCGTAGCCTGAACTTCCAAAGCGTACTCTGTACCTGGCAACAATTCCTCAGCCGTGTAGGCCAGTTCTGATGTTCTGCCCACTTCTGTTCCATTGATTTTCACAATATAGAGATTCGCCGTATCTACAGCTTGCCATGCAAGTCCTATACTTGTCTCACCAGTCGATGTGACATTCAGTCCTTCCGGCCTGCTAGGTAGCGTAAGAATTGTACTACTGGTGGATGCACCGTACCCGGCAGCATTGCCCGCCTGTACTTCATAGGTGTACTCATGACTGCTTGACAGGTGGTGAACTGCGAGTTGTGTATCTGATATCTCATGGCTCTGTCCATCGATGACCACCCGATATTTCGTTGCCCCAGCTACAGGCTCCCAGCTCAAGATTGCTCCCTGTTCAGTTACTTGAACAACGTGAAGTCCCGACGGGCTCTCCGGTAATGTTGTTCCTGATACCGAACTGAGTATCCCCTGTCCACTTCCGTTCACTGCTTGTACATCCAGTTGATAAGATGTTCCTGAACTCAGTCCCGCATAGACCCATTCTTGGTTTCCAGCAGGAACCGTTCCCGACTTCTCTCCATTCAACCATAACTCATAACGATCGGCTCCTCGTACTGCTTCCCAATTCAGACGAAGGCTCCCTGTGGAAGCATCTGATACCTGTAAGCCGGACACCTTCCCAGGTAAAGTCTTGAGCAAAGGTAATCCTGCCAACGGTCCTGTTCCTGTCTCATTTCCGGCTATTAACGTATAGCTGTACTCCGTTCCGCTATCCAGACCCGAGTCCAGATA
This sequence comes from Paenibacillus sp. W2I17, assembly GCF_030815985.1. Classification (NCBI taxonomy): domain Bacteria; kingdom Bacillati; phylum Bacillota; class Bacilli; order Caryophanales; family Paenibacillaceae; genus Paenibacillus; species Paenibacillus sp. W2I17. The sequence continues at coordinate 1,662,187 of NZ_JAUSXM010000001.1, forward strand.
CTCCGTCTGCTCTCCTTCATATATGGCTGTTCCATCGCGTGAAAGCCCATAATACGTTGCAGAAGTCACTGTCTCCCACGTTAATGAAATATCATTCTCCTGGATTTGAACGGCCATAAACTCACCGGGCATTGCCGGCAGTGTGAGGAATCCGGTTCTACTGCTACCACCTGCTCCACTTTCATTCATTGCCGTTACCGAAATGTTATGAATGGTTCCTGGAACGAGGTTGCTAACATAGGGAAGGCTGCCAGGATCAGATACCGTCTGATCAAATACGGTGGCACCGTCCGAAGTAGTCGCGATGATGCGGTAAGCATCTGCTCCTCGTACTGAATCAAAATGAATTTCGGCCAAATTGGGCTGTGAATCTACTTTTCTAACGTGCAACGTTCCGGGAGCTGCCGGGGTAGTTAATACTTGAACACTTACTGCATCACTTACTCCGGTATGGTTTCTCACTCTAACTTCATATTCATAGACCTGACCACCACTTAGGGAGTTATCGATTATACTTTGGTTAGGATAATCCAGTGTCCATGACTGTCCTGTCGTTTTATTCGTTATCTCATACTGATATCCATCGGTATACCTTTCCCCAGTTGGCAAATCCACTGTAAGTTCAGCTGAAGTCTCAGCGATCTGTGTCGTTTTCACATGAGTCGGTTGCTGGGGCTTGCGTTGAATAAGGTAAGGTGATGATGTTGTCTCATATGTATTCCCTGCTCTGTCCATGGTTTTCGAATGGATGTACCATATACCTTCCGATTCGATGGATATTTTATGCTGGTCAGAGCGAGCTTCAAGCCAATGCTCCGGTGATTCTGCACTGTTCGTAACTTGATAGAATCGTTCCCGTTCCTGAATGCCTGAGTGGGCATCGGCATACTGAATGGTAGTGGATATATCTATATCCGTCCAAGCATGTCCGTTCGGTGCAAATGTAATCGTTGGAGCCATCTGATCCACATAGGCGATTCGACTCACTTCCTTGCTTACATTGCCAACAGTATCCCTTGCTCTAGCCCGAATGGTGGTAGCGCCGTTTGTGCTTACTGTACCCGTATTGCCTGCAATATAAGGAGCATCGTTCATGCTGTATTCATAGGATATCGCTTGTTCATCCACACTTCCAGCGATAGTGAATTGCACATGTTCTTTACTCCATCCAGAAGGGCTTAAACTAATCACCGGCTCGGTTGGAGCTGTCGTGTCAATTCGAACTGTAGCCTGAGCGGACGTGCTTATATTGCCTACACGGTCAAGTGAGCGTGCATATACGATCGTTTCTCCCTCATCGGTAACCGTCACTTCGCCCGTGTAATCGATCCAGGGACCTTCTTTGTTAAGTCGATATTGGCTCTTGGCAAGCCCACTGCCCGCATCTTCACCACTGTTTATCGCAAAAGTTACATCCTGATTCGTCCAATCCTCTTCACTTAACGTAATCGTTGGTTGCTCAGGCCCAGTCTTGTCGATTCTGGCTGTTGCCGAAGTGGAAGCACTGACATTGGCGGCCCGATCAACACTTCGTGCATAAATCTCGGTTATCCCTTCTTCACTTAGTGTAAAAGGAGCCTTGTAGTCGATCCATTCTCCCTCGCTTCCAAGCTTATACTGCGTCAGACCAATGCCACTCGCTTCGTCCGTACCCTCCGTTAATGTCACGATAACCACCGCTTTTGACCATTCAGGCGGATTCAACGATATGACGGGAGGCGTTGGTGCCGTCCGATCTACCCTGGCTGTCACAGCCGTTTCCTGTCCTGTATTCCCAAACGCATCAATACTTCGTGCCATAACAGTTGTGTTGCCTTCACTGTTTACGGTAAACGGAGCACTGTATTCACGCCATTCTCCTGCCGGACCAACTTTAACTTCAGTCTTCTGAGTTCCGCTCAAGGCATCCTTTCCTTCTTCAACCGTGATGAGAACATCTTCCTTGGTCCATGAGGATGGAGTCACTGTAACGGAAGGAGCAGTTGGACCCGTCGTATCTTTAATCATCTCTCCAGCGGATATAAACGGGGTCTGTATCCCTTCACCATTCAGTGCCGCCACAAATACTTCATATTTTCCGTCCGCGAGTCCGGTCAGGGCGAATTCTGTACGTGTGGAAGTTGTTGTTCCCGTTGCGAGGACTTGCCCACCTGGACTGCGTATTTCCGTTTTGTATTGGGTGCCCGCAGGATTGCTATTATTATTCCAACTCACTGTAACAGAGTTGCCTGATTGTGTCACAGCCGCAGCAGCGGGTGGATTCGCCAATGTATATTTGGTGGATGGACTGGAGTACCCCGTGAAGGAACCACTTGAATTTTTGGCACGTACAGCAAAAGAATAACTGGTATTCGGAGTGAGTCCAGTCACCTGCCGACTGTTTGATATACCTGTATCCACGATCTGATTCGTGGTCATATTCTTCAGCTCATACGTAACAGAGGCGTCATTGGCCTTCTTATCCCAGTTGACCGTCAAGTTATTAGAATTAACCAATGTGTATGTCGGCGTTCCGGGCACAACAAAACTTCTTACCGTGAAGTTAACGGTTCCTGCTGAGGACACCCCACCTTTGTCATCCATGACCCATACTTGCAATGTGTGTGTGCCATCTGGCAAGGTGTCAGGCAATGTGTAATTGGTGTTGAAAGACTGATTCGAACCCGTCGCGGTCATCTGGGTCAAAATGTTCTCAGACCCACCATCAATGGACCATTTCACGGTCAACAGGTCGCCTACATCCGTATCTCGTGTTGTACCAGAAATCTGAAGTTGCTCGCCTTTGTAATACGTTTGCCCCGAAGAAGGAGCCGTTAGTGTAAATGAAGGCGGAACGTTCTGAGGGCCGATTCCCACGATCGTTGAAAATTTGCGTGAAGCCTGATTCGCTGTTGCTTTGGCATTCCACCAGAATTGCGCAGCTGTATCACTAGCCGTAACGGTCTGGCCTGGAGTGAATGACGAAGGTGAAGAACCCCCTGTTAGCTGCGCATTGTCCGGACCGCTGTACTGTCCCATGTATATGCGATCTGCATTCACAACGTTGTACGTGTTGGCATAAAAAGCGGTGACCTGAACACCACCGCTGTAATTGCGCCATCCATTCTCGATGACTTCAAACGGAGATGCATCATTTCCATTCACCATCGTATCCCAATAAAATGTTCCACCCAAATTCAGTGCCGATCCGCTGCGGTTGATGGCTTCCAGTTCAACCTTCATGTACCCACCTTGTGACGTGGCATTGACGATAGATACACGCAAAATATATTCGACATTGTCCTTTTGCCGGGACATTTCAATCACATTATTGTTAATTCGGTAATAGTTAAGCGGCAATGTTTTGAAGTTCACGGGTGATCCATTATGGTCGATAATCGTAGATACATTCCCTGTATCACCACCGTAAAATACATTTGTGTTTGGTATTAATACAATTCTGTATTTGCCATCACTGTTCATCTCCACTTTCACCTTGGAGGACTGTACAGCCTTCATGCTGGACGTATCGGATACAATCCCGATCGTTTCAACCGTTTCAGCCATTACCGTCGTTGCACCCCATTCAAGCAACAGGGCTTGAGGTGATAATAACGCAAATGCCAGCACCACTTTGGTTAACTGTTCCGCTTGTTTCTTCACACGTTTTCCTGATTTCTTCAACGTCTACTCTCCTTTTTGGCACACAAAAAAAGGAGGCACCCCAACAAAGGAACGATGTCCTAAGTTGGGGTGCCTCCCCTAACAAGTGTCATTTTTTCTTGATTATAACGATTAAGCGCATGAATGTAAACACTTGATCATGAATGCCTTACTTCTCATTTCTCATCTCTGATCTTTAATAACGCTTCGTCCAATGCGCCAACGACCTTGTCACACCATACATCAAATTCCGGATCTTCGGTCTGTAATTCAGGATGCGCCAGAATATGCTCAATCGTACTTCGAATGCCCTGATCTGCTCTTGTCGTTGCTACAAAATCCGGAACAAGCCTCTTCAGCTTACTGTTATCAAAGACAACGGTATTGGCTTTGTCACCCAGCAATCCGCCGCGAAGATCCTGATCACTGCATGCTGCCAAGAACTCAGAGGGTACATGTACCGCATGAAGCTTAACGCCCAACACGCCAGCTATAATCTCATGGATCTGATTCCAGGTGACGGATTCGTCCGAGGTGATATGTACCGATTCACCAATGGCATGGATATTTCCCATCAGCCCGATAAACCCTTTGGCAAAATCAGTATTGTGTGTAATCGTCCACAGTGAGGTGCCATCTCCATGGATGATAACGGGTTTGCCTTCACGTATACGCTTGAGAACCTGCCAGCTGCCTTGAGCACCATGAACACCGAGAGGTACCGATTTGTCGCCATACGTATGGCTCGGACGCACGATGGTCACAGGGAATCCGTGCTCGCGGTATTGTTTCATCAGATAGTCTTCACAGGCAATCTTGTTGCGAGAATACTCCCAGTATGGATTCGATAAGGGCGTACCTTCCGTGATCCGGTAATCAGCCAGGGGAGTCTGATACGCTGATGCTGAACTTATAAATATAAACTGCTTTGTTTTATCCTTGAACAAACGGTAATCTCGCTCCAATTGAGACGGTACAAAAGCGATAAAGTCTGCCACAACATCAAATTCCAGATCAGCTATCAGTTCCGCTACACGTGCCTCGTCATTAATATCGGCTTGAAGTACGTTGACCTCACTAGGTAAGTCATCGTTCTGATTGCCACGATTAATTAAATAAAGTTCACAGCCTTGCTGTGCAAGCATCTCCGTAATGGCCGTACTGATGGTGCCTGTCCCTCCAATAAATAGCGCTTTCATTTTAGCCACCTCCTGATCGATTTTACCCACTTTTCCATGATATCACGCACCAAAAAAAGGAGCAAAGCTCGGTGACCCGAAACTTTGCTCCTTCTGTTTATACGACCTTAATCGTTGCGTATATCATGTACATACCGCAGTGAATCTCGTATTCGCCCTTCGGCAGATCTTTGTCGACCGTATAATAATTAGGTCCCTTTTGCATGTATAGATCCATGCCAAGCTTTTGTGATCCCACTGATTTCACATGTGTCACCGACCGGGTCAGAATAAAGTTGATTTTAGTCGGTACGCCAGCCTTCACCTCGATAACGTCTGGTCCAAAACCATCGTTGCTTACGTCCACATCAATGACTTCATATCCCTTCAAATCCTCCGGAGTCTCGGCTTGTGCTGTTACTGCACTTCCCGATCCAGGGGATACGTCTTTGCCCATAAAATAAACCAAAAATGATCCAAGCAGTACAACAACGGTCAGACCCAGCGTTAACCAAGGCCATGTTTTTCCAAACCAGCTTTTCATATAAACACTCCTCATTCGATGTCCCATCAATATTCAATCAACAGACGGATGTATTCTTTAAGCATACCTGATTCGCATGACAATGAAAATGACCCCTCTGGGCTATTGCGGTTGAGCCATATAAGTGGAACTAAAGAATATTTCAATAAAAAAAGCCTGATTTCTCAGGCTTATCTACGGGTATTCCCGTTCATGCTTCGCAATATCCCTTTTTGTATAACTCAGGAATAGATCGGAGTATTCCGACTTCGTCTCGTGCGTAATTTATACAACTCTGGCAGGGCTACACCAATGAGCACAACAATAACTCCGAACCATTGCAATCCGCTGACATGCTCATGGAGCACGATTGAGGATAACAAAACTGCAATTGGAAGCTCCACTGCACCCAGGATTCCGGCCATGTCACCACCAATATGCGGAACGCCGATAGCGAACAGTACTGGTGGAATGAATGCCCCGAAGAATCCAAGCAGCAATCCAAATACAAGCAACTGGCTCCAGATCAATCCGTTAAAGAGGAATGTCGGCGGGAACAAAATGCACAGCAGGATCAATCCGCCTGTAACCATCCACGCACTGCGGAAGGCTGGATGCGCTGAAGGAACCGCTTTGCCGCTGAACAAGACAAACAGGGAATAACTTACGGCTGCCATTAGCCCAAGAGCAATACCCAGACCGTTGAACTCACCCAATCCTTGTTCCAGGAAACCCGCTGCCAGCAAGGTTCCACCAAACAGAATGATCAACGTCAGGAACGTGACTTTGTCTGGACGTTGTCGTTTGCTTATCGCCTGAATCAATACACTAATCCAAGTGAACTGGAACAACAGGATAATGGCAAGTGAAGCCGGAATGTAACGCAAAGACTGATAATACACGAGACCTGTAATTACGGTTGGTGTTCCAGCAGCCATCAATATCAGACGTTGTTTCCACGTCAACCGCTTGAATACCTGTGCCACGGCTCCTGATGCTTTGCCATTTGCCTGTGACTTACGTTTTGTTCTAAATCTTGTGTATAGCGCCAGCATCCAGGATAGAAGAAAACCCGTGATCAGCTGTGCTCCCACAACCTCTCCAAGTTTATATCCTTCGCCGTACGCCAGAACCACAATCGTGGATAATATGCCATAGCTCATCGCTCCCGCGAGAACGGACAGATAATATTTCATTGTGAATAAACCTCCTGATGATAAGAAAAATACGCCCGCATGTTGGTTCATGCCAAGGTCACAGACACCATCTAAATGCAAAAAATCCTAACTACGAGCAAGGAATACATTGATTCCTTGGCATCGTAGTTAGGAAGTATAGGCTTCCCGTAGAGACCCTCGCCCTGTGTACACTTTCGGCCTGCGAGGTTATACGAAATGATATATGCAATTTGATGTAATTCGTGTGTGACGACTTTTCATATATTACATGGGAGGTGAGATGGTGTCAACCCTATTCCGTATAAAAAGTTGAACTAAATTATTACATAGAGTCGCTTCGACGCTGTACCATTCTTCGAGTACTCTAATTACGTAAAAACGTCATGTCCGATTGGAGCCTGAAGAGTCCCACTCCAATGTTTGCTGTAAACCTTCCTTCAATCCATCCAGATCCAGCCCATCTACGGCAAAAGCCTCACGGATCAAAGGCGGCGCGACAAATTCATCATACTTGCCCAGATAAGGCGCTTCATCTTCAGCCAGTAACGCAGATGCGTCTTCAGCCGTTCGACACTCACTCATGATCTCGGCTAACAATGTTCGTTCATCGACCTTGCCGGACACTACAAAATAATATGGCTCCATGGGCACAACCGAACGCAAGGCAAGTTTCTTGGACAGATTATGCTTCATCAAGCGCTCCAATGTACGGAAAGATTTACTTCCCACCCAAGGAAGAACGTACATCGAATCTCCCCCTGCCGGAATCACGACCTGCTTCAACAGTCCGCTTTCACGAGCTAGGCGGCGCGCCCGTTCAAGTCGATTGACAGCTTGTGGTGACAGATAGGGATAGATCACTGAGTCTGACAACACTTCACGCATTTTCTGTACTACCGACGTATGAATATCTCCTCCCGCTCCAAGCCATAACGTATCTACTTTACCTTTCGCAGACTTCACATACACAGCCTTGTGCTTGTGATCGACCTCTTCCACTTTCCACAGTTTGCCTGCGAGCGAGAAGCAATAGCCAGGTGGGGGCACGGTTGTAATCGAACCAATCTCTTCCGAGCCGTTTAATACTTTATGTTCCTCATCGTCTTTAAACACGGCGTAGAAGCGATAATTATTCACAATTTTCTCACCTGTCAGACCGATGATCAATGTTCGATCCTCTGTCCATTGCAGATGATCCGTCTCAATGAGGTAATTCAGGAAAACCTGATATTGATCAGGTCTAATCAACGCAAATGGAGCCAACGAAAGGATGGCTTCTGCAAGATCTCTCGGCTCCGCCTCCCCCATACTTTTCAACATGCTCATCGTCTGATGGTAGAGCACACCTATGGGCATTTTGCGAGCTTCAAGCGGCTCGACCCATTTCGTTTTTACATAGAGTTCGATAACAGCAATCGCACGCATCAAGGTCCACGGCATACGTGCTGGCAATTGCGCTTCCTCGTCCTCTTCCTCCGGACATACAAAAAGCATCTCTGATGCCATATCCTCTCGTCTTCCCGAACGTCCCAGACGCTGTACAAAGCTCGAAGCACTATACGGTGCACCGAGCTGAACCACACGTTCCAGTTCGCCCAGATCGATGCCCAGTTCAAGCGTGACCGTTGCCGCTGCAACCGCTGGCCCCGACCCGGTGCGTAGGGCAGCTTCCGTCTCTTCCCTCAGCATGGCGGAGATACTTCCATGATGCACATGGAACACATCACGCTCTTGCCTGTGAGCCGCGACCCGCCGCATCTCAAGAATGGTGACTTCAGCATCCGTTCGGCTGTTGGTGAAGATCAGCGCTTTTTTACGATGTGTACTCTCATAAATGAAGTCGTAGTACGCTTTACGTGCGTTATGAAGCTGCTCCGCCTGCTCCTCGTCCTGCGCATCTGGAAAAGAGAAATGTTCCACCCGCAGTCGCAGCTTGCGACCACCCGGGGAAGAGACCACATCCACCCCCTGCTGCGTTCCGGCAGCAAGCCAAGATGTAGCCGCATCATAGTCACTAAGTGTAGCCGACAAGCCCACTCTTCGCGGTGCACAGCCAGCCATACGCTCGATTCTGGCAAGTTCGCTGAGTACTTGAATGCCCCGATCCGCTCCCATGAAAGCATGCACCTCATCGATGATGACATACCGCAGGTCATGAAACAGCGCCGGGATTGCATTCGGACGATTCATGAGCAGACCTTCCAGCGATTCTGGCGTTATCTGGAGCACACCGGAAGGATTTTTCATCAGTTTTGTTTTCTCCGCCTGCGGTACGTCCCCGTGCCAATGCCATACCGGAATATTTCCTTCGGATAACAGATCCTTAAGACGTTCGAATTGATCATTAATCAGGGCTTTCAGAGGTCCAATGTATAAAATGCCAACCGACTTGGAAGGCCGTTCATACAGCTCGGTCAATGCAGGAAAAAAAGCCGCCTCCGTCTTGCCGGAGGCTGTCCCCGCCGCAATCAGCATATGATGCGGGGTATGAAAACAGATATTGCAGGCCTCAATCTGGGCAGGACGAAGCGATTCCCATCTTTTTTTATAAATAAATTCCTGAACAAACGGCGCCAGCCGATAGAACGGATTATCACTCATAATTCAAACTCCGCCAGGAAATCGTCCAAATCATCCGTATTCGCGGATGCATTTGCCCCTTTACTCGTTTCCTGAGGTTTGGCAACCCGCTCCCCAAGTAATTGAGTATAAGTCACTTCAGGATTCTGGTGTAACGTATGCAGCACATCCATAAAATCTCGTACCACTTCACGCGTGGTCAGCAATTCATCCGCACCCAGTCGGTTCACCGCCGTTTGCATAAAATCAACCAATTGTTCATCCGTCAGACTTGCACTGTATCCAAAATGCAGGGCATGAATCTGTCGCAGCTTCTGGAGCAGAATCAGAATCTCTTCATGCGATAACATCGCCAGCTTCAGGATCGGACCTGTGTAATTCGCATAAGCTTTGGCTGCATAACGACCATCAATAAGCCTGGAGCGAAGCGCTTCATAGCTGTATAATCCGCGCCGTTCATCCTCTACAAATTGCGGTGTACCGCCTACAAATATGCCCAGGTGCTCTGCCTTGCCCTGCATCGTATCATTGAACATGGTCAGCAATTTCTCATAGTTGCTTTGACGGGAGACACTGTTTGTAATTTTGTACAGATTCACCGCTTCATCAATGAACAACAACAATCCTTTGTAACCAATGCGCGCTGTGAATTCAGACCATAATTTGAAGTAGTCGTACCAGTTGTCATCATCAATGATAACGCCAACAGCCAGTTCTTTTTTCGCTTCCGTTTTGGTTGCAAATTCTCCTCGAAGCCAGCGAAGTGCCGCCTGTTTGCGATCATCATCAGCCAGCTTGTACCCGTTCCAGTATGACGCCAGTACTTTGGCAAAATCAAAACCGTGAACCAGATTCTGCATCTCACCCGTCACTGCATAGATCTGCTTCTCTACCTCAAGCGGCAGAGCGGGATCATCCGGGCGCAGGTTCTGACTCTGCATCGTGGATTGTTGCAACCCTGCGATCCATTTTTGCAAAATCGGCTCCAACGCTCCCCCATCCGGGCGTGTGCGTGTAGACAGACGAGTCATCAGTTCACGATATGTGGCAAGTCCCTGGCCTTTGGTTCCCACCAATCGACGCTCTGGTGAAAGATCGGCATCTGCCACAACAAAATCCCTATCCATCGCATAGTTACGAATCATCTGCAAAAGAAAGCTTTTACCGCTGCCGTAACGACCCGTAATGAGTTTAAACGCTGCGCCGCCCTCAGCGATATTGTCCATATCCCGCAAAATGGCTTCCACTTCCGGTTTCCGACCGACAGCAATCTGCTCCAGCCCAATTCGTGGGACAACACCCGCCGTCAATGAATTTACAAGTGCGGTGGTCAGCCGCTTTGGTATTTTAAGTTCTGTCACTGCGTATCACCTCTTCACATGTTCGAACACATCTATATAATCAGGAACAATCCGATCACCATCAATCAGAAGATCACCGATCGTTTCCATAGCCACATCATTAATTTCATCCAGCAGAAGCGTAGGCATCGTTCCATATTGCTCAGCCAGACGCATCAGCTCCGTATCTGGACTTGCGTCAAGTAGAACATGAATCGTTTGCACCTGCTGAGGGGAGAGTTCCTTGGCAAAAAGCAGCCATTCTTCATCCAGATCAGCCTCAGCAGACTCGTCCCACTGCAACCTAATAGATTCTACTTGCGCTCCTGTTGCAATCTCTACTGCGGATGGCTCCGACTCCATGGAACCTTCAGTTGGAGTGATATCATCCCTTGCTTCCAGTGCATCGAATGGATTACTTGTAACATTTGCGTTGTTAACCTCTTCATCCTTCACTTCAGAAGGCTGATCATCCTCAATTGTAAGCGCCAATCGCACGTACTCACTTTCCTGCTGTAACGATGCCAATTTCTCCGTATCAATACGAATCACCGGTTGCTCCATAGCCTCCGCCTGCCCGGTCGCATATGTTTTGTCCAGATAACGTTCAATCAGATTCGCAAGTTCGGGTTCAAGAGTCTGTCCTCGCAATCTGCCTCTGAATCCGAGCAGTTCACGAAGTTTATTTTCAGTACATCGATAGATCCGCGTAACCATCTGCACAAATTCAGCCTGTTCACCTATGGGCATATATCTGAACGATACCGATCTTCCATAGATCGAATCATCATAGACTGCTTTGCGAAACAGAATGCGCTCCATCGTGCGTTCATCGTTGGGATCACACTCAGGCAACAGTCCAACTTGTCGCGAACGTTCCAGGTACGAATCAACCAAGGCCATGACCCGAGGGATGTACTGCTCCATCACTTCTTTGCCGCCATCTCTGTAGAACTTACTAAGTGTAATATCGTAATCATAGTATCTTTTCAGCATATTCAGCGAGATATCCGATACATTATCCTGTAAAATACGTTGCAGTTCCCTATCCAGCATCTCTGCTGGCAGGTATCCGCCCGAAAGGACCATAACCTCGGATAAGGAAATCTCCATCTGATGGACCAGCACATAATCGACCATCCATTCTTGCATATATATATTTAATTGGGGCAGCCGTTCACGGTAGTTCACCCATAGCTGCTTCAATTGATCATAACCATCCTGAGGATTCTGCCAGCCAATGCCGTTAATTAACTCGTAGATATGAACAAATAGATAGGACAGATCGGTATCCGGGTATCTCCCCTGACGTACTTCCTTCCTCCAAAACATATACCACTTGCGCTGGGCTTCGTTCATCACGCCATACGTTGGCCAGTAACTCATAAAGGGAACCCACGGGGATACACCCCCCTCCATCTCTACCCACTGCTTAGCTTCCTCTACAAAACGTTTTTCTGAGAACAATATGCCTCCTCGATGCTGCATCGTATCATGTGCAGACTGCACAATGGTTGAACGATCAGGAACCGGAACTGCTGCTGTTTCAGGTTCTTCACTCAGATCTATCTCCATAAATTCCAATTGTCTTGAGTTGTCTTTCATAGAACGTTATCTCACCCTCCTCCAAGACAGAATACGAACAAGTGTATCCATAGGGAACATTATAACACTTGTCCTGTGTCTGCGGTGACGAAATTAAGACATTCCTGGGCACAAAAAAAAAGAGCATTTCTGCCCTCTTTTCATCATGTCTATTTAACTTTTTTCAAATAATGATTGTATCGTTTCAAATCGAACGTTACACAGGCGTAATCACACGACAATTGCGCGATTTTTCCCTTCATTTTTCGCTTGGGCCAACGCTCGACTCGCTTTTTCGATTAGGTCGGATGCATCGAAAAGCTCTTCTGGCACCAGTACTGCACCGCCAACACAAACAGTGACAACTCCGCTCGGACCCGTTAATTCCCGCTGAATCTGGAGAGCGAGCACGTGCTGTCTAATTTCTTCCGCCAGTTTAGCTACATCCTCAGACGTTGTGCTCTTTAATTTTAGCATGAATGTACCTCCGCGAAGACGAGAAATCTGCGCCTCATGCTGTTCGCTAACCACGGTAAGCACCTCACCAATCCATTGCAGACACAGGTCGCCTCCTTGAAGGCCGTATGTTGCATTATACGAACGGAAATCATCAATATCTATAATGAGCAGTCCCAGACTGCATTTTTCCTGTAAACAGTCATCCCAGTCAGCTTGAAGCTGTGACTTGAACACCGTCTGAATTGGCATATCCGTTAACGGATCTGTCGTCAGGTAGTTCTGAAGCTGGCTCGTCGTTTCAGTGTAATTGTCCTGTTCATGGTGGGAAGCGCAGCTGTGCAATAGGACCATCACAGAAGGTTTACCCGCGTGCGTAACAGAAGCAAGTGTAATTTCAAGCAACAATGAGGTACCTGCTGCTGTGGTGAAATACGACTGGCTGGTAATCAAACTTGTGTTATTGTGCTTTAATTCCTCAAAATTCTGTTGCAACGTCACTCTCGTTTGCTCAGGTACAAACGCCCTGAAATCCTTGCCCATCAGGTCTTTGGAACTCTCGAACCCGAGCAACTCGGCAGCCTTCGTATTACAGTAGATAATCTGACCGTCAGTCAAAGTAAAGAATGCCACGGGCGAGTAATCCATTAACTGCAAATAACGCTGTTCATTTTGTCGCAAAATACGAGCATTCTGCAGCGCCTGTTCTTCGGCCTGAACCAACTGGTTCTCTGTCTGCCGACGTACAATGGTTTTGAGTAAAGGTAACACGCTAAGCTCTTTGGATGTCCATGGATACGAAGTTGATTTTACAACCTCACGCCATTTCTCGAAGGATTTACGAGGGGACAACCGCATGCCATCATCTGTCTTTAGCACTGCCTTCGCGGGGTCACCCGCCCAATCGACAACCTGGACGACCTCAGGTCGGAACCAGAGCATGTAGTTATGCTGTCCAGGCGAAATGGCAACATAAATAACCCCGGAAACCTTATCCTGATAAGCTTTGGATGTTTCATACTCTGCACTCAGTTTCGACGTATGATAACTATAATCCTCGGACTTTCCTGCAAGCCAACCTGCCAGTTCACGAATCTGTCCACTGTTTGGCGTTTCACCATACAACAATAACTTGTCCTGGTAACAGATTGCTGCTCCGGCAGCACCCATCAGATTTAACACCGTCTCCTCTTCTCCCTGTAATTCCTCAAGCACTCGGGCAGGACTTGTGTTACCGATAAAAATGTTGGCAATTCGTGAAGCGGCTTCACGTGACTGAATCTCTGATTGATAATCATCGAGTTGCTGACGCTGAAACAATTCATTCGAGAAGAACGCGCCCAGGAAATTGCAAAGATTCCGTACGCGATGGGGTACATATCTGGCCTTATAATGATGGCATGTAATGAGTCCCCACAGTTGATTGTTATGAATGAGCGAGATCGTAACGGTCGCACCCACACCCATATTATGCAAATATTCGATATGAAGAGGAGATACGCTACGCAGGACCGAAAGACTCAAATTTAGCGGTTTGCCTGTGAGCGGTTGAAGCATAGGCACAATCTCGACGGGTTTATAATTGACATTCACAATGGTTCGCAGCCAATTGCGAAGATACAATTCCCGAGCCTGTTTTGGAATATCCGAAGCCGGATAGTGATGTCCAAGGAATGGTTCGAGTTCTTGTTCACGCGCTTCAGCAATAACTTTACCGTTCCATTGCTCGTCAAACTCATAAATCATGACTCGGTCATAACCGAGCATTTCCTTCACCTGTTCAGCCGCAATCTGACTTGCTTCCACGCGACTATCTGTACTTTTGATCCGACCAAAGAAACGGGATATCCACTCAAAGTCGGTAGTCTCCATGTCCTCTTTTTCATAAAAAGGCTCGATCTCCAGAATGAGCAGACCATCACTTTCATGAAGAACAGAAGAAAAGATCCGGTCTTCATCGGATACCTTAATGGTCAGATCCATGTAATGCAAATCAGAGGTTACATCTGCATTGAAGCTGCTAGCCAACAGTTTGCGCACATCTTCCTCGCCAATCAGATTTTCCAAAGGCATGCCCAGAACGTCCTCATAGGCAATACCCAGATGGTCCTCCGTATTTTGGCTACACTGAACAATGGTTGGCGTATGACTGGTATTGATGGCCAAAAGAACACCATGAGGTTGAATAAAACCGGGGATATGAATGGGTTCTTTATCACAGTTATTCAGATCTATAGGATCATTTGTGTAAGTCCCCTGATGAAGCAATGTGCGGTTCAACAAATTTTGTTCTTTCTTGGACTTCGGTTCGGCCATGGCCAGGAAAATCCCCTCTCATGATGTTATATAAGTTGAAATAATGATTATTTACATTGCACTACGATGACAGAATAACCTTCCAATCGCTGTTATCCCCAGATTTTATCGATTCCCTTTTCTAGAGGGAAAAATCCGGTTATAAATGCGAACGCTTCGCTTTTCCAGCTTTTTTCTGTCCTCTCCGTTATGTGTAAATGTATTATTTCCACTTATATAGATACCTTTTAATATATGAAAAAAGTCCGCCCTACAGGCGTTTGGGTTGATGAAAAGGGATGTTACATGTCCGTATTAATCCACTGGTCCAGTAGTCGGAATGTCTCTGATGCACTGTGTACCATGTTGTCATGATCCTCTGGAGTGCTGATGGACTGCTGCAGCAAACCTGTAAACTCGCTCCATCTTGTTCTTGTCTCTGAGCCGTAAGCATTGAAATATTCCAATCCACGATCAGCTTCAATGGGCAGGAACTGCGACAAACGCTTGGTCATGATCTGTCCACCGTTCGTGGACCCCTCAATTACATACAGATATCCGAACAAACGCGCAGGTGTTGAAATATCCGGCAGTTCTTCACAGAGCGGAAGTTGAGTGATCTCTTCTTCACTTGCACCCAGATTTCGTAAATCTTTCTCCAACAGTACAGCCTTGCCTCTAATCTCGATATCCAATCCTGTACTTTCCCAGAAAGGTAGCAGCACAGCCTGATCCTCCAGCGGTTTCAGGAATCCATAAAATTTCTCTAAATATGTTCTATATTCTTCTATAGTCACAGTTTGATTCATAATGGCTTTTGCATAAGGGTTCTGTTCTACTTGTCTGTGATAATGAGCTGTCTCGCTCTTCAGACGTTCCATAATAGTTGTTGCTGTCATCGTAGTTATCCCCTTTCACAATCTGTTCTATTGTTGCAAATGAATGCTTATCCTCAACTGATTCTCAGTATATTGAAATAGAAACTGCTTTCCTTGCTCTCAGTTCCATTAGTGCAGACAAAGACTCTATGTAAGTATACTTATTCTTGTTAGAGAAAACTATATGAATCCGTCATTGTTTCACGTTAGATTATTTCCCGCATTGTTATGATAACTTAGTTACTATTCATAGGATAAAAAAATAAAAAACGACCCCTGACGTCATGTTTGTCAGGAATCGTTTGATATAAAGATGATTTATTTATTTATTTATTTGTTTGTTTGTTTATGGGATCGGACCCCGAACCCCAGTATTTTAACTTGTGTAATAGACTGATTAGAGCCGGAAGCAAGATTGGAAGCATGACAAAACTTAGCAAAACCAATCCGATGATGACAGAAATAGCTACTTCAATCAGCGTAACAACACCGGAAGGAATTAGTGCGGCGAAGGTACCTCCCAATATTACTGCCGCCGAGATCACGACTCCTCCTATATTACGGGAAGCCTCCGTAATTTTATGAATTGGATCTCCTTCAATCTCGCGATATTTCATCATGAGGAAGATACTGTAGTCCACACCAAGTGTAACAATCATGATCAGACTGAAGAAAGGAACGTTCCAGCTCAGATAGTCAACGCCAAGCGGGCCAACCACCAGCAATTCATTCAGACCAAGGGCCACATAATACGTCAGGAATAACGCACCTATAATGATTACAGTCTGCCAAAACGAACGAATAATGAACAAAAGTATCAATCCAATTCCAATCAGCATGATCATGGACGTCCGATTCAGATCACCTCCGGATAATTCTTTCATATCCAGGTTCTGTGACGGTATGCCGCCCAGGGCCACTTTCGCCTCACTCAAATCCGTGCCAACCAAAGCCGTTTCCAACTGCTTGTTAAGATTTTGAACAACATCCATCGCTTCTTTCGAATATGGATTATCGGTCAAAATGATGGAGATTTCCGCTGTCTTCCGATCCGAAGACATATACATGTCGAGCGAATTTAGAAACTCTTCTCCTTTTAATACCTCTTCTGGAATGTAGAAGCTTTTCGCAGCATCAGACTGGCCAAGATGACCCAAATAATCTTCTGCATCACCAAGACCCTTCGACACATCTGAGAGTCCTTTTGTACTTTCGGTCAATCCGGATTTCAACTCACCCATTTTGTCCTGCAAATCGTTCAGACCGCTTAACAACTGACTCTGTCCTTCATTAATCTGACTGAGCCCATCTTTCACTTCCAATGTTTTACCCGCTATCTGCTTGGTTCCATTGGCTCCAGTCGTCAAACCTTTGGATAGCTCGCCAGCACCGTCTTCAAGCTGACCGACACCTACAGCAACCTGAGTCAGACCGACACTAATTTGAGCCATTGACTCGTTGGCTTCCTTGAAAGAAACCATAGCCCCATTGTACTGCTCCATCAACGGGTCCAACTGTGTGTATAACGCGTTCAGTTCAGTTTGAGCCGCTTGAGAAATATTAATCACTTGTACGGCATCTTCTTCTTGTTGTAACTCAGGGTGATTCGCAATTAGACGGGTCATGCTACCTTCGATCTGAGCATAGGCATCAAGCGCTCCCTTAATAGCTGTCTTGATGCTTGTGAAAGTACCACTAAAGGAACCAAATCCCTGTTCAAGTTGCGTATACCCTTTGTGCAGATCACTGGCACCTTTAGACAAGACTCCAACCTTTTCTTTAAGGGTAGCAAGTCCGTTTTTCAACGTCTCTGCCCCTTCTTTCCCATTATTCAGCCCATCAGATACCTGATTCATGGCGTCTCCCAATGCATTTACTCCAACTTGCAACCGGCTTGTCCCATCAATCAACAGCTGTACGTTACTTAAATCATTCGAAGATTGAAGCTGTCCAGCTGCAGAGGACAAACCTTCCTTAATTTCGCCCACACCATCGTTTGCTTTACCAATACCCTGATTAAGCTCCTCTGCTTGATCGTTAATATACAACTCTTTAATTTGGACTCCAGTTGGTCGAGTGACACCGTAAACCTCAGAGACACCTTCCACCTTGGACATCTTATCCGTCAGATCATCCAGTGCCTTAAGCAATGTCTGATTGTCCATTGCCTGCTCGGATTGCACAACCAATGTTGTTGGCGCTGAGAATCCTGGTGCATAATGCTCCATAATCAGATTAATCCCCTGTTTGGAATTGTAGTCATTATTGACTTCAAACAGGTCATTATAACTTAGTCGATTACTGTAACTGAATAATAAAGGAACACTAATCACCGCAACCAGAATGATTGCCAGGAAAGGTCTTCGTACCGATTGGCGGGATAAAAATCCCCACAGTCGGCTGTCCGCATGGCCTTCGAATTTTTTCGATGGCCAGAACATTTTTTTGCCCATGACAACCATGAAGAACGGGTTCAACGTATTGAGGACGATAATGAGAACCGCTACTGCGATCGCCACCGCAGAGGTTGCCTGATATAACTGAAACTTGGCAAGCAGGAGTGAAAGAAACCCGATAAATACAGCGATGCCGCTATACAATACGGTTCTGCCTGCTGTTTTAAATGTCGTTTTGGTCGCAAGAACCACATCGCCATCCTGTCTACTTAGTTCCTCCTTGAATCTGGTATATAACAGGATATTATAATCCGTACCAATACCAAAGAGGATAACGACCATAAATATCTGAGTAAAGTTCGAGAACGGAAAGTTAAACCAATCTACAAGATATCCCACAATAGCTAATGAAACAACGTAAGATATACCTACCGTGAGCAGTGAAATAACAGGTATGATCGGCGATCTAAAAATAATAATCAGGATAACGAGGATGAAAATGATCGCGATAATTTCTGTTTTCTGCACACCATCTTCAATCGACTTACCAAAATCATCATCGATCAGATCAGCTCCCGTCAGATATGTATCCACATCAGGGATGGCTGTAGATTCTTTTAACAGACTAATCACTTCCGAAAGAGGAATATTCTCATCTTTAGTGACGGTGATTTGAGTCAGGATCGTGGTTCGGTCCTCGGATATAAGCCGATCAGCTTGCTCTTCACCATCCAGATGGGTTGTGATCGTCTCAATATTCAGTTGCTTTTTCTGATTTTTCAGGTTGGATAAAACGGATTCGATCTCCGTCTTTTGCTGGTTCGTTAATGCTTGTGTATCTTCTCCACTATTAAATACAGCAATGATGGAATAAGTATTCCCGCTATCCTTATCCATATCTTTCAACATAGTCGCAGCAACCTGGCTTTGTGCCGTTTCAGGAATTGAAATCTGTCCTTTTTCTTTTACCAGTTGACCAAAATCAGGCATCGCCACTACAGAAACGAGAGTAATAAGTATCCATAAAATCAGGGAGATCGTTCTGGGATTCCTAAGTTTATTCATGATTTATCTTCACACACCTTATGTCTAGTATAGGAATGAATATTCATTCCGTTTATGTTGTAAAAAAAGGCCAATAGAATCAATGGACTCTAATGGCATTCCACAGGCACTCCTCAAGCTGGTTCATTAGCTCCGGCGTCGCTTCCAGGAGACCTTTGTTAAAGTGTTCAAACAAATGTATGAAAGCACCGTAGACTATATTCATTAAAGCTTCTGTAGGCAGTATAAGAATGGCTCCTTGCTGCTGCCCCTTATGTATGCATTCATTCAGAAACCCCATAAATTCATTGACACTTTCCTTGCTTTCATCGTGAAAATGCAATGCATTACCCGTAGAATTAATAAACTTTAGGCGATCCGGGTCGGACTCTGCGAACTTGAACAATCCACGAAAAATATGATGAAACTGGTCACGTACAGGTATCGGCTCATTCGGAAATCCCTGTTTTAAGGCATCAAGAAACTCCCTGATACTTTTCTGAAAAAGTTCATTCAACAATACTTCCTTGTTCGTAAAATAACGGTAAATAGTTCCTGCTCCCACCTGAGCCGAATCGGCAATCATCGGCATGGTTGTTGCATCGAATCCCCGCTGGGCAAAAAGCGTTAAAGCAGCTGCAAAAATATCATCTTTTTTGCTGCTTTTAGCCATGTGTCTATCCCTCCTTTGTATAGGAATGAACGTTCATTCCGTTATGTTTGATTAGTATAACTCCTTTTGTCACTTCTAGCAAGACCTTTCTAACCTACTGTTTATTCTTCAAAATGATACAATAACTATAAAATCAATTATTTTGGAGGACTTATGTTCATGAATATAACCATTCAAAACATTATACAGTATCTCACAGCCCATGTAGAGTTACCGGAGAACACGGTAGATCGGCTGATTACTGGCTCGTCCGACCAAACGGTCACAGGTGTGTTTGTTACTTTTATGCCCACTCAACATGTCATTGAACATGCCATACAACGTGGGGCCAATCTAATTATCGCTCATGAATCCCCCTTCTACAACCATCACAGTCATACGGATTGGCTTGCAAATGATTCGGTTTATATGGACAAAAGAAAGTTGATCGACGAAGCAGGCATTTCCATCTATCGATGTCATGATATCATCCACCGCTTCCAACCGGATGGCATTACCGAAGGACTGATTCAGGCCTTGGGGTGGTCCTCTTATGTGGAACAACGACTAGCGGAAGCAGACATTCTTTCTTTTCCGGAAGGAAGTACCGTTGAAGCTATTGCTCGCCATATGAAAAGTTCCCTAGGCATCGATTATGTACGCGTTGCAGGCAATGCGGAAATAGTATGTAAACGCGCAGCGGTACTGGTAGGTTTTCGTGGTAATGGACATGTGACAATTCCCTTGATTCAGAATGAGCAATTGGATCTCATCATCGCTGGAGAAGGATTCGAATGGGAAACACCGGAATATATCCGTGATGCTGTGCAACAAGGCAAGTCCAAGGCACTGATCATGATGGGACATGCAGAGAGCGAGGCTTCGGGAATGAAGCTATTAGCAGACAGGTTGGTAGAACGTTTTCCCGAATTGTCTGTTCGTTTTGTAGGCGAGAAGCCTGTTTACACTGTGATTTAATAGGATCATTGGATTTGTACGGAGAGGATCTTCTAGCTGATTGCTTCTAATCTCATTGCCTGTCCTACCCCGGAGTTTTGGATACTTACTATGCTCCGGGGACGCTGGGTAGACTCTCGTTTCATTTCTTGGATAGCTAACGAACCTGACACACTCTATTTAGCGAATATTTTCCGTTTTCAAAAGTAACGAATCGTAGACACCCTATTTCTCCATTCCCCCTGTTTTACCGCCCATTTCTACCCCACATAGCCAATTTAACGTCGCTGAGATTCGTTAGATTTCTCAATTCAATCGAATCAGTACAATAAGATGTCACTGGTTCGTTAGATTATGATGAAAAATGAGTGCTGAGCATATATGCCACGCATCTCTTCATGCCCCATCTGGATTTCCCGAGTTCTTTATAGTACTCTAAATGCTGTGACTTCAAAGCTCAGGACATTTGTCCTTGGCGTTCAGAGTCAATTTATCATTTAATAATAGAAGTCGAAGTGATTGAATAAGGAGCGTACATATGAGAGGAATTATTTTTGCATTACTGGGCGGCGCGTGTATCACGCTCCAAGGGGTTGCCAATACTCGGATTAGCACCGACATGGGCACATGGCAAGCCGCTACGATTACACAACTGACAGGCTTCATCTTAGCGGCGCTGATCCTACTGTTTGTTAGAGACACCAACCTTCAAGGACTCAAACAAGTAAAACCCATGTATCTGGCTGGAGGTGCTTTTGGCGCCGTCATTATTTTCAGCGAAGTGACGGCCATTCAGCAAATCGGGGTTACATTCACGATCTCGGCTCTGCTCATTGCCCAGCTGTTCCTGACTTTTCTGGTGGATAGTAACGGATGGTTCGGCGTCGTGAAACAAAAGATGAAACTGCCGCAATTTCTGGGCATTGCCTTAATGGTGACTGGTGTCATTATTATGAAACTATAGTTTTTGGAGAAGGATTGAACATATCGTCGGGGGTGAATCACAGCGTGCAAGAGATCCATAACGAGCAACAATTAATGCAGTATCTGAAGCAATATCAACTCGAAAAGGTATTTCACGAGCCCCTGCGTACACATATGACATTATGCCATTTCGAGAAGTGTGAACTGATCTGTCGTGAAGGGGAAACTTCTGAATATTTGTACGTACTGGTCGAAGGTAAAATCAAGATTTTCACCACCTCCGCTCAGGATAAAACGCTGGTGCTTTGCTTCAAAACACCGCTTGAAGTTGTCGGTGACATAGAGTATGTCCGTGAAAGCGATATTGTTAATACGGTTCAGGCCGTGTCACCTGTGGTGATGCTTCGCATTCATTATCAATGGCTCGCTGAGCTTGCCAGCGATTATGCACCTTTACTTAAATTTTTGCTTAAAATCATCTCTCACAAATTCTACATTGACTCGAACTTTTCCAATTTCAACCTGATGTATCCCGTTGAGGTTCGTCTAGTCAGCTACCTGCTCTCCATCTCAACAGAAGAAGCGGGCAACGTCGTTCATGAAGAGTTGGATGCATTCAATCTGACCGACATCGCGAATCTGATCGGCACCAGTTACCGACATCTGAATCGGGTCATCCAGAAGCTCTGTGCAGACGGATTAATCGAACGATATCAGGGATTGATTATGATCAAGGACCGGGCGGGTCTACGTGAAATAACAGGTCACAACATTTATGAATAAGGAGTTCGACAACCATGTTAATCACAGGTATTTCGCTTGCGCTACTGGCAGGTGCACTTGTCAGTCTGCAAACGATTTTTAATAACAAAGTCAATGAACGCACCGGTTCATGGTCCACAACAACGATGGTGCTTTTCACCGGGTTTATTGCTTCTTTCCTCATCTCTCTGCTAGTCGAGGGTAAAAATACATTCAGCTTCCAGCATATGCAGCCCTGGTACTGGCTCAGTGGAGCCATCGGCGTTGGCGTGGTCTTCTGTCTCGTGCAAGGGATGAAGCTGCTTGGTCCCACATATGCCATCTCGATCGTACTGACGTCCCAATTGAGTTTTGCGCTACTATTTGATTCCATGGGATGGCTCGGTCTGGAGCAAATTCCTTTTTCGTGGAATCAGCTGCTCGGTGTACTTGTCATTGTTGGGGGAATTGTGTTGTTCAAGTTCGGTGGGGGGAAATCGGAAAAATCAGAGCAGTCCCCTGGAACACTTCAGTCTGACTCATAAACAAACAAAAAAAAGAGTGTCCGTCCAATCCCGCAGATTGGTCAGACACTCTTTTTATGCAATCAAACCACCACGTATCGTCTCGTTCTCTTAAACGAACTCTACGTTGTGGTAAACCTGCTGAACATCTTCAAGGTCTTCAAGCGCATCGATCAGTTTCTCGAACTGAGCTTGTGCATCCTCTGGAAGTTCAATATGGTTTTGCGCAAGCATCGTCAGCTCGGCTACTGTGAACTCAGTAATACCAGCAGCTTTGAATGCTTCTTGTACAGCGTGGAATTGATCCGGTTCTGCATATACAATTACAGCATCGTCTTCGTCCACGATATCACGTACATCCACATCTGCTTCGAGCAAAAGTTCCAGTACTTCCTCGGAGTTTTTGCCTTCTATACCAATAACCGCTGTTGGATCAAACATGTAAGCAACAGAACCGCTGACACCCATGTTGCCAGCGTTTTTGTTAAACGCAGAGCGCACTTCCGGCGCTGTACGATTCACATTGTTGGTGAGTGCATCAACGATGACCATCGCACCATTCGGTCCGAAGCCTTCATAACGCAGCTCTTCATAGTTCTCATCCCCGCTGCCTTTTGCTTTTTCCATCGCACGATCAATGATGGCTTTGGGTACATTATACGTTTTGGCACGTTCCAGCACGACTTTCAGTGCACGGTTCGCTTCCGGGTCCGGTTCGCCCTTCTTGGCAGCTACATAGATCTCAACGCCGAATTTAGCGTAGACCCGGCTCGTGTTTGCATCTTTTGAAGCTTTCTTTTCCTTGATATTATTCCACTTACGACCCATATCGTTTCCGCTCACTTTCAACATTTAATCTGCTTTCTACTATGCCATTATATCTTGTTGAGCGTACTTCAACAAGTTAATACACACGAAATAATGGGAATAACTGCGGTGATTATCCATCTCCATTTGAAGATTAGCCTCAGTTTATCCTCTCATAAATCTCTCAACAGCAACTAACGTTACCTCTATTCACTCCATATATAGCAGACAAGAAGCACCCCATAAAGGAATGCTTCCGCCCTAAATCAGTCCTAATTTCAGTTCATCTTACCCGGTCAATTAAGCGTGAAATTGTCGACCATCCAACACTTCAGGAACATAACCCGCACGAATGACAAAGTCTCCGAAATGTTCCCCTTCATTGCGTTCTTTGGCATACTGGTTCACCATTGGAGTTAACGTGTCCAAAATCTCGGTTTCACCAATGTTTTCTTTGTACAGCTTATTCAAGCGATGTCCGGTGAAGCTGCCACCGAGATACATATTGTATTTCCCTGGTGCTTTACCGATAAGTGAAATCTCTGCCAGCATCGGTCTTGCGCATCCGTTCGGGCATCCGGTCATCCGAATGACAATCTCTTCGTCTCTCAGCCCAGCTTCGTCCAGTACAGGCTCCAGTTTGTCGATCAGGGACGGCAAGTAACGTTCGGACTCAGCCATCGCAAGGCCGCAGGTCGGAAGCGCAACACAAGCCATCGAACTTCTGCGCAGCGCAGAGTAATGTGCACCATCGGTCAGATTGTATTGCTGAATCAGCGCTTCAATCTTTTTCTTTTTCTGGCTGCTAATATTACCGATGATCAGATTCTGGTTCGCAGTCAGACGGAAATCACCCGTATGCACTTTGGCAATTTCACGTAGACCCGTCATGAGCGGATAACCGTCTACATCTTTTACACGACCATTCTGAATGAACAGCGTGTAGTGCCATTTGCCATTATTGCCTTTTACCCAACCATATCGATCTCCATTAGTCTCAAAATGATACGGACGTGCCGCATCCAGTTTCCATCCCAGACGGCTGGTCAGCTCTTCGACAAACCACTCCACACCACGATCATCCAACGTATATTTGAAACGAGCATGTTTACGAACGGCACGATCTCCATAATCACGCTGAATCATAACTGTTTTCTCTGCAACATCAATCATTTGCTCCGGCGTACAGAAACCAATGACTTTGGACACCTGAGGATAGGTTTTGGCGTCACCATGAGACATCCCCATGCCACCACCGACGGAAACGTTGAAGCCTTGCAGCTTGCCGTTCTCCACAATAGCAATAAAGCCAAGATCCTGTGAATAGACATCCACATCATTGGATGGTGGTACAGCAATACCGATTTTGAACTTCCGTGGCAAATACACTTTGCCATAGATTGGTTCAACTTCTTCGTCGGAGTCCTGGGAATCAATCACTTTCTCTCCATCCAGCCACAGCTCATGATAAGCCCGGGTACGTGGGTCCAAATGATTGCTCACCTGACATGCCCACTCGTACACTTCAGCATGCACATCGGATTGATTCGGATTCGGGTTACACATCACGTTACGGTTCACGTCACCACATGCAGCCAGTGTACTTAGCAACGAATCGTTCACTTCGCGAATGGTGTTCTTAAGATCCCACTTCAGTACGCCATGCAGTTGGAAAGACTGACGTGTGGTCAGACGAATCGTCTCATTCGCATATTTATGTGCCACTCTGTCCATCATCAACCACTGCTCCGGGGTTACAATCCCACCGGAAGCACGCACACGCAACATGAATTGGTATGCAGGCTCCAGCTTGGATTTGTGACGCTCATTGCGCAGGTCACGGTCATCCTGCATATAACTGCCGTGGTGTTTCATCAGACGGTTGTCGTCCTCTGGAATTGCACCCGTAATGCGATCAGCCAACGTTTCGGTCAGACTTCCGCGCAAGTAATCACTTTTGATCTTTATATCTTCCACATCGCTATTCGTGCGCTGTGGGTTAAGTAAGTTATTATAAACCATGCTGCTTTCTCCTCTCGTCTCTGCGGGATGGTGCAATCCGGCTGAGCCGGTAATTAATAGACGTCCCGCTGATAACGTTTCTCCTGCTGTAACCGTGTCAGATATTCCGATGCCTGCTCAGGCGATAAACCGCCTTCTTGTTCAAGAATCGTGGTGAGCGCAGCATGCACATCATGTGCCATTTTTTTCTCGTCACCACAGATATATACGCTTGCACCTTCCTGAAGCCACTGGTACAACTCTTTGCTGTGTTCCAGCATGCGATGTTGTACATACACTTTCTGTTCCGTATCACGTGAGAAGGCTACATCCATCTTAGTGAGCACGCCATCTTTGAGCCAACGCTGCCATTCCGTCTGGTACAAGAAGTCAGTGGCGAAATGCTGATCCCCGTAGAACAGCCATGTCTTGCCCTCTGCTCCTGTCTCTTCACGCTCACCAAGGAAAGATCTGAACGGCGCTACACCTGTACCTGGGCCAACCATGATGATCGGTGTATCCGGGTTCTCAGGCAGCTTGAAATTCGGGTTATGCTGTATATATACAGGCAAGGTGTCGCCAGCTTCGATTCGTTCAGCCAGATGTACTGAGCATACACCGTAACGTTCTCTGCCACGCGCTTCATAACGTACCGAGCGAACGGTAAGATGAACTTCATCCGGGAAAGACTTCGAACTACTCGCTATGGAGTACAGACGTGCCGGAATTTTGCGAAGAGCAGCTACGAATTCTGCAGCTGGAATCCCTTTCAGATTATAATCATGAACCAGATCCAGCAGATCACAGCTATTCATGACCGTGCGGAATTCGGAATCATCTGCGAGTAACGCCGTCAGGCCACTCCCAGGATTCAGTTTCGCAAGTTGTTCCACAACCGGTTTCGTAACAGCTGTAATTTCAAAATAACGCAGCAACGCTTCGTGCACAGATGCCTGATCGCCGTTTTTATTCACGGTCACGCGTTCATCGGCATTCCATCCCATGGCTGCAATCAATTCCTCCACAAGGCGTGGATGATTCTCAGGGAATACCCCAAGGCTGTCACCTGGCTCGTACTCCAGGCTGGAGCCTTCCAAAGACAACTCAATGTGGCGTGTTTCACGGTCCGATCCTCTGCCATTCAGATTGAGATTCTCCAACACTTCAGCCTTGAATGGATTCGTGCGATCATATTCGGATTCCCCGCCGCTCACCGCAGCTGTAACAGCCTCAGTGGTTACCGTACTCGCAGCAGCAGATGTACTGCTTAAGGATGCCAGTACTTCATTCATCCACTCCGCAGCTGCTTCATCAAAATCAACATCACAGTCCACGCGTGGTACAAGGGCTGTACCACCCAATTCCTGCAATCGTTTATCGAAGTCCTTACCTGTCTGACAAAAGAACTCATAGGAGGTATCTCCCAGAGCCAACACCGAGTAATGAAGTCCTTCAAGCTTTGGAGCCCGTTTGCTGTTCAGGAATTCATGCAGCGGAATCGCATTATCTGGTGGTTCGCCTTCGCCATGCGTACTGACGATGATGAGGAGATTTTCAATTTTCTTGAGTCCGTTCGGTTTGAAATCTCCCATCGATGACAACGTTACCTGAAGACCTTGCTCTTCAAGTTTCTTGGCCAGCTTCTTCGAAAGGCCACTGGAATTCCCGGTTTGTGAACCAAAAA
Source organism: Paenibacillus sp. W2I17 (assembly GCF_030815985.1). NCBI lineage: Bacteria > Bacillati > Bacillota > Bacilli > Caryophanales > Paenibacillaceae > Paenibacillus > Paenibacillus sp. W2I17. Next base: position 1,689,571 of record NZ_JAUSXM010000001.1, read on the forward strand.
GCACGGTAACTTCCCGGGATACTGGCGGAGCACTGACAGGTGCAATACCTGTAGATGGTGCAGCGTGTACCAGGTTAGCTGGAGCCGCTATAGTCGCGCTTGCCTGAATTGCTGCAATATATCCGCTCAACCAAGTACGTTGTCCATCGGTCAATGTAGGAATAAGACGATTAAGCAGTTCAACTTGTTCTTGATTAAAAGGGCTGTTTGTCACTTGAAGTTCCACTGTTTGCCACCTCGCGCATTGCTTCGATTTTAATTCCGACTAAAATCATCACATTAATTTAATTTCTTCTCTCTAAAACCTAACACACCGGGTGTTGAGGGTCAATTTCAATGATTTTATAGCATTTATCAGTTTCGCTGATAAAGGACAAAAAACAACAAAAACCCTCCTTTTCAAATCAAGGACGGTTTTGGTTTTATTTTTAATTTGGCGGCCATCTCAAGTTGAAGTTGAAAGTGGAATATAGTCACTAAAATCATTTCCCAGCACTCTGCTTTTATCTCCGTATACTCTGTCCAAGTGATTTTCTCCCCACAGACATATGCGGTCAATGATGTCCTGTAGTGTCAAGCCGTACTCTGTCAGCTCATACTCTACCTTGGGCGGAATCTGGGGATGGATGATTCGATGGATGATTTCATTCTTTTCCAATTCACGCAGCTGCTGGGTTAAGACCTTCTGGGTAATGCCAGGAATGGCTCTGCGAAGTTCGCTTGTTCGTTTTTTACCTGATATCAGCTGATGCAGAATAAGTATCCTCCATTTTCCACCGACTAGTTCCAGCATTGCCTGCACGCCACTCTCATATTTTTTCATTTCTTGTTCCACTTGTACTCCCCCATAATTCACATATATGTATACCCGTTATTAAAAGTAACCGAAGAACCCCAAAGTATCTACAGCACTCTCAGGTGCGTACTTCTCAAGAAGATGTCATGAAACTTATAATAACATTGGTCAGAATGTTTAACCAAAATAAAAAGAAAAAAGGATGGTTACTCCTACATGAAAGTTAAACTGGTCGTTACTCACCCAAGACAGGATTCCCTAACATTTGCCGTGATGAATCGTTTTATAGAAGGTATGCAGGAGAATTCCCATGAAATCGATATCCTCGATCTATATCATGACGGATTTGATCCCCTATATCGTGTAGAAGATGAGCGAGACTGGCAAAATCCCGATAAACAGCATGCCCCTGTGATTCGCAAAGAGCTGGATCGTGTGCTTGCGGCTGATGCCATTGTATTTGTTTTCCCGATCTGGTGGTACAACGTCCCCTCCATGCTCAAAGCTTATCTGGACAAGGTATGGAACATGGGTCTGCTGAACAAGGCAAACTCCAAAAAGGCACTGTGGATTGCACTAGCTGGGGGGACGGAGGCTTCATTCCATAAATACGACTATTACAACATGATTTCCAACTATCTAAATAATGGGATCGCAGGCTATGCGAGAATGCAGGAATCCCGAGTCGAATTCCTCTATGAAACCATTTCAGAATCCAAAGAACATATCGAAAGCTTGCTGGAGCAAGCATATCAAATCGGCAAACATTACAATTAACAATTCGCAGACATTACAGATAACAACTGCAAAACGATAGGAGATTACTCGTTCGTTGAGTAACTGACTTTTCGCCCATGACGGGCGTACAATCAAGAAGGCTTACTCCAACCTGGGTTCCAGGTCAGAGTAAGCCTTCTTTTTCACACGCTACGATTCTGATGTATCATCATTTATTCCATACCAGTTTGTCCATCATCGCATATAACAATGTAGCCGATTCAGCTCGGGTCGCTTCGGCAAGTGGTTTCACCTCACCATTGTACCCGTGGGCGATGCCAAGATCCACAAGTAATGCCACACTGTCGCGGGCATAGGAGCGAATCTCGGAAGCATCGCGGAAACGAGTAAGGTTATCTGTTGCAGCCGTCTCGGAGTCAACTAGTCCAGCCACCGCAAGTGCCCTCACTGTCAACGTCATCATCTCTTGACGAGTGATCGTAGACTCTGGCAAGAAGCGCCCGTCACCGGTACCACTGGTGATACCTAGCGAACGCGCAGCTGTAACTGCTTCGTAGTACGAAGCCTTTTCGTTTACATCAGAGAACGCATTCCCGGAAGAAGCATATAAACCCAGCGCAGTCATCAACCATTGCATGTATTGGCCGCGAGTCATCTCCTGTTTTGGATGTAACTGCGTGGAATCACCCTTTGCCTCTGCATCAATTACACCTCGGACAGCCAAAGCCTCCATTGCTTTCTTGGCCCACAGCACTTCTGCAAGATCTGTGAATGTCTGCTCCACAGACACAACAGCATAATTTCCTGTGAATGATGTTACGGAAAGTACAAGCTGCCCGCTTTTTTGATCGTAGTAACTTTGCGGCAACGGGGTTGCCACACCGTTCGCACCAATGGCAAATGCTACAATCCGATCCTGCTGAGCATTTTGTGAGGATTGGAAAGGCAGACGAAGGTTCAACCCGCTTTCCGATGGCCATGGTTGACCATCCAGTTGAAGTTCAAGCTGGACTCCATATTGCGTGCCGAGCTGATCCGCGACTGTTTTTGGCAGCTCCGTTCTGACTAATCGGATTGATGCAATCCCATCACCAACTATATCCTTTGTTAATAGTGTCGCAGGGAGCTCCAATATCCCCAGCTCTGTAACAATGTTGAACACATGTGACTCACCTTGGTCTATCAACGCAGAGGCAGGCAGAGATACTTCATATCCCGTTGCTCCCGAAACCGACTTCAGCCGAAGTTCGACCAAGCGCTGACCCGCATCCGTTAAAGGGGCAACTTTAAAAGCATCTTTAATCGTTGAAACATCCACGTTGGACTGCACTACGCCCTTCTGATCAGACTGTCCCTGCAACTCCAGAACAGAACGGTCCTTCTCCGGTTTAGGTTGTGGTACCGCATTCTCTGCACTTGGGTTACCACTTCCTGATTGTCCGCCATTGCTGGCTGAACCAGAACCATTTCCTGGATTTCCACCGGAATTGCCGCCTGAATTACCGCCCGAACCAGGGTTGCCTCCGGGGGAAGGCACAGATGCGAGCACCTTCACCGTTAACGGTGCAGTCAGGGCTTTACTGTCGTCAGAAGTTCGAGTAATTTCCAACTCCAGTGTTACTGTTGTTTCCTTAGATGGTGGGACAATCGTTCCATCAGTTTGAATGACCGACGGTACCGAACTGGAAGCGATCTTCACCGTGAAACCTTGTGGCACGGATGGGAACTTCAGTTTTTTTGCACCTGCGGAAGGCTGTTCCAACGCTGTAATGCTTGTGGCTACATCAGCAGCGCTCTGCTGAGCCGTGTGCACCTGATAAGCGGAAGATACACCTCTCAAGGATTGCCCCGTGGCATCCAAAGCTTCCACTTTGTAATAATATTCCGTGCCGGGGTTCAGTTCACTGTCCGTGTACTCCCGCCCATTGCCACTATAGACCACCTTATACTCTCCTTGCTCACGATCTGAGCGGTAGAGCTTGTAGCTTGCTGCACCAAGATGAGCATCCCAGTGAAGCGTTGCGCTCGTTGAATCCAACGCATCAGCATTAAGGCCAGCACTATCATTTACAGGTGGCGCGGCGTCAGGTTTAACGATCATAATCCAGCTAATCATCGGGTCCTGCGATGCCGTATTGCGCACGGTCAACTCCAGCTTGTTGTCCGACACGCTGATGCCTTTGTTGGCTCTAACGCTGGCAGGCGTAAAAGTAACTGCTCCGGTATTGGTGCCATTGATGATGAAATTCGCTCTGCGCGATGTATTGCTCCACGGATCGTTGAATCCGGCGTAGACATCGTATGTCCCGTTTGGCACATCAAATCTATAGGTTAAGTCCGTGCCTTTAGGGGAATTGCTGACATTGCCACCGTTCAGATAACGTACGGTCGAGAATATATCCCCGCCATTCGAACCGGATGCCAGTGCATCTGCGCTGACATAACCCCAATTACGTCCCTCAGCCGGAGCGTACATCTGGTCCGCCGTTCCCGGGTTCGCAAGCGTTCCTTTCATATAAGCACCCATGAGACTATAATCAGCCGTTTCGTAACCTCCGCTATTCACGAAATATAGTGTATTCTCCGGAATGACGTTTACGCGAACTGCCTGCTTTTTGTTGTTATATTCCGGTGTCGTTACCTGTAATGTGAGCGGTCCTGGCTTAGCAAAATCTTCTGCCGTCATCTCCCGGTTATCAATCGTCCATACTGCTGGCGTTGATACCAGTGCTCCACCCTCGCGCACATTCAATGTTGTTGGCAGGGATGGTACTTTGCCTAGCGCCACGGCTTCTGGCAACGGATCAGCAATATCTACCTTGCCCATCGAATTCAGCAGATCAGGTGTCCAGCTGTTATACCACTTGATCGCGATGTCGGAGCCTATTCCAAACTCAATTGGCAAGAACACGTATTTTGCAGCATCATTCGAGAAATTGCCACCATTCCACGTATCCCCCACGTAAATGAACTTGCCTTTTTCCGGATCGACCGGAATGACGGATGTGGTCTGTGTGCCAAATGCCTTGCCTGGATCGGGATCAGTTGGCAACGTACGCACGAACGGATTGGTCTGCGTTGACCACGGGCCAAAAATGTTATCCGCCACCGTCACTTTGTTTTCGTTAGGTGCCCAACCGGAAGCTCCGGAAGTCAAAATATAATATTTCCCCTGATACTTAAACATCGCCGGTGCTTCACGTTGCCCTCCCGGGAACACACGCACGTAATCTACGCCGTATTCCGCCTGATAGGTGGAATCTCGTACAGGATTGCCTTTGTCATCCGTTCGTCCTTCCTTATGCCACCCTGTTACGTCACTGTAGTCTTCATTCAGTTTGGAGATATACAGCGTAAGGTTTTCCTCACTGGAGTAGATCAGATAACCGGTACCGTCATCGTCCTTGAACAACGTCATGTCACGTGCCATACCCTTATCGCTTGGGAAGTAATCTTTCTCCCCTTCCGGGGCTCTGTCCATCCGGTAACTCTTCTGATACACAAAAGGCCCTGTTGGAGAGTCACTGATCGCATAACCGGCCCGCGCCTTACCGTAATTCGCATTATCGTTATAGGGGTCCTTGTCGCCATCCATGTGGGCCCACATCACGTATTTCTTCGTTTTGTCGTTGTAGATGACCTTCGGTCGTTCAATGATCCGTCCTTTGCGAATATCTGCCCAGATATCCACGCGGTCCTCACGCCCCGCATACAATTTGGAGATCAACGGGTCATTGTCAAAATCATCCATGGATTGAAGTGTTGTTAGCGCCATGCCTCGGTCCGTCCAGTTCATCAGATCCTTGGATGAATACACACGCACACCAACAGCTGGCCAGCCGCCCTTATGATATTCGCCATACCAGTAATAGGTCTCCGTCTGTTCATCATAGAAAAAGCCAGCCCCATGCGCATCGATCGGTTTCCCGTCCAGATCCGGCCACAATTGTCCCGGTGTAATGCTTGTGCGGATTGTGGCAACACCCAACGGCGCAGATGCTGGGGAATCAACTCCATCCACCTTCGCTTGGATCATGTAGAAATATCCCATGCCCATTGTCAGACTACTATCGGTAAACGTGCTTTCATTGCCACTGTACACTTGCTGATACGTACCCGTTGCACTGGTTGCACGGGACACGGTATACGTTACATCAGATCCAGGCAGGACATTCCACCCCAGAGAGATTGAAGTATCCGTCACAGCTGTGGCAGCAAACGCTGCAGGAGAGTCAATGGCGTACGTCGTGGCTTCTGCAACAGTGACTGCTGATTCTCCAGCTGCATTCAAGGCCGTTACGTGATAGCTATAGCTGTTGCCCGGCTCAAGTGCCTTATCCGTGAATGTGAGCCCTTTACCTTCGTAAACCTGCTCGTATTGGTCGCTGCCAACCTCGGCACGAACCACGCGATAACCAGTCGCCTTATCCACAGCGGGCCAAGATAGCTGCACGCTTGTGGCATTAAGTGCTTCGGCCTTTAATTCGCCAGGAGCCTGTGGTGCCGCCGCAGTCGTCCGAACTTCTAGCGGAGCAGTCCATAGTGATTCGGTTAGGCCTCCGTATTCATAAGCGAGCCTGTAATAATACACCGTATCCCCGCTTAATCCTTCATCCGTGTGTCCCAAAGATCCGGTACTGGTTACCAGAGAATAACCGCCTTCAGGTGTAGAGGAACGGTACAGGCGGTAGGCTGATGCACCCGCGATTTCAGACCATTGCAGTGAAACCGAAGACGCCGTCTGTTCAGCAATGGAGAGCTGAATATCGTTCCCAGCCGGTTGCTCGGCAATGATCACGTCATCTGCATGTACCGACTGCCACTTATTCCGAATGCCCACGGTACCTGACCCGTATGTAGTATCGACCAGATCAAATACCAACCGATCGGAGCCGTTTTCCGCGATATACCCGCGAATGGTGGTACCTGATAACACCACTTTGAGTGTGTACCATGTATCTTTGGCAAACGCATAGTCCACCGTTTTCAGAGGTGTATCTGTCCCGTTCACCCTTTTCGAGAAAACGAGTTTATTGTTGGGTACCTGCATTTGAAAATAGTAAAAGTTGCTCTTATCTTGGAACCGCGGCAAAATGCCCGGATATCCTTTACCTTCTCCTGTATAAAAGCGCATGGACACGGTCATGTCCGAGATGGAGTCTCCAGTAGAGATGATGCCTTCATTGGTATCGCTCTGGAAAAGCGTGGAATTGGACGCATCTGTCGGGTCAGCGAACACTTCCCAGTTGCCTGAGCTTACGTTCCACGCGGGTGATTCCGTGTAATTCCCATCCGAAAAATCGTCCTGCAACAACGTGGCGGGTATACTGTTCAGATCGGCATACGCCTTACTCGGCAGCATCAACGGTCCGGAAGACAGCGCAAGTGTTGCAGATAACATAAATATCATGGGTTTCCTGAGTTTATCCAATGTTCATTCTCTCCTTTGGCGTGAAAGATGAAAGCATGGTTCATGTATGCGCGGTGTTGTTGTTCAGCCTATCCTCAGCAACCAGTTGTCAGTAACGAGCGTTTGTCCACCTCCTTATTTTAATGAAACCGGTTTCATTGGAGTGCAAAAAAAAGACCCGTCTTCCCTTCTAAGTGCAATGATACCCATACGGAATACCGTGTCTTCCTTGCCCCTATGCAGTGAAACAGGTTTTTAATATATAAATGTAATCGCTTTCCTGAATTATATTATTGCCTTATTCAAGCTGTCAACTGTGAATTGGGCTCAAACATTTTTCGTTAAAACCACGCAAAAAAAGCGCGAGTTCTGCCTGTTTTGCAAGCAAAATTCGCGCTTTTTCTCACGCTTCGAGCTTGTTCGCAAGCTCGCACATGATTCGTAATCAAAAGCGGACTTTTTGAACAACCTCTATTTAGAATACTTTTGTTGTCCACGACTCACAGTTCCACGTCTCCGTAACGACATCACGGTAGAATTCCGGTTCGTGGGAGATTAGAAGAATACTGCCTTTGTATGCCTTGAGCGCACGTTTCAACTCTTCCTTGGCATCAACGTCCAGATGGTTCGTCGGCTCATCGAGTACAAGCAGGTTGGTTTCATTATTGATCAGCTTACAGAGACGCACTTTGGCTTTCTCCCCACCACTTAGTACAGCTACCTTGCTCTCAATGTGTTTTGTAGTCAAACCACATTTTGCAAGTGCAGCACGCACCTCGAATTGGGTATAGGAAGGGAACTCCTGCCAGATCTCTTCAATACATGTATTGTAGTTGGCATCCTTCATCTCTTGCTGGAAGTAACCAATCTCCAGATGTTCACCGCGTTGAACGGTTCCTTCCAGAGCTTGAATTTCACCCAGAATACTGCGCATCAGAGTTGTTTTACCGATTCCGTTCGCACCAACGAGGGCAATCTTCTGTCCACGCTCCATACGCAGATCCAGTGGTCTGGACAACGGTTCGTTGTAACCAATTACAAGACCTTTGGTTTCGAAAATGAGCTTGCCGGATGTTCTTGCATCACGGAAGTTGAACTGCGGTTTCGGTTTCTCCTTGGCGATCTCAATGACATCCATCTTGTCGAGTTTCTTCTGTCTGGACATCGCCATATTACGTGTAGCTACACTTGCTTTGTTCCGCGCTACAAAATCCTTGAGGTCAGCGATCTCTTGTTGTTGGCGTTTGTAAGCCGACTCCAACTGCTGTTTTCTCATCTCATGCACTTCCTGGAAGTGATCATAATCGCCCACATAACGAGTTAGATTCTGGTTCTCCATGTGATAGATCAAGTTGATAACACTGTTCAGGAACGGAATATCATGAGAAATCAGAATAAAAGCATTCTCATATTCCTGCAAATAACGTTTCAGCCATTCGATATGCAATTCATCCAAATAGTTCGTAGGCTCATCGAGCAGCAAAATATCGGGTTTTTCCAGCAGCAGCTTGGCAAGCAGGACTTTGGTACGCTGTCCACCACTCAGGTCATTGACGTCTTTATCCAGACCGATATCCGTCAGACCCAAACCACGTGCGGTTTCATCCACTTTGGCATCGATCATGTAGAAATCCTGGTTTGTCAGTGTATCCTGAATCGTACCCACATCTTCAAGAAGTTGTTCGAGTTCCTCAGGAGTCACATCGCCCATTTTGCCATACATATCATTCATTTCCTGTTCCATGTCAAACAAATACTGGAACGCGCCGCGAAGTACGTCACGGATTGATTGGCCTTTGTTCAATACAGCATGCTGGTCCAGATAACCAACACGCATCCGTTTGGACCACTCCACCTTGCCTTCATCCGGCTGAAGTTTTCCTGTAATAATGTTCATAAAGGTGGATTTACCTTCACCATTAGCCCCGATCAGACCAATATGTTCGCCCTTCAAGAGGCGGAATGAAACGTCGTTAAAGATAGCACGGTCACCAAAACCGTGACTTAATTTTTCTACATTTAATATGCTCATTCATGACACCTTTTCTATATAGACTTAATTCTTTGTATATTATAAGCGTTATATCCTGCACAACTCAACGCCATATTAAAAAATATTGCACCTTTTTGTCTGAAATTTGCCTTATATGAAAGTATGGGTTAAAATTTTGCCTTAACGAATTACTACTATATAGAACGGAGCTCCCACAGGAGCATCAGGTGAAAAATATGATTGAAGTGAAACAATCCAAGTTGGGCGATGGTGGTGAGTTTAACCGCGGGGTATTTGCTACCGTTGATATTGCCAAAGGAACGCTTATCCATCAGGCACCCGTTGTGCCTTACCCAAATGAAGATCATGAGCATGTCGAAAAAACGATTTTGGAAGATTACGTGTTCGAATATGGGGCGAATCATACCGCCATTCTGCTCGGCTACGGCAGTCTGATCAACCACTCCTATGAACCTAACGCTACTTATGATATCAATTTTGATAACCACACCTTTGACTTCTACGCGTATACAGACATCAAAGCTGGCGAAGAAATCGTAATCAATTACAACGGTGAGGAAGACAGTATGGACCCGTTATGGTTCCTGGACGATTACGAGGAGCGTATGCTTGAGTTCAATAAGTCCAATGATGATGAGGGTGAAAAAAAGACCAACCCCCAGTCCCTCGATACGGACACGAGTAAATAAACGTTAAACTCAAGTAAAGTTCGCAAGCACTCTCGTTGTATGTGCCAAAAAAACTCACTGAACCCGGTGAATGATGAAATGAGTAAACGGGAAACTTTTCACAGTCCAAAGTTTAAACACACAAATAAGCAAGTCCTCCGTTAATGGAAGACTTGCTTATTTGTGTTGTCTTGCTTTCTAAGCCAGATACACCTGTTCATGTTTCATTGTTTATCGTGCCTCTGAACATGTTTTAATCCGTAATCGGCGGATCTGTATGCAAGTCTTGATCGGGTGTCGTGGATCTCCACTTGGTAAAGGCTACCTCGAACCCTGCACGCTTTGGTGAACACAAAAATGGACCTGCATGTTTGTTCGTTGGATAGGCAAACCGTGCAACCCGAATCGTACGCCAAGGATGCTCATCTGTGCGTGCACGAATGACAACAGCCTCATTACTGTAGGAGGCTCTGATTGTTACAATTCGTCCACCCCACTCTGGCACAGGAGAGAGTGACCAATCCGAATACGTATCCGTCACGACGGCTCCAACATGTGCCACACCATCATTGACCTCAACTCCGGCCTTGATCCATTGGTCTTCTCCGTACCATAACATTAATCCCGCCTGGTCATATAATTCGGTGAATGAGCTTAGATCAAACGATACCTCAATCGCTTCCGTTCCGTCCCATGGAGCAAGCATGGCATGTCCATCCCGATGACAGAACCCGTAGAATGTGTTCTCCCAGAAGTCACTGCCTTCCCGAGCTTCCACAACGAAACGATCCCCATCCATCCGTGCAGCAACGGGTTCCTTTGTCCACTTGCCTTCATGAAGCCCAATAAAATCCGATGACATCGTTGTTTTCATCCTTCCTTCCGTCCCAAAAGGGAGTTCATCATCACTTCTAAATTAAAGAACCCAGGTCCGATGCAGCAGTAGGATATGCAAAATTCATGGTGTTTAACTGATCGATAGTCAGATTGAACTGAATCGCCATTGCAAAAAGGTTGATCAATTCTTCTGTTTTGCTCCCGAGCACATGCGCGCCCAGAATACGTCCGGTTGATTTATCGATCACCACTTTGGCCATGGCGAATTTTTCATGAGTTCGCTTGTAAGTATACCATTTCGACATATCATTTACCTGCACCTCGTAGCCCTCTTTCTTGGCTTGTTCCGTGCTCATACCTACAGCTCCAAGGGCAGGGATAGTAAACACAATGGAAGGCATCACTTTATAATTAGGTTTGTGTTGATTTCCCTCCAACAAATTGAACGATACAGCCCGGGATTCCTGACCTGCTAACGGGGTTAAAGGCAACCCTTTTGTATCGGTTACATCACCAGCAGCATACACTCTCGGATTACTTTCACTTTGCAAGTACTCGTTCACCGTAATACCCTTTTTGCTGTAGCTGACGTTGGCTTTCTCCAATTCCAGCCCATCCACATTAGGAACACGCCCGGCTCCATGAACGACAAGTCCGCACTGCCACTGGTGATCTGCACCATTACGTGTGCCATGAACGACATAAGCGTTCCCCTCTTGTCGTATGGACTTTACCTCCGCGTTCAGATGAACGTGGATGCCGATCTCTTTCGATTTTTGCAACAAGGATTCCACCAGCTCCGCATCAAAAGAGTTTAGCGGTTGTTCACTCCGATGCAGGATATGGACTTCCGTCCCGGCTCTGGCCGCAATATGCGCAAACTCAAATGCAATGTATCCACCGCCTACCAGAACTAATCGATCCGGCAGCTGTTCCAGATCCAGAAAGTCATCACTATATATGAGATGCTCTGAGCCCTCAATCTCAAGTGGTGCTGGTCTTGCACCAGTAGCAATCAGGATGTGTTTGCCATGAAGGATTTCTTCTCCCACTTGAATATGATTTTCATCGACAAATGAAGCTTTACCATGGAACGTATCCATTCCGGCCTGTTTGAATTGATCTTCACTTGCTCTAGGTATGCTCTCGGTAAAGGTGCGTTTAAAGGCCATAAGTTCAGACCAGTTGATGGTCGCCTGTCCCTGAATTCCTTTCCCTTGCATCCGTTCATTCCAGTCAATCAGCTCAGCCGCTCCAGCTAGCACTTTCTTGGGATCACAGCCACGTAGTGCACACGTTCCGCCGAACTCACGTTCATCAATTACAGCAACTCTCCAGCCAGCTTCAGCGCAACGGGTGATTACAGAGCTTGCCGCGCTTCCTGTGCCAATCGCAATCAAGTCATAGGTTTCTTGTGTCATCATGGTTCCTCCTCGTCCTTTTGGTACATCTATTGCAGGGATGCCTGAAGTTACAGCAATCCAGCTTGTTTAAGGTATTCTCTTGCCACCTGTTCAGGATTCTCTCCCTCTACGTTCACGTCATAGTTCATCTGACGCATCTCGTCATCCGTAATTTTGCCAGCAAGCTGATTCAGCACCTCAACCAGTTGTGGATATTGATCTGCCGTTTCTTTACGAAGCATTGGCGCGCCTTGATACGGTGGGAACAATTCCTGATCATCCTCCAGCACAACGAGTTCATATTGTCTCAACTCACTATCTGTGGAGTAGGCATCTATGATATTAATATCGCCCCGCTGAAGAGCACCATAGCGAAGCTTGGGCTCCATTGTCGCAACATTCGGGAATTCAATCCCATACTTCTTCTGAATGCCAAGGTATCCGTCTTCCCGATCCGAGAATTCCAGCGTGAATCCTGCCTTCATCTGCTGTTCCACCGGTTTGAGATCCGAAATGGTCTTGAGATTGTATTGATCTGCGATGCTCTTTGGAACAGCCAACGTATACGTATTGTTGTAATCCATAGGGTTCAGAAGCACCATGTTGAACTGGCTCAGCATTCCATCTCTTGCCTGTTCGTACACCTCTGTCCGATCGGTGCTGACTGCTGTTTCCTTCATGAATTCGGAGATCGCTGTCCCGGTGAATTCGGGATAGATGTCAATATCACCTGACTTGAGTGCATTGAAAAGGAATGGCGTTTTGCCTAATCCGGGTTTTAGTTCAACCGTCAGGTCTGTGTCTTTTTCGATTAGCAATTTGTACATATTAATGAGAATTTCGGGTTCCGCCCCCAATTTCCCGGAAATGACGAGATCCTTCTGTCCACCACGTGCCACGAAGGGAATGGTAATCACAAGTATAGCGATTATTGCCAGCGAACCAAGGGTAACCAGTGTTTTCTTAAAGGATAATCGTTGGAACTGACGTAATAGTACATCAAACAAAATAGCCAACAATGCGGCCGGAATGGCTCCAAGAATGATCAATGCCGTATCCGTTCCGATCAATGCCCAGCAAAATTAATGCACCCAAACCTCCTGCGCCGATCAAGGCGGCAAGTGTCGCCGTTCCTACAATCAGGACCATCGCGGTCCGAATTCCGGCCATAATAACAGGCATCGCCAGTGGCAGTTCCACTTTGATTAGACGTTGCCAACTATTCATTCCCATCGCATTCGCCGCTTCCACCATGGAAGGATCAACTTCGGATATGCCTGTGTACGTGTTGCGGAGTACCGGAAGCAGCGCATACACCACCAGTGCAATGATTGCAGGAAGTGTGCCTATGCCGAATAACGGGATGAGCAATCCGAGAAGCGCCAAGGACGGTATCGTCTGCAACACAGCCGTAACCCCGATAATTGGTTCAGCTACTTTTGGTTTGCGTGTAAGGTATATACCTAGCGGAATAGCGATGACGACAGCAAAGAACAATGCGATAAATGAGATCTGAATATGTTCCAGCAGAGCAGACAACAACTGACCTTTGCGCTCACTGAACACCTCCGTGAACCTACTCATGTCCTTCACCTCGTTCCTGTAACTGACCAGACCAGTATTTCATCAGATCAACTCGACTGATCTCGCCAATAATCTGGCGGTTACGTTCAACCAGCAGATGGTCATGGGAAGCCATGATATCAACTAATTCCGTTAACGTAATGGATACAGGAACGGCAGTTTTGGCTGATTTTGGCACATGACCCGGTGAGAGTGGTGACATGATGGATTCGAGATCAAAATCAGATTGTGAACTCGTATCGGTGTTAGGACTTCCAACAAATTCACGTACGAAGTCATTAGCTGGCTGTCGGATCAGTTCTTCCGGGGTGCCTACCTGCAAAACCTGTCCATCCTTCATAATGCAGATGCGATCCCCCAGCTTCATCGCTTCCTGAATATCATGGGTGACAAACACAATTGTTTTTTTCATCTGACGCTGGATATCCAGAATATCGTCCTGCAATTTCTCCCGACTCATTGGATCGAGTGCACTGAACGGTTCATCCATCAAAACTATCTCGGGATCAGCAGCGAGTGCACGCAACACACCAATTCTCTGCTGTTGTCCTCCGGATAACTCGGACGGTTTACGCTCACTGTATGTATCTCCGTGTAAACCAACCATGTCCAGTAACGTATGTACACGCTCCTTGATTTGATCTGACTTCCACTTTCGCAGTTCAGGAACAACTGCGATATTTTCGGCAATTGTCATATGCGGGAATAGTGCAATCTGTTGCAGTACATATCCGATATTCCAGCGCAACTCGTGAATATTGTATTCATCGATTGGGCGTTCATTAATACGCACTGTTCCATCTGTTCGCTCAATCAGGCGATTGATCATTTTGAGCATGGTGGTTTTGCCACATCCACTCGGACCAATCATGACAAACAGTTCTCCCTTGTTAATGTTGAGGTTAACCTGACGCAAAGCCGTTGTTCCATCAGGATATTGTTTCGATACATTTTCGAACTGAATCATTCGCTCTCTTCGCCCCTTTATCTAGGGCGTGTTTCAGACACGCCCTGACATTCATCTTCATCTATTTCCCCAAAAGTGTGTTCGTATAATCACTGCTTTCCTTAGTGTCCCTTGTTAGGGAGAGATCCATATTCGAATCAACGATGTCAACATGCTGGTAGACATGCAAAAAGACGGGCACTAGGCACCGTCTTCTCATAATATGAAAATGTTTCTTCCATTATTTCCATACTTCCATATGATTCTGAATAAATTGCTCGAATGAAATAGGGTTATTCCCCGTTAATTTTTTCACCGTATCCGTCGTTTGATCTTCTCTCCCCTCCTCCTGGATAGGTACATCCAGTCCTGCGAGGGCAGCAGCGTATTCTCCTGACATTCCTGCGCGAATCATGCTGTTCCTCAATTTATCATCGGACAAAGATTCATGCTGGATGGACTGACCCAGTACACGGCTCAAGACGTCTGCAACCTGTCCATAGGACAACGACTCCGGCCCTGTAATGATATGCTCCGTATTATGAGGAACAATATCCGTCAGAGCATGGAACGCAACTGCCGCGATATCATCTGCACTAACAAATCCAATTTTCCCGTCACCCGTAGCACTGTATATTTTCCCGAGTTGCTTCGTCGTCTCCCGATGCGGCCCTTCCGTAAAGTTCTCCATAAAATAGGAAGGCTGCAATACAGTCCACTCAGGAGCATGAGCTTTTATATACTGATGTACTTTGCCAAATATAGGACCCTCTTCATCAATTGA
This sequence comes from Paenibacillus sp. W2I17, assembly GCF_030815985.1. Lineage (NCBI taxonomy): Bacteria > Bacillati > Bacillota > Bacilli > Caryophanales > Paenibacillaceae > Paenibacillus > Paenibacillus sp. W2I17. The sequence continues at coordinate 1,704,751 of NZ_JAUSXM010000001.1, forward strand.
AGCACTGCCAAGTAAAACGAATCGCTTAACGCCGTTCCACAATGCTTCCTTGATGAACGGAATGATGACGTCTTCTGGGTTCATATCCATGACTGGCATGACAAGGTACACCTGATTCACATTTTTCAGCGCCAGCGCATATGTCTCGGAATCATACCAATCAAAATAGACATAATTATCGGCAGAACCAGAAAGAGATGTTTTCGTTCTTCCTGCCAAACGCACCGGATAATGATGCTTTTGAAGTATGGCCGCAACACGGCTTCCTGTCTTTCCATTAGCTCCCGTAATAAGTGTCAACGATTTATCATTGATCATGCTTGTTACCTCCTAAGTCCGATTCGAGTACGACCATCGGATTCCAATAGTCTTTATAATGTGTAATTTTTCCATTAGAGTGGCGCACTACAGAGATGTAAGTTTGGTTGTATGGCTTGCCTGTAACTAATGAACGCCCTTTACAAGTAAATTCAGCTACAAACTGTTGTTTCGTCGAATCAGCCAAGATCACCGGTTCAGAAAACTGCTGGATTTCAATCATCCCCAGTAGATTATGAAGATGATTCGTAATTTCGGCTTTGCCTTCCAGTTTCTGAGGATATCCTGCCGGTGCATATGGGAATTCGAAGATAGCTTCAGATGTATATAACTCCAACCACTGTTCCAGTTTTCCTTCCAGTAGCAATTGAGTAAATCCATGCATGATCTGATGCGGTATACTATTGCCCGCTTCCATCTGCTGAGATTGTGTCATCCTTATTTCCTCCTTCAGTTTGTTTGGTGTTCTTTTTCCAGACCGAACGGTCTGGAATAGTCAAAAAATAAACGCCCTAAGCGTTCATTTTCAAAAAACCGTAAAGAATTCTTCCTCGAATCATGTAAAGCTAATCCATAGCCCTTAGGGTCATTTGTACAAAATCTCGCAGCGCTTCTGCACTTGCACCGCTCTTCGCCGTAAAGGTCAATGAGAGTCGGGAATAATTCAGAAAACGGGCAAGCCCGGGCAATTCTTCCTCTGCGTGCCTCAGTTCGCCACTCCTCTGGCCTCGTAACAGCGCAGTATGAATAACATCTTCCATTTGTTGGTTAGTGGTTTGAATAAAAGCTGCGATTTCGTGATTTTGTGGTGCCTGTTCAACCGCGCTATTAATGATGAAACATTCATTACGACGTTCGTTGTCTGTCAACACGTTAACCGCTTCGTTGAACAACTCCGTCACGCCTTGCCTCACACTTGTACATTCGTCTAATAGTCTGATTCCCGCTTCTGTCTTCTGCTGAATATAGAATTTAAGAGCAGAGACAAATAAATCATGTTTAGTTCCGTAGGTGTCATACAGGCTTTGCCGCGCAATGCCAAGTTCACTCAGCAGTAAGCTCAAAGATGTACCTTCATAACCGTACGCTCCAAATACAGACGTTGCTTTTCTTAGAACGGTCTCCGTGTCAAACTCCTTGGCTCTTCCCAATTTCAGACCTCACCTCCCTATTCATTAACTAAAGAATACCTTTTCCAGACTGATCAGTCAAGAAAATAAGTGCTTTGATTTTTGCCAAAGTGGTATAATGGGAATAGAAGCTGAATGAATTCTTTTACCACTTACAACCATGACCACATATAAAGGAGTGTACCTATATGTATATTCAAATTACAGATTTGGCTGCAAAACGATTGACGGAAAGCCTGAATGACCAACCAGGATATTTCAAAGTGATCTATGACTTGGAAGGTTGCGGATGTAACGGAGTTATCGCTATTATCATTGTTGATGAACTTGCGGCTCTCGACGCGCAGATTGAAACCAATCTGGTGCCATTCTATGTTGATCCGAAGCAGCAGCTAAACCTTGAACAACACATGAAGCTGGATACAGAAGAGAATTATCCTTCTTTCAAATTAAGCAGTGATTCTGGTGTGCTCAGCGCCAACGTTCGCGTTCGTGACACCCGTGCAGTAACAGCGGGAAGCTCCGGTGGATCTGACGCCTGCATGCTGTAACACAGTCTCCAGCATGAATTAACAACACTCTCTTCACAACAAAAGCCGTTGCATCTAAACGGTTTTTTTAACGTTCTTTTCCTTATATGCCTCTATCAGAGTTGCAAAAAGACTCTATAAAAGATGAACTAAACATTTACACGAAACGGAGAGGACAGAAAAAACCTGAAGAAACGAAGTGTTCGCCTTTATCACAAGATTTTCACCATTATAAAATTGAATCAAAAAAATCAGGGGATAACAGCGATCGGAAGGTTGTTCTGTCATCGAAGTGGCAAGGTAAATATCCTCTAGTTAGATTTTATAGCAAACTTTGTTTACAACTCGGAAACAATTGGAGAACCTATGGATATAATCCTCTAGTATACTCGGTATATAGATTCATATATTCCGAGGAGGAACACACATCATGAAACCTTTTACTCGTAAATCCATCATATCTACAATTCTTATAGGCTCTGTTGTAGCAGGTTCTGCCTTTACTACGTTTCCCATCACTTCAAGCCTGAATCCCGTCGCGTCTGCGGCAAGCTCTAGCTTCACTCAATTTCTGCATGATAATGCACCTGGTCGTACGATCAAAACGATTAAAAATGTGGCAACTGTGACCAATGTGTCCAGTACAGTTGTGCTTGTCAATAAAAAGAGAAATCTGCCTTCAACTTATGCACCTCAAGATTTGGTTGTACCTAATATTCCTTTTAGCTTCTCAGGTTCCAGTCCGAAGAAACAGATGCGTAAAGTAGCTGCAACCGCGATAGAGAAATTATTTGCCGCTGCCAAAAAAGACGGTATCGATATCAAAGCCGTATCTGGCTATCGCTCTTATGCGACCCAGAAATCGATCTTTGACCGTAATGCCAGCATCAAAGGTGAAGCTGTTGCCAATAAAACAAGTGCTCGGCCAGGACAAAGCGAACATCAAACGGGTCTAGCCATGGATATCTCCAGCGCTTCGGCTGGTTATGATCTTCAGCAAAGTTTTGGCAACACCAAAGAAGGCAAATGGCTGAAAGCCAATGCCCACAAGTACGGATTCATCATCCGTTATGGCAAAGATCAGGAGAAACTGACTGGTTACTCCTATGAGCCATGGCATGTACGTTATGTAGGGGTATATATTGCTGGTGAGATTACCAACCAGAAACTTACGCTGGAGCAGTATTTGGAACGTGCCAAATAAGGCAGGTTTGAACCCAAAGCCTAGACAGTTATTTGATTAGATAAAAGAAGCGTGACTATAGATAACATGACTGAAGGAGAAGATGGGGCCGCAACTGGCCCTCTTCTGCTTCAATCTTTCATTTACACATTTCATCATGTCCCAACGATTTTTCTAAAGATCAGTGGCAGTCTCTTCAGACCTTCTGTTCCAGCCCAAGAGCCTACTCCAGCTAGTATTGCATTATGGCACAAATAAAGTGCGACATTGTACACGATAGGGCCTAGAATAATCTCCACTACTACAAAACGTTTTAACGTCGAAGATTGGATCACATATACCCGAAATTCATGAGGGTCATGTCCTCCCATATACCTTGCGATCAATGCTTTCATGAATCACCTCTAGTGTTTTATTTTAGCGTATGGCAGACGATCCTTGTCTTATTCTAAAATAATACTTACATAAAGTAACTAAGTGTGTTATAGTCAGTTTATAAATCATACATAAGCGAGGGAAACTACCATGAGTGAGTTGGAGAATCTAGTCAAAAACCGTAGATCGGCCGTTATTTTTGAAGAAGGAATTGAAATTTCAGATTCGGAACTGCAAGAGATGTTTGCCCTTAACAAATTTGCACCATCTGCCTTTAACCTGCAACACACGCACTATCTTGTGATTAAAGACGAGGAACAGAAAGAGAAAGTCTATGAAGCTTCCCAGCAATATAAGGTAAAAACAGCTTCTGCGGTCATCGTGGTATTGGGCGACGTCAACGCGCATCATCATATCCGCACGATTAACGAAGGCTTGTTGAACCTGGGCGCTCTTACTCCGTTCCAATATGAGCAGGAATCCCAAAGTGTCACCGAATTTTACGAATCTCGCGGCAGATTCTTCCAACGTGAGGATGCGATTCGCAATGCCAGCCTGTCTGCCATGCAATTGATGCTGATCGCTCAGGATCGCGGTTGGGACACTTGTCCAATGATTGGCTTTGACTCGGAAGAACTGCAACGGAGTTTGGAAATCCCTAACCATTACTTACCGGTTATGCTGATCACCATCGGCAAAAAGTCGGAAGCCAAACAGCGCCCACGCGGTTACCGTAAACCGATTAACGAATATGTTAGCTTCAACAAAATGCACGCTGAATAACATAAAAGTAGTTAAAAGACACAACAAAAAAGCCACGATCTCGTGGCTTTAATACGTTTTATAGATCAACGTATCCAACATGTGAAATTCATCGTCAAACTCCGCATATATGTACAGTCGACCAGCAGGTGTATCCCCCGCATCATAACCCAATCGGAAATATTGATCTCCCTGAAATTCTGCATCAGCCAAAATCAATGTATTGATATCTTCGTCCGGATGAGCCTCGGCAATGGTTTTAAGTGCCTGCTCACCAAGCATGTCCCACCGTTTCCACGTCTCTTCCATATATGAGGATAAGGCTTCCGTCTCTGTCTTAGTTGAAACCTGTGCAGTGACTACCAGTTCTTTATCCTGAATAAGTAAGCTCATCTGATAGTTGGACATCGAGACGTCATACTGAAACAACCCCATACCCGGAACTTCATGATTGGATTCAAACATTAGATTATCTGCATACTGCAGTCTTTCCAGCTTGGGATTAGCGCTATAATCCAACTCGGTTAATTTGTTCTCGGAACAGTACAACTCTTTTAGTTGTACGTTATGGCGAATATCCAGCTTGCTAATATGGTTGTTAAAACAACGGACACTCTCTAAAACCATATTTGAACGAAAATCCAACTGTTTGATATGGTTGTGGTTACAACGAAGTTCAATCAAGTTTAGACAACCGGTTACATCAAGTTCCAACATGTAATTGTTGGCGCAATCAAGTCGCCGCAGTTGCTTATTGTGTTCAAGTTCAAGTGAGAAAAGAGCGTTATAACTGCAACTAAGTTCCTCCAACTGCTCAAGGTGCTCCGAAGCCAGCTCCGATAACATATTCCAATGACACTCCACCGTTATAAGTTTGGAATTATGAGAAAGATCCAATTTGCGAAGTCGATTAAAACTGCAATCCAGCACCTGCAATTCCGAATTGGAGCGGAGGTCCAGTGTAAGAAGCTGATTCTCTCTGCAACGTAATATCCTCAGCTTGTGATTCTGAGCTAGATCCAAACCAGTCAATTGATTATAGGCACAATCCAGCTCTTGAAGACCCCTGAAATACTCGACTCCATCAAGATTGCTAATATTGTGATTTGAGAGTTCTAATATCTCAACCTCACAAACGTCACTCTCCTGAATGAAATCCCGCTGATCACAAAAACGATCCAACACAACTTGCCTGAAACGTTCATCCGTGAAGGCATAAGTAATATCCATGTCTAGCGCCTCCCCCTCTCGTTTTGCTCTATTGGAACAGTCTTCCAACATATTATCACTATTCTATGAGTTTCGTCGCCGGGATTCAACAATTACCTAAGCAAACTCTTTTATACCATGTTAGCATCCAACATGTAAGAGAAAACCATATAGAGAGGATGATTTTCATGGAAATGGTTATCGAAAACCTTCCGTCATACCGTATCGCCTATGTTCGACAAGTCGGTCCTTACGGTCCAGCCAATGCTCAAGCGATGAATACGCTGAAACAATGGGCAGACAAAAACCAATTGCTTCATGAATCAGCAACATTACTGGGCATACCCCAAGATGACCCTTCTACCACACCGCCCGAAAAATGTAGATATGATGCCTGTATTGTTATTGCCGAATTTGAACGCCTGGAAGATGATTCTATTGAGTTTGGCGAGCTATCAGGCGGAGATTATCTCATCTGTAAGGTGAGACATACGGCAGAAGCTATTCAGCGGGCATGGAATGTGATCATGCACCATTTGCAAACAAGTGGTTATCGGATGGACAACAAACCGGTTATAGAACGATATCGTTGGGAACTGCTTAATCAGCATTATTGCGAGATATGTGTACCTGTAAGACCCGTGTAACCCATGTTACGAGGAAACGAAAAAAGTGACTTCAAATTGAAGTCACTTTCTCGTTCAGTAATATTACTGCTACTATTTAAGTTGAACTAATCATTTACACGATAACGGAGAGGACAGAAAAAACCTGAAAAAGCGAAGCGTTCGCCTAAAAGCTTTCTGAAAGAAAGCTGCATCGGAAGCATACGCTATCCCCAGATTTTCCCCTTCGGAAAAGGGAATCAAAAAAATTCTGGGGATAACAGCGATTGGAAGGTTATTCTGTCACCGTAGTGTCAGTGTAAATAATCTTTAGTTCAACTTATATAACTAGATTAGAAATTAAAATGCCCAGTTGCCTTTACGGAATACCGGCTCGATTGTACCGTCCTGTAACTCACCATCGATATCCAGCTCTGCGGAACCGATCATGAAATCGACGTGTGTCAAACTCACATTGCACTCATGCTTCAGCAACTCTTCGTTCGACATCGTTGTGCCATCTTTCATGTTGAATGGATACGCACTTCCCACAGCCAAGTGGCAAGATGCATTTTCATCAATACCCGTATTGTAAAAAATTCGATTCAAGTTGGAAATCGGGGAGTCATGCGGTACGAGTGCGACCTCACCCAGATAACGTGCTCCTTCATCAGTAGCAAACAGGTTCTTCAGATGCTCTTCACCGGATGCTGCCGTAAACGCTACAACCTGTCCATCCTTGAATGTGATTCTCATCTGGTCTACCAGTTGCCCGTTCAGGTTCAAAGGCATGGTACTGCTGACATATCCATTCACTCCACTGCGCTTAGGCATGGTGAATACTTCTTCAGTCGGCATATTGGCGACCGTGTATACACCTTGTTTATTTTCGCTACCACCGCCACCCCAGATGTGGTTGTGGACCAATTCAATTTTCAAGTCTGTACCTGGCGCACGGTAATGCAGGCTCTTATAGTTCTTTTTGTTCAGGAGATCACTCATGGTATTCAAGGTATCCAGATGTTCTCTCCAATTTTGTACAGCGTCTCCGCCATCTACACGGTTCATTTTAAAGATCGTTTCCCACATCACGTTGATTCGGTCTTCTTCCGGGATGTCGGCAAATACTTTGTTCGCCCAAGCCTTGGTTGGGGCCTTGATCAGACACCAGCTAATTTCATGGTTGCGTGTGTATTTGGCATATCCGCGACGTGCGTGTGCAGCTGCCTTAGTAGCACGGGAAACGCTGTCGGAGTCAATTCCGTTATACAGTTCAGGATCTGGAACTTTGATCGTCAGGGTAGCGCCGCCTGCTTCCGCAAACTTCTCCATCATATCCGCTTTCCATGCTGGATAATAGTCGAAGCTGTCATTGGAACCATGTTCAAAACGACTGCGGGTAATGTTGTCGTCATCAAAGTCCACTTGTACATAATTTGCACCAGCCGCATAGGCTTTTTGCACAATCAGACGTGTGAATTCAAGCGTTTCGATGGGAGCAGTGACGAGCAGATCCTGTCCTTTTTGGATATTCACGCCGACTTTAACAACCAGCTCTGCGTATTGTTCCAATGACTTTTCAAAGGTTTGTTCAAATTGACTCATGGTTGTGTTCACTCCTGTTTCATATATTATGGCATGGTTTGCAAACTTGGGATCTGTTGAGTGGCCGTTACAGCGAAGGATCGTTCTTTAGATCGTCGTTGTCTCCAAATTTTCTTCATCGTATTTTTCAAAGGTTAAAATTCGGAGACAAATACGACCACTATCGCTTCTGCAGAATCGATTCCTTCTCTTTCACTACGCAGGCTTAATATCTAAAATTTCATTTATATAAAACGATTTAACCATTACGTTTTTCTTGTTCGCGCAACTCAATCCGGCGGATTTTACCAGAGTTGGTCTTTGGCAGATCCGTAACGAATTCGATCTTACGTGGATATTTATAAGGTGCTGTAATTTCTTTGACGTGGTGTTGCAATTCACGCATCAGTTCTGGTGAAGCCAGTGAATCGTCTCTCAACACGACAAAAGCTTTGACAATATTGCCGCGGATCTCATCCGGACTTGCAACCACCGCGCATTCCTTCACACTGGCGTGTTTCATGAGTGCTTCTTCCACTTCGAATGGTCCAATCGTGTAACCCGAACTAATGATAATATCGTCACTGCGGCCTTCAAACCAGAAGTAACCTTCTTCGTCTTTGCGTGCACGGTCCCCTGTTACAAAATAATCGCCACGCTGATTCGCTTCCTTCCGTCCCTCATCCTGATAATAGGACCGGAACAAGGCTGGCATCTCTTTGTGCACCGCGATATCTCCTACTTCACCCGGAGGAACAGGTTGTCCCTCATCGTCAATAATTTCAATCAATCCAGGTGTAATCGACTGACCCATCGAGCCAATACGTACAGGCGCATCTTTGAGACTGCCGATTAACAACGTGCTCTCGGTCTGTCCATATCCGTCTCGAATAGTCAGGTCAAAGTGACGCTGGAAGATTTCAATGACTTCCTGATTGAGCGGTTCACCCGCTGAAACAGCACTGCGCAGATGAGACAGGTCATAATGTCCAAGATCATCGGCTTTGGCCATCAACCGATATTCCGTTGGTGTACAGCAAAGGACATTAATTTGATGTTCCTGCATCAGTTCCAGATAACGCTTGGGCTGGAATGATCCATTGTAGACCAGTCCAGTCGCGCCTCTTCCGAGTACCGACAGGAACGGACTCCAGATCCATTTTTGCCAGCCAGGTGCAGCCGTTGCCCATACCGTATCTGAAGGTTGAATATCCAGCCATAATGAAGAAGCGATTCGCAGGTGGGCATATCCCCAACCGTGGCTATGTACAACTCCTTTGGGATTACCTGTTGTGCCCGAAGTATAAGCAAGAATAGCCGTATCATCACGATGAGTCTCCACCGCAGCCATCTCTTCGGGTTGATTCTGCATTAACTGATGCACATTCACCCAACCTTCAGCAGGTACGCTAACTTCTTCATTCGGTGATGCCACGATGCGATGTGCCAGTGACGGCAGATCCGCGTCCATCTTCTCCACTTCCGAGGTCGTCTCGGACCATACAATAACAGCCCGCGCCTCAGAGTGACGCAGACGATATTCCAGATCTTTTGCCCGTAACATCTCGGAGGAAGGAATAACGGCAATCCCCAATTTCAGACAAGCAATATAAATGACATAGGCAATAATACGGCGTGGTACCATGACCAACACCCGATCACCCTTCTCTAGTCCAAGTTCACGCAAACCTCCAGCAAGACGATTTGCCTGCTTGAATAAATCACCATACGTGATCTCTTCCAATTCTCGTTGATCGCTGAGCCATCTAAGTGCAATCCGGTCTGATGGATGATTCTCCATCTCGGATGTCAGGTTATAGCTTTCAGGCGAAATCCACTGTTCAAAGTTCAAATGGAGCCTCTCCTTCGTAGTTCAATTGTATAGCTTCTATATATTATACCCTAAATCCTAGGACCAGGTGCTATGAACTAGGTTCATTCTGAAAAAAATAAACATAGGTCAATTAATGAACTATTATAATAGATCTTATCCTATAAAGAAAATGACATATACAAAATGGCGCCTTCCTGATTGATCAGGTAGGCGCCATTTCATTCTTCATTTATATTACATTAGTTTTACCTAACTATAATTTTCACACAGCTATACTGTGTATGTTACCACGGATAATTACCCATTCCGTCCAAAATGCTTTCGATCTCATTCAACTCTTCCGTTGTCAGATCCGGTGCCTGGAGGGCAGCCACGTTTTCTTCAATCTGGGACACACGGCTTGCACCAATCAATGCAGAGGTTACACGGTTACCACGCAAGATCCAGTTCAGAGCCAGTTGAGAGATCGTCTGACCTCTTCGCTCCGCAACCGCCTGAAGCGCATCGAACTTGGCAATCCGTTCGTCCGTGTAAGCTTCTTTTTTCAAATTGCCTGTTGGATTGGCGCGTTCTTCCTTGATCTTATCGACATATTTATTCGTCAACTGACCGCGGCCGAGTGGACAGAATACAATGGAACCTACGCCTTGCTCATCCAGTACGTCTTGCAGACCGTCTTCAATCCAGCGATTCAACATCGAGTAGTTTGGCTGATGAACCAGACACGGCGTACCTAGACGACGAAGAATGGTTACCGCTTCTTGCGTCTGTTCTGCATTATAATTGGACAAGCCCACATATAGAGCTTTACCTTGGCGCACGATATGATCCAATGCCGTCATCGTTTCTTCCAATGGCGTGTCCGGATCTGGACGGTGATGATAGAAAATGTCTACATAATCCAGTCCCATCCGACCAAGACTTTGATCGAGACTGGCAATCAGGTTTTTGCGGGAGCCCCACTCGCCGTAAGGTCCACTCCACATATGGTAGCCTGCCTTAGACGAGATGAGCAGTTCATCCCGGTAAGGACGCAGATGTTTTTTGTAAATCACGCCAAAGTTCTCTTCCGCTGATCCTGGAGGTGGACCATAGTTATTCGCCAGATCGAAATGGTTAATTCCGAGGTCAAAGGCACGCAAAATCATTTCTTCCTGAATTTCCAATGTACGGTTGCCACCAAAGTTCTGCCATAAACCCAGCGCAATTTGCGGCAGTCTGATTCCGGATTTGCCGGAACGTACATATTTCATCTCATCATATCGTTGTTCACTCGCAGTATAGGGCATCGTTATTCTCACTTTCCTGTAAGGTTTGTTGAATTCCTTTTCATCTTAGACATTTTCCTGGATAAACGATATGGCATTTCACTTTGAACATATGGAATAATGATTGTTATCTATATATAATAATGTTAAATAATTAATATTTTCAGATATTTAGTATGTTAAAATGCAAGATGAGACGAAATCGTACAGGAGTGAATACCCTTGATTACGTATATGTTCAAAAACAATCATTTTCAGGAGCTTCAGCTCCTTCATTATGGAACCGAAGCCTGTACACCAGGCCACCACTTTGGCCCTGCCATGCGAGACTATTACAAAATTCATTATATTCTGAATGGTAAAGGCACCTTCGAAGTTGGTGGCAAAACGTATACCCTGCACAAAGGACAAGGATTTCTGATCGTTCCGCATTCCGTCGTGCATTACGAAGCAGATCAGGATGATCCATGGGAATACAGCTGGGTTGCTTTTCAAGGCAGCAATAGTTCTTCCTTTTTACAGCAGGCCTGTCTGTCCGAGCATCACCCGATTTTTGAACTGGGCAATGAGGATGACGAGATGCGATCCTGCCTGCACCGAATGATCAATTCCCGCAATACCCACAAAGGTTGGGAGATTAGCATGACTGGTTTGCTGTATCAATTCTTCTCCATTTTGATTGATCAGGCCAACTCCGAGCATCTTCAACCCATGCCGGATTATTCGAAGGAAACGTACGTTACGCAAGTGATGGACTTTATCGAAATGAACTACGCCAATGCCATTACCGTGCAATCCATCGCAGCCCATGTCGGTTTGCAGCGCAGTTATCTGTGCTCTCTCTTCAAGGACCAGATGGGAAGCAGTATTCAGTCGTATCTGGTTCATTACCGGATGCGCAGGGCTGCCGAATTGACCCTTGATCCGGGTCTGACCATTGGTGATATTGCCCGTTCTGTGGGCTATACCGATCAATTGCTTTTCTCCAAAATGTTCAAAAAAGTGATGGGCGAAGCGCCCACCTATTATCGCAAACATAAAACAGCACCCTCCCAGTTAAGTTGTTAATTGGGAAGGTGCTGTTTTTGCCAATCGTTTATCCTATAATCGTTATTCCTTACATTCTTTTCATTGGTTTATACCGTCTCCGGCATGGATATGCCAACAACTTGCACTTTGATTTCATCGACCATAACGCCGGCTAATTGTTCTACAGCCTGTTGAACATTATGTTGAAGTTCACGACAGACCTCGTGCATCTTGTTGCCATATTGAATGTTGATGCGCAACTGAATGGTTGCCTGATCGTCTTTGACGTGTACGTCAATCCCTTTTTGCAGACTCTTGCCGCTGATACTCTTGGCAATCCCTTCAGTCAGTCCAACGGACATGGAGGATACGCCAGCCGTTGATTGAGCGGCCATCCCCACGATCTTGGATAACACATCATTCGAGATGTGAATGGTACCCATTTGAACAGATTGAGGTGCGATATATTCAGGTTCATTGTATTGTTTTTCGATAATTTCAGACATGTGCTCCACTCCTTCGAATAATTAAATTCTATGCATTCTGCCATTTGTCCTTGAAGAACATGTTATAGATTCGAACCAAAAGAATTTTAACGATCATATAAACCGGGATAATAATCAGGATGGCAATAATTCCACCCAGGTCGCCTGCACCCAACACCAGAATGATGGTCGTGAGCGGGTGAATATCCAGCTTTTTGCCGAATACGTACGGTGCTACCAGGTTGTCCTGAATCTGCTGAGCGACGAGAATAATAATCAGAGACCAGATGGCAACCGATGGTGATACCACGAGACCCATGATCACAATAGGTACGGACGACACAATCGCGCCGATAAACGGAACAAAGTTCATGATGACCGCAATAACCGTGAGCAGTAATGCGTACGGTAGTCCAATGATCAGGAAACCAATATACATCAATACACCCAGCGCCAGATTCACCAAAACTCTTCCCACAATAAAACCACTCAGTGCCTGATCAATCTCAATTACAACTTCACGGCTGTCATTTTGGAAACGTTTTGGAGCGATATGTGCCAGTTTACGACCAAATTTCTCGCCTTGTAACAGCATATAGAACAAAAGGATCGGTAGTGTAAACAAGATGATCGCAAAACTGGAAACAAGTGAGAAAAATCCACTTACATAGTTGGTTACAAAGTTAAATCCTTTGTTGATATACTCCGTGATCTGGGAGAAAGGTGTCGAGCCCTCAGGGAACAAGGCCTGAATGGCACCATTTTGCTCCAGCTCTCTCAGCTGTTCACTTAATGAATTAATTAGACTTGGTGCGTTATCAACCAGATTGATCAGTTGCTCACGTAACGATGGCCATAAACCAATGATGAAGAACACTCCCAGAATAGCAATAACCAGATAGATTAGCAAAATACTTAGCGTGCGATTTATTTTCTTTTTCTCCATATAATTCACAAGCGGCCTTAGCAGATAATAAAAGAACACCGACAACATCATCGGCACGGTAATGACCGTGATCATGGTGACGAGCGGCTGAAAGATGAAGCTTACACGTGATAATAAATAGATATTAACCAATATCAGCGCCAGTGCAATACTGAACCGGACAAACGTATTTACTTTGAACAAAATATTTCCCTCCACATGGACATTTCTTCTCTTATTTAATTTGGAATCTCAATGGTAAAAACGGTGGTCTCTCGCCCACGCCGGGAAAGGATCAGCCGTCCGCCCATTTTCTCTGTATTACGTCGTGCGATGGACAAACCAAGTCCGGTGCCTCCTGTCGCTGTCCGCGCCTCATCCCCTCGTACAAACGGGTCAAAGATGGTTGACCACAGTTCTTGTGGTATGCCCACTCCGTTATCTGCCACCTCTATCACCACATGGGTATGAAGCGGAATGAGTTCGACGCGCAGTTCGGTCCCGATTGGATTATAAGACAGAGCATTGGTAATCAGATTCTGGATGACTCTGGATAACAGCTCCGGATCGTACCTCGCGTAGATCACCTCATCAGGAACAAGTACATGAAGGACAAACTGTTTCTGTTCAATCTCCCCATAGGTATCTGCCATAATCTCGCGCAGGAATTCTCCAATCTCTCTTCTCTGAATATGCATGCGAAAATCGGGCGAATCCACCTTGAGCAGCTCCAGCATATTCTGTATCATGCGTGCAACTTGAACAGACTTGTTATAGATGTATCCCAGGTATCTTTGCTGCCTGTCCTTGTCCTCCCCACGTCCTTCCACCAATGCCTGCGCATATCCCTGTATGGATGTTATCGGTGTCTTCAGATCATGTGATAAGTCTACAATCAGTCGCTGTTTGCTCTCTTCGGCGTAACGTTTCTCCGCAGAGGTGTTCTCAATGACATCCGCCATGTAGTTAAAGGTCTCACCAATCTGGACAAACTCTCTCTCAGCTGAAATTGACATCCGTGTACTATAATTCCCCTGTATCATCTGCGTAAGACCCGAGGAGAGGATGCTGAGTGGTTTTTTGATTCTCCGTGCGACCCAATAGCTATAGACAAAGATCAACAATAAAACCAAACCGATGCCAATCATAATGTAAAAGGATAATGGATGTTTCAGATTGGTAATCAACTGATTATCATTAATTCGCACGCTGACCAGATCACGCGGAATTTTGAGCAATACATACGCTGCCGCTCCTTCTGTCGAGAGAGGAGTGATCGAATAATAGTATTCCTGGTCACTCCGATTTTCCAGTCCATCATACAGATCAGCTTCACTGTATTGTGTGAACGCATCTTGCTTGTCTCCCACATGACGAATGACATTGCGATTCGCATCCAGAATCTCAATCCAGCCACCGCTGTCCTTGAGACGTTGAATCTCTGTGTCTTTGCCTTTCGACACCGAACCTCCACCGGAATAAAATTCGTTCTCCAGCTCTTCCACATATACGTGGGCTTCAACATTCAGATCCGGATCAACCACCTGATCCGAAATGCGAAAATCCACGACATCCAGTGAAACCATAAGGTACACAATCAATACCAGTAACAGCAAAAAGAAGTTGAACAGCAAGAAGTCCAGTGTCAGGGATGTCTGCAACAGTCGCTTTTCTCTAGCTTTCCATGGGCGCTTCAATTTTGTATCCCAGTCCCCTTATCGTTTTGAGATATTCCGGTTGTCTGGAGTCACGCTCGATCTTCTCCCGAATGTTGCTGATATGTACCATAATCGTGCTGTCCTCGTGCGCATAATAATCGCCCCAGACCGCTTCGTATATTTTTTTACGGGTGAACACTCGGCCAGGTTGATCAAGCAACAATTCCATAATTTTATACTCTGTAGAGGTCAATGTTACAGGATTTCCTGAACGAAAAAGGATACATTGGGATCGATCCAGCGTCAGCTCACCTAATACCAGATTCTGTTCTTTCGCTTCGGGGATCTCCGCTGCATCAAATTGATTAACTCTTCTGAGCAAGGCCTCAACCCTGGCGACAATCTCAAGCGGGTTGAATGGCTTCGCAATATAATCGTCTGCCCCAAGTCCCAGTCCAAGGATTTTATCGTGATCCTGACTTTTAGCGGATAGGAACAGTACAGGCATGTGATATGTGGCTCTGATCTGTTTGATCAACTGCAATCCATCCATTACAGGCATCATGATGTCCAGTATGACCAGATCGATCTGTGTTGAACGTATGCATTGTAATGCCTCGGCTCCATTCACCGCAGTTTTAATGGTATAGTCCTTCTCCAGATATAGTTGAAGCAGTTCAACAATCTCTGGTTCGTCATCTGCAATTAATACGGTGTATCTCATGTTATTCCTCTCATTTCCTATACTCTATGCCTATCTCTACATTATTACTATATACTACGTCTCTTAATTCAACCTAAATCATTTCTAAAGATAATCTAAATAAATAGAAATAGAGCCCTGGCTCAGGCCAAGGCATTAACTAAAATAGGGCTGTTTTCAGCCTACATTCAAGCTTTTCGTTCTTCATTCAGGCTTTTCAATCTTCATTCGGAGCATTTGTATTAGATCATCAGATCAGTCCTTAAGCGAGCGTAGCCAAGGCTCCACTTTTCCGAATAAACGTTCCTTGTCATACTGCACATATTGGTTTGCCCGATTGCGCACGGGATCACCCGCGTAGAAACGTTCATACAGATCATGCCTTGCTCCGAGTGGACTTCCTGTTAGTTCCCATGCGAGTTGAAAGAGACGAATCTTCTCCGGGGCTTGCATCGTTACTCCACCAAGATATTTGCCAATCATGGAACCCATCATTTCATTCATCTCAAACGTACCTGAAGGAATCTGAATCAGACCACCCGCAGCAATGGTCTTCAAAATCTCCACCGCGCGTGGATAATAGTGATTGCCCAGATTACGTGCGGTTTCAATATATTTGAATTCCGGCAGCCAGTTGCCAAATGTGTCCGGCTTGGACTGTGCTTCAGCAGCAATAATCAGTCCCTCGATAGTCTGCATCTGACTGATCAGCTCTCCAAGTTGTTCCTGCACATTCAGGAAAGAGTCCACCCCGATCTCCTTGCCAATGGATGAGGTCACGGCTGTAATGAACTCCAGTTTCGAGTGTAATCGAATGACACTCTGATGGTAGGCCAGACTGGTCGAAGCTGTATTGCAGCGAATCTGCCATACGGCTTCAGGGTTATTGTGCAGTAATACACGTTCCCAGGGCACAAATACATCGTCAAAAAATAATACGGCATCCATCTCATCATACTGCGCACTGAGTGGATGTGATTTATCTGAATCTTTTGTGGCAAAAGATTCACGACACATCATGTGCAAACCCGGACTGTCCGCAGCTACGATTACCATATGGGCCAGCTCTGTCAGGTGGCCTGGAATTCGTTGAACGGGATAAGCAATGATATCATCCGCATAAGGAGCTGCTGTTGCCACCATTTTGGCCCCGCGTATCACAACGCCCTCCGTATTCCTTTTGACAATTCGCAGCATGGCATCCTCATCTTCACCAACAGGCAAGGAGCGATTAATCTGCGGGTCACGCTGTACAATTGTCAGGAAGGCATCGTTTCGTTTGGCTTGTGCAAAATAATCCGATATTTTGTCTGCAAATGCCGGGTCATGTGATGTCATTTCATGTCGTGTTGCATACCAACCGGTCAGCCTGGATCGGGCATAATCAGACAATCGGCTCATCACCCCATACGTCCGATCGGCCCACAGCCGAAAAGCATCCGCCCTGCTGTTTACGTCAGGAAGTGAACGAGGCACTAGAAAAGAGCGATGCACGTAACTTCCCGTCTGTTCGTCCCAATAGGCCAGGGTTTCCCTTGTCTTCGGGTCATCCACCAGATTGAACAATCCTTCTATGGTTTGAAGTGTTCCCTGAAAGGCCTGATGCCCAGTTACCTGGATACGCTCTCCGTCCAGCCATACATTCCGCTCATCATTCAAACGTTGAATGTAAGCTTGTCCACGAGACATCGTGATACTCATGATATGTCCTCCCTCTCAGGCACCGGCCTGACATTCTGTAACTCCATCCTACTAACTGCTTGAGAAACTATGTAATGATACATTCTGTATCTAATGAAATAGTACTGTGCCTTAGCTAGAAAAGTCAACAGACACCGAGCGATGAGTCCGGTGTCTGTTGGGCCATGCTATTTTAGACTAATTTGGAATACATGTGACGCAGATACCGCCAGCGCACGAGTGCAAAATACAAAATCTGCATGGAAGCAAACACCAAGAAGATGCGCAGGCTATATCCAAAGACCGAGAAATCAACCAGTTGCTGCAACGCCACAAAGGCAACCGAACTGTGGATGACCGCCACCAGAATCGGCAGGAAGAACATAAGCAATAGCTGCCTTGTTACGATCTTACGGAGTTCGGGACGACTCAGTCCCATTTTGCCAATCATGCGATACTGCGCTTCATCCCGTTCTAGATCTGCGTAAAGTCTGAAATACGTGAAACTTGCTGCAAAGGTGAAGAAAACAATGCCGATCAGGCCGCTCAAAATTAGAATGATGCCATTGGTCTGCTTGGAATTAAGCCAATCCACCACAAGCGCGCTGACCTCGTAATAACCTTTTTCGGAATGATCATCTTGAATGGATTTGATCAATTCAGGAGCAAAGCTGCGTGTACCCATCCAATCTTTCACGATAAATTGTATCGTTCGACTCGAATAGAAACCTTCAGGCATGCCAACTTCCTCGTTGTACGCTGGTCTCATCTTATTAAACAATTCGTCGGTTACGACGTAGAGATAAATTTCATATTGAAAAGGAATCACAATATCGGTACCAGGTGTCGATAGCTGGACAGGTACGTGCTGATTATCAACCTCCAGATTGACCTTTCCTCCCGAGGCTCCTTTTTCAACCTGTTCACGGTACTCCTTGCGAATCGCCAAATTGCTTGGTGTCATAAATGACTCATCGATCTGTTTCAACGTACGTTCTTCATACCCCAGTGCCTTCGCAAGACGGTTATAATCACTCAGTTTGATAATCTTCCCATTATTATTTTCACCTATAGGAGCATAACTGCCCTTCACGTAGGGAACTTGATGATCAATCAACGTTTCTTCAATCTGCCGAATATGTCGCTCGGAGTTTGGAGTATACCAGTTATTCATATAACTGAATGCGTACGGATTCGACATGGACGACAACCCCGGGTCAGCAATAGCAAGCATGGTGCCAATTCCCGTAAATGAAGAAGCCGAGATGATACTTACCATGAAAAACATGATGGCGTTATCTTTCATTCGATAGGTAAGTTCAGATAGGAAGAGCAGATTGGTTTTACGGAAAAACAACCTTGGATTTCTTTTCAGTGCCCGAATGATGTATACACTGAGCTGTGTGAACAGAAAGTACGTACCTGCAATAACAACCACGACACTTGCGAGTAATAACGGAAAGGAGAAGCTTATCCATACAAAAGTGAATACTCCTGCATAACCCCCACCAATCAACAATACGGATAACAAGGCAAGTAGACGTGAGGCTTTGGGTTCCGGTTTCGGTTTTTCCTCTGATTTCACAAGGTCAATGAGAGTTCCTTTGCGAATGAGCAAGGATGAGGACATCGCGATCACAACAAACAGCAGCAGAAATGCACCTGCCGTCAGGGCAATGCTTTTTAGCGGAAAATAGAATCGAAGACTGTTCTCAACAGCCAGCATGGAGCCACAGATCAGCAGAATCAATTTGCCGAAAATAATTCCGAGTCCAATCCCGGTAATGATGGAAGCTAATCCGATACACATGTTCTCCATAAACAGAAGTCTGTTCATCTGCTTACGTGTCATGCCTATGATCAGGAAAATACCAAATTCCTTCTTGCGTGTCTTCAGAAATGAACCAACGGAGTAGAGCAGGAACAGGAATGAAAAGATGAATATAATGATCTCTGCAATCACAAACCCCTGATTCGCAAGCAACGTAACCGTCCCACTTGATCCCTTTAAGCCCGCTTTCAAATCAGGATGGAACAGGAGCAATGCGTAAGTAAAAAAGATCATAACGGAAAATGTACTGCTCAGAAAATGAGCCAGATAAATTCGTTTATTGCGAACAACGTTATTAATGGCGAACTGGCGAAAATTCATGTCCTGAACCTCCCATTAGGGATAATACATTAATAATCTTCTGGTAAAAGGCTGCGCGATTATCGCCGTAGTGAATTTCATTATACAGTTTGCCATCCTTGATAAAGACAACCCGACTGCAATAACTTGCAGCTACTGCATCATGAGTGACCAGCAGCATCGTAGCCTGATCCTCCTGATTGCGAGTTTCGAGAATCTCCATGACATCTCTTGCCGCCTTCGAATCCAGGTTGCCTGTTGGCTCATCGGCCAGAATCAGCTTCGGGGAATGGATAAGCGCTCTGGCAATGGCCGTACGCTGTGCCTGTCCTCCTGATATCTCATATGTCCGTTTGTTCAGAATACCCTCGATCCCCAGCTTGCTTGCCAGCTGTTCGACACGTGTGTTCATCTCTGCTAGCGAAACACCGTCAAGAGTCAGTGGCAGCACAATGTTTTCCTTGACTGTCAGGGTATTTAACAGATTGAACGATTGAAAAACAAATCCAAGCTCTTTGCGCCGGAACAGCGCGAGTTCGTCCTGATTCAATTCAAACGGATTCTTCCCTGCAATCCGCAGTTCGCCTGATGTTGGATGATCAATGGTTGAGATCATGTTCAGCAGTGTTGTTTTGCCACTACCCGATGGTCCCATGATGCCAACAAACTCACCTTCCTGAATACTGAGGTCAATACCTGATAACGCTTCATAAGATACGATGCCTTTGTAGATTTTACTGATCTGTTTCACAGAACAAATCTCCATGGTTACAACTCCTTAGTGATGTATGAATTCAAAAATCAAGTTACATTCATGCTGTCTGCATGTGTATTGTGCGTGGCCTTTCCTGTACTCTTATGACTATAGTCTATCGAAGTTTCGGCCATTCTCCTATGGTTTAACCTTTCATCAACATGACAATGTTGTAAGGTTGCATCATGAAAATCAAAAAGACGCCTTCGCCCCGATCAGGCAATAGACGTCTATACTTACACTTACACTGTAATATATACTCCACTCTCACTTCTTCAACAAAAATACAGACCTCACGTCCCAATCTTATCTTCAACCTGTCACTTCAAGAGTTGAATGTAATTCGGACAGTCGTTCCTTCGCCATACACAGATTCAAGATCAATCCGATGATTCATCCGTGTTAACACTTCTTTGGCAATATACAGCCCCATGCCTGTGGACTCTTTGAAATGTCGCCCGTTCTCCCCGGTGAAGAAAGGTTGGAATACCCGGTTAAGATCAGACTTCGGAATCCCGATGCCTTGATCCTGTACTTCCAGTATGATGGAGCGTTCCGCTTCATACGCACGCACATAGATCTTTTGCCCGCTGCCCGCGGAGTATTTGATTGCGTTCGACAGTAACTGTACCAATACAAAACGAATCCACTTGGCATCGGATTGCACAACCAGCGCAGAATCGATATGCATCTCTGGATAGACGTGATTGCGAATAAAGAATCGCTTGAGTTCATGGATCGCTTCTTCCCCAGCGGTCTTCAGTATCACAGGTTCCACACTGAAATCCTGCTCGAAGGTATCCAACCGGGCCACATACAGCACAGTCTCCAAACCTCGCCTCATCTGGTCCGCTTCCTCCCGAATGCTTATGAACCGAGGATCGTCATCTTCCTGGCCTTCCACGGTCAACTCAATGACGGATAACGGTGTCTTCATCTGATGGACCCACTGGTTCATGAATGTCAGATATTCTTGCTGCCGTTGTTCCAGCCGATGAAGATGAGCATGGTACTGTCCGTATTGTGAATCCAGCAGCTTTTCCAGCGCCAGTGATAAAGGACTTGTTTCGTTCAATGGTACAAATTCCTTCAGCGAATCCATCGATCGTGACATCCGGGTATAAAAGGAGCGATGTGAATAATAACGATACACCAAATATCCGATGTAAAAAAATAATCCCAACGCTACGGCATAAGCAGCCGTGACCCAATCGTTGTAACCGTCATACCAGAACACTGCAACAACGGTGAACAAGATGGCAACAACCCAGCACGTTAAAGCAAGATGTTCTCGTATAAACAATCTCATGATGGTGAAGAGGCCTTCCAGGTATTGTTCAATCGGTAACCCGAACCTCTGACCGTTTCCAGTGCATCCGTAATACCAAGTTCGGCTAATCGTTTACGCACCCGAGTAACGTTTACGCTGAGTGTATTGTCATCCACAAAAGAGTCATCCCACAGCTTCTCCAAGATTGTCTCTCTGCTCACCAGCTTGGGACTGCGGCGGAGTAACGTTTCCAGCAGAATCGTTTCCTTCTTCGTCAGCTGTACTTTGCGATCACCAAGCTGAATCTCCAGTCTTTCCAAGTACACGACCAAGCCGTCCAGTTCCACCTTGCGTTCTTCGTCACGTGCAGCATAGTCCCCATATACCCGGCGCAGCTGACTTCGAATTTTCGCTATCACAATCTCATGCTCAAATGGCTTCGTGATATAATCATCCGCCCCGTTCTCCAGTGCCATGACCTGATCCATCTTCCCACTCCGTGCGGAGATAAACAAAATGGGGCATGTAGACAGCGTACGAATCTGGCGGCACCAATAGAAACCATCGTAACTCGGCAAGTTGATATCCAGAAGTACCACATGTGGCTGTACCTGCTCAAACTGTTGTACAATCATCTCAAAATCATCGACCAGTACGGCCCGGTCCCCGTAGCGTTCAATATGTGATTTCAATAATCCCGCAATCTTGGGATCGTCCTCTATTATCATAATGGTATACATTATTGGATCTCACCTCTGGCAAAATCATAACACAGGATTTATTATCTAGCATCGATTTGCTTACGCCAATCCACAATATCTGCATTCAATTGCTTCAGATCTCCGGAAGCTTTCTGATCATCCGATAACTTGTATTGTTGCTTCAATGCCAGGATACGATATACACTTTCATCAATTCGGGACTCGGTGATCTTGCCTGACTTCACTGCACTTATTAGCGTATCAAAAATCGTCTTGGCACTCTCATAACTGTGAGCTACCAACAGAATGTCACTTCCTGCTTTAACAGTTGCCAAGGCAGCTTCATTCAGCTTGTAGTTCTTCGCGATTGCACCCATACTCAGGTCATCTGTGATGACCACACCGTCATAATTGAACTTTCCACGCAGATGTTCACCAATAATGACATCTGATAAGGAAGCCGGATGATCCGGGTCCAGCTTCGGGAACAAAATGTGTGCAACCATGACCGCCTCTACCTGCTCCTTCACTGCGGCCTGGAACGGAATCCATTCAAGCTCGGCCAGTTGTTTTTCCGTTTTATTCACAACAGGCAGATCAAGATGGGAGTCCACGGACGTATCACCATGACCCGGAAAATGTTTCACTACCGGAATAATCCCTTCACTACGTAGTCCCTTCATCTCTGCAATCCCCATACGTGACACCAGTTCTGCCGAGCTGCCGAATGAACGATCTCCAATCACCGGGTTCTTCGGATTACTATTCACATCCAGCACAGGGGCAAAGTCCACATTAAAACCCGCAAGCTGAACTTGTCTGGCCAGTAATTCACCCATCGTTTCAGCAAGCGCGCTATCTTTCGTCTCCCCTACTTTTCTACTGGAAGGAATGGATTCCACCGTCTCCGGCATACGGCTCACTTTGCCGCCCTCCTGATCCACACTCATGAAGATCGGTACCGGGTTGGACTGATTCGCTTCCTTGATGGATTGTACAAACTTGGCTGTTCCCTCGAGTGTTGATACATTGTTGGCATAGAAAATAATGCCCCCTACCTTTTGATCCGTAATCATCTGTTTGGCTTGATCATCCAACGTTGTCCCTTGAACACCGGCCAGTATCATCTGTCCAATCTTCTCTTCTAACGTTAATGAACTGAGCTGCTCCTGCACCGGATCGACTTCTTCTTGCGGTTCCTCTGGTACTTCTTCCTGCGGTGGAGCGGTATTCTGCTCCGGCGATGAGGAAGATTGCCCTGAGTTGGAGCCAGCGTTCGATCCGGTATTCGAGTCCGTTGCGGAGGAAGGTTTCTGTGCTTGGCCACATGCCGATAAAAGCAGGACTACTCCCAGCAGAAGACACAGCATCTGCAGTTGTTTTCTCCATTTATTGTTCGAGTTGTACCTATAGTTGTGCAAGGATATTCATCCTCCTTATGTAATGTCATCTTGGTAATCTAAAGGTTCAGGCCTAACCTTATCACAAGGTGAATGATTTTCAAAATAAGTTGTACTGAATATCGAATCGTTGTTCAGACACTTAAGCGGCAAATAAAGGGGTTGCACTGGAACCTGAGATGTGAAACATAATGGTGTTGTGACTAGGCGCGTGTGCGATGTATGTGGAGAATAAAAAGGAGTAACGGTGCAGGAAATGAATTCCTATTGTGAATTTTTCATATGTTGAAATTATTAGTATAGGAAAATCAAAAAGCCGCCCAAAGGCGGCCTATTTGTTCGTTTTTGTTTTACTTTTCGTTGTAAATCGTTGCCGTTCAGCGTTAGTTCACCTTTCACCAAACGTTCTTAGGCTTCTATTAATGGAGTGTTTGCAACACTTCCGTTGTAAATGGAATGATTTCGGATATGCGACCTTCACGAACTTTGGCAGGCCATTCGGGATCACTAAGCAGAACACGACCCAAGGCGATCAGGTCAAATTCATTGTTCTCCAGCTTCTCATTTAATAGATCCAAGTGGGCATCCCCTGTTCCCTGGTTCTCGGTTGCTCTGTCTACAAATTCAGCTTCAAGTCCTACCGATCCAACCGAAATGGCTGGTTTGCCAGTGATTTTCTGCGTCCAACCCGCAAGGTTCAGCTCAGATCCTTCGAATTCAGGCAACCAGAACCGGCGTGTAGAGCAATGGAATATATCTACGCCAGCAGCACTGAGTGGGGCCAGGAATTGCTCCAATTGTTCTGGCGTCTCCACCAGACGTGCCTCATAATTCCCCATCTTCCATTGGGAGAACCGGAGCACAATTGGGAAATCAGGACCAACCACCGCACGACAAGCTTTAATCACTTCAACCGCAAATTGGGTTCGACGTACCAAATCACCACCATAATTGTCGGTTCGTCGATTCGTCTGCTCCCAGAAGAATTGGTCAATCAGGTATCCATGGGCTCCGTGCAGTTCAATGCCGTCAAACCCGATTCGCTGTGCATCCGCTGCCGCTTGGGCAAATGCCTGTACAAGACCTTGAATCTCCTCTTCCGTTAATGGTTCACGTGATGGTTCACCTGCCATGCTAACCCCTGACGGACTTACAGGCTCAGCTTCTGCGTTAGGCAAGTCACCGGAACGACGTGCTGTACCCACATGCCACAATTGTGGCATGATTTTGCCACCCGCTTCATGTACTGCTTTCACAACATTAGCCCATCCTTGCAACGAATCTTCACCATGGAATAATGGAATACTGGCTCCACTAACCGAAGATGGATGATTAATGCCTGTACCTTCTGTTATGATGAGCCCCACTCCACCTGCTGCTCTGCGACGATAGTATTCAGCAACTTCTGGTCCAGGTACGCCCTCTGGTGAGAATCCGCGAGTCATGGGTGCCATAACGATTCGATTAGACAATGTTAGCTTGTCCGAGGTGAAAGGTTTGAATAATGCTGAAGGTACGTTCATAGTACATTGCTCCTTTGCAATTGGAAGTATGGAACTCCGCATCCACATGAAATGCGACATGCTTTTGTATATTGTAACACGTGTAATCCAGTTGACTGGTTAGGATTATTTCTCTATCCATTTTATAGTTTCTTAATTTTATTTTCAAATTTTCGAAGTTGGGCGTTCAAACTAATCTTATAGGAAAAAAGAAAGCTACCTTACGGCAGCCTCTGTTTGATCACACTGCGGAAGCAGTCTAACATGCACTCTACTACATCTTAAAGTATTTTCCCGGTCACCAATAATGTGGATGTAGCATAGTATATAATCCATAATCTTCCTTCCAATTTAATTAGCATTCACGGGGATATCACTGCGATTCACTCGAAGCAATTTCCCTGATGAAGTCGATAACACATCCGGATCGGTACCCAGACCAAAGTAGAAGTCACCCTCGTTCTCTTCGAAAGACTTGGCATAGGTGTCCTGGTTAAAACGTAAAATCTCATTCCATGTGGTCAGATCCGTGGATTGGTAGACCCGATTGATATACAGATTGGCACTTTGGCGAGTGTACGTAAGCACATACACCTTGCCATCACGCAACAGCACATCGGTTGGGAGCGCCTTGGCATCTGGGAGATTAACTCGCCTTGCCTGATTAATGTCGGTCATGACATTCAAAGATTTGGGCAGCAGCTGCCCATCATTGAACACGCCTCCCGCTATATAGAGCAACTTGTTATTGAAGTTAACATTTTTGCCTATTTTATTATAAGGAATCGTGCCCATTTGATAGGTTAGTCCTGGCAACATTTTACTACCATAGATGACAACATCCCGTTTCTCAAGCTTTTCATTAATCTCCAGGATATTAGTTTTGTCATTCCATATTTTATTGGCAGGATACATCATGCCAGATGCATATAACTTGCCATTAAGATGGAACATGGTATAAGCCCGGAAACCAAACGTATTAATGGTCGCATATTTCTGCCAAGTTTCACCTTCATTATGTGAGATTAATATCGTTGGTTTGGAATCTGTCCCCAGCGCGGCAAACATCTTGCCCTGATAAGAAGCCAAATCGTATACGTGTACACCCAGCGGCAGATTGCGATACTTGGTCCACACCTCTCCATCCAGACGATAGAAGTTACCCAGTTCCCACTGTTCACTATCGGAATCATTGCCTGGAATATATAACTTGTCGTTTAGTACTCTGTAGATATCAATCTGTTCCTCATCCACATACATCTTCGTTGATGGCAAGATGCCCGGGTTGCTGTTAGTCACCGACTGGGTCTTAAATTTTGCATCCGCTGTATCATAATAAATGACTGGGATAGGGCCTGAATTTGGAGCTACGCCCAGATTGCTGCTATTGCCGTGGCCCAAATATATTTTGCCGTTGTACAGTTGCATGTCCCAGACGTTATTAGCATATGGTGTTTTGGTAAAAGGTCTGCCTAGCAGTTCGATCTTCGATGTTACATCTGCTGAACTGATCGGTGCATTCGACACCTTGGCAAGCCTACGTTCCGTCGCAGGGGGTTGACTCGTTGAGGTGGTGTTTTTCGGCTTGGAGTTCCCCATAAGCATCCAGCTCATTCCTGCGACAATGGTCAAAATTACGGCTGTCCATTTGGTATGTCTCTGCATGTCCGCTTCCTCCTTCATTTTTTCATCATTATTACCTTCACACCAAGATGATACAATTTGTATCTTTTCATACTATGTAAAACTACCTGTACATGCAACAAATTCCGCCCTATTTATACAAAAAAAGTAGACATCACATCTGCTGATGTGCTGTCTACTGGTTCTTACTGTCTGTGATTTCTATTCAGCTTTTACCAATATCTTAACCTGATTTTTCTCTTTCAACAGCGCTTCAAATCCATGCTCTACCACTTCATCCAACGAAATTCGTTTGGTCACCAGCTTGTCAGCCGGGAAGAAACCTTTATCCATCAGACTGATAACCGCCGGGAACACATCACGATAACCAATAATGCCATTAACTGTACGTTCTTTCATGACAATTGAGTTCGGGTGAATCGGCGCTTCCTGTTCAAAAATACTGACGATCATCAACTCTCCACCAATACGTGTCGAATCGATGGCTTGTTGCAGAACACGTGGAACACCGGTTACTTCATAGGCTACGTTAACGCCACCTTGTGTACGCTGATGGATCTCTTCCACGACATTAAACTGCATTGGATCAATCACAATGGCACCGAGCTCTTCGGCTTTTGCTTTCCGTTCATCCGATAACTCCACCACATAAATATCCGACGCTCCCGAAGCTTTAAGCGCTTCAATGACCAGTAGTCCGATTGGGCCTGCACCAAACACGGCTGCCGTATCTCCCACTTTCAGCTTGCTTTGGCGCACAGCGTGAAGTGCTACAGCTGAAGGTTCAACCAACGCACCTTGTTCATACGAAATTGAATCCGGAATGGCATGTACCATGTTTTCTGCAGCAGTTACATACTCGGAGAATCCTCCTCCGCCTCCAGCGAGTCCAAGGAAACCCATCTGATCGCACAGATTGTATCTGCCCTGTTTACAAGCTTCGCAGTGTCCACATGCATAGATGGGTTCTACCACAACACGATCACCTGCCTTGAAACGTGTAACGCCTTCCCCTACTTCAACCACCTGTCCTGAGAATTCATGCCCCATAACTATAGGCGCTTGTTCCCCTGTTAGCGGATGCGGTGCTTGAGCGGGAATGAAGATTGGACCTGCTGTGTACTCGTGCAAATCACTGCCGCAGATACCGCACCATTCCACTTTTATTTTGACCTTCCCTTCTTCAGGGTGAGGTTCATTAATATTTTCGAGACGTAAATCTTTGACTCCATGCCAACGTAATGCTTTCATTCATTTCATCTCCCAGATCATAATTTGTGATATAATCGGAAACGTTTCCGTAAATTAAATATGTCACATTTTAGATACGCTGTCAAACATATTTCTCCACTAATATGTCTATTTCGTGATCATATCGAGTTCACTTTAGAATGCTTATACTTTAATTAAAGTGATCTTAGCGGTATTACAAACGATGTAATCCTAGTTATTAACATATATTATGGCAAATAATATTGTAGATCTATTGAAATTTAATCAGGTCTCGCCATAAATCTGGTCCTTTCACGGGATACTTCATTGTTCAAATGTTATAATCAAGTTATATAACTATCGTGAAGTTCATACATATTCCTAATAATTCGGAATCGTTTCCGATAAAGTGAGGTAACCGTACATTGAGGAAAGAACAGAAACTTACGATCAAGGACGTTGCAGAGCGTGCCGGCGTGGGCATCGCAACCGTATCCCGGGCCATCAACAATTCAGAAGGCATCAGCAGTAAAACACGGGATAAGGTGATGCAGGCCATTGAAGAACTGGGTTTTGTACCCAACACCTCGGCACAGAGTCTGAAAATCCGGCAAACGCACCAGATCGCTCTTGTTGTACCCGACATACGTAACGCCATCATTCCGGAAATCTCCTGGTCTGTAGAGCAAACGGCGAAGCAGCATGGGTACCATGTCGTGCAGATCAATACGGCAGGCAATGCCAGAACGGAGCTTGAAACCATTCGTAATGTCAAAAAATTGCATGTGGACGGACTGATTTTCATGCCTCTGGCGTACCCCAAAACGTTACCCGGACTGATTGATAAAGCGCCGATCCCTATCTCGATGATTAATTACGGCAAAAAACTGGAACCGGGTATGAAAGCGGATATCGTCTCTCTCTCTCAACCTGAAGGCAAATTGGTAATGGAACATCTGTTCAAGATCGGTCGAACTCGAATTGCATATGCGGGAGCACCGAAGGACATTATTGAAGAACGCTTTCGTGCGTATGAGCAAGCCGTAGGTCACGTGGACATTTCTCTCGTCTACTTTGGTGAGGATTTTTCATTAAATACAGGTGCCAATGCTGCAGATTATTTCTATGGACTTACGCATATGCCAGATGCTGTCTATGCCATTAATGATATGGTTGCCATCGGATTGGTTAATCGGTTCAAGGAGTTAGGGGTTCGTGTACCTGAAGATGTGGCTGTTGTGGGTGTGGATAACAATCAATGGACAACCGTCACGTCTCCTCAGATTAGTTCTGTGTCCATTATGGGCGAAGAAGTCGCCAGACTTGCTACCGAGCTGTTGTTAAAACGAATTCGGGAGATGAGCACGACCGATTACGAACACATCCAATTTGAACCACGCTTAATCGTTCGTGAATCAAGCGTCGCCATGATTCATTCCTCCCAGCGAGGACAACACAGTTAAGTTTGGTGAGAGGGATGGGTCAGCAGGATAGAATATATTTTACGGCTATCCCTTTATTTGTCCTGCTACACAGATATACTAAAAAGGTGTTGCTCAGGTCTAACTCTTTCCTGGCAGCACCTTATTTGTCGTTGATTCTGTATAACTATAGCAGATTCATACTCCGCATACGTTCATTCTAAGAATGCAGTTGCCTGATCGGTGTTCCCTTCAGGAACATCGCTATATTCTCTACGGTATGATTATAATAGATTTCATAATTGCCACGAGTCACATACCCCAGATGCGGTGTTGCCAGGACGTTGGGCAATGTTCGCATCACATGGTTAACTGGTAGCGGTTCCTGCTCATATACATCAAGACCTGCACCAGCAATCACACCACTCTGCAATGCCTCCACCATAGCTTCCTGATCGACAATGCCCGCTCGTGACGTATTGATCAATAGGGCACTAGATTTCATTTGTTGAAATTCGGCTTGTCCGATCAGATTCCGCGTACGATCACTCAATACCAGATGAATGGATACGATGTCGCTCTGTGCAAGCAATTGCTCCTTGGTCTCGGACCAGATCACACCATGTTTTTCGGCTTTCTCTTGTGTCAGATTCTCGCTCCAGGCCATCACATTCATGCCAAATGCTTGTGCGATCTCAGCCATGCGAGTGCCTATTTTGCCCAAACCGAGCAATCCAAGTGTTCTCCCATGCAAATCCAACCCTACAGTGCTCTGCCAGTTTCGATTGGAGCGAAGTGCATTATTTTCCGTAACCAGTTGTCTGGACAGCCCCAGAATTAGTGCCCATGTAAGCTCCGTCGGCGGATTAGAGCTTCCCTCGGTTCCACACACAATGATCCCGTTTTTCTCTGCAGCCTTGAGATCTATCGACGCGTTGCGCATACCACTTGTAATCAGAAGTTTTAGATTAGGGAGCTGCGAAATGACCTTCTCTGGAAACGGTGTACGTTCCCGCATCAGCACCACAATATCGAAATCCTGCAATTCCTGAATGACTTTTTCTTCCGAACCCATATAGTTGTTGAATGTCTGAATCTCCACCTGATCCATCAACGGACTCCAGTCCGCCGACGTCAGTGCAACGTTCTGATAGTCATCCAAAACGGCACAGCGCAACTTCGTATTCATTCCTGATCTCCTCCTATATCTGCTCAATTCTTGTCTATATAAATTAAACTAAAGAATATTTACACTGGTCACTCCAATGACAGAACAACCTTCTGATCGCTGTTATCCCCAGATTTTCTTCGATTCCTTTTTATAAAGGAAAAATCCGAGGATAAAGGCGAACGCTCCGCTTCCTCAGCTTATTTCTGTCCTCTCCGTTTTGTGTAAATGTTAAGTTCAATTTATATATATTGTAGCAACTCCGCATCACTTTAAACAGAATAATTCCCTATTAATGTAACAAAGACAGCGTAACCTGGATGCTCTGCTCTACAAACAAGCGGTCCGGTCCTGATTTCATCAGTACGGTCAGTCCAATCATGGATACCACCAAAGACTGTGCGACCGCACTTGCGTTCATGTCAGTGGACAACTCCCCGCTCTGTTGCCCTCGTTCTATCGTTTCTTTGAAAAGAACACCCAGGTACATCTGATGCTCCCGTGTAAGGACAGCGAATTTGGGATCATGTGGAGCCAGCTCAACCATCGTATTAATGCAAAAACAGCCGTGACTAGGCTCGGTCACACTCCCCTCTGCTCCAATATGTTCAAACAATCCACGAAAGGCTTCCCGCACGGAGGAGCCCTGTTGAAGTCTGGCTCTGACTTGAGCCGAATGCTGAGTGGTATACCTGCGAAGTGCTGTTTCAAATAATTCCTTTTTATCGCCAAAAGCCGCATACAGACTGGGACGTTGTATGCCCATTGCGGTCGTCAAGTCATTTAAAGATGCCGCTTCGAACCCTTTGTCCCAAAACGTACGCATCGCTGCATCGAGTGCTTTATCCGTATCAAATTCCCGTTGTCTAACCATACAATTCACCTCTTTATGTATCGATCAGTATGTTTATATATTTTAACCTCACTCTTATTACAAAGTCAAAGCCTAATAACCGGAAAGGAGTTTTTAACTATAAGTGACTCGAAAAATCTGGAATAGAAGCGATCGGATAATTATTTTGTCGTCGTATTCTCTGGGTAAATAATCTTCAGTATAACCCTCACCCAATTCTCTGTTGACAGAATTCACGCAAATAAAGTATGGTTATTCCGAAACATAACATACCGATCAGTACATAATAGAAAGGTGACAAAGACTCATGCAAACTTCTTCTCCAGATGCACAATTATCCAATAAGGATCGTCCTGCCATGTCACGGTTAGTTGCTCTTCTTTTTGCCGTGTGCAGCGGACTTGCGGTCGCCAATATCTATTATGCTCAGCCTTTGCTGGACTCCATCGCTCAAGAATTCAGCCTCTCTCCATCATCCATAGGGATTGTCATCACAGTGACTCAAATCTGTTATGCCTTGGGGCTGTTCCTTCTTGTTCCGCTTGGTGACCTCTTAAATCGCCGCAAGCTGATCATCATTCAAATGCTCTTATCCGTACTTGCACTGGTTCTCGTAGGAACAGCACAATCTAGTTCCCTGTTGTTCATGGGGATGGCTGTCGTAGGTCTACTCGCAGTCATTACGCAAACGCTCGTTGCCTTTGCTGCACACTTAGCAGCCCCGTCCGAACGTGGTCGCATTGTCGGGTTGGTAACCAGTGGAATCGTCATCGGCATTTTACTTGCACGAACGGTTGCAGGTACGCTGAACGATTGGCTCGGATGGAGATCGGTATATCTGTTCTCTGCCAGCCTTACATTACTCGGAATTGTCGCCTTATATCTTGTTCTCCCAAAGCAGCAGTCCCCGCAAGTGAAACAAAGCTATACCCAATTACTCGGTTCCGTCTTGCAACTGTACCGTGAGTTGCGTGTGTTACGAGTACGAGGTGTGCTGGCCATGCTGATTTTTACAGCCTTCAGCATCTTGTGGACTTCCATGGTTCTGCCACTCAGTGCCCCTCCACTGTCCCTGTCTCATACGGCCATAGGTGCATTCGGTCTGGCTGGAGCGGCTGGAGCACTGGCCGCGGCCCGTGCAGGTAAACTCGCCGATCGGGGCCTTGGGCAGAAAACAACCGGTGTCGCCCTTGTCATTCTGCTCTTGTCCTGGCTGCCCATCGGTTATGTCCATCATTCTCTCTGGTTCCTGATCCTGGGTGTTATCCTGCTCGATCTCGCCGTGCAGGCCGTACATGTTACCAACCAGAGCCTGATCTACGAAGTTCGCCCCGAAGCACAGAGCCGCCTGACGGCAGCCTATATGATCTTTTATTCCATCGGCAGTGCAACCGGCTCCATCGTTTCTACCCAAGTGTATGCATGGGCGGGCTGGACAGCCGTTTGCTGGTTAGGTGCTGGCGTTAGTGCAGCAGCCCTTATATTCTGGATGATCGATTGTTATATGCATCGGAATCTCGATCGTTGAATTAGTCCAGTTTATTCCACACCACAATAAAAAGAGTTGCCAACGGACCAAATAACAGGGAAATCAGAAACCAGTTCCGACCACTTCTGTTTTTTCCCTGAGCCAGTCCGGCATTAATCAAGGCAAGTGTGCCCCAACCTACAAAATATTCATTATCCATCAAATGTCTTCTCTCCTCTATCCATTCAATTCTGGCTACTGCTCAAGCATATCTTTGAGCTTACGATTACGATCCTCTAGAAATGCCTGCATGTATCTCTTCAGCACAAGTCGCTCCGTTGCCCATCCCAGCAATCCAAGTGGAGCTTCGAATCGAAGTGTGTCTCTCATGCAAGTCATCTGATCCCCAATTACGCTGAAATGATGTTCATGTCGCATGCTCTTGAAAGCCCCTTTCTCCATCTGATCCACAAATAGAAACGGTCGTTCAAACTGCACGATCCGGGACTTCAACTTCTGTCTGACCCCAAAATGAGTAGCCTGAAATGTAACGGTATCCCCTGCTCCAATTCTTCCTGTGGTTACTCCTGCGACTGCTCGCTCTCTCGTATGTTTCCAGACGGTCTGAGTATGTATATCAATATCCCGGGCATAGTCGAAGCACCGTTCAATCGAGGCATGTATCGTAATCTCGGTTGTCACTTCAATCATGGCGATCGCTCCTTGGCAGGAAAAATTAGGTCTTTGCAAAGTATACGCTTGCTTCCTTGGTCGAACAACACATCTAGGATGATATAACAAAAAACGGGTCCCCTGTCTTAGTACAGGAGGCCCGTTCTCAATATAAGTAAGGAATACAGATCATATTTAGATTAAATAAGCAATTCATCAATGGCAAGCGTACGCTCTTTGGAGAGATCGCGATATTCTTCAGACTCCACTTTGATGAGTGGTTTGAAAATATCGGACGTATTGTTCATGACAATAACACCTTTTTCTCCATTGCTGAGCAGAACCTGTTTCCCGATGAAATTAGGAAGCAAATGTTGCATCAATGCCTGAACCGGTTTTTCATTCAATTTACCAAATCCCATCCCATAGATATCTCTAAGGTTGTTGATCAGGTTTGGATTGCTTCCTCCGTGATTCCCTGATCTCATGCCTATATAGATATCCGCTACAGATACAATCTGTGTATATGGATGAATTTCACTTTTCTCAAGTTGCATCGGATAACCCGACCCATCTTCCCGCTCATGATGCTGCAGAGCAACCAATGCTGTCGCTTCATCCGTCATTGAATTTTTGATAATTTCATGACCATATATGGTGTGACGCTGCATTTCAAGCTGCTCATCAGCTGTCAACGGTTCTGTTTTGTTCCGAATCCGGTGGGATACTTTGCACTTTCCAATGTCATGCAGATAACCACCGCGACTAATCTGATAACTCTCCTTCTGAGAATATCCAAGCCAATTCGCAAGGTAGAAGGACAACAACCCTACCTGGATTGAATGTGTATAGTTATTGACGTCATCCCGCTCCAGCATCATCAGGAGATGAACGACATCTTTCTGCTCATCCAGTCCCTCAACCATCGGTTGCAGTGCATCATCCACCATGGTGGCGTTGAACTTGCCAACGGTCAGAGCTTCGAGAAAAGCATTTTGATAATTATGTACAGTCTGAATAAATTGGGACTTCAGCTCTTCTTCAGGCGGTTCTTCCTTCGTAGTTATCCCGGAAGCATGCTTTGCCGCTGCAGCAAAAAATTCTGCTTCAGTGATTTCTTCTTCGCGTGATTCAATATCTACATAATCTACACGGTGCTGCATAAGCAAGGTGATATCCTCACCTTTGATCACAGTTCCCTTCCCGAGAACGTGTAATCCTGCATCGCTGAATGTATCTGCAGTTAGACGGTCTCCGTCTTGCAGGTTCATAATATGGATTCTCAAATCGGTATTCCCCCTGAACAATTCATTATAGTAACAGCACCCAACGGAACGGGGCCACAAAAATACCTATACTTCTTTATATCGTTATAATTCTTCATTTCATACATAGTTCAAACGACCTTAATCACAATGGTAAATACGAACGCCTAAGACTTTATCCTCACTCCAACATCCAAATTAGTCCCGGTTTTAAACTTTTACACACTTTTGTGCCTCATTGCCGTATCAGAGTAAGCCAAAGAAGTTCAAACGCTCCGTTTGAACTTCTTCAAGACATCTCAAATTAGATTTTGATCGAACCCAGACTAGCACCTTTAACAAAAAATCGTTCAATGCTCTTCTCGACCGAAGCATCGGGAATCAGCGGCGGTGCCTGATGGGGTTTGGTACGTGCATCAATAATCACCTGATCACAGCCCCAATGCTTGTGGTCATATCCGCTATTAACCCCGTACATGTCATGTGAAGGGTTGCTGCGAGTAAAGGTTGCCCATAAGAAGTTGCTGAGGTTAGCACTCAGGAACGAACTGTCGTCACATAGAATGATCATCGGACACGAGTCCAGACCTCCCTGTTCTTTCAATAGAGACGTGAATGCTTGCATCTCCTGTGCTGTATCTGTATAACTCGTAAAGGCCGATGTCTGGATCGAAACGATACCCGGCATGATGAGCTGTGGATTCTCATAACCACGAATGTTTTTCAAAGAGTCTGGCACTTCCGTGCACAACTCTCGAACCTTGTCGCCATAGGCTGCAAAAACAACTTTGCTTCCGCTGTTCAGTCCTGTACCCGAATAATCGAGTGTATCAATCGTTGTATGGGTATGGAAATGAATATCCCGCTGCATATCCATACGCTCCAAGATATAGGTCAGGAATTCAACTTCCTTGTGGGTATCCAGAGGTTGCTGATCCTCAGCAGTAATAAACAGGTACTTCGCCAGACTAAGCTGACCCGTACCCAAAATACGATTGGCAATCGTAAGCAACTCTGTCGGCTGCTTCACCGCCTGATACGGGGTGTAACGTTCACTGCCGATGGCAAACAGCAATGGATGGACCCCTGCCGCATCGACCGCATGTACTTCTTTGACACCTGGAATCTCCTGTTTGATCGCGTCTCCAGTAATCTCATGAATCAAATCACCAAACGCCGTATCCTCTTGCGGCGGACGACCAACAACCGTAAACGGCCAGATGGCATTAGGTTTGGCATAGACTTTATGCACACGCATTAACGGGAATTCATGTGTCAGACTGTAATAACCCAGATGATCACCGAACGGCCCTTCGGGTTTTGTCTCACCTGGGTAGATATCACCCGTGATGACAAAATCAGCATCATTACTGATGCAATATCCGTCCTTGTAACTGTACCGGAAGCGACGTCCAGCGAGCAAACCGGCAAATGTCATCTCACTTAGTCCTTCAGGCAAAGGCATAACCGCTGAAAGTGTATGTGCAGGTGGACCACCAATGAAAATACTAACTTTCAGTGGTTCTCCCTTTTTGACAGCTTTGGCTTGATGTATACCGATTCCGCGATGAATCTGATAGTGTAACCCTATTTCCTTGTTCATTTCAAAATCATTGCCATCCAGTTGAACCCGGTACATCCCCAGATTGGAATTCATGATGCCTGGCTTATCTGGATCTTCGGAATACACCTGCGGTAGAGTCACAAATGCCCCACCGTCCATAGGCCAGTGCTTGATGAGAGGCAAGTCCGAGATTTGAATCTCTTGCGCGGACACGGGTAGACTAATAGACTTCTGTTTTGGCAGCGCCTGCCACGCAGCAAGACCTGTTTGGACATGCTGAAATGGTGTCTTAAGCGCCTTCATGGGATCGTCACGAACTGCCATGACCCGTTGTACGCCTTCCAGCGTGCCGCGGAACATGAACTTGCTTCGTTCCACCGTGCCGAACAGATTGGATACGGCCTGGAACTTTGAACCTTTTACATTTTCAAATAACAACGCCGGGCCTTTAGCCTCGTGCACTTTCATGTGGATCGCTGCCATCTCCAGATGAGGATCAACCTCTTCTTTGACCCGAATCAAATGACCATGCTGCTCCAGATCGTTAATACAATCTTCCATATTGCGATATTTCATTGGATGGCTCCATTCTCTGTATGATTAAATTAATTAAGTTCATAGATTCACATAACGTCTCTTCTATTTTATCAAATGATCCACTGCTAAACAAAACTATATGTGAAATTTTGTCGCGAATACAGATATCAAAAAAAGCAATATGGCAGCAATCTGAATCCTGAACGTACAGGGACCGATTGTTTCCATGTTGCTCTCTCTGTTCTGACTTGCCTTAAGGTTTAATGGTCGATCTGGGGATCGTGATAATAAACTGCGTACCTTTTCCTACTTCGCTCTCTACATCAATTGTACATTGATGCAATTTCAAAATTTTAATCACAATGGACAAACCCAATCCATTCCCTCGAAGCGAGCTGCTTCGCGCTTTGTCCACCATGTAGAATCGATCAAAGATATACGGGAGTGCTTCCTCAGGTATACCTTGTCCTGAATCTCTAATCAATACCTTTACATGTGAAGATGACGTCTCAATTTCCACATGAATGGTACCTTGTGGACCGGTGTATTTGATCGCATTGTTTATTAAATTTTGCCAGACCTGATCAAACAAATCTTTGTCCACTGTGATCTCGCAGGGCAACAAATCCAATTCGATCTGTATGTCCTTCTGTGACCACTGCGGCTCCGCCAGTAAGATCGCCCTTCTTAATTGTTCATCCAACTGGAATGTGGTGAAATGAACCGGATGATGCTCCGAATCCAGCGAGGCTAGCCGAAGCAGATTATCACTGAGCCTCGATAAGCGCAGCGTTTCTTCATATATAATATCCAAATGCTCTTTCTGCTCTTCTAATGGAATAACACCATCTTGTAGTGCTCTGGTGAATCCTCTAATTGATGTGAGTGGAGATTGCATTTCATGAGAGACATTGCTGACAAAGTCATCACGAACCGAATCGATTTTTTGCAACTCACTGGCCATATGATTAAAGCTCTCCATCAGTTCGCCAAACTCATCCTGATTATTATGTTTCAAGCGGACCGACAGGTCTCCTGATGACATCTCCTTCGCTGCAATCGTTAATCTCTTAATCGGTTTCACAATGTACCCGGACATGAACAGGATTAATAAGCTGCCAATCACCAGAACCGTTAACAGTGAGGTTAAGAGCGTGTTTCGCAGTGTATGAAAAAGAGAGGAGAAATCACTTTGAATCAGAAATGTGCCAATCCCCTCGTTTGTTCCAGGAACGCCTATGGTCGCGATTCCATCTTTACTTGACAGAAAAATGGCATCCGTTGTACCCGTTTCAAATAACGAATGAACTTTGTCCTCTGGCAAGGAAGATAACACTTCACTTTGTTCATTCACGGGAGTGATATTTAAGCCGTAGCGAGCAAAAATATCCAAGCTTGATTTCACTTTTTCTGGATCATCGATCAGGTTAATCAGTGTAGCGAGGTCTTCAGCAAAAGTAACCATAAAACGATTCGGTGTCTTTTCCTGGGACCCGTTATTTATCATAAAGGAAAGAATTAAACTCACCAGAACAATCCCGATAAACGTAGCTACGATGCGAAGTCGCAGGCTTTTCCTAAACATTTTCATGCCCGCTCCAGCCGATAACCAAGTCCTCTTATCGTTGAGATCACTAACTCAGGAACATGTTCAAGACGTTCCCTTAACCGTTTGATATGTACATCAACTGTACGCTCATCTCCTTCGTAATCGATACCCCATATATCATCTATAAGCTGTGTACGTGTGAATATTTTCCCTGGCGAACTCGCCAGAGAAAATAACAATTCACATTCCTTCTTTTTCAATTCGATAGTTTGTCCATCCGAAACAACCATTAGATTGCCCAAATCAATCGTTATACCGCTGATCTGAATTATGTTTGATGAACTTTTGTTATATCGTTTCAGTAACGATTTTACACGCAGGATTAACTCTACCGGATCAAAAGGTTTAACCAGATAATCGTCTGATCCTGCATTAAATCCTCTGACTTTGTCCTTGGATTCTCCCTTGGCAGTCACCATCAGGATGGGAATATCCAGATAAGACCGAATATCTTCCGTCAGTTCAATGCCGTCTATTCGCGGCATCATCACATCCACAATCGCCAGATCAACTTTCGTATGCGAGAGGATATCTAACGCCTCTTGACCGTCTGGTGCTTCCAGCACGGAGAATTGATTCTTTTCAAGATAGATTCGGATTAATTTGCGGATATGGGAATCATCGTCCACCACCAGAATTGTATTCATGTAACCATTATCCTTTCCGCAATTGGTTTTATTCGTATCGTAAGGATTCCATCGGGTCCAGCTTCGCCGCTTTTGATGATGGCATCAAACCGGCAACGATACTAATTGCTGTACTTACCACGATACCAAACAAGATATAATATCCCGAGAGATTAATGAGTTTGGCTCCAAACGCATTGTCCAAAAGAATGTTTAATACATAACTAATGATCACTGCAAATATTACCGCAATAATACCACTAAATACGCCTAATAAGGCAGATTCGGAGAAGAATATTCGCTTGATATCTTTCTTTCTTGCTCCAATCGCCCGAAGAATGCCGATCTCCTTTGTCCGTTCCACGACACTGATATAGAGTACTACCAGTATCATAATACCGGATACGATCAATGAAATACCTGCAATACCCGCGAGTACAATGGAAGCCATACTTACATATGTCGTGATATTCTCCATGACCTTGGCCATTTGAGAGCCTGCGAAGCCAGCATCCACAGCAGCTTCATTGATATCATTTACATATTTCATATCGGTTGCATAGGCGTTAACCTGAATCGGCCCGATTGTTATTCCCTTGTCTGTATACATTTGCTCCAGCGTTTCTGATGAAATGTATCCCGGGGATTGTTGCATTGGAGATTGCGGATCTGCCGCTTCGTAGATCCCTGAGATGGTTACTTCTTTCTCCAAAGTCACTGGTTTATTATTGCTATCCATCTCATTGATATATAGAAACACGGACTTGCCGATCATGGTTTCAGCTTGATCATTTCCGCTTAATTGTTTTGCCGTATCGAGAGGTAACAACATCTCATTTTCTACAGGAAGGACCCCTGTTGTCATCAATGCTGGATCAAAAGCATCCGTTAACGTCGTTAACTGTGTAAGTCCTACACTTTGTTTTTCATTCACCATAGTCGATTGCCCTGTAATGGTCGTAATCGTCTCTACATGATCTACATTAGGGAAATTTCGGATCGTCTCGATATCCGCTTCGGTGAACGGTTCACCCGTGGCCATCAAAGCCTCTGGGCCTTGCATATCCTTGGCTTCTTCACTCGGCTTTGTTATATCCACGAGCAAAGGGTCCATACTTGAATTGATTTCGTCATTCATATACGTCGTTATTCCATTCCCCAAGGAGAGCATCAGGAGTACACTTAATATACCTATAGATCCACCCAAAGCGACCAGTACATTACGCTTGCCGTTGAGTTTCATATTTTTAAGTGCCATCTTGAATGAAGCAAGCAAGCTCAGGCTCCGGGAAGAATCCTGACCACTCTCGTAAACAGCCGTAGAAGGATCTTTCAGGTGAATATCGTCACTAATGCGCCCCTCTTCAACCTTCACAATACGTGTACCGGAGTCAGCAACTTTCTGCGAGTGAGTTACGGCAATCACCAGCATTCCCTTTTTGGCTATACTGTCCAGCAGAGCGAGGATTTGATCTCCGTTTTCCCTATCCAGAGCACCCGTCGGTTCATCAGCAAGAATAATGTCCGGATTGTTGGATAATGCCCGTGCGATGGAAACCCGTTGCTTCTGACCGCCAGATAACTGGTTGGGACGTTTGTTCAGATGATCCTTCAGTCCGACCTCTGTCAAAATATCAACGGCACGTTTATTGCGATCCTTCTCATTCGTATCTGTCATTTGCATCGCAATCGTTACATTTTCGAG
Source organism: Paenibacillus sp. W2I17 (assembly GCF_030815985.1). NCBI lineage: Bacteria > Bacillati > Bacillota > Bacilli > Caryophanales > Paenibacillaceae > Paenibacillus > Paenibacillus sp. W2I17. The sequence goes on from NZ_JAUSXM010000001.1 coordinate 1,745,531, forward strand.
GACAGACAGATGCGGGATCAGATTGAAATTTTGAAAGACAAAGCCGATATTATTCTTCCGATAATCATCCATTTCTTTCTCGGTCATGGAACTTAAGTTCTTGCCACGAACAACGACGTCCCCTTCATAATCGGAGTCCATGCCACCAATGATATTCATCAGTGTCGACTTACCGCAGCCAGATTCGCCAAGGATGGAGACAAATTCCCCTGTCTCAAAACTCAGATTCAAACCGTGAAGTACGGGAACTTTTTCTTTTCCATATAAGGTGTATGATTTCTTCACATTTTTAACTTCTAGTATTTTCATATGGATCTCTTCCTCTCCTGATCATGCACGATATCTATCTATTTGATGTTCATATCGTAACAAATCAGTATGAACTGATAATGAACTGGACCATTGCACCTTTAAGAGGTTCGAAGAGAACTATATGCAAAAAAAACACCTACAGCTTGCTTGAAACAAATCATTTCAAGTAAGTGTAGGTGTCCAGAAATTTGATTAGATTAGTCCAGCTTTTGCCAGCAGTCTTTTTACAATCGCCGCCGACTGCGCACGACTAATGTCTGCATCTGTCATCAGCTTGCCATCATCGCTGATGCAACCGGCTCAGCTGCCCATGCCTGTACTTTAGCGCTATCGCTACCTCTAAAAATTAAATTCCCTCAACAATCCTTTTGGCTCTAACCTTCACCTCACGGTAAAGTTCATTCTCATCGATTGTGAGCAGCTTTCTGCCTCTCATGAGGATCTGACCATTCACAATCGTGGTGTCCACGTCCGCCCCATTTACGCTGTACGCCAGTAACGATTCTACCTCATGTACCGGTTGAAGATGTGGTTTCGCCAGATCGATCAGGATCAGATCAGCTTTGTACCCCACCTCAAGCATACCCACTTCATCCTGTAGACCAAGCAGACTAGCACTTCCACGTGTAGCCATGCTTAGTACGTCCTTGGCTGGCAAGCGAGTGGGATCACCATAGTCCAGCTTTTGCAGCCAGGTCGCGGCTTTGATCTCCTCGAACATATCCACGGTTGTGGCACTTCCCGCTCCATCCGTTCCGATTCCCACATTAATTCCCTGAGCCAACATCTCGGTAATTGGAGCAATTCCACACCCCAGCTTCAGATTGCTGACTGGATTGTGTGCTACACCGCCGCGCATGCCCTTCAATCTGTCGATGTCCCTGCGATTGAGGTGTACACCATGCGCAAGCAACACATGTGCCTGTTCGAACATCCCCGCCTCTTCCAAATACTCTGTCGGTGTCATGTCATAGCGCTCACGAATCTTCACAACTTCTTCCTTTGTCTCAGCCAGATGAATATGTAGCGGGATATCCTCCGTGACAGCCAGAGCAATGACTTCACGTAGCGGCTCCATGGGACATGTATAGGGTGAGTGGGGTCCATACATGGTTGTAATCCGCCCATCGGCCGCTCCAGACCAACGTTGTACAAGATCGATCGCCTCCTGCATTCTGCGACCCCTATCATCCTCCATGAATACCATCCCACGTGTAAGTGATGCCCGCATACCCGTTTGCTTAACCGCTTCTGCAATCTCGTTCATATGAATGTACATATCCGCAAACGCAGTGGTACCCGAACGGATCATCTCGGCAATGGATAACTTGGCACCCCAATAGATGTCTTCCGGGTTCATCCGTGCTTCGGCAGGCAACATTTTGCGTTCGAGCCAGTCCATCAGCTTCAGATCATCCGAGAATCCCCGGAGCAGACTCATCGGTGTATGTTGGTGGGCATTAATCAGTCCTGGCATGGCAACCTTATTGCGTCCATCGATAATCTCATCTTGCGGGTGAGGCACAATGTGATCAGCAATCTGCGTAATGCGATCACCCTCAACACGAATATCCCCCGTGAAGGGGGCATCGGCATCTTTCATTGTTAGAATCGTAGCTTGCTGAATCAGTATACTCATTACATTCACGGCTCCTCTGAATTGGTTATGGTTCTTTCCATATCCGAGGGTAAGCCTTCACGTAACGGCAAGGTCAAGTCATTTTAATTTTTGGATCGTCATCTTTCTGAAACTTTGTATAAACGGTTTGGGGTCGATCTCGACCATATATGGATATACTCCTGTGCTTGTGTGCAAATAGAAAAATCCACCTTCATCACCCATACGGCGAAATGACATGTCAAACACTTCCGTGATGTTGAACTCGCGGTATTTGGTCACAATTTTATCTGAATACAGAATCATGGAGCGAGCATTCATCTCAATCTCTTGGGCGAGACCCGTCACTTCTCTCTGTACTTTGTAATAAGGTAATACAGCAACGCAGTTCATGATCTCCCTCCATTCATGCCATGATTATTGTTCCATCATAGCAGATCGGAGGTTCTCAGCAAAAGAACATGAAACTAGGTGATCTTGGTCGTCACTTTTAGTGGCGTATGAAGTGCATCCTGAATGTCCTGCAAAGAGAGACACTGTTCAATATGAAATACACCATGTGGCAATTCTGTTTTATACACGCGTTCTGCCACAGCTGAAGCTACCGCTGCTGTTGCATCTGCTTCCTTTGCGCCGACCAGTAGTTGTTCGACGCGGATTTGCTCACCATTTTCCCATCCTACGGCATCGACCTTGACCGCATACATCGGCTCTCCCCCAGGAATAAGGCCAAACGCCTTAACCGTTCCATTCCGAATAGACGGGATACGCAGCAGCGAAAACAACCCTGCACGTTTGGAGATTGCCATGGATCCTGTGATCCAGCGGGAGTCCAGACAGAGTCTGGTAGATACGGTTGGAATACGTAACGTCCGAGCAACCACATGCTGATCCGAAAAGTTAAATCGATAGGCCTTCCGGTTCCCCAGTTCCGCTCCAAAATCAATACATTTGCCATCTCCGAAACTTTGTACCTCAGCAGGTTTGCCCTTTTGCATCACTTGGTAAGTGGCATTCATCTGATCAACGGTCCACTCCACGGCAGCTTTTCCGTGCTTCTCTCCAAGTCCCAGCATTACGGTAATGTCTGCTTCCTCCACCTGATCCATATGCATGGTCGCTTCGCGTACAAGCAGATTAGTCACTCCGGGTGATAATCCAACGCTGAGGATCGCGGTCGATTTGGAACGTTGTATTTTGGTGTGCAGTTGTTCCACCTGGGCGAGGAAATCATATTTTGCAGAAATATCAATATAATCGGTTCCGGCTTGTGCGCAGGCTTCAACAAACCGGGTATCGCTCTGATCCACACACATGATGACCAGCTTCACAAGCCTTAACATGGATGGCTCTACAGGTCGTGTTACATCCAGTTGAAGTGGTAGCACAGCACCACCTGTAGACCTACTGAACTCTTCCGCACGGTTCATGCGTGTACCCGCAGCCCATACTTTACCCGGGAACAATTTCCCCAGTTGAGTACATATCATCTGCCCCACTTGACCATAACCGCCAACCACCCAGATCTGATCTTTCATAGGCTTCACGTTAATTTCGAATTGCATAATACCCCTCCACCCAGAACGCCCCGAAGTAACGTGTAATATGTGAAAAACCGCATTCGGTCAGTAGCTGAGTCATCTCTTCAGAGCATATTGGATCGGATTCACGGCCCAGGGAAGCAGCAAAGCGCTCCCACTCTTCAGGAAGGACGCCCACACTCAACATGTGATCCTTCCAAGCTCGCATCATGATTGGATGTGCAGGTGAACGAAGATCGGCATTTACAGCCGCAATGATCAGTGGTGCACCCGGTTTAAGTCTCGCTGCAAGGCTGGTCAGAAACGTTCTCTTGGCCTCCATCCCCTGAAGGAAATGTAACATGAGCATGCTTGTCGCCCCATCATATACAGTATCCTCCAGCAATTCTTCAACCGTGACAGGTTGCATTTTCACTCTGGAACCGATGCCTGCTTCCGCGACTCGTTTCTCAGCAAGTTGCAGCATGGGCTGTGAAGGATCTACTCCAGTCAATGTCCAACCGGCATGACGTGATCCGAGCAGAGCAATCTCTTTTCCCCCTCCCGCTCCGGCAACAAGGATATGAATATCGTTGTTATTCGCAAAAGATGCTGCAAGCAGCCGTTCCATTAGATCATGCATATGAGAATATCCCGGAATTTTCAGGGCTATCGATTGTTCGTAACGATGAACATCTGCTGTTTCCCAGCTCATCGGTGATGGATTGTGATTCATGGACACCGCACTCCTCTTGAATTGAAGTTAGACTTGACTCGTTGTTCGTCTAATTTCATTATAGAAGGATAGGACGAGCCTACAATCCCAGAACATTGGGATATGCGCACAGAGAGAGGAGTAATCTCGTTGACATCACGTATTGATCGGAACCACAGACTTATCACTTCTCTTGAAAAAGGAACCTGGACCTCACGTACCTATCGGGAAGCTGTTCTCAAGCAGATCCATACGGTTGTACCTTACGACGCATACTGTTTCACTACCGTTGATCCCCTGACTCTTCTCTCCACAGGAGCCGTGACAGAAGATGGCATTGAGGCCATTCATGATCGGTTATTTATCAATGAATACATGGAAGAAGATATACATAAATACGCTGAATTAATTCGCAGCGGTGAGCATACAGTTACACTTCATACGTCCATGAACTCACAGCTTGAACAAAGCCCACGTTATATCAACATTCTTCAGCCAGCGGGGTTCGGTGATGAACTGCGTGCTGTATTGGTCAGTGGAGACGCTTGCTGGGGATATCTGACCCTATATCGTAAGACAGAAAGTGCTGTCTTTACAGAGGAGGAGCGGTTGATGATTCAGTCCTGGACCGCTTCTATTGCATCGATGCTGCGGTCCACGAGCCTGACACTGATGGATGAGATCACGAGCAGCAGTCCCGAGGAACCGGGCATTCTGATCACCTCGGATACGTTCCAGCTCTTATCCCTGAACGCCCCGGCTGAGTATTGGCTGTCCCAGTTACGTATGCTGGAACATGTAGGGCCAGACGTCCTGCCCCGTCCGGTACGTGCAGTGAGTTCCCACTTGCAGCGCAAGAATCAGGCAGAACGGGCTGGCGATACTCAGATCACTCCCGACTCACCATCCAAAGTCTGCATTCAACTTCCGGATGGGCGTTATCTTATCCTTCATGCCAGTCTCATGCGACAGCTCGCGGGACCGGACCAGATTGCCATCCGCCTGGAGCAGGCAATGCCGCAGGATTTGCTGCCCTTGCTCGCCGAAAGCCATGGATTGTCCAGTCGAGAGCGAGAACTGCTCGGATATGTGCTCCGCAGTTATTCGTCCAAGGAAATTGCTGCTGCGATGCATATTTCTGTCTACACCGTTCAGGATCACTTAAAATCCATTTTTGCCAAAACCAAGGTATCCTCACGTCGCGAGCTCATCTGGTATTTCGTTTCCCGTTTCCAGCTGTCGGATGAACCTGCCATATAAATCCTGAGTCATTTCCCAGTATCAAATTGACTATTAAATAAATGAGAAAAGATCAAAAGATGCCAATACGATATCTTCGTAATGGCATCCTTTTTATATGCTATTGATTAAGAAGCATAGCGGTAATACAGTGTAACTTCGATATTTGAACTTTTGATATCGTGCATTCTGCTTTAAAATGCAACGCACAGTCCTACCAAGCCGTTTTCCACAAAATATTTAGACTATATCATTGATTGTGTTATTTGGCTTTTGCTAGTAAATAAAGAAAATATGGAACACTAATGACTGTAATGACGATTCCTGTCGGCACATCTCCTACGAGGCTAACCGTGCGCGTAATCGTATCAGCCAACACCACGACTAGTCCCCCAGCCAAGCTGGCAGCCGGAATGAGCAATTTGTGATCGGGGCCGACCAATTTTCTCGCCATATGCGGAGCGATCAAGCCAACGAAAAAGAAGCTTCCTCCCACGGCTACACTTCCAGAGGATAAAGCAACAGCAGCGATTGACAATCCTAAGAACTGCCGATTTACGGAAACACCAAGCCCCTGTGCTGTCTGATTGCCCAGATGGAGGGCATTCAGTATGCGAGCCTTGTAAAAAATATAGCCGAGTAAGATCAAGACCCATGGTGTCAGTATGGAAATATAGCCCCAATCATCGCCCCATAGGCTCCCCGCCAGCCAATACAGCATGAAGTTCATCTGCGAATCATCCAGCTTGAGTGTCCAGAAGGTCGTCAGCGCCCCGTACCCGCTTCCTAGCGCTACCCCGGTCAAGATCAAACCGATTGGCGAGATGTCTCGTCCGCGGCGATACGATAATAAGAAGATCAAACCCGCTGCCAATAGTCCGCCAACAAAAGCTAACAGGGGCAGAGCAATAAAGGAACTCTTTCCTGTGGATGCAATGAATACAACGAAGAACAGGACAAACAAACCCGATCCCGAACTAATTCCCAGTGTTCCCGGACTAGCCATGTCATTACGCAGCAAACTCTGCATCACGACCCCGGCCGCTCCCATTCCCAGACCTACCAAAATCGAAAGTACAATTCGTGGCAAACGAAAATCAAACACAATCAGATTTTGCTTATCGGTACCGTTTCCTATGAGAACGTTCAGCACTTCTAGCGGTGAAAGATTCATTTTGCCAGAATTCATGCTAATGATCGCAAACACAAGGATGAGCACCATAAGCACTACATTGATGATAATGCCTCGTTTCATCGTATAACGCCGCTTGATCATTCATATTCCCTCCTTTGTCTTCGAGCCAAGAAGAGAAAATACGGCACACCAATGATAGAAAATATAATGGCAATCGGCGTTTCGAACGGTTTATTGATCAAACGTCCAGCCAAATCGGCCGATACGGTCAGCAAAGCACCATATAACGCAGCTGCCGGAATAATGTATCGATAGTCGACACCTACCATATATCGCACAATATGCGGGGTAATCAGACCCACAAAACCAACCGGGCCAACCACAACAACAGCCAATCCAGTCAGTACAAGTACAATAATTGTCGACAAAATCTTGACCAGTCCGCTGCGAATTCCGAGTCCACTTGCCACATCATCTCCCAAACTGAGCAATGTAACGGAAGGGGACAGCGCCAGTGCCAGCAGTATACCACCAACAAAGAGCGGTGAGATAATCAGCAATTCTCCCCATTTGACCCCCGCTGTGCTACCCGCTGTCCAGAATGTCAATGCTCGGCCCAGGTTATAATTGATCGCCAAGTACTGACTGAGTGCGCCAAACAACATTGAAATAGACAGACCTGCCAGTACAAGCCGCTGAGGCGTCATTCCGCGATTGCCCAGTGACGCGGTAAAGTAAGTCATACCGGTGGCGATCGCTGCTCCCAGACAAGCGAACAACATCATCTGCCAATACGAATAACCCGGCAGAAAGGCCAGGCATAGTGCAATTGCAAATGCTGCGCCAGAGCTAATCCCCATGAGCCCGGAGTCGGCCAGCGGATTGCGCGTTGTCCCCTGCATGATAGCGCCACATACCGCAAGGCTGCATCCAACGATCAGATCAGCTACGGTACGCGGGAGACGCATGGTTTGAATAATTTGATGTTCAGTGAGCATTGGATCAAATCGGAAAATAGCCTCCCATACCGTTGCTAACCTCATATCAGCAGCACCAAACATAATTGATGCCGCCGACATGAGAACCGTTAATCCAAGCCCTATTACCATGTACACGGTGAAGTTCATCGCCCCACGGCGTTTTTGTTCAGGCTTGCTTTTCATCTCGTTTCCCTTTCATCACCTATTTACAATCCAAACGAATATGGATATTAACGTCCATAAATTCGACTGGTCATGTTTGAAAATTTGGAGTGTTCAATTAAAATTTCGTTCTAACTCTTATTTAGCTAATGCCAGCAATTGACTAACAATATAATCAATCAATGCACTGGAAGTCATTACGTCGGTGGACCAAGATAGCGAAGAATCTACCTTTACGATCCGATCATGTTGCACAGCAGGTATGGCATTCCACACTGCATTATCAGAAGCAACGTTTCCATCTCCTAAGAAGATCATATAATCCCCAGAGTAAGCGGGTAATACTTCCATGGAGACATCGCCCCAATATTTATCTGCATCGATAATATCCGTTTGGACTTTTGAAGGTGCCTGCAATTGAAGTTCATCGTAAACAAGCTCGCCAACGGCATGCTTGGCTCCAGCTATGTAGTTACTTTTATCACTGAATTCTCCAACCGTAATCGTTACATCGGATAGGCCCGCATTCTGAAAAGCTAGCTTTGCTTCTTCGATTTTTCCGGTATAAGCATTCAAAACATCCTTAGCCTCTTCCTGTTTGTTCAAAACATCGCTAATAAATTGTATCCGCTCTTCTGTAGTCATATCACCATAGGGAACATAAATGGTCGGGGCAATTTTGGATAAATCATCATACGACTCATCGCTCCAAGCCAAAATGATCAGATCAGGCTCAAGCGTCATGATATCTTCCGGCTCCATGGCTACTTTTATGGAGTCTGTAATCTGGTTAGCATAAACCGGCTCTGTCTCTCCCCGTGCAGCTCTAGCCACACCTAAAGGAGTTACACCTAGGGCTACCACATCACCAACCAAATAATCAACTACAACTCGCTGAGGGTTGTTAGGTACCTCAACATCACCCTTAACTGTGGATATCGTTCTGGTCTGCGAGACTGCTTCTGAAGCTTTTGTCTCCGACCCTTCCTGTTGTGCCGTCTGCTGTGTCTGCGCAGGTGTTGTATTTGCCGTTCCCCCATTATTCGCTGGCGTCCCCGACGTACATGCCGTCAATAAGAGCATCATGCTTATCGCCGCCGCCAAAATCATTTCTTTACTTCTTAATGTTCCAAACATCGTTGATTCCCCATCTCTATAAGACTTGACTAGACTCGCTAGTTCCCTCTCATCGTAAGGTAGATGAGAATCATTATCAATACCATCAACCTGCATGGATAGTGCGTTTATTTTCCGATAATCACTTGGCGTCATCTTGTAATGCTTCTTAAACATGCGGAACAGGTTTTTCTCATCTGTGAAACCAGCTCCCGTTGCGATTTCTTTAACCGTCGCTTCTGTATGTTTCAAGTCATGACAGGCTGCTTCAATCCTTCTCTGAATGAGATACTCCTGTAAGTTCATCCCTTCCCTTTTTTTGAACAACCGCGTCAATTGTCCACCACTGATCCCAAACATATCGGCAATTTGTTGGAACATAATCGGCTCCCTGTAATGTTTATCGAGATATATCTTGGCAGAACAGGCTGGATCTGGCTGGAGATACCGAATCTCACCACCCTCCAAATCCCTGTACACCTCATGAATCAATTGATATAGAAAACTTTTGGCCTGTAGCTGATCCATCGCCTTGCCACGTTTCCAGCCATTCATCATCCGTTGGAACCAATCGCGTAGCAAGATAGGATTACTTGGCGTATAACCAAACTGTTGAACAAATGGATTCACTTGCTCCAGTAATTGTTGCAGATGTTTCTTGAAAAAGAGAGGTGATTCTGCTCTATAAAACACCATAAAGGTCTTCACCATCTCCTCTTTAGGCGTAATACTGAGCAGGCTCCCCTTCCCGCCGTGAACTAAACCGAAGCGTTCCATTGCAAATGTGGTTTCATTCAGTTGGATTTGCGCTTCTCCCCCATATGCATAGATAAACATGCTACTAGGTATTTTATATTGCTCCAACGGGTATTGTGACGCTATATTCTGTAAGCGTACATCTATTAATGTAATGATCGAACGTGTCCAGATACTGGCCATCATATCAATCATCTCTGGTGTAAATCCCTGTCTTGCTTCTTCCTCTTGCATCTACCCGCACTCCTCGTCTCACTTTTTCCAATGTATACATCACTTAATAATTGATATTGATTATCAATATCACATTTGATCAGGTAAGTATATATCATTAAGTGATATTGGGGAACAGGCAGTGGACGTTATGCTTTCCATCCGCTTTCGTAAAAAACTAAAAAGGAACACCTGATAGTACAAAAAAGAAGCCTGATCCATATGGATCAGGCTTCTTCATTATGTTTTTTGTATTCAACAAGATTACGTAGTCACCATGTTTCTCTTGTCACCTGCGACCAAATTTATTAAGACTTTGCAGGTTTCCGAGAAGGTTTGGCGGAGCTGGATTTTTTATTCTTTTTCTTACTTACTTCCACAACCACAGGCTCCTGTAGGTGTTCCACCGGGTACATTTTACGGAACAATAATGTCTGTAGTACCAGGAACGAACCCCCAACGGTCCAGTAGAGCGGCATCGCTGCCGGAGCTGTAAGAGAAAAGAATGCCATCATCAATGGGGAGAGATATCCCATGATGGCGAACTGTTTTCGCTGCTCAGGCGCCATGTTGGCTTGTGATACCTTGGCTTGAATCAGATATATGACCGCAACCACCACAGCGAGTACGTAGTCCGGCGCTCCCAGTTTGAACCACAGGAACGAGTGGGAGGACAACTCCGGTGTAAGTCGGATGGCTGTGTAAATACCTGAAAGTATAGGCAACTGAATGAGCATCGGCAAGCAACCAATGTTCAGCGGATTGAACTTATGTTTCTTGTATAGCTCCATCGTTTCCTGAGACAGCTTTTGCTTATCAGCAGGATCATTTTTGCCTTCATATTTTTTCTTGAGCGCATCCATCTCGGGTTTCATGGCGTTCATGATGACTCGTGTTCCCTGCTGGGACTTGGCTTGACGCATCATCAAGGGCAACAGTGCTAAACGAATGACCAGCGTAATAACAATAATCGCGACCCCGTAGCTTCCGTTAAATATCGTGGCAATATGCTGAATCAGATACGACAGTGGAAATACAATGTAGTGATTAAAAAATCCCGGTGTCGATGAAGTAATCTCAGACACGTTGTTGCTGCATCCGGCAAGCAGCATGACTGCAAACAAAATGGCAATCAGGCCATAGATCCGTCCCTTGCCCGAAGTAAAAGTGAATCCCTTGTTAGTCTTATGTTCCATATATATCCTCCTCGTTGATTTGTTGACCAATCGTTCAACGAGGAATGACAATCTGGTTCATCTTCATCGGGCGCTTCTCTTCGTCTAATCATGCGACTCCAGTCTTCCTGTCTATGCTGTCTGTCCAAACACAAGGCGGGAAGTACAGGTTCAAGTCCACCACCGGCGCCACCTTCCATCCAGTACTCTGTCATGCCACAATGAAGATGGGCAATATAGGCATAACTGACGGTGAAGATGAGTCCAATCGAGAATAAATATGGTAATAACTCCTGCAGTTCAAACAAGGGATTCACCCCCTTTATAGGTTAGTTTTTATATTATAACACTTACATATTGTTTTTGCATAAATCCGTACGTGAAAACAACTACTATTCAGCTATTCCGTTCTCAATTTGGACAACTCTTGCTCAGCTCGGTGTCTTGCCACGTTATAAGAAGGCCATGAACGATCTGATGAATCCTCGTCCAAGTAGGCTTGACGTTCCAGCATTTCCTTCTTGAGATCCGGATACTCCTCCTGAGCAAACTCTCGAAGTAACGGAACTGCATCTGCCGACAGACTTGCCAGATAGGTTGCATCAATATTGCCAGTCTGATGATAACGTTCTATGTTCAGCTCGGCAATCCGTTTATCCATGCCCACATAGTTGACTGCAACATAAGCTGTGAGCGCCAGCACGATATACCAGCGGATCAGCGGTATTGACGTGTACCGTATACGAAGGCCAGCAATCAGCAACAGGAGTGCGAGGAAGATCATGAATGCGTGTACCAGGAAGCGGATGTACGTATATCCATATGCCTGCTCATACAGATTTAGGCGCATAAACGCGGAATACAACATAATTGCTGAACAACTGACCAGAATCAGGAGAAGTACCTGATGCACGATGGAACCCGCTTTGCCACTCGCACAAGTATACTGCAAAGCAACAATAAGAATAAAGAAGTTAATACCTGTGACGAGAATTAACTCTGCGAATCCACTTCTCGCATAGTCTGCGTAAGACAGATCTACCGGAAGATGCCCCTCTCCTGCACCAAACAGATACGAAAACTGTACAAGTACAAACAAAACGTACACACAGTTAATGACAATCAGCATCGTCCCCACAATGATGGGGTCCAATCTGAATGGTTCCCGATGAACCGGAGTGCGTTCGGGCTCGGGTGTAATCTTATTGGTAACCTGACCTTCAGTGGCCGGGCCCACAGGAGAGAATATATAGGTGTGATCACGCTTATCAACCGTGGATGCTACTCCATTTTTCCAATGTGCGTTCGCTCTCTTCTCTGCCTCATATTGCATTGGCTGTACAAATCCCCATACATAACCGAACAGCAATATACCTGCGATGACAATCCAGATGATTCTCGGTATCCCTGGAGTAAAAGCCAATTGATTCAGCCACTCCGGAAAACCGGCTAAATACTGATCAAAGACCCCGTCAGCGGAGGACAGTAATGCAACGACTACAATGAGGATAGGCAAGGACGCCACAAGACCAATGAGTACTTTGAAAACAACTGTTTTTTGGGATTTGCCCATGCCACGCCCGCCTGCTCTCACAGCAATAGCAGCAACAGTCCCCCAATGACGTATGGCTTGAGGCAGCAAGTGGTCAATAGCCGTACCAATCAAACCAATCTCCCACCACTGCTTCTGTTTTCTGCCCATCAGATACGTCATATGTAAAATACCTACGCCGGGTACAACCAGAAAATTAAGAACATACAGCAGTTCATTGTCGTATAACAGGAAAGTTAGCGACAACAATAGCACTACAGCCGCCACAAAAGCATCAATGAACTTGAAAGACCTCATGCGGTCCCGTGCAAACAGATACATGAACACATAAAAGAGAATTACAAAGATAGGATACGATACGCCAATCTCATTACCATAGAATAAATACTGGTGAATGATCGCCAGCATCCATGCAGACAGTAGCGTGATTAGAGCGCGTTGCGGTGAAGCCATTATTTTATCAATCATGGGAAATACCTCCATTAACCTTTCTATGCTATATTCTAGATGATAAAATAGGAATATAAATAGAAATTAAAATCGACAAAACTTCTTATTTTAGATAAATACGTCAGAGTTCACCTCCAGGAGGGAATCAACACTTGAAATTACATCAGCAATATCTGCTGTTACATCGTCATTACGGTCACCATACAGAACATGAACTTACACTCGCCGATCTCGCGGAGTTGCTAAATTGTACACACCGCAATACGTTAACGATTGTCAAAAAGATGGTTGCCCATGACTGGATTAGCTGGGTTTCCCAGCGTGGTCGTGGTCGACGTTCTTCACTGACTTTGCTTGTTCCGGCTGATCAAATCGCCGCAGAATATATGATGCAGGCCATGAATCGCCGGGAGTTACAGGAAGCTGCCGAGCAGGTGAGCGCATTCTCCAGTTCAACAATCATGCAGGATCATCTAAACCAGTGGTTGCTAGGGTATTCAGGACATCATACGGAAGCCGGCACCAATAATGAGCAGATTGATACGCTTCGGTTGCCCCTGCGCCAACAGCTTCATGCGCTTGATCCGCTGTACATTAATCTATTAGCTGAATCCTTTGTTACCAGCCATGTCTTTGACGGGTTGGTTCAGCGGGGTGAACAGGGAGAGATCCTCCCATGTCTCGCTCATACCTGGGATGTCAGTGCAGACCGAAAGACCTGGATCTTCTATTTACGAAAAGGTATTACATTTCACGATGGTCAGTTGTTGACGGCCCATGATATAGTGCATACGTTTGAACGACTGCAATCTACAGATCGCCGAACACTGTACCGTGATGTAAGTAAACAGATTCTATCTATTGAAGCGGTCGATTCCTTAACCGTGTGTTTCCAGCTTAAAAATCCTCATGAATTGTTTTTGTCCTTCCTGACAACAAGTCGTGCGGCGATTGTACCCTCACCAGGAACAAACGAACATAAGATGAAGCATTCGAGTGATTTGCATGGGATGCAAAAACCTGTTGGGACGGGACCGTTCAAGGTCACCGCCTGGGATGATCACTTGTGCAGACTTGAAGCCTTTTCATCATATTTTCAAGGTAGAGCACACATGGACCGGGTAGATATCCTGCAAATTCCGTGGAGTGCCTCGGCAAAAATGGACGATAGCCAAGATATCGAAACTCCGTTCTTTCATCTTGTTCATAATCCGTCTTCGTCTGCGGGTGCAGAATGGACACAGATTAGTGCAGGTGTAATGGTTCATAAATTACTCACGTGTAATACACAAAAAACCGGACCGTTAAACGATCCGGAAGTAAGAGCACACCTTCAGTCATGCCTTGCTGGAATGTATAGAGATGACGGACATGCAGATGACTCTGAAGTCGTGGAGACTGATTTTAGTGCGGTGAATACCGGGATGGTTGACCCGGAGGGATTTAGAGATATTACTAAACGACTTACTTCGTCTACTCCCATCTCACTGCAAATTGCGACCATCCCACAGTATCGCAGGGATGCCCAACATCTGGCGTCCATACTGGAGCAGTGCGGTTTCTCCTGTACCGTCCGAACCGCTACGATGGAGCAGTTCAAAGGAAATCTCCGGCTGGAGTCTGATCTGATTCTCTTCTCTCTCATTCGGGACAGGGATGAAGAACTGCGAAGGTATGATCTCTACTCTACATTATCTGAGCATCTGGAAGATTCTACTCGTATAACGATCCATGAGATCTTGCAAACCATCGTCGCCTCTCCCATCGCAGCAGATCGAACTTCTGATTTAGATCGAATTGAACAATTTTTGGTTGATCAGAATTTACTATTCCATTTATCCGAAAAACCAGTAGAAACCGCTTATCTGCCTTCGGTACGTGGTCTATCTTTCAACAGCCAGGGCTGGATTAACCTGCGTCATATCTGGTTTCCTTCTGACGCACTAGCACGTCAGTTTGATTAGACATCGTATTATATACTTTATATACTGGTACCATCTGATCGCGCGTCTTTTAATTTTATTTTGACATTGTCGTGATCGGCTCTCCCTGTTTGCTTCTCAATGAAATAGTATCTTTACGTCGATATACTCCAAGCAGTAAACCCATCATGGCGTATTCTAAGATCACATGAGAACCAAATCCAATAAAAGGGAAAGTAACGCTGACAATCGGAACCTTTCCCGTAGTCATCGCAAGGGAGTAAAGCATTTGCAAAGAAAACATCACCGTAATGCTGAACACGATCATACGACCAAATACATCGAGTACACGAGGTAGCATTCTCAGCATACTAGCAAGAAACCATACGATTCCAAGCAACAGCAGTATGCCTGCTAACCAACCAAATACATCAATAAGCATTACACCTGGATAGTCCATATAATACCCTTTAAAGTGATGGTCAAAAGAAGTGTCAGAACCGTTTCCCCACCATCCGGCGGAATGAAGAATATTCATAATTGTTTGGTTATTGTAACCGATTCCTAACGGATCATTCTGGAGATTCAAAACGACTGAGAGTCTCTCAAACCGCCTAAATTCACCTGTCAAAAACAATTGAAATAAAATGACACTTCCCATTATAGTAGTTCCAATGAAAGTAAAAATCCATTTTCGTGTAATCCAGGCAAACATGATGACAGTTGCCGTTCCGAATAGAAATAATCGTACCCAATCTGAAGCTTGAAATAAGCTGAATGATGGCAAAGCCACAAGAAGAATATACGTTGAGACGGATTGTACGTCGAACTTAGTACGCAGCTTATCCAGCATTATCGAACCTATGGCGAGGGGCAATACCCACATGGATATCGTCGTAAGATCAATTGTTAACCCCAATATGCTCCAGAACCGTTGCACGCCATAATTAACCGGGGATACTAGTGGATTAATCCACAACAGGCCCGTGAGTAAAATATATATCCACCAAGCATTCCTTTTCCATTTTCGATAATCAAAATACATCAAAAACACCATCAGTACTAAACCAAAAATAGTGTAGATCACATGACTTATATAAAAGAACTGAGAGATTTTAACTGCGATATTTGTCGTAAAAATCCACATCAGCAACAGGCTTATGATTAGCAAACTGGCAATTCCCGTTAACAGCGCCCAATGCATACGATGGCGATGCAATCGGTGCATACTCTTGCCTACGACAGCGGGATCACCCATCTGTTCAATGGCATATGCAATTGCTTCTTCCTCTGTATAACCTTCTTGTTCTTTATCCAAAATCATCTCTTCCATGTGGTTTCCCAACTCATCACGCAGGTCGTTATGTACTTCGCGAGCTTTAACCTCAACACACATGTGATCAAGATAATGCTGAATTCGCTCATGTCGATTCGTCATGTCAGGCCTCCTTCCCCAAGCACCCGATCCACAGCTCTACGGAACAAATTCCACTCTGCTTTTTTACTTTTTAAGGCCTCCATGCCCTTGTCACGAATCGAATAATATTTCCGTTTACGGCCTTCAACCTCCATCCAGTACGACTCTACCCAACCTTCAATCTCCATAGCATGCAAAATAGGATATAACGTGCCCTCTTTCAGATTAAACACACCCTCGGATTGACGATGTAGTTCCTTGATTAATTCATATCCGTACAACGGTCGTTCCTGAAGCAGGGTCAGAATCAATGTTTCGGTACTGCCTTTAATCATTTGTTTGTTAACCTGCAACGCGCTCACTCCTTCCTTTTCAATTCATTTAGCAAGAATTTTTAGATTTTGAAAAATACACTTTTAAATCTCTTCTTTTTATATACATCGGAAACCTATGCATAGAACAACTAGGTATGATATTACCTTATCCTTCCTTTTCTGTCTAGCCAACAAGCTTCTTTATTTATGTTAAAATAAACAAGTCCTTTCATTCACGAACTCTAATGATAAATCTATATACTCGTGTATTTTTCAATTACATATCCTATTTTTTGAATCTAATTAAAGGAGGCATTACATTCATGAGCAAACTAATTTTCTTTCTCGGCGGGGCTGGAAGTGGCAAGACTACACTTGCCAAAGCCCTTTCCCGTAAACATAAAGCGGCTTTCTTCGATATGGATATTCTGCTTCGTCCCGCGGCTGAGGCGATCATGACCCTTCAGGGACTTGATCCATCCGACCGAGATTCGCCTGAATACAAAAGGTTGTGCCGTGATCTTGGGTACCGCATTACGATGGACGCCGCTCTGGATAACGTGCAGTTGGGTATCGATACGATGGTTGTCGGGCCGTTCACCAAAGAAATTGGAACTCGCGATTGGATTACTCAGGAACTTGCACAAATTGGACGTTCTCTGGAGGATACGGATGTGCGAGTTGCCTATATTTATCTAGAGAATGAAGCGTTGTATCACAAACGGATCTCAGCAAGGAAATCCCCACTAGATGAATGGAAGTTAGCCAACTGGGATGCCTTCAGAGCTTCTCTCGTCCGAAAAGAAGTAACCTGGCCGCTCCCTTCTGCATCCGTCGCTTATATTGATAATTCCAGTAATGACTCAGCCATAGCCTATGCTGAACTTGAACGACGGATGTACGAGTAGTTTTATAAAATCTACTTCCCAATTCCTTTGCACTATGTAGGCTTCGCATGGAAAATAAAAAGACGAAACAAAAAGAGGTATTTGTCGAGATCCCCGTTGGGTCCATCATGACAAATACCTCTTTTCATATATTTAAGATCATTCCAAACTCACTCTTCATCCTCAACAATTGCGGGATCACGCAAAAAGGTTTGCGGAAGTCCTGCCGTAATAAGTGCGTACTACGGAATCGCCATTACATTCGAACTGATAGATTATAGATGTACTTAAATGTTAGAGAACGAACATATCTCAACTCCAAAGGAGAATTTCATGAAATCTCACGTAGCAACATGTCCAACTCGACAACAACAACACAGCTACAAATCGAATCACAGGTGGAAACGTACTGTAGCCAACATCCTCCTGGTTGCATCTCTAAGTATCACCACGATGACCAGTGTATCGGCAGAGAGCAGTCTCCCTCTTCCTCAGGTAAGCCCTCAGGAAACTGAATCGTTCATCAATCAATTCTTTGCCCAACCTGAAATGAAGCCTGCTCTGAAAGGTGCGGTAGTCACCGTTGTTCACGACCAACAGATCGTGTTGAACAAAGGATATGGTTATGCCAATGTGGAAAAACAAATCCCCGTCGATGCCGACTCCACTCTATTCCGTGTAGCCTCCATCTCCAAAACGCTGACAGCAACTGCCATTATGCAATTGGCCGAGCAAGGTAACGTAAAGCTTGATCAGGATATCAGCGCATACACAGATGCTTTGCATCTGACCAACCATACCGGAACAGCGTTAACATTGGAACATCTGATGACCCACACCAGCGGGTTTGATTTCACAGATGCAGCAGCTACACCCAGGGAGTTGAATCATTCTTATCCGCTTGAGCAATTCATCCAGGACAACAAACCGTCCGTTGTTCGCAATCCAGGAGAAGTTTTCCGTTACGACAACTACGGTTATGCACTCTTGGGCTACATCGTTCAGAAACAGTCCAAACTTCCGTTTGAGACTTATGTACAACAGCATATATTCAACCCTCTTGATATGTCGGATAGCCATTTTACACTAAGCAAAGACACGCTGAGTAAACTCGCAATTCCTTATGGCGCTGAAGGACAAGAACTTCCGCAATATCCCAATGTACCGGACAGCTCCCCTGAGGGCGGATTCATTACAACTGGACGGGATATGGCTCACTTTATGCTTGCGCAGCTCAATCAAGGTTCGTACCAGGGTGCACGTATACTAGAACCGTCATCCGTCCAAGCAATGCAAACGCTGGATGTCTCCATACACCCGGATATACCTGGAACAGGTTACGGATTCGAATCCACCTATTCGCAGTATAATCATGGACGGAAAGTCGTGAGTAAAGCAGGCGATCTGGACGGATTCCACTCCAATCTGTGGCTGTTGCCTAACGAGAAGACTGGACTATTTATCGTCTCCAACAGTGATGGACCAGATCTGCGAGAAGCGCTTTTTCAAGCATTTATGGATCATTTTTATCCGAGTAATGAAGTCCAAGATGTCAATTATAGCGTACCCGAGTCTTCACTCCATTCCTACGAGGGACTATATCGAGATATCCGTCTGCCTGCATGGTTATATGATATTTCAGCAACAGAGAAAGGTCTTCAGGTTATAGATGCTTATGGCACTCATACTTTAACACCCGTTAAGGACATGTTGTTCATGGATGAGGACGGTAAGCTTGCTGGTTTCAAAAAAAATCAGTCAGGTGAAATCACGTATTTCTATTACAACAAGTCAGACAGCTGGTCCGAGAAATTGCCAGAAGCCAGACCTTATGAAGATGTGCCAGAAGACCATCCCTATGCTCCGTACATCTATCGTTTAACACAGATTGGCCTGTATCCACAGGATCAAACCCTATTTGAACCAGAGAAGCCTGTTAGTCGTGGGGAGTTTGTAGCACAGGTCGTGGGCATAAGCGGAATGTCCATTTCAGCTCAATCACCAAAATTTAAAGATACCCAATCAAGTCCCTATGCCGCCTACATTCAAACAGCCCTTGAACTGGGTATTGTGCAAGGTAATACTCGTGGATTGTTCCATCCCGAGCAAGCCATAACAAGGCAAGAGGCCGCGGTGATCATATCGAGAACGGCACAACAACTCCTTGGCGCACCTGCCGTAACTGCCGATCTCATCGGTTCACAGGATCGTTGGGCTGAAGAAGGTGTCCAGTTTGTGGTTGCTCTAGGTCTCTACGGTCCGGAAGTATCCATATCCAGCAGCGGTGCTGTGGATTATAGATCAAAGCAGCCTATGCTCAGGCAGGAATCATCAGTTTTGATGTACAAAATGTTAGGCACTCTGCTACATTAACATAGAGTGATGCTCGGCAAGCCATGTCATTGCTACATGGCTTGTTTTTCCACTTTATTTTACCAATGATGCATTTTATAAGAACGGATGATTACTCGCATGCGACTAAAACTTTCATTACATAGATTCATGAAAACTAAATTTAATTTCGTGTGGTTTGTAACAATGTTGTGCTTTATACTGACAGCCACGTATATCCATATCTCTTCATTTATGAATCCTTATATCGGACTTTCGTTGACCCTTAATGCCTCCAATTCTTGGGCAGTACATGATGTAGATCCGCAAGGTTTAGCTTATACATCCGGGATTAGATCAGGTGACACCGTTATCTCCTTGGAACCCGAAAGAGAAGTCCGGTTACTCCATCAAAGAGGTGTATTCTTAGTGACTGAAGCCTACACCATCGGCGTTGAGAATTCTCACGGTCAGGCATCCGAACATACAATGAAGCCTGGACCACATGAATGGTTCAACATCGGCTTTTCATCCATAGTGGAATTATTGCTATTGTTGACCGGAACCTATGCCTTGTTTTGCCAACCCGGTTCACGAGTGATGCGCCTGTTCTACCTCCTTAACCTGTCCATGGCCATATGTATACTGACGATATACACATCCCAGTTGCCTTTATCCAATTATATTTTGGCCTTTTGTGCAGCATGGTTACCTTACTGTCTAACTGCTTTTTATGTGTCTTTTGTATTCCGTACCCGTCTGCATCGTTTCCGGTGGTTACTATTTATCAGCAGAGGTATTGCAGTTGCTTATTCTGCAGGCCTGGTATTTCTGTACATCAAGCAGTGGATGATGACCGATGTTCAGATCAATCAAGGCATCACTACCGTCAGTACTCCTGTTGCACCGTCTGGTCCAACCAATCTGCTCAACTTTATTCTTTGTGCAACCCTTCTAATCTTAATCTGGATGACATGGGTTAATCGTAAAAGCTACAATCGCAAGGAGCAGAACCAGCTATTGCTCATGTTAACAGGAATACTTGTTAGCCTGATTCCCTTCATCATCTGTTTTGCTATTCCAACCCTGCTTCAAGGTGAACCATTATTGCCTGTAGAGTACACATTAATTGGATTTCTGCCTTTATCTATGGATGTTCACTTATGTACTTGTACAACGGAGTATGCTTGACCTCAAACTGGTTATGCCAAGATTGATGATTCATGGACTATATGCTTTGATCGTATTTTTACTGTTTCTGGCTGCTTCTCACCTGCATTCGGTAATTCATATCAGCTTACTGTTTGTCTCGTTTTTGCTGATCACTTGGGTATATCAGTACATGCTCACCCGCTCACGCAAGAAAAACAAACTTAACAAAGACTGGTTGGAACACCAGCAACTGCGGTTGACTGT
This sequence comes from Paenibacillus sp. W2I17, assembly GCF_030815985.1. Classification (NCBI taxonomy): domain Bacteria; kingdom Bacillati; phylum Bacillota; class Bacilli; order Caryophanales; family Paenibacillaceae; genus Paenibacillus; species Paenibacillus sp. W2I17. The sequence continues at coordinate 1,766,761 of NZ_JAUSXM010000001.1, forward strand.
GCGAATGGCTGAACAGCAAAACATGCGGGACATGATTCATGTATTTGCCGAAATGTTCCACAAGATGCTGGATATTGAAGGCGTAATTGTCATATGGATTGATGATAAGCACAGATATTCTCAGGAAGGCACAGGGATTTTTGCTTCCATTCAGAATATAGATAATCAGGCGTTGAATATTGAAGTTTTACGGCAGAAATATGATTTGGCACAGGTTTGGGAGCTGTCAGGTGAACCCACTACGGAGACGATAGGATTTCTGGGTATTGGTCACAAAGAAAATCGCACCCTTTTTTCAGCGGAAGAACAGGATATCATTGATAAAGGCAGGCTGGAAGCAATTCGAATGCTCGTCAATGGGAGACTCTTATCCGATCTGCAGAAGCGATATGAATACCGTGTAGACCAGACAGCTCTTCATGAACACCAGATACGCCGCCATCGGCAGTTCAATGATATTATGATGGAAGCCCAACAGGCAGAGCGTATGAAAACCTCTTATTTCCTTCATGATCAACTGCTTCAAAATCTGATTTTCCTGTCTCGTGATTTGGAGGAATTACACGATACCGGAGAGACGCATAAGGATCAAACGGCTGTTTGGCTGGAGTGCCTGTATGCTTCCCAAAGAGATATACGCCAATTGTGTGATGATCTCTACCCTCATATTATGGATCGAAGTGATCTTGAGGAAGCGTTGCAATGGCTCATCCGTACACTTCAAATGCAAAGTGGCATCAGAATGGAACTAAACTACAACGCCCTCTCTGAAGAGTTGAAGCACGAACCTCTGAAGTCCACCGTATTTCGGACGATCCGCGAACTTATCATGAATGTGATGAAGCACGCACAGGCGTCGTTTTGCTCTATTCAGGTACATACAAGGGATACTGACTTGATTCTCCAAGTAGAGGATGATGGCTTGGGATTTAATGTTCATACCACATTTGATACTGCAACAGGGCACTTCGGTTTGATATCCATACAAAGCAGCATTCAGCATCTCGGTGGAGAATTCACCATACATTCCAGCCTTGGCAAAGGAACCTCAATCAACATCCGTTTGCCTTTAACCAAAGGAGCAACTGAACAATGAGCGAACCCATTACAGTCGTACTACTTGATGATCACCCCCTGGTCATGGAAGGTCTCAACAACCGCTTAAACCGCGAACCAGACATACAGGTAGTGAAGACATTCAGCGACCCATTGCTTTTTTTATCCGAAGTAGAGGTGTTGCGACCAGATGTTGTTGTGATGGATATCCGCATGCCCCAGCTTGACGGGTTCGAGGTTGTTAGAAGATTGAAAGTTCAATACGGGTTATCCGTCAAAATTATATCGTTATCCGGATACAACTATCACGAATTCCAGTTAAAAGCTTATGATCTGGGCGTCCATGCCTACTTGTCGAAACAAGCAACGTATGGACAGATTATCAACGCCATTCACCAAAGTATGTTGGGTCATGTTCTTATTCCAGAGACCATGTTATCCCCTAATCTGGAGGAATCACTCACGGCAACAGAACGGGAAATACTTAACCGAATTGCACTGGAGATGACCAACAAGGAGATTGCACAGGATCTGGCAATCAGTCAACGTACAGTGGAGTATCATATAACTTCTATTACGCAGAAATTTGGTGTAAAGTCCAGAATTGGTGCTGTAGTCAAAGGCTATCAGGCAGGGATTCTCGGTGACGTAACACTCCCTGAGAAACGTTAAAGCATGGAACATTTTACGAGAACAACAAAAGAGCGGCAGAACACCCTGTAATACAACCTGAGGTTTGTTCTGAACCGCTCTATCTGTTGGTTTACTTTCCTATATGGTGCATTCATACTTGATGCGTGTGCTCCCTATCCGCGCTGACGCGCCGCATGACGTTCAGCAATACGAGCCGTGATTATTCCATGACTCTCATCGATTTCTTCCGGTGTACACGCGGCTTTTAATTCATATACTTTCACCGGAGAACGGTCGATAATATCCAAAAACGAATCAAAAAAGGTCATGTCTTTACTATGGATGTATGGACACCAATGATCTGATAACCCTACGGTTTCATGAATATGCACGCCAACCACGTGATCAATCAACGCGTTAGCCTCACTTACATTAGCGTACAGCCCCATTCGATCCATCATCATGCCGTGACCAATATCGTACCAGAGACCAAGGGGCGCGCCCTTCATTTGTCCAATAATCGTTCCCGCTTCATGCAATGTCGGCATCTGATAACAGCGTGAACGGGTCTCAATACCGAAATTCACCCCGTATCCCCGCTGCTCCGACAAGTTACATACCTCTTCCAGACTCTCCTGAATCCGGCTCAGATAATGTGCGCTGCCATCTTCCCGCTTCTCCAGCATCTCTTGCCATAAAGATTGATATGCTGGTGAATCCGGTCCTTGATCGTGGTATATCTTTTTCAACGCTTCATCTATATTGTATTCAAACGGAACCTCACCGGGATGTACAACAACAGCCTTGGCCCCATAACGATGTGCGTACTCGGCTGAGCGAAGTAACAGCTCAATCGCCCGTTTGCGTCGCGGCTCATCATCGAATCCAAGCAGGACGGAATCCGTCCCGTAATCAGGATCAGCCACATGCGGAAATGTATTATGCACACTGGATACACCGATCTCGCCACGTTCAATCATCGGCTCTATCGTCTGTAGCATCTCTTCCGTAACGTTATAATTCAGTTCAACTTGTTTGAATCCAAGAGACTTGATCTCCTCGATCATGCCTTGTCCGGTCGTATGACGTTTGATGTTCCAACATGTTGAGAATGAATATTCCTGTTTGTCCGTATACATCATTGGTTCCTCCTGTCTCTCATTCTATCGCCCATTCATATTCCATTTATCTCTATCTATATAAGTTGAACCAATAAACTTTACACTAGATCACTCCAATTGCAGTACCATCTTCCGATCGCTGTTATCCCCAAATTTTTTGATCCCCTTCTCCAAAGGGAAAAATCGGGTGATAGCTTATGCTTCCGATGCAGCTTTCTTGCAGAAAGCTTTCAGGCGAACGCTCCGCTTCTTCAGATCGGTTCTGCACTCTTCGTTCTCGTGTAAATGTTCAGTTCATCTTATATACCTATTCATCCCTCTAACCGTTGTCTTCACGGAGGGTCAATTCAAATCTCATCCTGTTTGCAGTCTTTCCAGGCACATAACGATAGATGATCTCCGCATGATTCACGTACATTAACACGGATGGTTCAGGTGCTTCAGCCTTCACGGTACACGTAAGTCCAGGGAACTGCCATAACACTGGTGTAATATCCTGCTGACGAAGGAATGGCCCTCTGATTTCAAAATAAACATCGATTTCTTCAGCCGTATCCAGCTCCACATCAATGGTTAACGAATCTGGCGTGAGGTCCGCATCAAACGTTATTCCGCGCAGATGGCTGTTCCAGCCCTCACCTACCTCACGACGGATCAAGCGTAGATAATAACGTTCACCCGTCTCTGTCTGCCAGTGGATCGTGGCTGGATGCATCTGGCCATTGGTATTCACACTTCCCGACATGGCCCCGATCATCCGATCTTCACCGATCCAAGCTTTGGCTGTACACAAATTCCGATTGGACGTTGGATCATTGCGCTCACACAGTTCCATGAACCGTTTCTGCACAAGCCGATCTTCTTGATGAGCCTTGAAATACGGCACGGCTTCAGCGGGCACATCCACCCCAAGGAGCGCAATCAGTGGATCATGGCCTGACTCACAGTTGATTCCTGCCAGATATTCATACCCTTCTCCAAGCAAGAGATAGATAAATACACCGATCGAACTATGCTCTCGCATTTCCATGTCGTACGCCCGAGAGAATGGGCCGGAGAGATTCTCCAGATTGGCATTGTAATATAGCGCAATATTATTCCACAGCCCATGTTCAATCCGGTGTCCAATTTCGATCAAACGTTCCGTGAGTCCATACTTTCGATACATGCCAAGCACGGACAGATCCACCCCGTAATACGTTGTCGTATTGAACTCCGCGAATGTACCGTTGTATTGTTCAAACTCCTTCACCAACCCCTCCGCCTGTTCATCCGAATGCTGAATCCAATCTGTTCGGTTCAAGCGATGGCCGTAGTAGTGGGTGATGAAAATGTGCATCAACTCAATATTCGTGTTCATGGGGATTACATCGGATAACCTGCGTTCTATTGACCCTTGCACAGCCAACTCCATCGCATGGTCCATCCGTTTCATGAGTGTCTCCGGCATAAGTTCGGCGAATTCGGCAGTCACAACCACACAGACACAAGCGATAAACTCGCGCCAGTTGGGATCATAGCTGATCCAGACCGGTGGCAGAACCTGATTCACTGCCGAATAAAAAAGGTGTTTCAGTTGTTTGGGGTCTGCTGCCTCTGTTAGCAGAGAACCCTCTTCCTGTAGTTTATGGATAAACTGCGCAGACACCTTCTCAAAGGTGCGTTCCAGGAAATAGGCCGTGCCTGGCGCAAAAGATTTCCAAGCATAGTGACCCGCTGGTGGATGCACATCAGTTGGTCGGGTCGCGAAGGTTCCGTGATAGATCTCATCCGGAGCGTCATATTGAACATCGAGCACCTTGTGGAACACCCGTATCGCGCGTTCCACATCACCAGGCTCATTTCGAATCAGCAACCCGAGCGCATAATGTGCACTGGCTCGTGTGCTGTGCTGCGATGAATCCTCCTCTTCGAAACTCCGAATCAGATCCACTTTCTCGTCATAAAAGCTATCCATCATCAACATGGACTGATTTATAAGATACTGCTGCTCTTTCGACATCTTTTCTACCATTCGTTGTGTCATGTCATGCGCCCCCCCGAGACTGTTAACCTTTTACAGCACCTACCATTACGCCACTGATAAAGTACCGCTGCAACCACGGATACACAAGCAGGATCGGTAACGTGGAGAATATAACGCTGGCTGCTTTCAGACTCTCAGGCAGGACCTGAACAGCACCAATGCCTTCGTTCTGCATCAGTTCTGTAATCTGGTTTTGCTGAATCATCTGATACAATTTTAATTGCAAAGGGTATAGCTCAGGCTTGGTAATATACATGAGTGCATCCTGGAAACCATTCCAGCGTCCTACCGCGTAGAATAAGCTCAGTGTCGCCATAACCGGAAGGGACAGCGGCAAGATAATGCGCATAAGTGTTCCGAAGTGGCTGCTTCCATCAATGCCTGCTGCTTCTTCCAGACTTTCAGGAATACCTCTGAAGAAGGTAATGAGGATAATCATGTAGAACGGACTAATCAATCCAGGCAGAATAAGTCCCCATGTGCTATCGAGTAAATGTAGATTTTTGATCAGAATGTACTCTGGGATAATGCCGCCACTGAAGAACATCGTCACCACAATGACAAGCATGAACCACTTGCGCCCTTTTAGATTACTCTTCGCCAGTGGATACGCTGCTGCGATAGTCATCACCATGCTTAGCACAGTACTAAGGACGGTCAGCCATATTGTATAGATAAGGGAACGAATCATTGATCCATCTGCAAATACTTTGGTATACGCCTCAAAGGACAACTCTTTGGGGAAAAAGGAAACTTCTCCTGAACCGATCGCCCGGTTTGAGCTGAGCGAGATCGCAATAATATGAATGAATGGTGCAAGACACAGCACCATCGTAATGATAATAAGAATGACGTTTACCGTGTTGAATATTCGATTCGCCGTGTTTTCAGACATCTCACTCACTCCTTACAGATCATATGTGAATCAATCCACTACATAATGCTCTCATCGGTTAATTTCTTGGACGTATAATTTGCTCCGAGTATGAAGACAAGTCCAACTAAAGCCTGGAACAAACCTACAGCTGTTGCAAGCGTGACCTGACCAGATTGTAAACCGACACGATAGACAAACGTGATGAGCACATCCGAGTATTCACGTACAGCCACGTTACCGATAATAAACGGTCGGTCGAAGCCGATGGAGATCATATTGCCGACATTGATGATCAATAAGGTAACAATCGTTGTTTTGATGCCTGGCAAGGAGATGTGCCAGATTCTGCGTAGCCGACTTGCTCCATCCACTTCTGCGGCTTCGTAGAGTTCCCGGTTAATGCCCGTGAGAGATGCCAGATACAGAATCGTACCCCAGCCTGCACTCTGCCAAACGCCTACCGCAAGATACGTGAAGAGCCAATAGTTTTTGTCTGAAAGGAAAGGTAATGGATCAAATCCCATGCTCATCAAGATATTGTTAATAAAACCGGATTGTGTACCGAATACCTGAAGTACGATCCCTCCAATAATGACCCACGAAATAAAGTGAGGAATGTACAGTAAAGTCTGTGCCAACTTTTTGAACCAGGCCTTCTTCAGTTCGAACAATAAGATGGCTAATATAAGTGGTGCCGGGAAGGAGACCAGTAGATCCAGCATGTTAAGCACTAACGTGTTGCGTAATGCAGTGTAAAATCCCTGATTTTGAAACACTTCTCTGAATGCATCCAAGCCAATCCACTCACTACCGGAGATCCCTTGAAAGAAGTTAAAATCCTTGAACGCAATCTGCACGCCATACATTGGCCCATACTTGAAAATAATGAAGTAGATCATGGGCAGTAGGAGCAACGCATATAGTTGCCAGTTTCTGCGGAAATAGATGCTTGTTTTCATATACCTTCCCCCCATGTCATTCAGGATTCTTCATCAAGGCGATGTTACCATCGCCCTAATGAAATCCCTGTTCTTTGTTGTCATACACATTAGATGTGATCTCTACTCTACTTATTTCATCGCTTTGTAAGCTTCTGTACGTTCATCCAGGATTGCTTGGCCACCGCTCGCCATGTAGTCCTTCATCATGCTGTCATACGTGGCTTCAAAATCAGCGGGTTTGGAAATGGTTGTTTTAACGAAAAACTCCATAAACTTGTCTTTTAAGCCGTTACCGTAACGTGCTTCTGCATCAATCGGTTTGGAGAAACGTACCGGTTGAATGGTGTCCGTGTTAGAGATCGCTACCGACTTGCGCATATCATCCCGATACTTCGACTCTACCTGAACGACATAGGCCTCTTCATTTTTCTTGTCATCCCCAACGTATTTACCGTTCACGATAATGGCAATGTCACCGGAATTATAGATGCGGCCTGCGATTTCAGGAGAAGCATCATCTTTGATCAATGGGACCCCATCCACAAGTTCGTAGTTCTCATTTTCAACACCGAATTGCAGGTCGAACAGGTTGTTGCCCGAAGCCATCCAATCCAGATACTTCATCGCTGCTTCCGCATTTTTGCTCGATTTCGGAATCATGACATACATTGCATTGGGTGCATATGCCGGTTTGGCGAATTTGCCTTCCGAGTTTTTGAATGCATCAATTGGTGTGATCACTGCACCCGGTTGATTGGTTTGCAGGTTTTTGTACGTACCGGAGATATAAATCTCCCCCGCATCCTCAGTGTAGAATCCAACTTTGCCGTTAGATACATCTTCCCACAGCTTTTTCTTGTCTTTGTCGAGTCCAAAGTCCTTGCTCATTAATCCTTCATTATAAAGTGTGTTCATATATTTCAGGGCGTCCTTGAAACCAGGCAACAACGTTGGATAGTCATTGGAACCCAGTTGCTGCGTTAATGTATATTTCTGTTCTTCCGTCAGCGGTTCAATGAATGACCAGATCAGTGGCTCATATTGAGCCGAGGCAATCGACATCCCCATTGGGATTAGTCCTGTGCCAACCTTACCTGGATCTTTTTCCTTAAAGGCCTTCAGTGTTGTATGCAGCTCCTCAGCAGTCTCAGGGGAAGGCAATCCGAGCGCGTCCAGCCAGTCCTGACGAACATAGGATGCGTACTTCCCAAGTACAAGACGTTTACCTGGAACCGCAAACTGTTGTCCATCGTATTGACCGTAGGCCAGCGTTTCATCTCCCAGGAACTTCTTCAGGTTAGGACCACTTTGATTGATCAGATCCGTAAGTTCGGTCAAACCTCCTTGCTCTGCATACCGGTTGAATGTTCCCGAATCGTAGGTAAAGACAATATCAGGTACTTCAGAGCCACTCGCCATCAGAACGTTAAGTTTCTGTACTTCCTCCGAGCGTGGTACCGGAACAAACTGAACGTCGATGTTGTTTGGATCACCAAACTTCTCTTGAATGAAGCGAGTCAGATAACTGTCCGAAATGGTGTAGCCCGCCGGAGTGTTTCCCCGATCGAAGATTTCCACTTTCAAAGTCGTTTTTTCCCCCGAACCCGACTCTCCAGATGAAGATGTTGATTCGCTTCCTGATGAACATGCAGATAATAATAGAGTGAATGCTGTTACCACTGCGAGGATTGAACTTGCCTTGCCTGCCTTACGTCTTTGAAATAATCTCATTTGACCTTTCCCCTTTCGCACACTCTCTGAATGAATTCACATGATTGCCACTCCACTTTGTTCATCCCATTTCGTTGCACCTGTGAATGTCACTAATCATTACATGTAATCCGATAATCAGACAATAAACTATTTTCAAAATGTAAATTTCACGGTTTTTAAGTTAAATACCGCGATATATAAACATATTTCCTGCCAATATACAATTTTCACGCCTTTAATGTTAACTATATTAACATATTAAGTTGCGTTAAGGTCGATTTCTCACACCCAATCTGGCATCGCCCAGCTTGCAATAATCTTTTTTCCATTAAATCTCTCTTCAAAAAAAGAAAAAGAGACCACATCTTATGTGATCTCCTTGTTTAAGCAGCACGTGTAGAACGATTCAACGCACTAATTCCTCGCCGGAAGATTAAACTTCACTTGACCAAACAACGTATCGATGGCATTTCCCGCAAATTGATCGATAACATGTTCGCTGCTTGTGTCCGTATGTTCCAAAATCAATACATTATACTTCTCATCATAGTGCATTCCACCCAAAATAAATCGTACAGGAACGTTCTGAGCCGCCCCTGCCTTCGAAATGGCCTGAATAAGTTCGGATTCATGCATTTGTTGACTTGTCGTGTAGGCACCAACAGGTATAGTTATCGTATATGACGAGTCATCTACATGAAATGTAAATGTGTTGTTGCTTGCTGTGATGGTAACCTGTTTACTGATATCTACCGATCCCCATACTTGCTGTCCGTGTTTGTACATCATTTTCACTCCTGCCCTATTAATCTATGAATTGTCATAATGCTAGTATAGGACATTCGTAAAATTCCTTAACAACATACCAGCCACACTGGCCTAAGATCGTGGTTAAACACCAAAAAAATCTCCTGCAAAGGACGATAAGGGACGAAACCTTATTGCCTCATACAGGAGATTTCATAGATATCTCTAGGATTATTGGATTTTACCCGATACTCGGATGTTCTAACACATACAATTCCGTTATTGATCCCCTTGTTTTCCACCCTGCTTGCGGTAGTCTCCTGGTGTCACGCCCATAATCCGTTTAAATACTCTGCCGAAAGAGATGGCATTGGCATAACCCACTTGAAGAGCAATATCCTGAACAGCCATATCGGTTGCAGACAACAGACGACAGGCCTTTTCGACCCTCAGTTTCACCAGAAAATCAACAAACTTCATCTCAAACTCTTCCTTGAACAGATAACTTGCATATTTGCCCGAGATTTGGAACCGATCACTCAGATGTTTCAGCGACAGATCCGGATCATCAAAATGTTCTTCAATATAAATCCGCAGCTCGTTGATCATCGCGCGATGACTTTTCGTTTCATTCACAGATACATAATTGCGATAAACCTCTTTAAGCCACTCCTGCAAAATCTCTTGAATCCCCTCCAGTGTCTCCACTTGCTGGATATCACTGCGAAGACGAGTCAGGATTTCCTCGGCAAATTGGCTTTGCAACCGCTCAGACAGCTCCCCGAATTCACGGGACAACATCTGGATTAACGCCTGCAGCAACATGCGAATATCGTTATCTGTAATCTGATCTTCGCTGAACGCAACAAACATCTGGTCCAGCTGCGTTCGCCAACCATCACCGGTTAGTCTGAATTCACGGACAAAGTCTGCGAGCATCTGCAAATACTTGTACGATTGCAGCTCAATACGATCCGGCAGTTGCTCACTGAGAACGATGGCATCTTTACCAAGCGTAAGTCTATGCTGCAATCCAGCATCTGCACTCGCATAGGATCGAGTAACCTCCTCCCAGCCCGATACGGTTCGTCCAATGCCAAAGGTAAACCGGAGTCGGAAGTGTTCCGCAATCCACATATGCATCTGCTTAGCCAGATCCATAAGCAATTCACGGTCCAGTCCTTCCTGCTCATCCGATGCAATCACCACAATAAGCCTGCGGTTCCCAAACCATTCAGCCCAACCGCCGAACTGGGTCTCATTCTGCACAAGTTCTTCCACTACGTTCATGAGCGCAATCTTCAGAATATTCTGATTGGTCGAGAGATCGTCACCATTCATCTCCGCAATGAGGACAGCAACACTCTTCGGTTCCATGAATCGTTCCTCTAGCGGTTGCAGATGGCGAAGTCGCTGACGGAATGAATCCATTCGCTCTCCTTCCATCAGATCAACAAGCAACTGTCTGCGATGAATCAGCAAGTTTTCATGATGTTGTTTCTCATAGTCAACCGTCTGAGCAATCAGATGTTCCAGCGCACGGTCGATAAGTGCCAGTTCATCTTTGACGGATGGAGTTGCTTCATCCTCTTCGGCACGTGGCTGTAACGCCTGAATTCGATTCATGATTAGCTGAATGGGGCGTGTATTTCTGCGAGTAATGTAGATTAGTCCAGCCACCGCACCAACGATTGTTAATAAACCAATACCGATCCACACATAAGAAACAAGGGATACCCATGAATACAGCTGTCCGGATTGAATACCACTCTCAAAGACCAGACCAAGCTTGTCCGCAGTCACACGATTAAGTATTTCACCTGCTGAAGGGTCCATTTGATGCGCGGTATAGATCAGATTGTCGCTCTTATCCCGAACCTGAAGAACAGATAACTTTTCATTGGTCATGTTATCAATCTGCCGTTCTATTGCATACATGCGGATGGTAATGACGAGTAGTCCTTCCCCGCCCCACGGTAAAGGAAGCCATTTATTCATGCTAATCACCTGTGAAGGTACGTCGAAGGAACGTTCCTTATAATCACGTGGCAAGTTCCAACCGAGGTTCTCGCGATCTTTCAAGGCTTGCTCAATATAGGCACGATCTTCGAAATCTTCCAAGCGCATCATGCCTCTGGGCGTAAGAATCTGGGAATCGGACATGCGATAGAGATAAATGGATTGAATCATATCCTGCTGATCCAGCATACGTCCCAGCCCACTTGCCGCATCATAGATGAACTGACTTGATAATTGTCCCTGTCCAGCTTCCAGAAAGCGACTATATGTCTTGTTTGCACCAATGTCTTCAAGCAACCGAAGTTCAATGTCACTTAGCGAGCGCTCCAGTGTATCCACGATATAGCGGGTGGAGATCATGTCGGCTTTTTGCGTTTCGTTACGTGAGAGTTCGTTGACAATCAGGAAGGAGAGAAAGATCAGAATGGAAATCGTAAGCAGAAAAATAGGAAAATACGAATACATCAACTTGGTGTGCCAATTCCGCTTCAGATTTACTTTCATAGGCTCCAACTCCTTCCATCTCTATTCTAATGAGTATGCTCTTCTCTGTTCTTTGGCCTGCCTGCTGACGATATACAGAATCACTGATCCTAGTGCTGCACTGATCGTGCAAGCCAGATACATCAGTGATGGACCGCCGGAATCGAGCAAATATCCGTTAAGCATATTACCAACAATTCCGCCCAGGCCAGCAAATACCATGTTAAATAAACTTTGACCTGTGGCCTGCATCTCCCGTCCCGTAACGGAAGCCACATATTCCACAGCTGCAATATAAAAGAATCCGAAGGATAACCCATGCAGCACCTGAACGCCAATCATGACCTCAGGTGTCGGCCATAGCCATTGTATTCCCCAACGTAACATATACGCCCCCGCTGCAAGCAGCATCGTCCGTTCATGTCCCCATTTTCGGAGTATGAATGCCGCTGCCAACATGGATGGAACATTAGTAATTGACGCCAGCAACAGTGCTGTACCTGTCATGGTCACAGAACCGCCAGCCATCTGAAATGAAATAACAAAAAAGGAGTTAAACGCAGTGAGCGTTTGGTTAACCAGGAAACAACCTGTTAGAAATAGAAGGAATGTCCGGTTTCGGAGCAATCTTGCCAAACCTACGGAGAAAGTTACCGAGGACGAGGATATGCTCGTCTGCCGGGGAAGTGTACTTGCCAGTATGGCGCTCAGAATGTTAAACAGGAGAAATGGTAGCCATAACATGTGAATGGAAAACTGGGAGAGGTACATCCCTGCGGCAAATCCACCAACTCCCGTTCCTATGCTGCCGAAGAGTCGGATCATGCCATATGAGGTATTGGCTGCTCTCGCGGCGGTAACCGCATAGGAGTCAGCCACGGGTATTTGAGTCACTTGGAATATAGTGCATAAAGTATAAATCAATATTAATATAAAGTACACTTGAATATTGTAGAAATACGCTAACGATGCAGGAACAAGCAGGCTTATCACCAGTACGAACCGTGTCTTTTTAAACTTATCTACCAGAATTCCCCATATTGGTTGAAGAATAATGGATACAAGTGTGCCAAACGCCATAATAAATCCGGTTTCTTTACTGGAAAACCCTTGTGCTACCAATATGGGATTAATGTACGGGTTAAACATCCCACCAGCTAGCCCCATAAACAGATATAGGCCCTGCAATTGGAGTAAAACACGTTTTGCATCCTTGGAATCGGCTTTTATTTTCTCTGTGTAAGCCTTCATATGTCTACTTCTCATCCGGATCTCCATCCTTTATTTCTGTAGTTGCTTCGCCTATTCTCTATTTTTAAGTGCGTGTCAGACTCGACTTGATTGCAGCCAACGCCCCGATTGCTCCTGCTTTGTTCCCCAGTTCAGCTACAGCTAAAAGTGTAGGCAGAACAGTGTAACGTTGGAGGCGTGTGCGCACTTCATTTAGATAATAGGATGGGTTGGATGCAGCCACGCCACCACCGATCACTATAATGGAAGGATTGAGTAAAGCCGTAATATTCGCCAGACCTCTCGCCATATAACGCATGGGTAGTTCCAGAATCTCCAGGGCAGCAAGATCACCCGACTCCGCTGCTTTGAATACATGCCTGGCTTCAATCTGTTCCGCTCCCCCTCCTGCCAGACTCATGATCAGGGATAAGGAACTTCCCTTTCCAGCAGCAAAATAACGCCTCGCCTGTTCGGTAATTCCCGTACCTGAAGTCACTTGCTCAAATACGCCAAAGGAATCCGCATCAGCAACATAACCGGTATGAAGCCCTTCGTCCCCTGCAATGAAATGCCCAATCTCACCTGCTGCTCCATTCTGGCCGCTATAGAGCTGTCCATTCAGGATAAGAGCAGATCCAATGCCTGTTCCAACCGTGACCATTACACAGTGTTGATGTCCCTGTGCTGCCCCTTGATCATATTCTCCCATTGCGGCCATATTCACATCATTATCCAACATGATATTCCCGCTGTAATACTTCGCAATAACAGGGCGAATATCTAGCTCAGGCCACTGAAAAGCCGGAGCATTTCGCAGTATCCCCTCCTCCTGTAGAACCACACCAGGGAATCCCAAGCCTACACCGTTAAGTTGATCCAGACTGCATCCAACTTCGCGGCAGAATATTTCCAATTCAGTGAATAACCATCGGAAGAACTCATCCGGCTGATCACTGGCAAGCGTAGGCAAGATACGTTCATGAACTTCATTTCCAGCCTGTTGTGATGACAAGAGCATTAATGTTTTGGTGCCTCCAATGTCAATACCTGCAATCCAGCCGGATGGATCACTTTTAACCGTACCATCCTGATTGGGCTGATAATTATTACTTACGTTTTTCACGGATTCTGTCATGCCTTTTCCCTCCTCACATGTTGTATATCCAATCTCTTATTCCATGGCCTGCTGAAGGTTCAGCATCGTTTGTTGTACGGCTACCTGAACCGCGCCAGTGACAACAGCTTGCTCACCAAGCTTGGAACAGATTAACTGTGGTTGCACAGGGAATTGCTCAGATATAATCTGCCTCAGTAAAGGCAATAACACATCACCGTTCCCTCCTACACCTCCGCCAAGCACAATGAGATCCGGTGCAAGCACAACGCTAATCTGACGCAGAGCGGAAGCAATCTTCTTGCTGTATTGTTGTAGAATGTCTAACGCCTCTACTTCTCCACTGCGCGCAGCTTCAAATAACCTCTCGGGAGTCAGGTGTCTGTGAAGATCATCTGCACCCGAATCAGCAGCCTCCAATAATAGTTCATCATGCTGATCTAGATAATCTTTCGCCAGTTGCATCAGACCATCAGCGGACAGCACTTCCTCCAGACGTCGGCCATCGTCCACCAGCATCTCCGCGATCTCTCCAGTTAAGCCACCTAAACCTCGAAGCAGTTGGCCATGCACCATGATGCCAGCGCCCGTCCCTGTACCGATGGAGAAAAAAACAAACAAGGGATATTCTGCTGCTGCACCACTCCTATACTCCCCAAGCGCTGCAAGATTCACATCATTTTCCAGAATTACTTCACAGGGAAAAGCTCCTGACAACGATTCTAGAGAGAAAGCTTCTTCCAGACCCGCTAAAGGGTCCACAATACGATTGATACGCCCTGATTCAGGCAGCACTACGCCTGGTATACCGAACCCGATGCACTGAATCTGATCCCAGTTCAGATGATTCTCATCAAGCAGTTCGTTCATATGGCTTCGAAGGAGCTCGAGCATCGTCGCTTCTGCTCGCTCATAAGCTCCTTGAACAACCATGGGATATGTTCGATAGGCAATGATCTCTCCATTCAGATTGGATAATGCAATCCGAATACGTGATGCGCCGATATCTATACCACAGACATAATAAGCCGTTTCATTGAAACGAATGAGGGTTGCTTTTCGACCCTGAGCGTTGTCAGCTGGCCCCATTTCCCTCACCAGATTACGGTCAATCAGATGTTCGACCGCCAAAGACACCGTTGGTTTACTAAGTCCGGTCTGGCGGCTGATATCCGCTCTCGACATGGTTCCCTGAGTTATGAGGGCATCCATAATGAGATTTTCATTCAGATTGCGGATAAATTGCGGTGTACCAGCCATGTTATCGCATCCTCTTATAGTTAGTTAGGTTTATTAACAAATTAATTAAATTCAATATATCATCGTGCTTGGTAGGTGTACAGCTTTTTGTCATTGCACTCTTTTACTAGAGAGAACCAACCTTCAGCTGTAACACAAAAGCCTAATAAAGGAATTATTATACAATAATAGACGTTTATACATTTCCGAAACAGTGCCACGCTCATAGAATACCTTATCACGATCAGGGAGGTTTTAATATGTATAGAAAGCATCATAAATGTCATCATCCAAGACCAAAGTGTTTTTACAAAAAAATCACGAAAACTTGTGTTACCAAAGTTAAATATGTCCCTACAAAGTGTAAAAAACACTGTCATGTCACGGTTGAATATTGTGGAATCAAAAAAAGAAGACATTATTAATACTCTTTTGCCCTTCTCTATGGAGAAGGGTTCTTTCTTATTGAACTAGATTAATACCGGGTACCATTAACCTATCAAAAAAGTTGCGGTGATATTTCACCGCAACTCCTTTCTTCATTACATACATATTCATCAAGTTTTGGAGAGTTCAATAAATCCTTCACCGAAAACATCACGCACGTCATGAATGGTGATAAAAGCAATCTCATCTTCTGCTCGTACAATCTTCTTCAGCATAGAAACTTCCTGCTTGCTAATCACAATGTATAGAATTTCTTTCTTATTTTTCGTGTAATAGCCATGACCAGACAGGACGGTTACTCCTCGATCCATCTTCTCAATGACTTGCTTCGCGATTTCATCCTGTTTGGAAGAGATAATCATAACTGCTTTTTTCGGATTGAGCCCTTCAATAATGAACTCCATTGTTTTGGTTCCAACAAACAGCAAGACAATTGTACACATTAATCCTTGTGGTCCAATGATGAAGTATGAGGAGAAAGCCACAATCAGATCGAAGAACAGAAGTCCGTAACTGATATTCCAATCCAGATATTTGTTGGCAAGTCGGGCCAGGATCACTGTTCCCGCCGTTGTGCCTCCCACTCTAACAATTAAGCCAATACCAAGACCGGCAAATACTCCGGCAAAAATGGTATTGATCCAGAGTTCATCCGATGCAATCGTCCAACTCTCCGTCAGATGCAGGAAAAACGAGTTGAATACCACCGCAATAATCGTATATACCGTAGTCGTTTTATCAAGAAACCGATATCCCACAATTAACAAAATACCGTTCAGGATCAAGTTCATCAGTCCAGGGGACCATTCAAACAGGTAATACAAAATAATCGTGATACCCGTGACGCCGCCTTCACCCAAATCGTTCGGGATGACAAACAGGTTCACCGCGAGTGCAAACAGAAATGCACCTGCCATAATAAATAGGATATCCGTAATTCGTTTCTTCATTATGCATTCCATCCAATCCATCAGAAATCAACCTAATCGACCTGTCTCATAAGTTGTCATAACCACTCAAAGATAGATTTTACCATGCTCTCAACAAAATTTGTATACATAATACAAATTGTTGCGTAATTTGTGCAAAGGAATTAGTAAAACCTGCTTTTCTGTCTTCGCAGAGCTATTGAGTCATACACCCATGACAAATGTCATGGTCGATCATTGATATTCATCATTACAGAAGGCTGACGTTTATGACTTACTGTCATGTTCGGATTGTTTTACAATGATAAAAACGCTTCCTAACAGGAAAGTCTAGCGGGAAACGCCAAGTTGTAGCTGATTACAGTTATAACGATTGAAGGAGGACACAATTTTATGAACAGATCAAAAGAAATGGCCTTAAAAAAAGAAGTTACCCCTTACGAAAAAAATGATCTCAGATTAAGTATCCGTCAGTTAATCAATACATTGCTCCCGCTCTTCTTGTTATGGGCTGCTGCTTACTTTAGCTTATCGGTTTCCTACTGGCTGACCTTCCCGATTGCCTTGGTGGCATCCGGATTTGTACTACGGACCTTTATTATTTTCCATGACTGCTGTCATGGTTCATTCTTCAAGAGCAAACGCGCCAATGATATTCTCGGTACCATTACTGGTGTATTGACAGTTACACCCTATCAGCAGTGGAAAAACGAGCATTCTATCCATCACGCAACAAGCAGTAATCTTGACAAACGTGGTGTAGGTGATATCTGGGTTATGACGGTTGACGAATACAAAGAAGCTTCTCCTTGGGGTCGTCTCTTCTATCGGATTTATCGTAACCCGTTTGTATTGTTTTGTATCGGACCCATTTACGTGTTTCTGTTGGCTTACCGTTTTAACCGCAAAGGTGCTAGACGTAAAGAACGTATCAATACACACCTGACTACCGTATTGATCGTAGTGCTCTATGCATTCATGTCCTGGTTAGTCGGATGGCAGGCTTTTGTAATGGTTCAGGCACCTATCTTCTTCTTCTCCGGTTTCTTTGGTATCTGGCTGTTCTACGTTCAACATCAGTTCGAAGAGACGTATTTTGAACATGAAGATGAGTGGAGTTATGTAAAAGCAGCTGTTGAAGGCAGTTCTTATTACAAATTGCCAAAATTATTGCAATGGATCAGTGGTAATATTGGGTTTCACCATGTGCATCACTTGAGCCCACGTGTACCTAACTATTTCTTGGAAGAAGCACATAACGCAACACCACCCTTGCAAAAAGCAACGACTATTACACTACGTTCCAGTCTGGTTGCCCTGCGCTTCCGTCTGTGGGATGAAGATTCTAAACAGTTTATTAGCTTCAGACAGCTCAAAAAGCTATCCCGCAAGCCGTATGTTCAACCGCCTATCCGAGTAACCAATCCAGCGGGTCTGACAGAGAAGCCTTAACTCTGTCGGATTCGTTTTCTTGTGTTCAAGCCATAGTCATGCTACAGTCATGCTAAGTTTGAGTACATTGCAAGTTTGAGGAGGAGAATTCCATTCAAAAGTGGATGCAAAATTTTTATAAAAAGACAGGATTGAATCTTTATGTATGGCTCGCCTTTTTCATCCTGCCCTTCTATTTCATTTCACAATATTCCAAATTATGGACGTTGGTAACTGGCATTATCATCATCCTCGTTTTCTTCGTCTGTTATCTGCTCGCCTTCATCACCAAGGGCTGGCAGGTATACATGTGGATTGGATTGCTCATTGCCATATCCATTACGATGACTATCGCTTATGATTATGCCTATTTCTCATTGTTTCTTGCTTTTTTTATTGGGAATATTAAAAATAAAGCCGGTTTCTTCACCCTCTATTCGGTGAATTTGGGAGCCAGTTTCCTAACCATTAATTATGGTTTCATTAATCAGAGTTCTCTGTTGGTGAGCCAACTCCCGTTTGTATTCATCAGCTTGATGGCCTCCATTCTGCTTCCCATCAGTACGTATAACAAAAACAAGACTGAACAATTGGAAGGCCAATTGGAGAATGCCAACAAACGACTGGATGATCTCGTAAAAATGGAAGAACGACAGCGTATCGCTCGTGACCTGCACGATACCCTCGGGCAGAAGCTCTCACTGATTGGTCTGAAAACCGATCTGGCGAAGCGTTTGCTCCGCAATAATCCCGATCAGGCCGAGATCGAATTGAACGACCTCAGACAAACGGCAAGCACAGCTCTGAAGGAAGTTCGGGAAATGGTCACCACCATGCGTGGTACACAATTAGTTGATGAACTGTTCCGGGCGGAGCAGATTCTGAAGGCCGCTTCGATTGAATTTATGCTGGAAGGCAATCCAAAGCTGCAAGATACATCGCAATTGAATGAAAATGTAATCGGCATGTGCTTGAAAGAAGCCGTCACCAATGTAGTCAAGCACAGTCAGGCCACGGTATGCACCATCACCATTAAAGAAACACAGTCTGATAACATTTTAACGGTTCGAGATAACGGTGTAGGCATAGAACGCACGCGCAACAAGGATCGACGCGGTACCGGCATTTTGGGTATGAAGGAACGACTTGAATTTGTGAACGGTTGTCTGGATCTTCGCTCTGGAGCAGATAAAACAGGCACACAACTCGTTATTCAAGTGCCTAAGCTGACACGCAAACCAATGAAGGAGGATACAACATGATCAGCATTGTAATCGCCGAGGACCAACGCATGATGCTGGGCGCCTTGTCTTCCCTGCTCAATCTGGAAAAAGACATGCAGGTGGTAGGACAGGCAAGCAATGGACAGGAAGCTTTGGCACTTGTCAAAGAACTGACCCCGGATATCTGTCTGATGGATATCGAAATGCCCGTCAAAAGTGGGCTGGAAGCGGCAGAAGAGATGAAAGGTTTGAACTGTAAAGTCATTATTCTGACCACTTTTGCCCGAACCGGCTATTTCGAACGTGCGCTCAAAGGCGGTGTTCGTGGATACCTGCTCAAGGATAGTCCGATTGAAGAACTGGCTGAAACCATCCGCCAAGTTATGAATGGAAGACGCATATTTGCTCCCGACCTGGTCGATGAGGCTTATGTAGAAGAGAATCCCCTGACGGAACGGGAGAATGCTGTTCTCGGCCTCATGGCAGATGGGAAGAACACCAAGGAAATCGCCGGGCATTTGTTCATCACAACGGGAACGGTGCGTAACTACATCTCCATTATTCTCAACAAGTTAAATGCCAGTAACCGAATTGAGGCCATCACTCGCTCCAAGGAAAAAGGGTGGTTCAAATGAAAGTACCGCTTTAACCCATTGAAACAAAAATAAGCATGTACCCCCGCTGCATAAGCTGCGATAACATGCTCACAATAAAAAGCTTGGCCCAGCAATTTCTTCCTGGGCCAAGCTTTTTTAGGTCTATCGTAACAATCCCACACTCATCTCTTCTACATTGCAGAATATCCGTAAACACTCAAGATTTATTTCACAGATACAACCATGCCAAGAGCTTCTAATGGCACTTGATCGGTCTTAAACTGATGAATTTTGTTACCGTCCTGCCATGAGATCGTTACATGAACAGACTTTCCACCACTTGGATATTCAACCTTGATATACCCTTTATCTTTGGGTACAGGCAAGGTATGTGACTCCAGGTACTCCACCATTTTCTTCGCTATGCCCGGATTATTCATTTCATCTTCGGATACCGAACGAATTTCCAGCGTCCATCTACCTTCTTGCCAAGTCAGATATTGACTGCCTGCGGCACCTTCACTCATGCCTTTGATGCCATATCCCAGATCCACAGCCATATCTGCTGGAATATCTTTCAGGTCCGTCTCAGGGAAAATTTCTGTCTGATTCGGGTCCTTGTAGGTCTTCACTTCATAGGAGGCCAGTACAGGTATCTTACTATCGGATGCAGTTAAAGATGGATCGTTAATGGCAACAGACTGAGTGGTAGCGTAGAACTTTACCTTAAATTCATCAGCAGTATTGGACAGTATTGCCACACCCAAAAATGTACCCTTGTCCAATGTGAATGAAGTGGGTAACGCTACATCCTTCCTCTTCAACTGGTTGCGAACTTGCTTGATCACATCATTCACAACTGATTGACCAGTGGCAACTTGGTTGTCATTTGCCTTCGATCCTGATGTGTCTTCATGATCTGTTGTACCCGCATTTTCTTTGGTTCCTGTTTCATTTTCATTAGAGAAATCAGCACCACCGCTGCCGGTCTCGGTCTGCTCTCCCACTGTTGTCGTTGGTGAAGAACTATTCTCTGATAATGCTGTATTTGAATCCGGTTCGCCACATCCTGCCAGAGCAAGTAAAACCGCTGTCGTTACTGGAATCGTGATCCACAATGGTTGTTTCTTCATGATGTGTACCTCCTTCGTTGTAGCCAATCTAAAAATTCAAAAGATTAACGCTTGTCGTTCCAGAAGTTAACTGGCTGCATTTTTTGGCTTAATACTTCAAAACGATACCCTTCTGCCTTCAATGTTTTCAATACTTGCGGTAATACTTTCAGCGTTGCTTCCTGGTCGTGCATTAGCACAACAGGCGTTGTTCCGCTCTTTTGCACATTGTGGATCTGTTTCATTACACTGTTATAGACTTTCTGGTGATCTTTCTGGTATTTCCAGTCTTCCGAATCCACATTCCAATCCCATAGATGGAATCCACCCTGGCCCAGCAGTACATTACGGAATGCCGGTTTGAGATAGGGTTTACTACCATATGGCGTCCGCACGAGACTTGTTTTAACTCCGGCAACCTTGTTCAGACTTGCATTGGCCTGTTGCATCTCTTTTAATCCGCTATATGCAGATTTATAGAATTTGCTTGGAACGTGAGTCACACCATGCAGACCCAATCCATGCCCGTCAGCTACGATTCGTTTGGTAGCCTTCTGAAATTTCTCCATTTGAGGACCCAGCATGAAAAACGTTGCCTTCGCATGATGCTGATCCAGAATATCCAGTAACTGACCCGTATGAGCGGTTGGCCCATCATCAAACGTCAGGTATATGATTTTGGAATTTGCTTTGCTTGCACCATCCTTGGATGCAGCTGATTTGGCAGATACCGACTGCGGCAATAATAGTGGAATGATTAGTAAAATAGCAAGTGTGACCATGATAGATTTACGAATATGTAGCATAATTAAAAGTCTCCCTTATGTGTTATATTTCCCCGGGTGTCCATGTTTTTCTACCTTCATCCCTTGGCGATTAATCCTAATACTATCAAAGATAGTGGCTCCTGTTCTCGCTCCAAAGGCTACGGTAGAGTTACACTTTTGTCAGATAAACCTAAAATTTAATACGAATTTGATAGATTTGCGCAAAATAAGATCCCGTCAGGATAGATCAATTGTGACATATCCTCTATTACCCAGATTCAGAATTTTGATAGACCTTTACTCCGATTCAAGCAAATCAATACAATCATTAAATATCGTTGCATGCAAAAAAAACCTGCACAAGTGCAGGCTTCTTTGTCTTCAATCAGCATATGGCATCAAAACATTATCCCTTGCAAGGAGATTGCCCCCATTGCTTTCAGGATCATTACCTCATGCTGTATGTAAATGGTGTTTTGACGCTGGAATCTTATCGAGTTCCTACGTGCATTTATTCAGCAGGAGCAGTGAACGAACGTTTGCCAAACTCGGCATCCAGCATGTAGAAGGCATTGCTGTCTTTTTCAATGCGGCGCAGCTTCTGAATAATGTTGTCAAACAATGCTTCCTCTTCAACCTGCTCATCAATGAACCACTTCAGGAAATACATCGTTGCATGTTCACGTTCATTCAGAGCGATGTCAGCCAGATTGTAGAATTTTTTCGTGTTTTGCTGTTCATGAGCATAACCATGCTCAAATACATCCAGCATCGAAGCATATTCATTCTTCGGTTCTGGCAAAGCCGCAAGTGTGGCGCGTTGTCCACGATCATTCAAGAATTTGTATATTTTCATGCCATGGAATCGCTCTTCTTCCGCTTGCACGATGAAGAAGTTCGCAAATCCATCCAGACTTTTGCTGGAACAATAGGCTGCCATAGCCAGATATACATGAGCGGAATAAAACTCAAAATTCATCTGTTCATTTAAAGATTCTGTTAACGTTTGGCTCATAATCTAAACACCTCTTTCTTTCTCTAGGGATGGTTATATTCTAACATAACGTAAGCAGGACTTACACCGATTTTCTACAAAATTCGCCAAGGACTGAACGAACAAAAAAAGCTCTGCCGCGATGGCAGAGCTTCTTTCATTCTTTAGAGATATGCATTATACCAAGAACGCTTTGGAGATGATAACCAACAGGATGAACAGAACCAGAATGGCACCTACAGAAGTGAAACCTCCGTATCCGTAGCCTCTTGTTTCTCCACCTAATACTTCGCTCATTGACCGTACCTCCTCTGCAACAGGTATGGGATATCTTATGCAGGAAGAACGACTTTGACAGGGCGGATGCCCTAATTATTCAGATTGCTGTTTTTTTTCGTTCAGTACCGTGGAGATTGCACACGCATGATATCTAGAAAAGGCACCTTCGCCGTGAACTCTTCTTCGGTATACTCTACGTGCACAAGTCGTGTACGGGAGTCCATTTTGACGATGACTCCTTGCACCTGATCTTCTTTGCCCCATACCGTCAACAGTACTTCCGAACGTTCCCGAAAGGCTTCAACCAGCTGGTTTCCCAACTCTTCAAGTTCAAACTCATCCCGTGTAGGTCTTTTTGCTACTTTTGCTTTTGCCAATGTGGCTGCCTCCTCTACTCCGACGTCCCGATTCCACGGGTTGATTGCCGAGTTCATATTCAATTAGTATACCATTCATTTACGTTCGTGTAATCTCATGGCAACCAGAATGACCAAATTCCTCAGGCAAGTGACCGTTAACCGTGATACCTCCTATTCTTCTCCATACTCCACAATGATGCTGTACTCATTCGATCGGGTTTCGCCAGCCCGTTTTTGTCCATTCCATTCATACGTGTACCGAGCAATCAAGGCTCCTTGCAGCGTCCCCGTCTTCTCAGAAGCTAACTTCGCTACATAGGAGATGTTCTTTTCCGTTCCAGGCTCAATCACGCCCACATGCAGAACCCGTGGTGTGGAATACTCTGGTAAGCTCAATTGGATCTCACCCGTAGCTTGCCCAAGCCATCTGGCACCCTCAGGTAAAATGCTACCAAGTTGAACACGTGCCGGCAAATTACCCGTATTCCCCACACGTACCTGAAAAGTGACGGTACCTCCCTGCTCGACCAATGTGGGTGTCACTTGAACGTAAGCCTGAATTATCGGCGCTTTCAATTCGACCACAGCTTCATTGGATGTAATCATCCGCTGCACTGACCGTGAATCCGGCAATCGAAATGTATACATCAGGCTAGCATGATTCACATACCTGTAGTCATCAGGCATCGATTCATCTCGATCTGGAAGTTTCGCTTCGAACTGAATATTCAGAACCGACCGGGCTGTCAACGTCCCCAGATTAAGCCCTTTAGCCAGATTGGTTCCGGGACGTTTAACCCCATTCCAGCCCAGACTGCCTTCGACAAATGTCACACCTGTTGGCAGTACATCCAGGAGAGTTCCATCCACTGCATAACTGCTTCCATTGGAGACAGTAATATTATATTGGACAGCATCACCCAATGTGGCCGTTACCGGGAGCACACTTTTCAACACAGAGACCTGGGGCTGTATCACTTCCAAGGTAACCTGATTGGAGTAGACCGTCTCCTGCTGTCCTGCCGAGATATACGCCAGTACAGCTACACTTGATATTCCGTTTGCATCGCTTCCCCCCGTAACCTGAACCCGATATTGTATCCTAATTGAGCTTCCGGGCAAAATCTCTCCAAGTTGTATGCCCGTATCAGGCGTTACTTGTGGTGCAAACATTTCATCTACGATGACACTCGCAGGTATAAAAACAATACCTTGTGGCAAAGAAATCGTTACTTGGGCATTCGTGGCTGTAATAAAACCCGGATTGCTCACGATGACGGTGTACATGACAATATCCCCTGAGAAGGTATAGATGTGATCCGCCTGCAAGGAGATCTCCAGCCGGGATGAGACCAGATTGACCTCCACGATATTGGATTGTTCCATACCCGTAACCGTTCTGCCTTCCGGTGTCAAAAACTCATAGTTAACCTGTGCCTGATTCAGCAGCTTCAGTGCCTCAGGTAAACGCAAGATTACAACTTGAAAGTGGTATCGCAACGTGGCTCCGGGCGCGATTTCAGCTGGAGGCAATCCTCTCTCCGGTGATGCTCCCGGTAACGGAATACCATCACGCAATACACTGTTGGGAAGCAGTGCCGTCTCTGCAGATAGCTGATCCAATAGGTGCACTAGGGCCGTAAGATTTCCGGTGTTAACAATTTCAACACGGTAGATAAGAGACTGCCCCAAGGCAGCCTCTGTGACATTGCAGACTTTTCTGACTTCAAGCCTGGGGCCGATCCACGGTGTTACAACCGTATTCGAATAGGATACCTGTTCCAGTTCAGTCGCACCCGAGCTGAATCGAACCAGGGACTGATTCTTTAGCCAATGGGACAACGGACCGGAAGATTGGCTCATATCACCACAACCTCTACTCTGAATGTAACCGTAACGGAAGCACCCGCAGCAATCGAACCAAGCGTGATGCCTGTATTCGGATTCCCCGTTGGTCTTGGCACACCATCCACCGTAACACTTCCTGGCACAAATACTGTACCTACAGGTACCGGGTCAACCATGACCACATTATTCACCACTTCAATACCGCTATTGGTTACTACAACCGTATAGGTGATTACATCACCAACAACTGCATCAATGGCACTTGTGCTTTTGGCAACAACAACATTTGGTGCAGATACCGGGATAACCAGAACATTCGAAGATACGGTCCCCGTCAACAGACGGCCATCGGGTGGACTAAATGTATAGTTGGCCACGGCCTGGTTAACCAGTTGCTGATCCTGCGGCAACGAATCTACAGTCACTTCGAGGGTAACCGTTACAGTAACCGTACCTCCGGACGGTATGGTACCCACAACGATACCCGTCTCCGGATTCGCACCTGGCTGTGGAACACCATCAATCAGAACACTGTTGGGAAGCAGTACCGCTCCGTTCGGTATACTGTCGATTAATGTCAAATTAGCAGCAAGATTCCCACTATTGATAATTGCAAAAGAATACGTGATGGTGTCACCAATCGTTGCATTGGAAGTGCTACCTGTTTTGGTTAAGGCAATAATCGGCTGATAGATTGGTGTTACAACCGTATTGGAATACGCTGCTCCCGAGAAAACACCCGATGTGAAACTTACGGAAGACTGACTGCTTACTTCCGGTGGTGTTGGCAGTGTATTGACCCGCACTGCATACGATACCGCGATCGATGCTCCAGGGGCTAAACTACCAAGGGCTATGCCCAGCGCAGGGTTGGCCAAGGCACGTGGGACGCCGTCCACCAAAACACTGCCTGTAACAAATGTGGTGGCTGGGTTAATCGGATCGGTGATCACAATGTTGTTTACCGGGTCAATTCCTTCATTGGTCACAACCATTTCATACACAATCGTATCCCCTACCACGGCATCAACTACCGAAGCCGTCTTGACTACACTCACGTTCGGAGCAGATACCTGAATGTTAAGTGCGTTGGATGTAATCGTGCCTCCAAGTGTTCTTCCATCAGGTAATGTATACGAAAATGTCGCAGAAGCCTGATTGATTATGGACTGGCTCAATGGTAACGTCACAATCACAACGGAGAAGGTAACTAGAGTTGTTGTGGAAACGACACCAAGCGGAATACCCGAAGCAGGATCTGCACCTGGTGCAGAGGCCCCGTTAATAATAACGCTATTTGGAACAAGCTCTGTTCCTGCCGGAATAGTATCCGTTAACGTGACCGATGCCCCATAGTTCCCGGTATTGGAAATGGCGATGCTGTACACAACGGTGTCCCCTACTGTGGCTACCGTCTGATCTCCCGTTTTCACTGCAGCCAGAATAGGTTGATAGACCGGAGTTGTAACCGTATTGGAGAATGTGGTCGCTGAGAAAACACCTGATGTAAAGCTGACCGTGGACTGATTATTTAACACTGCACTTGCCGGAAGCGCCGTAACCTGCACACTAAATACAACGGTTACCGTAACGCCAGGTGCGATGGAACCAAGTGTTATTCCCGTAGAAGGATTGGCTCCAGGGCGCAGAACACCATCGACAAACACGCCGGTTGGCGCAAGAACGGTACTTGTCGGCACTGCATCCGTGAAAACCACATTGTTGACCGTTGCAATTCCGTTATTGGTTACAGCGATGCTATACGTTACGACATCACCAACAGATACCGCCGTTGAAGTTGTGGATTTGACGACATCGACATCCGGTGCCGATACGGTAATGGTCAGCACATTGGATAGAACAGACTCCGTGATGTTCCGCCCATCCGGCAATGTATATGATAGAGCTACCGTAGCCTGATTCACCAGTTGTTGCGGACTTGGCAGCGTATCAACAACTACTGAAAAGGTAATGGTGGTCGTAGCTCCGGGAGCCACATTGCCTGCGGGGATGCCGGTTGCCGGATTTCCTGCTGGCAGCGGTTGACCGTTCACAATAACGCTATTTGGAACAAGGATGGTTCCGGCTGGAAGGTTATCTGTCAGATTAATCTGGGCTCCATAGTTTCCCTGATTGCTCACGGTTATCGTGTAGCTGACCGTATCCCCAACGGTAGCATTTTGTGTACTGGCTGTTTTTTGTGCTGAAAGAATAGGCTGGTACACCGGAGTGACCACGGTATTAGAGAAGGTTGTGCTTGAGAATGTACCTGAGGTAAAACTGACCGTAGAGCGATTGCTCAACTGATTGCTTGGCGGGATCACGTCGACACGGATACTGAATGTGACCGTTGCGGACGTTCCGGGACCCAATGTCCCAAGAGATACTCCACCTGCCGGATTGGCTCCGGGTTGCGCAACCCCATTCACTGTGACACTCCCTGTAACAAAGGAGGCTCCAGCTGGAATCGGGTCCGAGAACTGAATATTGTTCACCGGTGCAATACCGCTGTTAGTCACCAGAATGGAATAGGTCACCGTATCGCCTACCGTAGCCGCAGTGGAAGCTGTGCTTTTGACAACAGAGACGTTTGGTGAAGAGACTGGAAACGTGAGCGTATTCGAAGTGGCTGAGCCAGTCAACGTCCGCCCATCTGGAGGTGTAAATGTAAAGGACGATGTAGCAAAATTGCTAAGCTGCTGCGGAGATGGAAGTGAATCCACAACAACGGCAAACGTGACAACAGCCGTCGCCCCCGCTGCTACAATGCCTACCGGAATGCCTGCTGCTGGCGTCGCTCCAGGCTGTGGCACACCGGATACCACAACACTGTTAGCTACTAAAGTAGTCGCAGCAGGAATGGTATCTGTCACGGTAACATTTGCCTCCAGATTGCCTGTGTTGCTGACCGTTACCGTGTATACAACCGTATCACCTACGGTCGCATTTACGGTATTTGCCGTTTTGACAAGTGAAATCTGCGGTTGTATGACCGGAGTCTGAGTGGTATTGGACGATGATGACCCTGAAAATGAACCGGATGTGAAGCTGACCGTCGACTGATTGTTAATCTGCGAAGGAATCGGCATGGTAATCGTCACCTCAAAAGTTACGGTAACCTCGGCTCCTGGAGCCAACGTACCGATTGGAATGCCGGCGGTCGGATTGGAGAGCGGGAACGAAGTCCCGTTCACAATGACACTTCCGGGTACAAATGGGGTATTCGAAGGAAGAGGATTGACATATACCACATTATTAACGGCTACTGTGCCGTTATTACGAATAACAGATGTGTATCGAATGACATCCCCGACTACGCCGTACTCTACATTGTCACTGTTGACAATCGTAACATTGGGCAGAGACACGGGAATAGTGATGGTGTTGGATGACGAGAGACCGGCAACGGTTCTCCCACTTGGAAGCGTGTAGGCAAATGAAGCAACCGCCTGATTAATTAACTGCCTTGCATCTGGCAAACTGGTAACCGTCGCAACAAAGGTGACCGTTGCACCTGAGCCCGCAGCAATCTCTCCTAGACTGATCCCCGACTCCGGGCTGACCCCAGGTGTAGGTACGCCATTAATAATGACACTATTTGTGCTGAATACTGCTCCTGCTGGAATGGGATCTGTCAAGGTAACCGTTGCAGCTATATTACCTGTATTGTTAATTTGGATGGTGTAATTAAACGTATCGCCTACCGTCAAACTTGTTGTACTTGCTGACTTCACCACTTGAATCACTGGTAGAAATATGGGGGTATTTACCGATATGGAAGAAGAAACACCGTTAAAACTGCCTGATGTAAATGCTGCATTGGCCCGGTTACTAACCAAACCCGTGGATGGAACAGAATTCACTCTGGTCTGATAGGTCACAGTTACACTGCTTGAGCTATTTAATGTACCCACTGCGATTCCCGCAACGGGACTTGCGCTGGTAACAGCAGATCCATTAATCGTGACACTACCCGGGACAAATTCAGAGCCGGACGGTGCATCCGAAATCACCAGATTTTGTACTGCACTAATTCCTGCGTTTGTTGCAACAACGGTATACGTAAGCACATCTCCTACTGTCGCATCTGGTGTGTTTACTGTTTTACTGATAGAAACATTGGGAGCCGATGCAGATATACGAACGATATTGGATAAGCTGCTGCCGGAGAGATTCCGTCCACTTGGAAGCTGGTACGTATAACTTGCAGTCCCTTGATTCTCCAGTGTCGGGGGAGTCGGAAGTGTGGTGAGTGTAGCGCGAAACACCACCGTAGCCGTAACTCCCGGCAGGAGGCTGCCCAGTATTATTCCGGTTAACGGGCTGGTTCCAGGACGTGCAGTACCATTCACGGTTACCGAATCCGGGACAAACGTCAGTCCCGCTGGAATCGTATCGGTCACATTCACTTGAGTCGCTATGTTTCCACTGTTCGTGACCGCAAGTGTGTATGCAATCTGATCCCCCAGTGTCGCATTGGTTTGGCTTGCCGACTTGTTGATACCGACAACAGCTTGGTATACAGGGGTTGGAATGGAATTAGAGTTGGAAATACCCGTGAACGAACCAGAGCTATAGGACACTACCGCTCGATTGGATAACGAACCTGAAGCAGGCAAAGACTGCACATTCACCTGAAACGTCACCGTTGCAGAACTTCCGGCCGCCAATGTCCCAATAGAGATACCACTGCTCGGATTCGCAGACGGTACGACAGTTCCCCTTACGGTTGCACTGCCGGGAACAAAAGTTGTTCCAGCAGGGAGCGCATCTGTAAGTACCACATTGTTAATCACCTGAATACCGCTGTTGGTAGTAACTACGGTGTACGTGAAGGTCTCCCCGACAGCAACATCGGTAACTGATGCTGATTTTACCGTGGTCACATTGGGCAATGTAACCGGGATTGTTAAGGTATTCGAGGCGATGTTTCCCGTGATCGTCCGACCATCAGGTGAATTGAAGGAATAAGAAGCCGTAGCCTGATCCACAAGAGTCGGCGGTGTCGGCAAGCTTGTTACAAGTACCTGAAAGGTCACGGTATTGGCACTTCCTGCCGCGAGGCTCCCCAGATTAACGCCGGTAACCGGATTGGCGCCAGCAATCACATTTCCATTTAGACGAAAGCTGCCTGCTACATATGAGCTACCACTTGGAATGTTATCTCTCAATGTAACGTTGGCAGCAACATTCCCTCCGTTGTTCACTTGGAGTGTATAGGTTACCAGGTCACCCACCGTGGCATTGGTGGTACTCGCCGATTTCACAATGGACAGGTTTGGCGAATAAACAGTAA
The DNA here is from genome assembly GCF_030815985.1 of Paenibacillus sp. W2I17. Classification (NCBI taxonomy): domain Bacteria; kingdom Bacillati; phylum Bacillota; class Bacilli; order Caryophanales; family Paenibacillaceae; genus Paenibacillus; species Paenibacillus sp. W2I17. Next base: position 1,797,244 of record NZ_JAUSXM010000001.1, read on the forward strand.
GGGTGGAGTTATTGGACGGAATAACTCCGGTAATGACTGGCCCCCCTGCTACACTTTGAAATGTAAAGGCTGCATTAGCCGAATTCACCAGTTGCAGGATGCTTGCATCCTGACCGATGAGTGCTCGATAGGTTACAACAACACTGCTGGATAAAGTTAACGAACCCAGCGGAATGCCTACCGTCACATCAAGTGTTGGACGGGGTATACCTGCAACCGTGACACTGCCTGGAATAAAGGTAAGACCTGCAGGAAGTGAATCGGATAAAACAACACTGGCCGCACTTGCAGTGCCTGCATTGGTAACGGTAACCGAATATAGAATACTATCCCCGGCAACTGCACCGGCGGCGACCGTTGCCTTAGCCAATGTGATCTTGGGAGCATTAATATCAACTTGTATTGCATTGGCGTTGACAATGTAGGCATCCCCCGAGGTCGTTAATGTCAACACCGCAGATGACTGGTTATTGATCAGTCTTGCCGAAACATCCACATTGGTAATATCCCAGCCTTGACGTCCACCGATAATATTGGTGCCTGGAGCCCCGTTGATCTGATTTCGTGTCCCAAACGTTCCGGTTGTATTAAGCGCTCCGGTATCTCCGTTAATCTGAGAAGCAAAAAAGTTCGCAGCTAGATTATTGGGCCCGGACAAAGCAACCGATGTAGCTGAGGTTGGCCCGAATAATGCCTGGTCACCGGTCCGGTTCGCGTCACCCTCCTGCGCACTGAATAGTATTCTTCCTCCCAATACACCGGAAAGGGGCGTTGCAAATCCAGTCAGTGTGGTAACGACAGGTGGAGAAGTGGATTGAACGAGTACGCCCCCTGCACGCAAAGACATGTTGCGAAAAGGCAGATTGGGATTCTGATAAATGACTCCAAGTGTCCATCCCGCATGATTGGCCGTGGAATCATTTGTAATAACGATAGTCCCTACCACTGCTCCGGTGATATATGTACCTGCTCCCCCATTTTGTACAAGTGTCGTCACATTAGCAGAACGTACATAGCCAGCAGCACCGCCCCCAAGATCGAATTGATTGTAGGTAAGTGGATCCGGGGTGACACTGGAAGTCCCTGCGGGTGTAATAAACGTAACCGGATTGTTGATGGCAGCACTCAGATTGACTGTACCATTGATGTAACTGCCGCCCCAGATCAATTCTGCATACAGAACGGTACTTCCAGCAGGCAGTGTAAGAATGGCTGCTGAACTGTTGCTCTGATACAGGCTTGTAGTTCCCAGGGGATAGGTGCCGTACTGGAGGCTGGTGTTGGTTGTGATAAAACCTCCAATACTGTCCTGTGTTCCAGGTACCCCCGCTGTTTCCGAACGACTCAGTCCAAGCGTATTTCCTGTAAATGTAATTGCTCCCGTAGCATTAACGGTTGAACGAACGACAAGAGGAATGAAGATCACCTCCCCTTCATCAATGATTTCCTACATATGGAACGGAGCCATGTATATAGTCTATGAGTGTATTGTTGAGTTTTGTTTGTCCTCCATAAAAAGTTTGTGACAACTCGAAACTTATGTGAGTCTTGTTCTCACATAACAGTTAAATACATTTGCGTTTTGTTCATTGTGATTTATAATTATCATATACGAGAGTAATTCTGTCGTACCATTATGATGCAGTCAGCGGTGATATATGAAAGGTTTCCATACGTACAATAGACACATTCCAACAGAGTACGAGTTCAAACATTCCAAATGGATTCAAAAAATGCTCCATGCCTACTGGATAGTCATCATTGCACATTTCGCCATTCAGATTGGCTGTTTCCTGTTTCTGGAGTATGATCGCACACCAATAGATTTCTTGATGAATGTGCTTTTCTGGCCTACGGCCGTCAGCAGTTCATGCATTTTGTTCGCAAGTTGGGTTGATCGGCGCTTCAGTTCATATTCCTTTTACACCATGTCTATAGCCAGCACGGTTATCGCCTGGACGATTATTCATGTCAATTATGACATTCGGATTATATTAGCAATCTGTCTGTTGCCCATCTTTGCTTCGGTGCTGTTCTTCAGTAAAAAGAGAGTCTGGATTGTCTTCCTAATGCAGATGATCGGTTACCTTCTCGTTCTGTTCGACCCAGCCTACCGATTGTACCTGTCTTCATTTGACATGGTATCCATTCCTGCTTTTCTAATCCTAGGTACATATGTAGCACAAGTTATCGTAACTAGCGGCGTTGAGGTGCTCGATGATCTTCAGGCCAGTATGCTTGCCAAGCAGGGACCTTATTGTGCGAAATGCCATTATGACCAAACAATCCAAAACAGACGGTTTAACCAACCTTTATAATCAAAGCTCATTCAAGGATTATTATGAAAAAGCATTTGAGTATGCCAACAGTGGCATGAGTCTGCATCTGGCCCTGATCGATATTGATGACTTCAAATCCATTAATGATACGTATGGTCATCGGGTTGGAGACATCATTCTGGAGAAAGTGTCCCTGATCATTCAGGAAACCATTACCTCAAGTGATATTGCAGCACGGTACGGGGGCGAAGAGTTCGCCTTATTGATGTTTGAGCAATCTTTCAAGCAGGCCTATGCCTTGGTGGAACAGATTCGTCAGAAGATTGCCCTGATGGGCCATCTGGAACTTGAAGGAGCTTCCATCACGGTGAGTATCGGTCTCAAAAGCTACAGTCCCAATCTAACCAAAGACAAATTGTTCGAGGAAGTGGATGCCTGTCTGTATGCCGCCAAACGAACAGGTAAAAATAAAACCGTAACATCACTTGATCTGACTCCGTCCTTGGCAGAGAAAATATAAATAAAAAAGTTGTGCTGTACACCGGAATTCCGGTTTGTACAACACAACTTTTTTTGGGTTTGAATACGATCAGCAGGCTGATCTTCTTCATACGTCTATGTTTTCATTCCGCCCATTCCCAGCGATGACGATTTTGCTCCAACCTAGGATGCAGATCTCCGGACGATCCGTCAATGATGAGACGCAGCTCTTTGATCCAATCCTTGAAGGAATCAAATGAAGCAAACATATTCGCCATCTCAATCGTCAAATAAAGAAAGTGAGGGGCTGGATATTCCGCAGTGATATGGCGCAGCGCGCTATCCACAGGTGTATATTTCTTTCTCTTGCCCTCAAGTCCCTCCACACGTATACGTGAAGTTGGATGTTCCCGCCGCCAATCATGCAGGCGGTCTTCTCTTTTGTAATATGCCTGTATCGTATCCTTGCTCATTCGTTTAAACGTGCTCTCGTGTAAAGGATACAGCACAAGCTGTATGAATGAACGGGTATCTACCGTTGCAGCGGCTCGCTCGAGTTGCTCATCAGTCACATGTTCAAACGAGTCATAAAAAGTCAGTGTACCTTTGCGGCTGGCCGCAGGTGGCTCATAACCATAAGGTACAGTTGTATATTTTCCAGACAATTTCACCCCTCCTTGTCTATACGCTTATTCGCACAAAGGTAATTGGGATAACCCAGCTATTGTTATTATACGCTAACGATCCTGCTTCAACTCGGAATAAAATGTCATTCTGTTCTTGCCTGCACGTTTGGACTCATACAAAGCTTCGTCCGCCATCCGGATAATCTCACTTGGATTGGCGCTGTTGATTGGATATTCCGCACCTCCAATGCTACATCCAATTCGAATTCGCTCATATTCAATAATAAACGGCTTGTTCAGACTTTGAATGATGGCTTCTGCATAAGCCATGGCTTCTTCCCTCGGATGACTCCCAACAGACTGAAGTACAATCAGGAATTCATCTCCGCCCAATCGGACTGTTATCCCCTTCACCTGACCAAGAGCAGACAGTCGCTGGGCCACTTTCTGTAGTAACACATCTCCAGTCTGATGTCCAAGTGTATCGTTGACCCGTTTGAATCCATCGAGATCCAGATAGAGAAAAGTCAGCGTGTGATTTTCACTTTCGGTCTCCAGAGACTCCTCCAGATACACTTCAAGGGCAGTGCGATTCGGCAGTCTAGTCAACTGATCAAAATGCGCCAGATTCTGCATCACGACCAGCTCTGAGTTTTTATTCATAAGAGAGGTCAGCATATCCCGAAGTGAACGGGACAACACTTCAATCTCCTTAATCCCTTTAATCGCAGGAATCTCAAGCTCTTCCCCTGCACGCAGTCGATTGGCTACTCTGGTAAGACGCACAAGTGGGGAAGAGATCAGACGTGAGACAAACCAGCCAATCAGTGCAAACAGCACGGTAACGGCGAGTCCAGACCACACATTAAACCACATCAGGTCAAACACAGAAGCAAAAGCAGATGACTTGACTTGACGAATGACTACGGTCCAGCCTAATCCGGGATAATCCAGATGACCCTGGCTGTAGGCAAACCCTGTCACATATTCATTACCGTCAGGCCACTTTTCAATGGACCAACTGCTTTTGTTTAGCTGAGCCTCTTCAATGCCGGGCAATACCAATGGTTTACCAATCCATTCCTTCGGCCCGAGCAGCACTGTATGTTCCTTTTTGCTCACGATAAAGAACTCAATGTCCTTTTCTTCCCTTTTCAATGGGGCGAGCACGGACTCCTCGACTTCCTTCGCCCATTCCCAGCTTAAATGTGCAGCGAGCACACCTTGAATCATTCCTTTGCTATCCTTCAGCGGAAAACTGATATCGACAAATTGCAACGGCTCTCCCGTTGGATTCGGAAGCAGCTTGGCAAGAAGTACTGCATTATGCACATCTCCAATGAATTTACCCTTGATTCCCTCCTGATACACAGGTCGCTCTGATAAATTTTCCCCAAGCAAGATACCATCCGTGGCAGCTAACACTTTTCCTTTCGGGTCCATGAATCCAACCCATGAGAATGAGGGAAAGCTATCTTGTAACTGATCCAGCAGCATCTGAATCTCATCAGGTTGGAATTCATCTTCCAACGAAGCCATTTGGCCCAGCAGGTCCAGTTCACCCGCGCGAGCGGACATGAATCGATCCAGCTTGTCCGAAGCCTGTGAGGCCGTGCCTGTAAGCGAGTGACCAATCTCAGTCTCTACAGCAACAAATGACTTTTGGCTAAAAATAGACCCAATCGTCAGGGTAACCAGCAAGGATAACACAGCAAAGATGACTGTAAGCACAGTTCTAATTTTGAATGACATTACTTCCTCCATTACACGGTGAAACCATCTTGCTTTTCAACATAACTATGCTGCAAAGAGTACACGGAATGTCACCTAATCGTTTTCATATTTATCGGAACTTGTGTGTTTTTTTATTATACATGCCCATACAATATTATACTGAAATCTTCACCGTGTTTCTTCCATTCAAAGAATAGACACGATTCTGTATATACATACTTGGGTTATGAATATAGAGAGCAAGCATATCCTTCAAAGGATCATGCGCCTGTATGTCACAGAGAGAGTAATCGAAATACTAAACATTGGGGGTGTAATGTTGAGCCTGCTTCATGTTGCTGTTATTCTGCCTTTTGCCGCTGGCATTTTTCTTGCCATGCTGCATCGTTTCTTCCGTAAAAAACATTTGGGATGGCCGGTTCTCCTTGTCCCGGCACTATTATTTGTATACTTTGCGAGTCTCATACCCGCTGTGTCACAGCACAATACCGTATCCGGAAATATCCCGTGGATTCCTTCACTGGACATTGGATTTAATCTGTATCTGGACGGTCTGAGCCTCATGTTGACACTGCTAATCACCGGAATCGGTGTCCTCGTTGTTCTCTACTCCATCTTCTATATGGATATGAAAGAAGCGCTGAACCGTTTCTACCTGTATCTGTTGATGTTCATGGGAGCCATGCTGGGCGTGGTGCTGTCTGATAATATGATCGTGCTCTACGGATTCTGGGAATTGACCAGTATTACGTCATTCCTGTTGATTGCATTCCATTACAAACGTAAAGCCTCGACTTCAGGAGCACAAAAATCATTCCTGATTACGGTATTTGGCGGTTTCGCCATGCTTACCGGATTCATGATGATGTATCTCATTACCGGAACATTCAGTATTCGTGCAACCATTACAGGATTGGGTCAGTTTCAGGAGAGCGCATTATTTCTACCCGCACTTGTCTTGATCCTGATTGGAGCTTTCACCAAGTCAGCTCAGTTCCCATTTCATATCTGGCTGCCGGATGCCATGGAAGCTCCGACACCTGTTAGTGCCTATCTTCACTCAGCCACCATGGTTAAGGCCGGACTGTACGTTGTAGCACGGTTTACACCAATCTTCGGTGGACAGGGACTCTGGTTCTGGCTCGTTACCGGCGTTGGTCTTCTGACTTTGTGTTATGGATCATTCCTGGCGGTGAAAAAAAACGATCTCAAAGCGATTCTTGCCTATTCGACCATCTCTCAACTTGGTCTGATCATGTCCCTCTTAGGGGTTGGATCTGCTGCTCTCTACTTCGGATATGGCGAATCCTCTGCGATGTATACCGTGGCAATAACTGCTGCGCTGCTTCACCTGTTTAATCATGCGACCTTCAAGGCCGCTCTGTTTATGGTTGTAGGCATTGTCGATCATGAAACGGGTACACGTGACATTCGAAAGCTCGGTGGACTTGCTTCATTCATGCCAATTACATTCACCGTGGCTTTGATCGGTTCACTTGCCATGGCGGGTATTCCGCCGTTCAACGGATTCCTGAGCAAGGAGTTATTCTTTCAGGCGATGGTAGAAGTCACGCATCTGCGAATCTTTGGACTTGGGTCCTGGAGTGTTCTATTGCCTGTATTCGCTTGGCTTGCAAGTGTGTTTACCCTGATCTATGCGCTTATTATCGTGTTCAAAACATTCCTCGGTCGTAGCCAAAGCGAGATCCCTGCCGAGAAGCTGCACGAAGCGCCCGCTGGCATGCTCATTCCGCCTGTTGTTCTAGGTGTTCTTGTCGTTGTATTCGGACTCTTCCCGAATCTGCTGGCCGGATCACTGATTGAACCGGCAATGGCCGCTGTGCTTCCATCCCTCTTGAATGGGAATGAGCGCTTCGATGTACATTTCTCCCTATGGCACGGATGGACTCCGGAACTGATTATGACGATCGGAGTTGTGATTCTCGGAATCACTCTCTACAAGCTGTTGCCACGATGGAGGAATATTTATGAGCATTATCCACAAGGATTAACAATTAACAATATGTACCACGTCGTGCTGGATAATCTTCAGCATTATGCACGCAAATGGACGGAAGCCTATATGAATGGCTCGGTTCGTAATTATCTCGTTTACATTTTCTCATTCACGGTCGCGTTGCTGGTCTATGCCTTCTTCCGTTCAGGAGAAAATATTACCTGGAATCTGCAGGGCAATGCACCTTACTCATTCTATGAGGTGGTACTGCTAGTCACGCTCATCGGTGCTGCAGTTTCGATTCCTTTTGCCAAGAACAGACTGTCGGCAGTCATTATGACCGGAGCGGTTGGTTACCTCGTAACCCTGCTGTTTGTACTCTTCCGTGCGCCGGATCTGGCGTTGACACAGATGATTGTTGAGACCGTGTCCGTTGCGTTGTTCCTGCTCTGCTTCTACCATCTGCCTGAGCTTCAACGTGGCAAATCAAGCCGCAGTTATCTCACAGTAAATATGATCGTAGCGATTGCAGTCGGGATCGTGATGACTTTTGTTGCATTGGCAGCAAGCGGAACAGCCTCACTGGACAGCATTTCTACCTTTTTCCTTCAGGAAGCGTATGACTCGGCTGGTGGTAAAAATGTCGTGAATGTGTTGCTGGTAGATTTCCGTGGCTTCGATACGTTATTGGAGATTATGGTGCTTGGCGTTGCTTCGTTATCCATCTACTCCATGATTAATCTGAACCTTGAAGCGAAAGATCTCGGAGCCCGCTTGAAGTTTCGTAAAAAGGACGAGAGTCAGGATTCCGAACCTGCTCTGGATGATGAAGCGGACAATACGAAAAAGTATGGTAACCGGGAACGCAGCTCATCCTCGTGGGATACCGTCCCCTTGCAGAGTAATGATGTATTGCTGCAAACAACTACCAAGGTCGTTGTGTTCATCATACTGACGTTTGCCATGCACCTCTTCTTTGCAGGTCACCACAATCCGGGCGGAGGTTTCATCGGCGGCTTGGTAACAGCTGCAGCGCTCGTATTGATTGCCCTGGCATTCAGTACAGATACAATACGCAAAGCGTTACCGGTTGACTTCCGTATTCTAACAGGAATCGGATTGGGTATAGCCTTACTTACGGGTGCGGGTTCATTTATATTCGGAGTCCCGTTCCTAAGTCAAACCTTCGGCTATTTCGAACTTCCTTTGCTGGGAGAGACAGAACTCGCCACGGCCATGCTATTTGATCTTGGCGTGTATCTCGCTGTCCTGGGTGTCACCATGACCATCATTCTACAGATCGGGGAGGATCGCTGATATGGAAATATTGATGTGTGTAGCCGTTGGCATTCTGTTTGCGGTTGCCGTCTTTTTAATCTTGTCGCGGAGCCTGCTCCGTATCGTACTTGGCATGTCCATACTAACCCATGGCGTGCATCTGCTCTTGATCACCATGTCACGTCTCAAAACCGGGGCACCACCACTGCTTGGGGAGATGGCTGAACGTTATGTCGATCCTCTTCCTCAGGCTTTGATACTCACTTCGATTGTTATTAATTTCGGACTCACTGCGTTCTTCTTTGTTCTCTCCTATCGTTCTTATCTGAAGCTGAGAACAGACGATATGGAAGAAGTAAGGGGGCGCCCATATGAATAATCTCGTCGTTCTGCCGATTCTGTTGCCTTTGATTACAGGTGTTCTGGCTCTGCTATTTTTCCGAAAAATAAATATCCAGCGGATCATTAGTGTCATTGGACTTTTGTTTACAGCAGCGGTCTCAACGATACTCATTACGCGGGTAGCTCAGACTGGAGTTCTAACACTTAATATGGGTGGATGGGCACCTCCCTATGGTATTGTGCTTGTTGCGGACATGGTATCGGCGCTACTTGTCGTCGCTGCTTCCATCATTGCACTGGCATGTCTGCTGTATGCGTTCCGCAGTGTGAACAAGGAGCGGGAAGAGCACCACTTCTATCCGTTCTTTCATTTTCTGATCGCGGGCGTTAACGGTTCATTCCTAACCGGAGATTTGTTCAACTTATTTGTTTGCTTTGAACTGATGCTGATCTCTTCCTACGCACTGATCGTATTGGGAGGTACGGAAAGACAGCTTCGGGAAACGATCAAATATGTCTTGATTAACATCGTTTCTTCAGCTCTTTTTGTCGCTTCCATCGGCTTCCTCTACTCTATTACTGGCACACTGAACATGGCAGACTTGTCTGTAAAAATTGCTGAAGTGGGACAGAGCGGGGTCATTACCTTAATTGCCGTTCTCTTTCTGATCGTATTTAGCATCAAGGCCGGGCTGTTCCTGTTCTTCTGGCTGTCGGGCTCTTATGCGGCACCACCTGCTGTTGTCACTGCATTGTTCGCAGGATTGCTTACCAAGGTTGGCTTGTACGCGATTGTGCGAACATTCACACTGATCTTCTATCATGATCCGGATTTCTTCCATGCACTAATCGGATGGATGGCTGGAGCAACGATGGTCCTGGGTGTCATCGGTGCGATCTCATACCGCGATGTAAACAAGATTCTCATCTACAACGTGGTTGCAGGTGTGGGGTTTGTAGCTTTTGGTATGGCCGCGGCCAGTCGCCCTGCACTGGAAGGTCTGCTCTTCTATATGCTGCATGATATGTTGATCAAAACATTGCTCTTCCTGCTCGGCGGTGCCTTGATCGCTGTTGCCGGAACATCCAAACTCGACAACATGGGCGGGCTGATCCATCGTTATCCGCTGCTCGGCTGGATGTTCTTCATTAGCGCACTTGCCTTGGCAGGTTTGCCGCCATTTAGTGGTTTTCCGGGGAAGTTACTTCTCTTTGAAGGCGGCTTGCAGGCAGGCTTGTATGGTCTGACCGGCATTGCGGTGCTTTCGAGCTTGTTGATGTTATATTCGGTACTGCGCATCTTCATACAAGCGTTCTGGGGCGAACCACCTGCCGGGGTTATAAGACGCCCTTACGCGGTGAACGGCCTGCTGATTCCAGCCGGAATTCTGTTTGTATTCATCATCGTAATGGGTGTGGGGGCTGAAGGCATGTTTCAATTGACCTCCCGCGCAGGCGATATTCTACTGCATCCCAATATTTATATTGATGCCGTATTGAAGGAGTAGATGTCTATGGCCTTTCAGATTGTACTGAATCTTATCATTGCTTTTGTATGGATGTTTCTGAACAACGCCTGGAATGGTGTTGGTTTTCTCATAGGTTACCTGCTCGGACTGCTTCTCATCGGGGGGATGCGCAGATTCTTCCCCCAGCGGTTCTATATTGTGCGAGTCTGGGCCATCTTCAAACTGATTACACTGCTGTTCAAGGAACTGGTGCGAGCCAGCATTGAGGTTATACGCCAGATTATCAAGCCAAAGTTAGATATAAGGCCCGGTATTTTTACGTATAAAACTCAATTGTCCTCGGATTGGGAAGTTACTCTGCTCTGCTTACTCATCTCATTGACACCAGGTTCTCTGCCGCTTGAGATCTCGGGTAATCAACGCAAACTGTTTATTCACGCACTGGATATCAAGGATGAACAGAAAATGAGAGATGATATCCAAAATACATTTGAAAAAGCAATTATGGAGGTGACGCGTTAATGTTATCCTCACTGTTGTTCATCTCATTGCTCATTCTCTCCTTAGCCATTCTGGGTTGCTTGTACAGGGTGCTTCGGGGACCATCCATGGCTGATCGGATCACGGCACTGGATACGATCGGTATCAATGTGATTTCCATCGTTGCCGTTCTGTCGATGATGCTGCAAACCCAAGCCTATCTGGATATTATCTTGCTGATTGGCATTTTGGCCTTTTTAAGTACAGTGGCATTTGCACGTTATATTGAACGGGGGGCGGTATTCAAAAATGATGGAGATCGTTAAAGTAGCCGCTGAAACAGCTATAGGTCTACTCGTACTGCTCGGTGCACTACTCAGTGCACTCAGTGCATTCGGACTTATTCGTCTGCCTGATGTATATCTACGTGCCCATGCCGCAACCAAAAGTATGACTCTTGGTGTGTTCTGTGTATTAAGCGCTACATTTTTCTTCTTTTGGTACTTCGATAACTATATCAGTGCCCGCTTATTGTTAGGTATCCTGTTTGTCTTCATCACGGCTCCGGTCGCCGGACATCTGAACGGACGGGCCGCCTATCGCACAGATGTACCACTGTGGGAGCAGAGCGTGCAAGATGAATTGGAACCCTTGTTAAAAGGGAAAAAAGTAAACCATGAAGCCAAGGATATGATGGAGTAATCCCCAGCCTAGGCATAACGAATACCCCCGAGGATCAGCCGCCCGTTTCGCGGGTTGTTCCCGGGGGTATTTTTTTATTTTGATACACAAATCATATCAACCACTGATTATGCAGACTGATTAAGTAGTAAAGTCAGAATCCATTCAGTCCCTGTCTTCTAAGATCCGCAGCCACAATACGTGCAAGCTCCGCAGCCCCTTGACGATTCGGATGCAGACTATCCCCTGTCATATATAGAGCAAGTGTTGCCGCAGGACCAATGGACGTGAAATAGGCAGAACTTAACTTATTCAGTTCAACAAGGGTAACTCCCTCTTCCTGAGCGAGTGCACGTGTGGATTGATTGTACCAGCGGTTCTCCGCTTGATGTACGTTGGCTGTATTAAAGTCTGTTGCCCGGCCCTGAGGCGTGGAGAGGATAACCGTTGCTCCTTTGTTCTTCGCCTGACGTACCATATCCCGCATAATCTCCTTGAACTGCGCCTCCGTTGTATTGTTCTTGGCATTGGTATCGTTAATTCCGAATTGCAAAATAAAATAATCTCCCGGCTTGATATACTTCAGAATTGCTTCCATCTGACCATCATCGCGGAAACCTCTCGCAAATTGACCACTTGACGCCATATTTCGAACCTGGAAGGTGGAATTGTTCACATAGGACGGAAACAGCTGTCCCCAACCTCCTTGTACACTGCTACCCAGCGGATAGTAATTACAAACTGTTGAATCACCACCAATGTAGATTGTGCGGTTGGTAACGGTCTGATTGGATAACTTTCGGATTTCGAGTGCACTAAGTGTGAAGGCGGTGCCTGTCTTTCCTTCCGTAACCAGCAGGTTTAATTGCCCGTCAGTCACCGGAATTTGAAATTGGTCCGTTGCCCCGTTGCCTGTCATATTGATGATCTGGTAGACACCTTCTGCAGCCACGCTGGATCTGGAAGTATTACCCAGGATCACTTTAACTTCATATAGGCCATTGGACAGATTCACATTGAAGGTATTGTTGCTCTTGGTACCAAAAGTTAAAAACTGCACAGCGTCACTCTTAACCCCGCTTCCTGCGGCAGACACATTCCTCATCTGTGCAGGTGTGTTGAAGCCATAACCTTTCGTAGGCGTATAAGCATCTCCTGCGGACACGCCTGTGTAACCGCTCTCAACAGCACCCGAACCAAAATCAAATCTGTAATTGTCCGTTGCCGCTTCGGCGACTTGCCCTTCACTGCTTCCCAAACCGATGCCCATTGTACTCGCAAACAGAACAAAACAGAGCAGAAGCTTTACCGATATTGGCCATTTCATCACGAATTCTCCTCTCGAATCAGAATTATATTGGTGCACGATCCACAGCTTCACAGAACTTGATCAAGCCAGTCATAAGCCTTCGCTCCGCTAATCTCATGTCCACCTGTAAAGAAATCCGCATCCAGTGATTCTGATGCTCCCGCCTGCTCATATATGTGTGTCAAACGGGCATACGCCTCTCTCGCTGCATGGATTGGGAACACCTGATCATCACTTCCGGCTTCAATAAAAAGTGGCCTAGGCACAATCAGGCCGATGAGATCCGGCAACTCCGCTTCACGCAGGATACCTGGCACATAGTTGTCCAGACAATGGTTCCGATCCAGTATGCTGCCCTGGAATGTACTTGCATAACCACTTACTACAGTTGCCCGGAACCGTTCATCCAACGCGGCTGTAAATGCGGTCACCAGCCCACCGCCCGAGATACCCATGCTTCCAATTCGCTCCGAATCCACTTCTGGCCGGGTCGATACATAATCCAATACACGTGTTGTTTCATACACCCTATGACCGGCGAGGGTCTTCCCCACCATGAGCAGATGTGCAGCAATCTTCGTACAGGAACTTGCCCCTGGTGGCGCATCGCGGTCCTCTTCCAATCTTCGATCACCAAATCCGAGCAACTCTGGAGCCGCAACCACATATCCACGCTTCACAAGAGCTACTGCAAAGTCCTTGTGTAATCCGGGCTCGCTTGTCCGTAGTGACCCATCCGGTTCCATACCCGAGATCTCTCGGCTACCGTAGCCATGCCCATGACAAGCAACGATAGCAGGTCTCTTGTTTTCGGTAATGCTTCCATCACCCGGAATTAATAAATATACAGGCATGCGAAGTCCTGCATAGGTCGTGATTTCAATCCGCTCCCGAATATATCCGTCACATGTAATGCGCTCCAGTAAGATTGGATTCAGTGCGGCCGCCATCGTGGGGAAACCGCCCAGCCGTTCTTTCACGCGAGTACGTAGCTGATTGCGCCATAACTCAAGGGGTTGATCTGCATGATACGCGGAACGACCACGAAGATTCGTTTGTTGTTGTAGATAGGCTTCAATATCAGACATGGGCCTGTGTCCCTCCTGTTTTTCGTAGGATAACGTAGATAAAAGACTGTTATATGGAATTAATCCCATCCATTATAGAACATCTAGGTCACCCATGAATTGAACATGTTTGCCTGTTTTGAATGGAATCATACGATTTCTAGCCAAAAAAAGGATATCTCCAACCTGAAGACAGGTTACGGAAATACCCTTCATTTCATCTGACCTGGCAGCCACCAGTTCCACCTGCCCATTAATTTCATCAATGCAGGTACCAGTATTAGACGGATTAATGTAACGTCAATCAACACCGCTGCCGTGATTCCGACCCCTAACTGCCTCACACCTGCGACTTCAGCAATGGCAAACGGCACGGTCACCGCAAGCAGAATTGCCGCTGCGGAGGTAACCAGCCGGCCTGTAGAAGCCAATCCCTGTTGGACAGCCACATCACTGTCTCCGGTTCGTCTATACACTTCCTGAATACGGCTCAGCATAAACACACCATAATCCATGGATATGCCAAACACCAATCCTGCAATGAATACAGGAATCATAATGGCAATGGCTGACGGCTCCATACCTAGATGTCCTTCATTGAACACCCACACCAATATGCCAAATGAAGCGGCTAAGCTGAGCAGATTCATCAGAATTGCCTTGATTGGAATGAGCATCGATCGGAATGCCGCCAGTAACACAAGATAATTGGTGACCACTACAAATACCAGCACTTTGGGCAGTTGACTTGTGACTTCCTGCATTATTTCATACTGCTTGGCAGCTTCCCCACCATAACGTAGTTTTACATTGTTGGAGCCTGGTGCATGATCGCTATTCCTCATTCGTTCCAGCCAGTCTGCAACCTGTTCCGAACCAGGCTCCCCGTGCACAGTGGCTATCAATCGTATGGAATGATCAGAGACCGTTGAACGCAACCATGCCGTCCTTGTTGACTCCTTGCCTTCTATGGAAGGAATGAGCTCCTTCGGTGGAATTCGAATAAGGCTTTGCGAGGCATTTTGATTCGGCTGTAATAGGCCCCATGGTGAAACAATGCTCAATACGTCTGAGTCCTGCAGTAGTTGACAGGCTTTGTTGTAGGCTAACTGCCAGTGATTGGCAGTCAACAGTTCCTGTTGTCCGCCAATCACGATCTCGATAGCGGAAGTATTCTTTTGCCCCAGATCATGTTGCAACTGCTCTGCTGCCTGGCGGGACTCCATTCTCTCTGGCAGTGAAGAAGCATCCGGGACGGACAGTTCCAGCCGAGTCACTGGATAAACACACAGGAGCAGCACAACCGTACCTCCAATGGCCATACGGACTGGTCGTTTCATGACCCTTGCTGACCATCTATGCCAGACCGAGCGTCTGGGTAACAAATAGACTGACTTTCGCCTGAATACCCGATCCGCAGACAGTGACAGCAGAGCTGGCAGCAGCGTAACATTTAACAGTAGCGATAGGAGCAGAACAATAATGGCCCCCAAGGAGACACTTAGAAACATCGGCAGTCTGATCCAGAGCAGACCCAGCAGACCAAGGAGCACGCAAGCTGCCGAGAACAACACTGCTCTGCCTGCTGTACGTAATGTTCGCTGAAGAATCTCGCTCCGCAAAACCTCGCTCTGCATATCCAGGCTGCTGCCCGTAACGTTAGCTTCGCCTTTATCTTCGTAGACCCGCTGAAGTTCTTCCCTGTACCTGCTCAGGATGATCAGGGCAAAGTCTATACTCAGTGCCATGCCCACCATGGGAATCACATTAATGATAAAGTTGGACAATTCCAGATGATAACCAAGGAGTGACGTGACTCCCATAGCAGTAATCACAGCACTGATCCCCATCATGACAGCAATCAACGCGGCATGTAGCCCCCTGAATGCAAAACACAAAACGATCAGGGCAATCGGCAGTCCCACCATCTCTGCCCGTTCCAGATCACGGAAGCTCAGATGATTGACATCCTGCTGGACGACTGCCTTTCCCGTCAATTGCACCGTACCTGGACCCTCTGTTGCCAGCACGGCGCGCAACTGCTCCAGTGGGGGACCCATCTGATGCGCGGGCACATCCATTTTCACAAAGGCATAAGCCCTTTGGTCTTGCAGCGTCACTCTTTCGCTAACATCCAGAGGGGACGTGATAGAGGTTACCGCAGGCAACACTTGAACCTGTGTCAAACGATCCTTGATCCACTGCCGGAACTGTAACGGCGAGGTATTTTCCTTTTTCTCAAAAACCAGAATAACCGGATCAGCAGGAGATCCGAATTCGTCCTCCAGAACAAGTTCAACCGCTTGTGCATCCCCGTGAACCCGTTTTAATCCGTGATCCTGAACAATGTCAGGTAACTTCCACGCCCAGACCGCTGACATCCCGATGATAAATACCCAGCAGAGAATAATGAACCGCGGATATCGGCTGATGAAGGCAGCAAGTCTGCGATAACCCATACCTAAGCTCCTCTGCGATCAGATTAGTCATTCGATTATATTCATCGGTATTGGATGCCATGATTCACAGGTATTCTGTTCGCTATGGGGGCAGGGATGTATGTAAAAGGAAGTAACTCTGCCGTCAGTCCCGGGCCAAAGGCCAGCGCTATCCCACTGGAATGCTCTTCCTTCTGTCTGTAATCCTCACGGATGGCTTGAAGAACAAAAAGAATCGTCACGGACGACAGGTTGCCATAATCCCGCAGGATGTTTCGGCTGTAGGAGACCTGCTCATCTGTCAACTGATACAGCTTCTGAACGGCATCCACGATGCCTCTGCCTCCCGGATGGATCGCCCATATTTCCGGTAAACCGCTCCCCTCCAGCAACCGTTCTACCTCTGGACCGAGATGCAAACCAAGCAGCTTCGGAATCTGTGGTGACAGGTAGAGATCAAAGCCTGTATTGCCCACTTCCCAGATCATTTCTTCTGCACAATCCGGGAGCAGCGTTGAGTGCCCACGACCTAATCGAAAACATTCATTGCGGTCTGTTCCGGACGCACCAATAACACAGGCAGAGGCACCGTCTCCGAAAAACGATGCGGCATAAAGGTCGTCCCGTTTGGCAGATGGCTGAAAGTGAAGTGTGCATAGTTCCACACACACGATGAGAACTGTAGCCTTCTGATCTGTCGTTACAATGGAATTCGCCAGTTGGATCGCCTTCAGACCGGCTGCACATCCTTGAAACACCAGTGGAATCCGGTTGATCTGCGGTGAAAGTTCAAGCTGCTGGATCAGCCGAACATCAAGTCCAGGCAGGAATTGCCCCGTGCAACTCACCGTAATGAGATGTGTAATTTCGGAGGAGGATACGTCTGCATCCTGAAGGGCCTGTCCGGCCGCCTCCAGACCAAGTGGAACAGCAGCAGCTTTGTATTTGCCCATACGCTCGGATGTAGTCGGAACCTCCTCCGCACTGGTAAAGGGTAAATATCGGCAAGAATCAACAGGCTCAAGCAGATTCGGTTCACACGTATACCGAGTCTCCACACCGCACTGATTAAAGATTCGTTTGGCCCACCTTCTCGCATCTGGCTCATGTTCCAGCGCTTGCGCGAGACGGGCAGACACATCCTTTTGCTCAATACGGTGGGCAGGCCACGCCGTTCCTATTCCCATAATACTTGACCCAGTAGTTGCCTCAAGCTGGTTCATCGGCTTAACCTCCTATATCGTACGTGTTCAAAAGTAGGCTTTTTAAACAACCTATATATAAAATAGGTTCATATGACATATGTGCAGGATATAGTACAAGTCTATTCACTCCCTGTCCTGTTTATGTTCATATTAACAAGCAAAGGCGGACAACATATGCGAGTTTCGCACGTGCTGTCCGCCTTTGCTACCGGATTAAACCCGTTCCTATATTACATATTCGATCTGTCAGAACTATTCAGGTCGAATCACCGTGAATCTCTCCCCAAGCTTGGCATAATCATTACCCGCCAGTCGGCTGACTGGTTTCAAATGATCCATCAGGATATAGCCCTTGTCCGGATTGTAGACTTGTTCGCTGAAATGATACTGAACAATGCGTACCAGCAGCAGGTCACTCACCGGTTTGCCCTCATCATTCGTGATGGGAATGTGCTGATACAGCTCACACTCCATCCGAATGAGTGCTTCCTGAATTCCTGGCACAGCAACCTTGGTACTTGGCACTGTAGTAAGTTTTGTCCGCTCAAGCTCACTTTCGTGGGGTTCCAGTATGGCAGCTGTCTCATTCACTTCTGTTATGATTGCTTCATCACAGATATGCACAACCAGTTCTTGATGAGCAAGCACATTACGTGCAGTATCTTTCATGATACCGTCTTTACGTGCAATGGATATGGATAACAGCGGTGGGTCCGAACTAACCACATTAAAGAAACTAAAAGGCGCTGCATTAATTACACCATTCTCATCTGAAAGTGTCGTCACAAAAGCAATTGGACGTGGCACCACCGAACCACTCATCAGTTTATAGTTGTCTCTTCCCGTTATTTCACGTGGATCCAATGTATACATATGTAAATATCCCCTTCCATGCTCGTGAAGCAAATGACAACTCTACTTCATGATACGACAATGATCCTGCTTCTTTATTATATATCGTAAAATGCTGAATTAACAAAAAAACTCCCTGGTGCCCATTGCACCAAGGAGTTTGAACATGCCATTTCGTATTGGCTATTTCTTATTTAACGATGCTGTTCTGGATGTCTTCCATAATTTGAAGATTCGCTTGAACTCCACTATACAGCCAGCTGCTGGAACGGGTAAATTCGAACAAATTACCATTTTTCACAGCCGGGATGCTTTGCCATACCGGATCTTTCAGTGCTTCTGACCCTGTACCTTCATCACTATTCACAAAGAACAAGTAGTCTACATCCATTTCAGCCAATTTCTCCATTGAGATGGAAGACCAGTTACCTGTCGCATTGGCAGAGATTTCTTTTACAACTTCAGGCTCTACAAGTCCAAGTTCTTTGTACATCACTTCTCCACTCGATACATTGTCACTTACGATGAAAAACTTGCCGCTAACCAACCAAATGGCCGCTGCCGATTTCGTTCCACCTGTAACGTTGTTGATTTTTTCCTTGATTTCTGTAGCTTTAACTTCGTAATCATCCAGCGCTTTTTGTGCTTCGGCACTCTTATTCAAAATTTCACCGATTTTCAGCTGCGTTTTGCGCCAGTCGCTATTAATCTCATCGCCGAGTACGAAAGTCGGTGCAATCTTACTGTACTGTTCGTATTTCTCACCTTCAACCACACTTTCGGAACCGATAATAATCAGATCCGGGTTAAAACTTGTTACCGCTTCGAAAGGCAGATCGAAGGCAATCGTTGGAATACCATTCAGATCTTTTTGTAGATATTCCTGAATTCCGTTGGCTACAGACCATTGGGCAACTGGCTTAACACCAAGTGTTACCAGATTGTCTTCCAGATAAGAAGCGATGATGCGCTCCGGATTTGCGGGAATTGTTACTTCGTGTCCCATTGCATCTGTTAATGTGCGCTCTGTAGCGGCTTCTGTTTGTGTCTCTGTCTCCGTTGTTGTATCGCTCTCTCCTGCTGCTCCGTTCTCTGCAGGCTTCGCTCCACACGCGGCCAACCAGATGGACATAACCATCACCGTAATTAGAAGCATGATCATCTTTCTATTATTCTTAAGCAATTTGTTAACCCCTCTCATTCCATTATGGAAACCTTATTCGGCGTTATTGTCACAGATATCAACGTTCAAAAATATTGACACTATTATTGATACATATAATATCCGTATGTACATTTGTCCGATTCCATTGACAATGATAATTGTTATCAGTTCAGTTGTCAATTCGATTTTGCTCTGCGCTATAAAGTTGAACTAAGGATTATTTACACTGACACTACGATGATAGAACAACCTTCCAATCGCTGTTATCTCCAGATTTTTTCAATTCCCCTTTCTCTAAGGGAAAATCCGGTGATAAATGCGAGCGCTTCGCTTTTTCAGGTTTTTTCTATCTTCTCCGTTTGGTGTAAATGATTAGTTCAACTATATAGATCATATAAAATCTTCTTGACGGCATTCACCTATAGGCGGATGCCGCCATATGCTAAATGCAGAATACGACGACAGGAAGGATGTTCTGTACATGTATTACGAATATAACCCTTATCTAAGTTATGGAGAAGACCGTTCCTTTCAATTGCCTCCACTGTTCCCAGGAGGTGGCGGTGGCGGCACACCGGGTGGTCCGACGTTTCCTGGTATACCTGGCGGTCAAAGCTCCTATCCTCTATACATTCCAGGCGGAGGACCCGGTCCATATATCCCTGGAGGCATTCCAGGTACAATCCCGGGTACAGCACCGGGCGTACCTGCGCAGCTGACTCAAGGCAATCTGCCCACCCTGCTTAGTGCCTATCCTCGTCCGGTAGGTCAGCCTCCGGCAGAAATGCTTTTTCTGTATAACCTGATCAAAAGCAGCCCGGGTCTGCTTCCGCTCTTCCTCCAGCAACAGCCGCAAAGCCTCACTCAAGCTGTGCAATTTGCACAGACTGGTGCAGCGGCACCACGAGATAACGAAGAACGTGTGCTGCCCAACTTTTGTTACAACCGATGGTCCCTTGTCTTCACATACAATGATGTCTACCTGATGTGGCCTGCAATTAATTTGTTTGGTTTTGTGGTGGGGTACTTTTATCCATTCCTCACGCCAGGTATACTGTCCAATACACAGATTTTATTTGCACTCTGTTAAACCTGTCCTTACCTACAGCAAGAGCCCCACTTGGAAGCATGATTCCTTCCAAATGAGGCTTTTTTTCGGTCTTTTAACCCAAAGTCACTTTACGCTATTAAGTCTCCATAAACGCAAGGTGTGCAGAATCAGTACATTTAACTCAACACTTGATCGTTCTGGCGCTTCCTGCCTCTACTGACCATTAGGAAGTAAATCACCAAGGCACCGAGATCAGCACACGCAATAACGATTCCCATTGGCACAGCTGTGCCTTCTCCCCCGAGACCTACGAGGGGAGCAACAATACCACCGAACAGGAACGTCATCACTCCAATAAGCGCAGACGCACTGCCAGCCGATTTCTCCTGATTGGCCATCGCCAAAGCGAAGGACGCGGTATTGACCAACCCAACACTGGATACCACCAAAAATAGCGGAATCAGTACAGAGATTAGATTACCTCCAGCCAGAATGGCGATGAGCAGTGAAGTTCCTCCGAGCGCCGCGGTTAGCAGCCCCGCGATTAACAGCCGGGTTTCAGATACCTTACCTGCAAGTCTGCCGGCAACCTGACTGGCCAAAATAATACCAAGCCCGTTTATGGCAAAGCAAACACTAAACATTTGCGGGGATACCCCGTATATTTTCTGAAGCACAAACGGTGAACCGGATATGTAGGCAAACATGCCAGCCGCTACGAAACCCTGGGTCAACGCATAACCCATAAACTGACGATCCCCTGCGATTTGGCGAAACGTAATTAATGTCTGCTTCAATCCCCCGCTTGATCTGCGATTGGAAGGCAATGTCTCTCCAAGACCGAAAATGACAGCCAACAGTGTCAGTATTCCGATGAGGCTAAGCAGAATAAATACGCCGCGCCACGACGTATACGTCAACAATTGTCCACCAATGATTGGTGCAGCAATCGGGGCTACGCCGTTAATCAGCATTAACAGAGAAAAGAAACGTGTCAGTTCCGGGCCCGAATATACGTCTCTGACGATCGCGCGCGAGATGACAATCCCTGCCGCTCCAGCTACACCCTGAATGAATCGCAGCACAACAAAAGAGCCCATCGTAGGGCTGACCAGGCAAAGTATGGAGGCGATAGTATAGAGCACAAGCCCTGCAATGAGCGGTGTTCGCCGACCACGTACATCACTTAGAGGTCCGGCAAGCAACTGTCCAACCGCAAGTCCAATCATACACGCCGTCAGACTAAGTTGAGCATACGAAGTAGATGAGCCAAACTCATCAGCCAGCGTGGGCAATGCGGGTAAATACATATCCAGGGACAACGGCCCAAAGGCCGACAGTGTCCCCAGAATTAAAGCCATCCGTACACGAGATGTGGAGTTTGTGTTCAATGAAGCTGTTGTACTTTTCATCAAATACTACTCCCCGCTACCCAGCAGCTTGAGCAGGTTGGACGGCAGTGTGAACTGTTGATTGTTAATAATAATACGGCGCAGTTCTTCTTCATCCCGCTCGTTCTCGGCGTCCTTGATCTCCTGAATTTCACGGTGAAGTCGTTCCATCTGTTGATCCAGTGCATTTGCCGAATCTGCCGCACTCTTTAACTCTCTCGTCAAATGCTCGGGAACATCCTTATTGTATTTATAAAAAATCTTATGCTCCAGACTCGCCCAGAAATCCATCGCGATTGTACGGATCTGGATCTCCACACATGCTCGTTCTTCACCATTGGACATGTACACAGGCACTTCCACCAGAAGGTGAAGGCTTTGGTAACCGTTTGGCTTTGGATTCTCGATGTAGTCTTTGACCTCCAGTACACGCAGATCACTCTGGTTGCACAGCATATCCTTAATGCGATAGATATCCGAGATAAAAGAACATGTAATCCGTACCCCGGCGATATCCTTGATATTTTGCTTGATGCTCTCAAATGTTAACTCATGATTCTTGCGGAACATCTTGTTCATAATGCTCTCAGGTGATTTCAGTCTGGACTTTGTATGCTCAATTGGACTGTAATCATGCAAAGACTGGAATTCTTCCTTCAGGACTTCAATCTTGGTCTCCATTTGATCCAGAGCAAATTTATAGATCATCATAAATCTGGTAATTTCATATTTGAATTTCTTGAATTGATCGATTGGATGTGGAGCGTTCATCATAGCTTTCTCCCTTTCTTTCTGCACACTAAAATTAGTTTTATAAAAATGAGGACAGCGGTCAATGCATATGCCTCCTGAACCATTATAAATCATATGGAGCCAATAAACGAATTTCTTACATTTGGGCTGGCGATTCAGCCTGGAAGGTATGGGAACTTATTTTACGTACATCCTATAGAAATATCCCTGTCATTTGGCCCGCAATTATTAATAAAAGAGGTGGATTTTCCTGCTCTATCAAGTGACGTATTCATCCGATACACTTCGGGTTAAAGCTTATTTATACCTGCCACAAGGTTGTTCATCACCTGATATCACGACATATGCTCATCCCGGCTCTGTCTCCTCTGCCTGTCCGGAATTCGCTTCCATACATACATCTCTACATCTGCAACCACTCGCCAGCCACTACCCTTCTACAACAATGCATGATACGGATAACATACCGGAACAGTGGCCTGTGCTGATCTATTGTCGCGGCGGACTTGGCAGCTATGGCGGGGTAAATACTGTTTGGCTTGAGCAATTTGTACATAAAGGTTATATCGTGTTCGCCCCATCCTATCGTGGCAACGAAGGAGGTGAAGGTCGTGACGAGTATGGCGGAAGAGATGCCGAAGATGTGCATGCCGCTTATCGGTTGATGCAGCGTTTACCTTTTGTCGACCCGACTCGGATATCGTTAATGGGGTTCTCCCGTGGAGCCATTAATGCGGTACATACAGCAACTGCCTATAATGATGGGCCAGACAAAGTACATAAGTTAGTCCTATGGAGCGGTGTCGCCGATGTGGAACGCACGTATCATGAACGAACCGACCTGAGACGTACATTGAAAAGGGTGCTCGGTGGTTCCCCCCGTACGGTTCCGGAAGCATATCTTGCCCGTTCCCCTTTGTCGAATGCAAACAAACTATCCTGCCCCGTGCTGATCATGCACGGCACATCGGATACGCAGGTGAATTACAGTCATGGCACCCGGATGTACCACTGGCTGAAGCGCCGGGGCGCTAACGTTACGTTTCACGCCTATGGCGGGCAGGATCATCATTTTCACCAGAGAATACATGAGTCAGCGGTGAATAATATGTTTGACTGGCTTGCGGCGCCGTAGTCCTGAGCCATGAATATCATTTTGAAGAATCATGCGATATGGCTGTATACTGGAGGGGCTACGTTTTTTTGAAAGGACGGATAGGATGAATCAAAGCACCCTCCAAAAATACGCCATGCTGCTTCTCTGTATGTCTGCCGGAATGGTGGACCTGATCGGATATCTGGGACTGGGGCATGTGCTCACAGCCAATATGACGGGAAATATTGTACTGCTCGGTATTGCCATCGCCCGTGCTCAGGAATTTGTCGTGCTGCGGTCATTGCTTGCCCTCATCGGTTTTATTGCCGGCAATGCCATTGCAGCACATATGGTTGGACCTGTGCAGACCAAAAATGGCTGGTCTTCCAGGGTCACAGCCGTGTTCACTGTTGAAAGCATATTGCTGCTGCTGTTCGCGATCGCCATGATTAGTCCATTTTCAGAACAACTGTCCTATCTGTTAATTGTCATCCTAGCCGTTGCAATGGGGATGCAAACAACTGCGGCACGCCGCATTGGAATTGCTGGCATCTCAACAACCGTGCTCACCAATAATTTGGCCGCTGTGGTTGAAGATACCGTAAGCATCCTCAAAAAGCTGCGACATGCCAATATCCGATCGTTAGCCAAAGCCTTGTCCACAGACGCCTACCTTCGTGCAGGTGCTGTTGTCATCTATTTGATCGGCGTCATTGCAGCCGCATTGTTATTCCACCGTGTGCCCATAATTGCAGTCTGGATTCCTGTCCTGATCATTGGCGGCGTAACCCTATACGCCAGATTACATGCATGGGGAACATCACAACAAAGCGAAAGTTAATAGTTGAAGAAGTAACCTGTCCATGTTCAAGTGGCTGTTCAAAAGTCCACTTTAGGATACTGAAAACTGGTCTTTTTGAACATGGACTTTAAGTTATTTTAAGTACAATCACGCTATTTATTTCATCAAAGCAGCTTCTTGGCGGATAAGCTTGACCAGATGCTGTGCAGCAGGCGATAATACCTCCCCGGCTCGTGTACATACGGCAACCGTATTTCTCAGCTGTACACCTCGAACAAATACACGTGCCAGCCTGCCTTGCTGCACATCTTCGTTCACAACCAAAGAAGATATAAAGTTGGCCCCATAACCTGCCTTCACCGCACTGATCGTTTCGTTCAGCCCGTTGAACTGAAGCGCAATGCGGGGAGCGGCCAGGTTATTTGTTGTGCAAAGGGAAACGAGTCTCTCACGCGTGGCACTGCCTTCTTCGCGCATGATGAACGGTTCTGCCATCATCTCATGCAGCTCGATTTCTTTTCCCGCATACGGATGGTCAGGGTGCACAACAAACCACATCTCATCGTCAAATAATTCATCCCATTGGACACCTGCATGTGTAATGCCACTTCCACCATACACTGCAATCTCTGCCTCATAACGAAGTAATTGGTCAAATGCCATCCGGGTGTTGGTTGTGCTCACAACAATCTCCACATCCTCGTGCATTTGCTTAAACCGCGCAATCCAGCCCGGCAACAGAAAGTTCGAAGGCAAGTAGGTTGCCGTAAGACGGATCAGTCCTTTCTTGCCCTCCCGAAAATCCTGCACAAAATTCTCGACATCCTGCTCCAGCATGAACAGACGCTCCGCATAACCTGTTAACTGTATCCCGGCATCCGTAAGCACCAGTCTTCTTCCCTCCGAAACAAAAAGCTGGATTCCCAATTCACGTTCAAATTTCTTTACCTGAGAAGATACCGCAGGCTGACTAATATTTAGTTCCTCTGCGGCACGAGTGACCCCGCCATATCTCACGATGGCATGAAATAATCGTAATCCATGCAGATTCATGTTTACACCTCTTCCACGTCAAATACATAATCTAAAGTTATATTATCATACATAATATATATTTTATTTATATATCCACTCCATTTATAGTTGAAATAAGAAATCCAATACAAGGAACAAGGAAAGGAACATATGAAGATGAAAAATATAAATACGACCAACCTACAGCATACCTGGACTCAAGTTGACGACTACATGAATGATTTGCTGATTCCATCAGATTCCCTGCTTGAACATACACTAAAAAGCAATGCCGAAGCTGGACTTCCTGCTCATGACGTAACACCAAATCAAGGAAAGTTACTTCAGCTCATACTGCAAATCCAAGACGCATCCCGTGTACTTGAAATCGGCACATTGGGTGGATACAGTACCATCTGGATGGCAAGAGCGCTGCCTGAACACGGACGCATCGTCTCACTGGAATCGGAATCACACCATGCAGACTTGGCCCGAGCCAATCTCACACGAGCAGGACTGATGCACAAGGTTGACCTGAGAGTTGGTCCTGCCCTGACCACCCTTCCCGATGTTCAGGAAGAATACAGGGAACCGTTTGATATGATCTTCATCGATGCTGACAAACCGAGTAATCCCGATTATCTGAGATGGGCCCTGCGACTGACTCGGCCGGGGAGTCTTATTATTGGTGATAATATCGTCAGGGACGGTGAAGTGATCCGCACAGACAGCACAGACCCCAGAGTTCAAGGCGTTCGATCATTCCTGCAGTTGATCGCGGATCACCCTCGGCTTGAAGCTACAGCACTGCAAACGGTCGGTAGCAAAGGTTACGATGGATTCGTCATTGCTCGTGTGATTGATGCCCCTGAACCAAAATAAACAGTGGTCAATTCTTCCGCAAATTCCCCTTTCCTGTTAAACTGGAATCACTGCACAGGCAGACTGGGGGGAACCACTTGAGAGTTTTACAACATATTAATGATGAAATTCGCGGCTGGTCCCGCAATATTCAACTGTTTTTCCTGGCTAGCATTCTGTATCAGATCGGAAATGGCATGTTCTCTGTCTTGTACAATCTGTACATTCAGGGTCTGGGCTATAATGATACAATGAACGGCCAGATTGTAAGTATTCAATCACTCGCAACAGCCATTATGTTTGTTCCTATCGGTCTATGCGGTGATCTGTTCAGCCGCAAGCGGCTGCTCATTACCGGGGCGTTATTCAGCGGAATCTTTCTGATCGGACGCTCCTTCGATTATTCGGCTACAGGACTGATCTGGTTCGCGGTATTTTCTGGCCTTTTCGCTGGGGTATTCCAAGTACTGGCCATTCCTTATCTGGCGGAAAACGTCAAGAAAAGCCAACGGCTGAAGATGTTCAGTTATTATTCATCCCTTGTGCTCGCTTCCCAGGTTCTTGGTAGCCTGGGTGGCGGTGTATTCGCAGATTTGTTACATACGGCAGGACTCGCCAAAGTGACAGGATTGCAGACGGTTTTATTTGTCGGTGGTGCAGCAACACTGGCTGCGTTTATTCCACTGTTATTTGTAACCGAAGGCAAGGCTGCTCCGCAGACAACAATTCCGGCGCAACCCGTTCTTCAACCCAATGCGGATCTAAAAGAAAATTCAACGAATACCCCAAGCACGGTGGATTCGATCACGAAGAAAAAAGATTCCCGACTGATTGGTCAGTTTATAGTGACTCAGTTGTTAATTGGATTAGGTTCCGGACTGGTTGTACCGTATCTGAATCTGTATTTCACCAATCGATTCTCGGTTTCTCTGAGCGGCATGAGCTTACTAATTGCACTTGGTCAGATTATGACGATTGTATCCATGCTGATTGGTCCTACCCTGGCGGCAAAGGTCGGAAGCGTAAGAGCCGTTGTCATTTTCCAGGTCATGTCGCTGCCCTTCCTTCTATTAACAGGCTTCACCAATCTGTTGTTCATCGCTTCGCTCAGTTTCTTATTCAGACAAGCATTGATGAACGCAGCCAATCCCATTCATTCAGCCATACTGGTGGATCGGATCTCTGACAAACGCCGTGGCATTGCCAATTCACTGATGCAGACCTCGTTCATGATTGGTTGGGCGACCATGGGACCTGTTCAATCCTATCTGGTCACCACGTACGGAACGTATTGGGGTTATGCGATCACATTCAGCATCACAGGCTGTCTATACGTTATTTCATCACTGATGTACTTTGTAATGTTCAGAGAACCCAAACCTTCCGCTACGGCTCTCGCAGGATCTTAATGAGTTGAACAGCAGCAGCCTGGTTGTTCCGCAGATAACGCAACGTATCTCATCATCAGGAGTGATCACACATGAACATGAATATTTCATTAAACCTGAATGCATACCTGAGTCTCATACCACCTCATTCAACCGGTAGGCTAAACGGATGGAATTGATGCGCAAGCTTGGTTCCCACGTTGTCTTTCGGTTTTTTCTTAGTCTGGGTGTCTCTGTTCTTGGCGGATTGCTATTCACAATTATTCATACACCGATCCCGTGGTTGCTCGGGCCAATGGTATTTATGCTGCTCGGCTCCCAAGTCGCCAAATGGCCGCTCATGTGGCCTGCCTCCATTCGGGACTATGGCATTTTGATTGTTGGTTATTCGATTGGACTCACCTTAACAGAAGAGGCATTACACGGCATTTTGCAACAACTTCCCATGATGTTGCTGATGACCTTGCTCTTAATCGGGTTGTGTGTGATTACGGCTTACATCGCTTCAAAGGTAACCGACTTTGATTTCCCCTCCCTGCTGGTTGGCAGTATTCCAGGAGGACTATCCCAGATGGTGTCCCTCGCAGAAGAGATGAAATCCATCAACTTGACGCTGGTTACGTTTTTGCAGGTGACTCGGCTGATCATGATTGTCTTCTGTGTTCCGTTCCTGCTGTTCAGTCCGTGGATTGGAGGTATCGCAGGTGGCGGTTTGGATCATCCGTTCATTGACGTAGCGACGTGGGGTTCCCTTTTCCCCGAGATTCTTGTCTATGCTCCGCTCTGTGTAGCGGGTGCATGGGTTGCACGCAAACTCCGATTTCCGACGGCCTTTATGCTGGGCCCCATGATTGTCATGTGTGTCGTTCAATTAAGCACAACGATGCACACGCCCAGTCTGCCAACCTCCCTCTTAAACGTATCGCAATTGATGATTGGCAGTCATGTTGGACTGATGCTCAAGCCAGAACAGTTGCAACGTAAGACACAGACGGTGACCCTAGCCGTGATTAGCAGTGTACTTCTCATTGCTGGTGCGCTTGGATTGAGTTATCTGTTAATGAATGTATTCTCCCTCTCGGCGGCTACCTCACTACTCAGTATGGCCCCTGGCGGAATGGATCAGATGAGTATCATGGCACATGAAGTGAATGCCGATCTTTCGGTTGTATCCGGGTACCAATTATTTCGCATCCTGTTTATTTTCTTCATCGTCTCTTCCGTACTGAAGATGATTCTTGTACATATGTTGAAAGAAAAGAAAGTTAAGCCCTCACTTCAATGATCATATTCCTAGCTGATCCCATGACAAAGAGAGTATCCATTTGATGTCACATCCTGCGGATACTCTCTTTTATTTGTACAGACTCATCTTCAGCATTTGGCCTCAGTCAATTTTAAGCATAATGACTACTTATGAATAAATTCGGTTGTACATCCAGCCTACAATGCCCACCGTAACCACTGTTGCCCCAATAATAAATGCATAATAGCCAATCTTACTTTTGGACTCCGAAGTCTGATGGTCATAATAATCCGAGTTACGTCGGTAAAACCCCATCCATAACTCTCCGATCATATTCACAACAACCAATACAAAACGTTTAACAAGCCCCATTGTATTCGCGTCTCCTCTCTCTGATCGACCTTCTTCCCTATTAAGTATAATTATCCCAATTCATTAAAACAACCTACTCATATTACCTTCGGTGCAGTTTCTTGCTCCAACCAGGTTAGAATATCAAATGCTTCCTGATCGGTGCTACCACACATCTCTTCCTCAGCTTGCAATCCACTGCATACCGCAGGACGATCTTTTTGGCCAAAAATTCCGCAGCGATTATCATCCGTAAGCTGCACACAACGTACACCTGCCGGCTTGCCATGAGCCATGCCCGGTATCGGTGATGATATGGAAATCGCGATACAACATGCGGCACAGCCTGTCCTGCATTCCATACATATACCCTCCTAATTTTAATACTTATAGTACTGACAATACGTGTTCAAAAAGACCGGTTTTCAATACCAAGAAGATGGGATGAAGCTAGAACCTCTTAATTATGAGCGATTTATCCAGGTCCAGGTTCGAGCCAGCCCCTGAGCAATTCTCCGATTCATACTTCGATTGGAGAAATACCCCCCATGACTTAGCGGATTCCAACTCATAGCCACGCCGCCAGAGTTCACTTCAATATCTTCTTTAACCGCTTTCTCATAAGCAGGATCAATGGGGCGTAACGGATAACCCAGAATATCATCCCGATCGTAGAAGTTCACCCACTCCCCTTCCAGCCCGGCATAATACTGATTCACATGGGAAGAGGGCACCTGAATTGGGCAACTAAAGTCATGGTAACGCAAGCTCCATAAGGGCAGGGTTGTACCAAACGAGTAAAAATTGGTCAGCGTGTCGCCCCGCTCCAGAGCCGAGTTCACATCCACAACCTCAGGAACACGACTGGACGGATATTGCAGATCGTAGAAGAAGTTACTGGCGATTACGGCACCCAAACTATGGGCAACCACACAGAGCGGAGCTTCCGGTCCATTACGCTGTGCAAGAGTATGCATCGCCTGATTCAACGTTCGATGTACGGCATCATAGTTATGGCCTTGATTTTCCACCGGTTGATAAGCAACCGCATCAGCCAGGTAATGGATGACAAATCGGCGCAACGCCTGAAAGTTCAATCCCGGAGAGCTGACGAGCTGTTGAAAGAGCGCCTCTTCCCGCTCCTCAAATACATCCGCCCAATATACAGGTTCGATATCCAGCATCTGTTTGGAAGCGCCAGGCAAGACCATCACCTTGTCCAATTCCTTATGCAAACAAGCAATCAGCTTGTCCGCGTACCCATCCTTCCGCATACCCAGCCCATGAATGACCATCACCGCAATACGTGTCATGGCTCTCCTCCTCATCGATCTAGGAACTCTTTCTCCACCATATGAACGCCACGACTCGAACATGCCTGAAGCTTGCTTTGTCAGAAGAACCTTTCCAACCACCATTATTTTAAAAATGTGATTCTTCCATTTTATATACAGTTTACCATGATCGTCATGAAAATAACGATCATACAGCAAAAAGGAGCTGCACATCACGCAGCCCCTTCTTGTTGTTGTATTCAATTAACCTTTCAGATGAACCTTCAACACACCATTTTGATTAGATGTAACATCACCTGTCGTGACTTCCACCCGTTCAACCATATCCTGACCATCTGGAATGATAATCGGTGTAATCAGCGGGTATCCCGCATCTTCAATTACCTTACGATCAAACTCCAACAGCTTTTGTCCAGCCTTTACATGCTCGCCAGCTTCCACATGCATGTTGAAGCCTTCACCTTTGAGGGATACTGTATTAATCCCGACATGAATCAGAACTTGTAATCCACTCGCGTGTTCAAGAATCACCGCATGTTTACTTTTGATCACATGAGCTACCTGAGCATCAAACGGGGCAACAACCAGGTTGCCGGAAGGTTCAATCGCTACACCTTCACCCATCTGTTTCTCGGCAAAAGCCGGATCAGGTACTTGCTCCAGTGATACGGCCTGGCCTGTTAATGGCGCCATGATTTCCAGTGTATTCACTGCTTCGTCCCCTACTTGAGCTGCACTACGTGTGCGCTGGTTTGGATCTGTTTTTGCAGTTGAAGAGGTAACACCCGAAGCAGACTGCGATGTAGCCGCTTTAGGCTCATTAACAGTTTCATTGCTTGCACTCCGATCTTCTTTTCTCAGTTTGGCTCTGCCAAAAAGGACGGTCAGTACAAAGGGTACAATCAGGACAATCGCCATGCCGATGAAGAAGACACCCCATTTGTTAGGGAAAATCGACAGGAATCCCGGTACGCCACCTACACCGATGGAGGTTGCCTGAACATTATTCATCGTCAGCAGCACACCACCAATTGCGGAACCGACCATACCAAAGATAAACGGATAACGGTAACGGATGTTAACACCAAAGATCGCCGGCTCGGTTACCCCGAGGAAGGCCGACACCGAGGACGTTGCCGCAAGTCCTCTCATTTTCTTCTCACGTAGGACAAGCATCATCGCAAGTGCCGCCGAACCTTGTGCGATGTTGGACAATGCCAGCATCGGCCACAGGAACGTACCGCCCTGACTACCAATGAGCTGAACATCGACCGCGAGGAACGTGTGATGCATACCGGTGATAACAAGCAAAGCGTATAGACCACCGTAGATCAGACCACCCAGCGCCGCGTATGAATCGTAAACATAGATCAAGCCGGAAGTAATTGCATTCGCAATGGCAAATGTAACTGGTCCAATGATCGTGAAGGCCAGGAATCCGGTAATCAGCAACGTGACCGGTGCAACGACCAGCAGTTTAATTGAATCATGTACCCTTTTGTTCAGGAAAATCTCCATCTTCGCAAGCAGATACGCCGATACCAGTACCGGTAGAACCTGCCCTTGATAACCGATCTTCTCAATCTCCCAACCAAACAGATTCCATGTTGGCACCGTGCCATTATTCACAGCATCAGCGTAACCATATGCACTCAGCAGATCGGGATGTACCAGAATGAGACCAAGCACGATCCCGAGCAGCGGACTGCCGCCGAACCTTTTTACAGCTGCCCAACCAATTAGAGCCGGCAGGAACGTGAAGGCTGTACTTGCGATCGTATTAATAATGGACGCAAGATCCTTCCAGGCTGGATAAACATCCACCAGTGATTTTCCATCAAAGAAAATGCCTGGGCCTGTCAGAATATTGTTAATCCCGAGCAAAAGACCTGCCGTAATGATTGCAGGCAAGATCGGAATGAAAATATCCGAGAGTGTTTTAATCGCTCGCTGGATTGGATTTTGCTTTTTACCAGCAACCGCCTTCACATCATCCTTGGAAGAACGATCTCCCCCGGTAATCTGAATCATCTCATCATAGACTTTATCTACCAGACCAGGCCCAATAACGACCTGGAATTGTCCTTGGGAAGAGAATTGTCCTTTAACCAGATCATTCTGATCCAGACTTTCAGTATCCACTTTACTCTCATCGTACAAGGCAAACCGGAGTCGTGTAACACAGTGTGTAGCAGCTTCAATATTCTCTTTGCCACCGACTGCCCGGACGATCTCCTCAACCTGTTTTTTATCGATTGCCATAGTGTCACTTCCTATTTATAAAATGTGATTAGTCCTGTTGTGGCACAAGCCACATATAGGATGCATACGGACTGAGAGAGATTTCCTGCGTCAGCGCAGGGGCTGCCTCCGTATTCCCTATGAGTAACTCTGCTGATTTGCCTGCAATATGATCATTCCAGACTGCTTCCGGAAGCGAGAACGTGACGTCTCGTTTACTGAAGTTGGATACAACAATCAGGGACTCACTTCCATTGGTCCGTGCGTAGGCGAATACATCCGGGTGTGCATCGTCCAATCGTTCATACAGACCGTCGATCAGCACGTTAACCTGTTTACGCAGGGCAATCAATTTGCGGTAGTGATAGTAGATCGAATCTGGATCAGCCAGCTGCTGTTCCACGTGAATGGAAGGATACCGCTCATCCACCTTCAGCCAAGGTGTTCCCGTAGTGAAGCCTGCATTCTGACTTCCATTCCACTGCATCGGTGTGCGGGAGTTGTCCCGGGAACGCTCTTTTACAATGTTGAAAGCTTCTTCAGCGGATTTATCTCGTTCTTCCTGAAGCAAGCGGTACATGTTCGTTGATTCGATATCGCGGAACTCACTAACGTCATTCCAGACTGGATTCGGCATGCCGATCTCTTCTCCCTGGTAGACATAAGGTGTACCTTGCATTCCGTGTATCGTTGTTGCAAGCATCTTCGCACTCTCGGCACGATAATCACCATCATCGGCGAATCGGGATAGCGCCCGCGGCTGATCATGGTTATTAAGGAACAGCGCGTTCCAACCTCCACCGGCCTGCATGCCAGTTTGCCACTCACTGAAGAGCTGCTTCATCGCTTCGAAATCATACGGCATCAGTTCCCACTTCTGACCATTCGGATAATCCACTTTTAGGTGATGGAAGTTAAACGTCATCGAAAACTCCCGGGAAGCCGGGTTCGAATATTGGATACAATGTTCCAGTGTTGTGGAAGACATTTCCCCTACAGTCACCATGTTGTAAGGCCCGAATACTTCTTCATACATCTCGGTAATGTACTCATGCACACGTGGTCCATCCGTGTAGTATTTGCGTCCATCACCCGGTGACACGCTGCCATCATCATCAGGGAACCGCTGGTCTTTGGAGATCAGGTTAATCACGTCCATACGGAAACCATCCACACCCTTTTCCGCCCAGAACTTGATCATATCCCGTACAGCTTTGCGTACTTCTTCATTCTCCCAATTCAGATCTGCCTGCGTTTTATCAAATAAAGTCAGGAAATATTGTCCCGTCTGTTCATCATACTGCCACGCGGGCCCACCGAACTTGGATTGCCAGTTGTTTGGCACACCGCCATCCGGGGCAGGATCTTTCCAAATATAATAATCCCGATACGGATTATCCTTGGAAGAACGGGATTGCTGGAACCACTCATGATCGGTCGAGGAGTGATTCACCACGATATCAATCATCAGTTTCATATCACGAGCCTTCAGACCTTTCAGCAGTTCGTCAAAATCCTCCATCGTCCCATAATCCGGATTAATCCGGTAATAGTCCGCTACGTCATATCCATTATCATGCTGCGGGGATACATATACCGGCTGTAACCACACAATATCGATACCCAGATGCTGCAAATAATCAAGCTTCTCGGTTAATCCACGAATATCTCCAGTACCCGATCCGGTTGTATCATTAAAACTCTTCGGATATACCTGATACACCGTTGATGTCTTCCACCAAGATGACGGAGTTGTATTATTAGAACTCATGTTAACGCCTCCAATAAATTGTAATGCTCTCATGTGATGTTCTCGGTTAACTTCATATCTATATTACATAAGTAAACATGTATATACAAGTTGAAACTATAATATGTATATTCTTCACCTCTTCTACACATTCCCCATAAATCTTTCCTCTGTAACATTTATTTTGGAACCTGCGTTCGTGAACCCAATGATATCTGTATTGGGACAACAAAAAACCGTCTGTTCTTCCCACCATTGGTGCGGGCAACAGACGGTCTAATTTGGTTGAACTTGTTAATTGAATTTGCTGTTCGTCAGTCAATGATTTCGTTGATTTAAATGATACGGTTACTTTCACTTGACTAAGTCACTCTAGTAGGCACATTGCCTCCTACGACATCTCCGGTGAAACTGCGGCTTTACCCTGTTTTTCCTGCATATTCAACATCAATAAAGATAGTGCAGCTTGCTCTTCCCTTTCCAGTTCAGCAGCACTGATCTCACCAGAGAGTACGGCACGCATTCGCTTTTGATCCAGCAGACCTTCCCATTTCGCCACCACAAATGCTGCGACACAGTTGCCCATCAGGTTGGTGAAGACACGCATTGTATCCATGAAACGATCTGCACCAAGCAGCAGAGCAACCGCTGCTACCGGAAAAGCATTGACAGCCACTGCCGTTGCAGACAGGGCCAAGAATGCGGAGCCAGGTACTCCTGCCATGCCTTTGGAACTTAACATCAACACCAGCAAAATCGTAATCTGCTGCATCAATGTCAGTTCAATCCCTACGGCCTGAGCAACAAAAACCGTTGCCAAGGATAAATAGATCGAAGCGCCATCCAGATTAAACGAGTACCCCGTCGGCACTACAAGACCCACAACCGCACGATCACAACCCGCCTTGGTTAGTTTGTCCATCATGCGTGGCATCACCACTTCTGAGGATCCGGTTCCAATTGCCAGCATCACTTCAGAACGGGTATACTTCACAAATTGCAGGAAATTCAGCCCGGTAATCCACCAGGCAGCCAATGCCAGCATGACCAGAAACAGCAGCGCTGCGCCGTAACAGGCCAGAATTAACAGACCAAAGGATGATAAAGTGGAAGCCCCATAGGCACCTACCGTGTAAGCCATGGCTCCAAATGCACCAATTGGCGCGAGTTTCATGATATAACCGATGATGCGGAACACAATGCCGAGCAAGTTCTCAATCAGCGTAAGTACATTCTCTTTTGCCTTACTCTCCGTTGCTGCCAGCGCAACCCCGAACAGGCAGGCCACGAGCAGAACTTGCAGAAGTGCATTTTGTGCAAAGGCATCCACAACACTTGTCGGAATAATATTCATGATAAAGTCTACCGTATGCGGTAACTCGGAACCATTGGTTTTCGCTTCAATTCCGCTTGCATCTATGGTTGAAGGGTCCACGTTCATTCCGGCACCTGGGCGAAGCAGATTGGCTGTTCCCAATCCAAGTACCAGCGCCACTGTAGTTGCAATCTCGAACCACACGATGGCTTTCAGTCCGATGCGACCTACTGACTTCAGATCACCGATCTTGGCAATACCTGTCACAATCACCATGAAAATCAGTGGTGCGATGATCATCTTGATTAATTTGATGAAACCTGTTCCGAGCGGTTGCAGCAAGCTACCCAGATCCGGCCACAGGATGCCTACGCCAATCCCGATGATTACCGCTACAATAATTTGAAAAAATAATGATTTCATAAATGACATGAACGCTCCCCCTGTTTGCGGTCAATTCGGATTTCCGTTTGGTTTCCGTGTAACTTTTTATATCATTCTAAAAGAGAGTTCAACAATGGAATTTCAATTTTTTTGTCATTTGTACCAACTCTATCGGTGAAAATTGAACCTGAAACCGAAAAAAGACGAATATCACGTCAGTTATCCTGACGTGATATTCGTCTTTATCCATAAATCTATTTATTATTGAACAGGGGTTAAATGATCACAGGGTAATAGATTCTCCCGGGGCCAGCACACGGCCTTCCAACCCTTTTGCAGCCAGTTGTTGCACGAAGTGTTCCGCATCCTGACGAATTACCGGGAACGTATCATAATGAACCGGAATTGTCAGTTTGGCATTAAACCATTCGGCCGCTTGCAGGGCATCCTCAGGTCCCATGGTGAAATGTCCACCAATCGGCAAGAAGGCAACATCGATATCATGACGATCACCGATCATTTTCATATCCCCGAAGAGACTTGTGTCTCCGGCATGCAAAATCGTTTTACCACCAATATTAATGATATATCCAGCAGGCAACCCTGCATACATGATCCGTTGTTCTTCTTCCAGCACAATCCCGGAAGTATGGAACGCCTGAATCATTTTGGCTTGAGCAAAGCCAAGATCTACCGTTCCGCCCATGTTCATGCCGAGTGTATCCAGACCTTTCCAGGACATATATGTAGCCAATTCCACAATAGCCACAACTTTGGCGTTATTTGCTTTGGCAATAGGTTCAGCATCGAGGATGTGATCCATATGTGCATGTGTCAGCAACACAACATCGGTCTTAATATCTTCTGGCTTCGTTACAGCAAGCTCGTTGCCACGCAGGAAGGGATCAATGATCAGAGACTTTTCTTCTGTGCCCAGCTGTACACTGGAGTGACCGTGGAACGTAATATTCAACAACTTGGATTCCTCCCGACATATGTTTTGATTATTTTGAAAACCACTATTTATTATAAATCATAGCTCTTCACCAACGCAAAATTACGCTAGCCTCCGTGTTATCGCTGCTTACGATACACCCTTGCTTCATACGGCTGAAGCTGAATCGCACCTTCATCGGTAGAATAACGTCTGCTCACATTGCTGATGATCAGCTTGGCATGCTCGGAAGTCCAGCCTTCTGGCCAGTGCATCTCAGGCTCATGCCCACGGAAATTCAGAATGACCAGCATCTGCTCATCTTCCAGCGTTCGGGTATAGGCATAGATATCCGGATCATCCGGCAACAGCAATTCATACGCACCATAGATAAGCACTTTATGTTGTTTGCGAAGCGCAATTAACTTACGGTAATAATGCAAAATGGATTGCGGATCACTTTCGGCATCAGCCACATTAATCTCAGGATAATTATCATTCACCTGAATCCACGGCTGACCCTGGGTAAACCCTGCGTGTTCCGTCTCATCCCATTGCATCGGCGTGCGGGCATTATCGCGACTCTTCAGCCAGATCGCCTGCATGACTTCATGCTTTGACTTACCTTGACCAATGTAATGATTGAAATAATTTTTGGTCTCGATGTCCCGGTATTGTTCGATATTCGGGAAAGCGACATTGGTCATGCCGATCTCTTCTCCTTGATAGATGTAGGGGGTCCCTTCGAGTGTAAGCATCCATGTCGCCAGCATCTGAGCAGAACGCACCCGATATTTACCATCATCACCAAAACGGGAAACCGGACGTGGCTGATCATGGTTCCCCATATAATTGGCGTTCCAGCCTCTACCATGTAAAACCGTTTGCCACCGGCTCATGATTTCTTTGAGATCTGTCAATTTCCATTCCTTATAGTTCCATTTACCAATTCCGGAGGATTTGGCATCGATAAACATATGCTCAAACTGGAATACCATATTAAGCTCATCACGATCCGTTCCCACATAAGCCAAGGCCTGCTCAGGCCCAAGTCCCGAAGTCTCGCCAACTGTCATGGGTCCGTAGGGTTTCAGGATCATGTTATTCAGCTTCTTCAAGATCGAGTGTACCTGTTCCAGGTTGGAAAAGAGCTGATACGCTGGAACCACCGGCAGATTATCCGGATTGTGGGCACTTGGCAGACCCTCTGCCTTGGCGATATGCGCTACTGCATCGAAACGGAATCCATCTACCCCTTTTTCCAGCCACCAATGCACCATCTCATACATCTCTTCAGCCATCTGTGCATTGTTCCAGTTGAGATCGGGTTGCTGTTCCGAATACAGATGCAGATAATATTCATTTGTCTCGGGATCATGCTTCCACACCGAACCTCCAAAATAGGACTCCCAATTATTCGGCACCTGACCATTTTTGCCTGAACGCCAAATATAATAATCCCGCTTTGGATTCATCTTTGATGAACGCGATTCAGCAAACCAAGCATGTTCATCTGACGTATGATTCAGCACCAGATCCATCATGATCTTGAGACCACGCTTGTGTGCCTCTGCCAATAATCGATCAAAATCCTCCATCGTGCCATACTTGCGTAAAATGCCGTAGTAATCCCGGATATCATATCCGTTATCATGTCCTGGTGAATCGTAAATGGGACAGAGCCAGATCACATCTACGCCCAAATTTTCCAAATAATCGAGCTTCTCATAGATTCCCTGCAAGTCGCCATATCCATCTCCGTCCGAATCTTTAAAGCTGCTCGGGTAAATCTGATATACCACACTCTCTTTCCACCAAACGATATCGCCCACCTCGCTCTCATCATTGTTCACTATATAATCTCTGCTCACTGTATTAAGCCGTTAATATGTTTTATCCGAAATGATTCCCTTGTAAACATTTGAAAGGTATCTTATGCAAGAAGACCCGGTCATGGACCGCGATCTGCGGTTCAATTCCGAGTCCTTTTTTGTGAACATAAGACTAACTTAAATCCGACGTAACCTATCCAGGCACCGATCGTGTTCAGAATAATGTCATCCACATCAAACGAACCTACACGTGTAATCAATTGTGTGACCTCAACACCCAGCAGAAGCAAAACAACTGTAGATGTAAAGGTCAGGAACGTACGACACCTCCGAAACAACCATGGAATCCAGATGCCCAGCGGAATGAACAATACGATATTGCCAAACAGGTTTTTGACCCAGGTATCTGTATTGTACCTCTCCCTCTCCATAAGAAGTGGACGAATCGTCTCGAAGGGTACGAGATTATATTGATAATACATGCCTGGTGTTCGGCCACTAACAAACAGTAAAATGCCCATAATCAGTATGTAAAGGACTGCCATGCAAGTAACAATGGTCAGCATCCACTTGGAGTGGAGCCACGACTTTTCGCTCATTCATCCGTCCTCCGACCTTGAATTCCGCGAAGCGGTAAGGTCTATTTTAACGGGATATAGATCTTCATGTCCAGTTGTTCAGGGGTCGATTTCCAGACATCCGTCACTTCAAAGTCCGGTCCTTCCCTCCGTTCATAGTTAGACTGCGGTAGCCAGCTGCCATAGATCATTTTCCGAATATCCTGCCCGGAGCCTTCCACGGTGAATTCTGCATACAAGCCGCCCGGAATTTCAATCGAAGTAAAACCGGGTTCAAGTACCTGCGATGCTCCTCTGCTTTCTTCACCCACAATAAAAGAAAATGCTCCATTCTCTTCAAAATGACAGGCCACACCGTAAGCCATATCAGGGCGTGTCCTCTCCGGGATCGCCATGAATTTCTGTTCCATGCCAAAATCGTGATAAAATCCGGGTATTTCAGCATAATGCTGATTGTCATTCAGGTTGCTCTTATATTCATAGCCGACAATCCAGTTCGGTTCCCGTGTGACCAGACGGGGTGTGTTCATGTGGAAAGTTCCATCAAGCCGAGTTCGATAATCGTTAAAATCAATGCTCTGTTGCATCTTCAGAAGAGACAACTGATCCACTTCCAGCTTACGCAGCTTCGCCGGTGTCATTCCAAAGTAGGCTGAAAATGTACGGGTAAATGCCTCTTGAGATTGATAGCCAAAGCTCATCGCAATGTCCAGTATGCCTTCCGATGTGCCCCGCAGCATCCCTACAGCTTCCGTTAATCTGCGTCTGCGCACGTACTCCAGTACCGTGAATCCCGTGATCGCCTGAAATAAACGCTGAAAATGAAACGCCGAAAAGCTCGCAGCAGCGGACGTCTCTCTGATATTAAAATCATCTTGCAAATGCTGCTCCAAATACTCAATAGCAAGCTGAATTCGTGTGTAATGATCCATAGTGACGGCTCCCCTATCTAATTCAAAATATCAAACGATTTCTTATGTAGTATGACTGAGATCCCGATTATTTTTTTGATTTTGTGTGCGAACTTGTATGATGAAAGATACGCGAGTTGCGGTTCTCTTCAAGTTGAATGCCACTATGATACACACTGTATGCCAAAATCCCCTTGTTCTACAAGGAGATGCTCTCTACGCTGGTTAATTTACCAGCAGAGATGTCTCTTGCGAACAAGGGGACTTGTTTGTTTAACAATCTATTCTTAACCTTTCCAGTTCCCGGACACGGGATGAATACCCCAGATATCTGTCGCATACTCACTAATGGTACGATCACTGGAGAATATGCCGGAATGTGCCGTGTTTAATATCGCTTTCCGAGTCCAGCCCGGAATATCCCGATATGCCTGGTCAATCGCAGCATGCGCGTCTGCATAAGCAGCAAAATCACGCAATACAAAGTATTCATCACCATGGGCCAGCAAGGAGTCATAAATATCCCAGAACTCCCCATCACGATAACAGAATGCACCTGGATGCACCAGTTGCTCCACGACCTCGCGAATGCGTTCATCGTGCTGCACAATCTCATTCGGACGATAGCTGCCGGAACGATAATACTCAAGTACTTCGTCTGCACGCAGACCATAGATGAACATATTTTCTTCCCCAACCTGCTCCGCCATCTCCACGTTGGCTCCATCCATCGTGCCAATCGTTAAAGCACCGTTCATCATAAATTTCATGTTGCCCGTACCGGAAGCTTCCTTACCTGCGGTTGAGATCTGTTCACTAACATCCGCAGCGGGAATGATCTTCTCTGCAAGAGAGACGGAATAATTTTCGAGGAAAAATACCTTCAAGCGGTCATTCACGGCCGCATCCCGATTCACCGTGTCAGCCACGGTGTTGATCAGCTTGATAATTTTCTTGGCAAAATAATAACTCGGCGCTGCCTTGGCACCAAAGATGAACGTACGTGGTACCATATCAAACGAAGCATCATTCTTAAGCCGGTTATACAGATGCATAACATGCAAAATGTTCAACAGTTGACGTTTGTACCCGTGTAGTCTTTTCACCTGTACATCAAAGATGGAATCCGGATTCACTGCTGTCCCGGTATGATCCAGAATATACGCAGCAAGCCGCTCTTTGTTATCCCGCTTAATTGAACGGAACTGCTCCTGGAATGATGTATTATCCGCAAAACCAGTCAACTGGTCCAGCTTACCCGGCTCTGTTATCCATTCGTTACCGATTGTATCC
Organism: Paenibacillus sp. W2I17; assembly: GCF_030815985.1. Taxonomy (NCBI): domain Bacteria; kingdom Bacillati; phylum Bacillota; class Bacilli; order Caryophanales; family Paenibacillaceae; genus Paenibacillus; species Paenibacillus sp. W2I17. The sequence goes on from NZ_JAUSXM010000001.1 coordinate 1,839,092, forward strand.
GTGATAAGATCCGACAGTTTCGGATTGGCATGCATCAACCAGCGGCGATGGGTGATACCATTCGTTTTGTTATTGAAACGCTCTGGATACAGTTCATAGAACGGAGCCATCTCGCGCTCTTTCAAAATCTCGGTGTGCAGAGCAGCAACACCATTCACGCTATGACTGCCTACAATCGCCAAATGTGCCATCCGTACCTGATCGTTTGCAACAATAGCCAAATGCCCTATGCGATCCTGATCTCCCGGATACCGGTCCAGCAGCATCCCACAGAAACGTTTGTTGATCTCTTCAATGATCATGTAGATTCGTGGCAGCAGCCTGCTGATCATGGATACAGGCCACTTCTCAAGAGCCTCACTAAGCGTTGTATGATTGGTATACGATACAGTACGGGTTGTGATATCCCATGCTTCATCCCAGCCGTATCCCTTCACATCAATCAGGATGCGCATCAGTTCTGGTATAACCAAGGTTGGATGAGTGTCATTAATGTGGAAGGCCACTTTATCAGGCAAACGATCATACGGTAGCTCCAGCTTGTTGAACGTACGCAAGGCGCTCTGTACACCTGCTGAGCACATGAAGTATTGCTGCTTCAATCGCAGCAGCTTTCCTTCGTACTGGGAATCATCTGGATACAGGAATTCCGAGATTGATTCAACCGATCGGCTATAATCCAGATAACCGTAGTAGTTCGAAGGGGTGTCGAGTGAAGTCTCGCGCTTTGGCTCGGCACTCCAGAGACGCAATGTATTCACATGGGTTTGACCATAACCGATGACAGGCACGTCATAGGGAATGGCGACAACCGATTCGGCATCTTTTGTAACAAACTGATATTCTCCATCCTGCTCATGAGCTTCTACCCGGCCCCAGAACTGTACTTCCACCTTTTTGTCTGGACGGCGGACTTCCCACTCATTGCCCTTATCCAGCCAATTGTCGGGTAGCTCTACCTGATTACCATTGATGATTTTTTGCTCAAACAACCCGTATTTATATCGAATCCCGCAACCATGTCCTGCATATCGTAGTGATGCGAGTGAATCCAGGAAACAGGCAGCGAGTCGTCCCAGACCTCCATTACCGAGTCCTGCATCCGCCTCCTGTTCTTCTATCTCTTCCAAGGAGAAGCCCAGCTCAGCTAAACTGTCACGCACCAATTCCAATTCATTCACATTCAACAGATTGTTCCCGAGCAGACGTCCAATCAGGAATTCCAGCGAGAAGTAATAGACCTGTTTATCCTGGCGCTGCTTGAACCCCTGATTCGACGCTGCCCAATCCTGGCCTGCATATTCCCGAATCATGCTTCCCAGTACGTGGTACACGTCTTCCTGTGTTGCTTCTTCAATCGGTTTGCCCAATTTGCTGACCAGATTCCGTGTAAATATACTCTTGAACGTTTCCTTGTTGTCAAACAAAAGTAGGTTCCTCCCGGGGAAATCCTGCAGGATGGTGGCGGTTCATACACTCAGTTGCTCAACATTGTGCAAAGTGGCCGTTACGGTTACGAATCGTTCTTATGATCGCTGTTGTCTCCAAATTTTCTTGATTAACCTATATAAATTGAACTAAAGAATATTTACACTGGACACTTCAATGACAGAATAACCTTCCGATCGCTGTTATCCCCAGATTTTTTGATTCCTTTTTAAAATGGGAAAATCCGGGGATAAAGGCGAGCACTGCGCTTCTTCAGGTCATTTCTGTCCTCTCCGTTTTGTGTAATTATTCAAGTTGAATTTATATAGTACAAGGTTGAAATTTGGAGACAAGGGCGAACGTTACGCTTCAGAATCGATTTCGTCCCCTTCACTACGTTTGCATGCTGGTGAGAACTTTCGAAGATGCAATTCATGCGTCGAAAGTGTATGAACCTTAAATCCATCCTACAGGATTTTTATTTTATATATATTTATAGAAGATATCGGTTACGTGTGGGCATTAGATAATAGTACTTTTCGCTAAGATGTATGGATTTGACGGGTCACCGATCAGCGTCTGTCCTCCGGTCAGCCTCACGTCTTTATCGAGAATAACATTCTCAAGGACCGTCCCCTCACCAATGTAACATTTCTGCATGATGATGGAACCTTTTATTTTGGCACCCTTGGCCACCTGTACACCACGGAACAGAATGCTATCCTCCACCTCTCCACCTACGATGCAGCCATTCGCAAGGAGTGAATGTTTAACATCGGCGGTATCCAGGTATTTGGCAGGCGCTTCGTATTTAATTTTGGTCTGGATCGGATCTTCCTTGAACAGTTGTTCATATTGCCCTGTGTTCAGCAGATCCATACTGTTGCGATAATAACTGTCAATGGAATTGATGACTGCGTGATAGCCATCATATGCATACGCAGCGATATTCAATCCATCCGGATTTTTTTGAATCACATCCCGGAAGAAATGGCTCTCGCCATGATCAATGCAGCGCTGCACTTGGCGCAGGAACAATTCCTTTTCCATAATGAAAATTTCTGTATATATATTCGGGTGATTAGCGCTTTGGTGAATGTCCACCACGTTACCGTCCCCGTCATGATCAACTTTGACACAGGCGTCATGCTCAGGCAGCAGCTGATCCACTTTTTTGCAGACCAGTGTAACGTCCGCTCCTTTACTGATGTGATACCTGTAGACATCCTGGAGGTCTGCTTTGGTCACATGGCGACTGCCCGCATGCACAACATATTGTCCTGCCCCTCTGTGGAAAAAGTCCAAATTGTTATGGAAATGCTGCAAGTCCCCTTGTGATGTATCTGTCGGATCGTTCCAGTCTGGTGGCAAAATAAACATGCCCCCATGCTTGCGATCCAAATCCCAAGGTTTACCGTCACCAAGATGGTCCATCAACGAGCGATATTTTCGCCGTACAAATACACCAATACTCTCGATTCCGGCATTCATCATATTGGATAGAACAAAATCGATCAGACGGTAACGCCCGGCATATGGCACCGCGGCTCCGCAGCGAAAATACGTCAATTCCTTCAATTCTTCAAGTTCATGGTCAAGGTTAATAACTCCGATCAATGGTTTCATCGCATGCACCGTCCTTTTAACTTCAATTAGGCCTTGCTGGTTATTCCTTGGCGAAGCTGACGTTCCAGTTCTTCCTGATCCACGAGCAATATATCACTCTCATCTTCCGGTGCAGGCGATATCTGTGTTCCATCAGGAATAACCAATCCTTCTGCGATAATAGCTCGGTAAATGCGCACATTTTGCCCGATTTTCACTCTTGGCATGATCACCGAATCGATGACCGCACTGTTCTCACCAACTTCAATTCCGTAGAACAGAACAGAATGGTTGACCTCACCATGCACTACAGTTCCTTCACTAATAATACAATTCCGTACCTTACCCGAAGGTGAGATGTATTGTGCAGGTTGGTTCGGATTACGTGTGAAAATACGCCAGTCCGGATCATTCAGATTAAATGGTGTGTCTTCGTCCAACAGGTCCATATTGGATTCCCACAGACTACGAATGGTACCTACGTCTTTCCAATAACCTTCAAATGGATATGCATATAAGGATTTTTCGTTTTCAAGCAACAAAGGAATAATATCTTTACCAAAATCATAGGAGGTGGATGCCTGTTGTTCATCCTGGATCAGGAAACGTTTCAGTACATCCCACTTGAAGAGATAGATACCCATGGAAGCCAGTGTGCTCTTGGGCTCAGGAGGTTTTTCTTCAAATTCATAGATGCTATAGTCATCGTTGGTGTTCAGCACCCCGAATCGGCTGGCTTCTTCCAATGAGACATCGATGACCGATATGGTGCAATCCGCATCTTTTTCTTTGTGATACTGGAGCATTTTTTCGTAGTCCATCTTATAGATATGATCCCCTGACAGAATGAGCACATGCTCAGGATCGAATTGTTCAATAAAGTTCAGGTTGCGGAAGATCGCATCCGCTGTACCCCGGTACCAGTTGCTACCGTCTTCACGTTCATGTGGAGGAAGTACATATACCCCGCCGTTTTTCCGATCCAGATCCCAGTCACTGCCAATGCCAATATAGGAATGTAAGACAAGTGGTTCATATTGGGTCAATACACCCACTGTATCAATACCAGAATTAGAGCAGTTACTCAGCGGAAAATCAATGATTCGGTACGTGCCGCCAAAATATACAGCTGGCTTAGCCAGTGATTTGGTCAATCCTTTTAACCTCTTACCTTGCCCTCCGGCAAGTAGCATCGCTACAACTTCTTTTTTCGCCATCATTACAGCCTCCTCCACGTGCATTCGTTCTGATTCATTTCAGAGCCCATAATCGATATTCTGTTGTGTGGACACTGTTGTCTTGATTAGGAGCTTGCTGTACAGATGTGTGACCGGTGAATCTTTGATGCAGTTGAACTTCTTGGATTGTAAAGCCTGAAATAGAGATGATGCTGGTGTAGAATTGCTTGACTGTCTTACAGAGGTGAATGTTAGATGCAAAACTTAAGGTGTAGCTCGTGAACAATGAAATAGACTACTCCTATTTAACATTAAACACGAAACGGACTGGGGAATCTTACTGGAAAACATCGACATCAAGTTGCGGGTAAGATTACCCTTTCTCGTGCCGCTGTTATTCATATTGTATTCGATATAAGAGAAGTAAACTCCTTTTGGAAAATTCATGGTAAAAGTGTGACACTACTAGACCCATAAACCTATAAAATCAAAAATACAGGTCTTACGAATCAGAAAACGGCAATGAATTTGTAAATTTTTAGAGGAATATATAGAAATGTGTCGAATAGATAGATGTAGTATAGAAGTTATGATCAGAATTGCCAAAGCAATCTATCAGGAAATTACATACTAATAACTATAAATTATTTGGAGGTCTTGTGATGAATGAAATTGAGAATTTGATAAAAAATTTAAGATCAGTAGCCGCTCAGTTAAAATTGAAGTACCATATTTCTTTACTAAGCAATACACGTTCTAATACAAGAGAATTAAACAATTCCGTTATAAGCTATTCCACTAACAATGAATTTTTTAATGATAAAGAATTTGATGAAGTATTTGAAGGTATTAAAGACGCTGATTTCTTTGTCGAGACATTTTTTAACGAAATCGAGTTTATACTGGAAGTTCTCAAACAATCTTATTTTAAAAACAAAAGGTTTGTATATAATCTATCTAGAAACGGTCAGCACATTGGGAAGAAATCTTTAATTCCATCTTTTTGCGATCTTATGTCTATTCCTTATACAGGCTCAGATGCACTTGTAATATCATTTAGTAGAGCAAAATATATTTATACAAAATATTTAGAGGTTCATAATGTTAAAGTCCCTGATAGCTGGGTTTACGACCCTTCAAATGGATGGTTAGCTGGCAATAAGCCCAAATTAGATACAAAGATTATAATTAAACCTATGCACGAGTCTGCTAGCATAGGCTTATCAGAAACATCGATCAAATTGTTTGATTCTAGTACTGAGTTAAAAATCATTAATGATAGTAAAGAGAAAAATTCCGCTATCTTAGTTCAACAATTTATTGAAGGGTATGAGTGTGAAGTTCCCTTACTCATTTCTAGTAGACCTTATGCTTTGAATCCAATAGGTATTTCAATAAATGGTGAAAATCATCTTAAACAGAGCATTCTAACCTCCGACTGCTCTTTCAATGATGGTTATAATTTCTACTCCCTGGATAAGGAGTTATCATGCTCAGTAATTGAAAAAGTTAGAGAAACAGCGATTGATATCGCTCAACTTGTGGGGCTAAGGAGTTATGGGAGAGTAGATTTTAGAATTGATAACCAGGGCGATGCTTACTTAATGGATATAGCCGCTTCGCCCTACACAACCAAACATAGCTCTTTTGCTTATGCATATAACCAATTAGGTTTAGAGTATCATGAGATATATAGTTCAATAATTGGATTATCCTCTAAAACGGTTTATTGAAAACTGGCTATAATGATGAGAACTGTAGATCAGAAAACAGAAATAATCTGCAATGAAAAGAACTAGACTCATCTCTAGGATTTGAGTTGTCGTATACCCATTGGTCAAGTTCAGCAGGTTCGAGTATCAATTTATTCTTAATCAATTGGCTCAAGGCTGCCAGCCTGCTTTTTATTTTCTTTTCATTTTTCGTATGAAAATTGGGGACATTGTCTTTAGATTCATCGAGTAATTTTTCCGCGTCAGACCAATTGTATTGGAGTATATTTTTAGCCAATTCTAAATTGGTTAAATGATAATCATAGAAACTATCAATACTGTTAACAAGAACTTTATTTTTCAGAGTATGTACGGTTGCATCGTATTCTTGATAATTTCTATTTATCAGATATAAATTTGCAAGATTAATTAACATCACAGCGTCCTTTTCGGTTGGAGTATTTTGGATTTTTTCTCTAAAATTCATTATACTCTCTTCGAAAAATTGTTCGCTTATTGTTTCTTTACCTCTGAAAATATATAAAAAGTTAGCTAAAAATAAATTGTTATAAATTTTTTCTATCGAAGGGAATTTAATGTAGTCATGTTCTTCAATAAGACGTAAGCATCCTTCCATATGTGATGAAGCTTTTTCGAATTGGTTTAGAACAATTAAAATCCCTCCAAGGTTGCACAGGGCAAAGTAGTATTGCAAGTAGTCATCGGTTTCTTTAAAATATGCAACACTATCTGACATAGGTCCGATTGAAACTTCTGCAGAATTAAATAAGAAACTTTTTCTGTCCAAGACTCTACCAAGATATTCAAAAAATGGTCGGTTATTTTGTTTACTTATAAAGTTTTGTAATTTGTCCGCAATTTTTTTACCTCTATTAAATTGACCGAGTTTATTCGTATAAGTTGAGAAGAGAGCAAAGTTACATTGAGCCCAGTGTTCTGCTTCTTCTTGCCCAATGTCGTCTAAAACTAAACACAGAGCTTCAGTATCTCGTTCTATTCTAGCTGTGTCTAAATCTAACATTAGTGAGACTAGGAGTTTCATTCTTAATACCTCAGAACGAAATAATAGTGAATGAACCGTTGATATTTGATTCAACTTTTGATAGGATTCCTTATAGTTTTGAGACAAATAATAATCACATGCCTTAGATAAGTGATCAAAGTCAGTTTTCAGAAAATTAGATCTGGTATTATTCTTAATGTAATAATTAAGCGTCTCTCTAATTTGAATTTGATGCTCTTCATTGGCTGAAATTTCCATATTTCTACAGTATGCTAAAGCAAATAATCCAAATACTTCTTTAGTTTCTTGTCCTTCTTCATCTGCTAACGAGAGATGTAGTGCACGCGAGAAATAGTTTTCGGGTTTATTTTTTTTTAAGTACTTTGTGTACTGAAGGTGAAATCTAGCTTGAGTGCCTGTGACTTTTTTATAAAAAAAGTCTCTAATTATACTGTTAGAAAAAGTGAATTTAAGTCCTTTCTTTAGGAATAAATGAGTATAGGATTCGTACAATAGATCATCAACGTCATTATTTTCATTGCAAAGATACCTAATCTCATTAGTGTTAAATTCACCATCAATAATGGATGAAGCTTTAAGAACATTCTGGGCATCAGCTTCTCTTGAACCAAATATTTTTAGACGATGTTGAAGTATACTATTTAAATCTGCTGCAGCTTCTTTATTGATTTTTAAAATTCCATCGGTATACAAAGCTTCTATAATTATTCTAATAAAATCAATATTAGCTCCACTTAAAGACATGATTGTTTCGATTTGATCTTTGGTTAGCGTGAAATTATACCCAAGTAGTTTAACAATTTCTTCTATTTCATTAGAAATAGGAAGCAATAGTTTTAAGTTTTTCACTGAATTAAGAAGCGTTCTAGCATTTAAATTCATCACTTTTGAACTGTCATCTTCGTTTGCAATAATGAGTAATTTAATCTTTTTATAATCTAAAATTTTTTTGTGATTGATGATAGCCTTTATCAGAGTCTTCGAAGATTCATCCCAGAACTCAAAGCTATCTGCAATAATTATAATATTACTTTCAGTTGATTTTCTTAGCATTTTTATAAAAAAATCGATTTTAGTATCAAATATCTCTTTTCTTCGAGAAGCGCTACTTAGACCGATGCTAAAAATTTTAAATACACTGAATCCTAGATTCAAACTTTTACCTGTAATTTCTGTTTTAGGAGAATGAACACTTTCGGCTTGAATAATCGTTGAATATGCGCTAACATCTCCGCTTTTACCTTCGATATAATAACCTTTCCAGTCTTCATAATTATTAATTTCTTCTAAATAATCTTCTACTAAGAATGTTTTACCACTTCCAGTTGATCCACTCAAATAGACTATATTGAACTGATCCCCATTAAATGTATCTTTAATTTTATCTTTTATTGTTGTTTGTTTTACAGATAACATAACAACCTCCAAATAATTTATAGTTATTTGGAGGTCTTTTTCTACACTTTTAGATTATTTCTCGGATTAAACCGTGAAAGCACATCCTTCTTCCGTTCAACAGACACTTCTGTGTATATTTGCGTGGTGCTTACATTGGTATGTCCGAGAATTTCCTGAACTGATCGTAAATCTGCACCATTATTCAGCAGATGTGTAGCAAAGCTGTGCCTGAGATAATGCGGTGTTGATTTTTTGCTAACCTTAGATAAATCCCTGTATTTAGAGTAAATATCCTCAATGGAGTAAATGGAGAGTCGATCACCATATTTGTTGAGGAACAGAGCATCAGATTGGGGGTCGAAATGTCCGCGGGCATGCAACCATGTTTTAATTTTATGGATGACTTCGCTGCTTGAAATGTAGAGCAATCGCTCCTTACGACCTTTTCCAAAAATCAACACGGTTTTCTCTTCGAGATCGATGTGCTCCATATCAATATTCACTAGTTCTCCAATACGAATTCCAATAACATAGAGCAGTTCAATGATAGCATCGTTGCGAAGGTTGATTCTTCTTCTAAAACTCGTGTGTAATTGTTTCATGTGCTCTTGTGGTGCATTTAATAACTTTTCAACCTCATTGACAGAAAGTGTCTTTGGAATACGTCTTGCCGTTTTGAATTTTTTTCCGAAACCAATAATTGGGGACTCGATTATATCACCGCTTTGAACCAAATAATTAAAAAATGCTTTGAAGCATATGTACTTTCTTTTAATGGTCGAGTCTTTAAGTGTGTGTTCACTGTTTAGTTGTTCCAGATACATTCGTAAATTTTCTCTGGTTACATCATGAATATGTTTAGTATCAAGCCATTCTACAAGTCTGTTGAGATCAGACAGATAGGCTTTAATGGATTTAAGGGATAGATTACGCTCCACGCTTAAATAAGTCTCATATTGCTTAATATAGGTGTTTAGGTTACTTGTACTAAGTCTCATGATGCCTCCTGATGTCGATGTCATATGTTGCCAATGGCCCGACCTACATTATTACGCATTGAACTCCATTTGTGAAGATGCCCAAAGGCATAGATACAATATCCGAGATTTGAAAAACAAAAAAGAGCCGGATCCCCTCCGACTCGATACGTTCTCACTTATATAATTTTGCGGAACAGCTCCATCACCTCATCCTTGGACGGTTGATAGGGATTGCCTGGTGCACAGGCATCTTTCATCGCGTTATCGGCAAGCAGTTCCACATCGGGATCTTTTACACCCAGTTCAGACAGTTTCTCAGGAATGCCTACTTCCTTCGATAGCTGACGTATGGCCTCAATAACGTAATCGGAACACTCCTCATCACTTCTACCCTTCACATCCATACCAATTGCCTTAGCAATATGACGGAATTTGCCGGGTACATGCTTGGCGTTCAACTCTTCCACATAGGGGAGTAACATTGCGTTACAGACACCGTGCGGCAGATCATATACGCCACCCAGTTGATGCGCCATCGCATGGACATAACCCAGTCCCGCATTATTAAAAGCAATTCCGCCAAGGAAACACGCATACGTCATATGTTCCCGCGCTTCCAGATCACTGCCGTCTCTCACGGCTCTAGGCAAATATTCAAAGATCAGTTCAACAGCTGCTGCAGCTGTCGCACTTGTCACTGTAAATCCACCCGGTGTAACCATCGCTTCTACGGCATGTGTCAACGCATCCATTCCTGTGGCAGCTGTGAGACTTGCAGGTTTGCTGAGCATCAGCTCCGGATCATTAACCGACAGGGAGACCAGACTATTGCGGTCCACCATCACCATCTTCACTTTACTTTCCTCATCTGTAATCACGTAGTTTATTGTCACCTCGCTCGATGTGCCAGCCGTTGTGTTAACAGCCACAAGTGGCACGGACTTATGTTTCGATTGATGAAATCCTTCATATTCACGGATATGCCCACCGTTCGTAGCTACAATACCAATGCCTTTGGCAGCATCCTGCGGTGAACCTCCGCCTATTGATATAATGGCGTCACAGCCATGATCCTGGAACGCTTGGAGTCCATCATGTACATTCTGACATGTTGGATTAGGCTGAACCTCATCATATACTACATAGTCTAACCCTGATTTTCTTAGTGTAGACAGTACCTGCTCTGCAACGCCTGAAGTAATCAATTGACGATCACTTACAACCAGCGCCTTGCGGATACCCATCCGTTCAATCATCTGACCTGCTTCTTGTAAACAACCTCTACCCATCAAGTTCACGGGCGGAACATAATATGCATGTGTTGCCATTTGAACCAGCCTCCTGTAACCCCTGATTTACTATCTCCATTGTAACTGAATCCGTTTTCAGATATAGTGAAATAAATCACAATGAAACCGATAAATGTTACACTTGAGGTTGATTTTTCCCCGTAATGAAAAAGACGACCCAGACACCCGAAGGTCTCCAAGCCGTCTTATTTATCTATCTTAAAACTTTATCCACTACTTATACCTTACCGAAGGTACTTACACTAAAAGCATTCTGACGAAGGCTTACAGCGCCTTATCGTTCACGCCGTCAAGCCATGCCTCAATATCGCCAATTACGGAGGATACACAGCCATCCTCGAATGGTGAGTTCAATCCAGCCAGTTCAACCAATCCAGTGAAGGACAGGCTTCCTCCCGCTTTGCACAATGTCAGATAGTCGGCCCATGCGGACTTCATGTCCTCATTGCTGCGTTTCCAGAACTGGAATGCACAGATTTGTGCCAACGTGTAGTCAATGTAGTAGAACGGCGATGAGAAAATGTGACCTTGCTTATGCCAGAAACCACCCTGCTCCAAATACGCATTATCTTTGTAATTGATGTGTGGCAGATAGGTCTTCTCAATGTTGCGCCAAGCCTGCTTACGCTCCGTTGGTGTTGCATCCGGGTTCGCATACACAAAATGCTGGAATTCATCCACAGCTACACCATACGGAATGAACAACAGACCGGAAGACAGGTGATCAAACTTGTACTTGTCCGTATCTTCCTTGAAGAACAACTGCATCCATGGCCATGTGAAGAACTCCATACTCATGGAATGAATCTCAGCTGATTCATATGTCGGCCAGTTGTATTCAGGCACTGCAAAATCACGGCTTTCATACACCTGGAAAGCATGACCTGCTTCATGTGTCAATACATCAATATCACCAGACGTACCGTTGAAGTTGGAGAAGATAAACGGCACTTTGTAATCGTTCAGGAACGTACAATATCCGCCGCCCTGTTTACCTTTTTTGCTTACCAGATCCATAAGCTCGTTTTCGGTCATCATCTGGAAAAATGCATCTGTCTCTGGTGATAATTCAGCGTACATTTTTTTACCATTATCGATAATCCAGTCCGCGTCACCTTTAGGTGTCGGGTTACCCGTCTTGAAGCTGAAGCCCTGATCGTAATAATACAGCGTATCCACATCAATCCGATTACGCTGGCGCTCTCTGAGCTTGGTCGCCACAGGTACAATATAATCACGAACTTGTGCCCGGAAGTTAGCAACCATCTCTGCGTTGTAATCCGTGCGGTTCATGCGATCATAGCCGAGTTCCACATAGCTTGGATAACCCAGTTTCTTCGCGATCTGTGTACGTACTTTAACCAGTTCATCGTAAATGCGATCGAATTCGGCCTCATGTTCAGCCATGAAAGTGTATCTGGCTTCCGAAGCACGCTCCCGCATGGAGCGATCCGTGGACAGTTCAAATGGATGAAGCTGTGGCAACGTACGCTCTTCACCTTCGAACGGAATTTTGGCGGATGCGATCAATTGATTGTATTCTGTGGAAAGTTTGTTCTCCTTCTGGAGTTCTTCAATAATTTCCGGACTGAATGTTTTCAGTGAAAGATCCGCCAGTTGGAACAGCTGTGAACCCCATTTTTGTTCCAACTCGTTGCGGAATTTGGAGTTAACCAGTGCACGGTAAAAATCTGTAATATATTCCTGCACAATTGGTGCATTCTCATCCAAAAATTCGTTCTCCGCCTTGTAAAACTCATCATTGGTATCAATGGAATGACGGATGTAGACCAATTGGGCTTGTGTCTCAAAATCACTGCGCAGCGCGTTAATCTGATCCATGAACCCACTCTGTTCTTCAACCGTTGCCGCAGCTTCAAAACCGCTCAACAGCTCACGGAAAGATGTCTTGATGTGTTCCAGATTCGGACGTGTATACGTATACTCACTAAATTTCATTTATGTACACCCTTTCCTGTTTGGCAGAATTTCGGGAGTATCCCGAGTTAAACTACCCCCTATTATACAAAAGAGCAGCTAAAAAATCCCATAATTACGAAAAATATTTGTCCATCGGTCAAATTGTGCAACATGAATGGTTACATATATTAAGTACTTATGTCAGGTCAGTGCCTCAAAATTTTTCCCCACACAAATAAGCCCGCCTCGCGTTAGCGAAGCCAGCTTATAGGTTGTCTCTCTTCTTTTCACATTTAAACAATACTAGCTTTGGTCTTTATCCATAATCTGATAGAACCAGCCCATTCCGACCATGCCCACGACCATAATAACGGCCATAATAATGATATATGTCATGAATGTAACCTCCCTGCTTCCGTATATTCATCACACTACTACTAGTGTACACGGTGATGCGCCGTTTGAATTGACCGAACATTGACAAAAATACGAAATCTTTAATTTTAATAAATGGATTATTTCCCCGATCACACTAAATCATACGTACCTCACTGCACGGTGCAAAGTTTCATCCGCCATGCTTACGGTGTATACTATACTTCTATGAAATGGAATTTGGATTTTTACGCAGAAAGGTTGAAAGACATGTCAACTCGCATTCCCTTACGTCAGCTATTTCTTACTGTTTTATTAGCCCTTATGTTATCTGTTTTGACCGCCTGTGCTGATGGAGAAGCCCATCTAACGGTAAATATGGATGGATCAACGGATCTGGATCTCAATCTCAACGTAAAGAACTCCGCTCTTGGAAAAATTGGACAAGACAATCTCATGCCTCTGATCGCAGATGCATTGAATCGAAATAACTTCCAGGCAGAGGTTTCGGAACAGGGAGATCAGAAGCAGCTCACAGCGACCACCCATTATGAAAAAAGCAATAAAACCAGCTTTGATACGTCCAAGTTACCACAAGGGATCAAGGTTGAACAATCAACATCACCCGGCTTCTTCACTTCCAAGATGCACATTACAGCAGAAGCCGATCTCATGGAGTCCATGCCCGATGGTGAAATTAAAAATCAAATTAACAAGGTGCCTAGCTTTCTTAAAAACCTCTTGTTAAAAGACGTTAACTTTGACTTTAAGTTGTCTTTGCCCATCAAGGCAGCCGATTCCAATGCCGATCAGGTGGAGGATGGCGGAAAAACGCTCATTTGGCACGTTTCACCCCTCCAGATGAATAAACTGGATCTGACTGTACAGGTTCCTAATATCCGGAATATCATCATAATTGCAGTCATTGGCCTGTTATTAATCGCTGCTCTGCTTATTTGGTTTTTTGTTCGTCGCAGACGGGCCAGACAGCGCCATAGTGCAAGATCACATCGCGAAAAAAATTAATTCTTCACACCAATTTTATTTGTGACTTGCCAAACGGTGTTATGGATAGTAGAATACATCCGTACTGTGTGAACGGTTAATTTTTTATTAAGCAAAGCTAAAGAGGTGACAGGTTTCATGAATATCCGCGAATGCCCACTACCTGGTATCGGAGTTAAGTACCAGTTTGATACAAAGGGCGGCCATCAGTTAGTCATTATTGTGCATGAGGACGGACGCCGTGAATTATTCTCCGTTGATCCACAAGACAATGAAGAACTCACTCTGATTGCAGATTTGGAAGATGACGAATGTGTGACTCTCTCCGGTTTAATCGGAGGCTGGTCGTAAATGACAGAATAACCTGTACCTTGAATTTCAAGGCGCAGGTTATTTTTCTGTTACGTTACCCTTTGAGAGCGAATATATGGAACCCAAGTATTCAGTACGCGGCTAATCTCCGTGGAATGAAACGGTTTGCTGATAAAGTCCTGCATCCCGCATTTCAGACACTCCTCACGGTCACCGGCGCCTGCAAAAGCTGTAATCGCTGCAATAACCGGTATTTCTGGGTGGCTCTGTCTGATGTGGCAGGTCGCTTCAATCCCATCCATAACTGGCATTTGAATATCCATAAACACCAGGTCATATTGAACCTTGTTCAATGAATCGACGGCCTGCTCACCATTCTCAACGATATCACATACTCCGCCAAATTTGCGCAGCATCTCCTCCAACAGATGACTGTTGACCGCTTGATCCTCAGCAATTAGAATTTTGATGTCATGGGCAAGACTCGCTCGATCCAATTGCAGTTCATCATTAGTGTTGATTTCAATCGGGTCATTACTCTCCTCTATCCACCGCTCCACTACGAGGGTGAACTGGAATTCTGCCCCCTCACCGATCTCACTCTGTACGCCAATCGCTCCGCCCATTAACTCCACCAGTTTTTTGCTGATCGCAAGCCCCAGACCTGTCCCGCCAAACTTACGATTGATGGCCGGATCAAGCTGTGAGAAGGATTGGAACAATTGATGCTGCTTTTCTATTGGAATGCCGATCCCTGTATCTCTCACCTTAAAGGTCAACATCAGGTTATCCTGACCATGCTCATCTGAGAAATCAGCACCTACGCTCACCACAATACGGCCCTGCTCTGTGAATTTAACGGCATTACCCACCAGATTGATCAAAATCTGCCGGATCCGTGTCTCATCCCCTCGAATGCGTTCAGGAATGTGATCCGACACTTCACAATAGAGTTCAATATTTTTCTCTGATGCCTTCTGTGCAAACAGCTCGATCACCCCACCCAGCATCGCCTTAATATCTACAGGTGCTCGCTCAAGATCCATTTTGCCTGCTTCGATTTTGCTGAAATCTAAAATTTCGTTCAAAATGTACAAAAGAGATTCGCCGCTATCAATCATGATTTCCGCAAAACCTTTCTGTTCATCATCCAGCTCGGTTTCCATTAACAGATGAGCCATGCCCATGATGCCGTTTAATGGCGTACGAAGCTCATGACTCATGATGGCGAGAAACTCGGACTTTGCCCGGTCTGCATGCTCTGCTGCTTCCTTGGCACGTATGATATCCTTAACAGATGTCATATCACGGAAAACCAACACTGCTCCGCGGGTTCTACCCTGATCCATAATCGGCTTCAATTGGAACTCCGCCAGGAAACTGGACCCATCCTGTCTCCAGAATACGGATTCGGTACGCGGCAGACCTCGTCCCTCACGAACAGCCTGTAGAATCGGTGTATCCTTGGATGGGTATGGGATGCCTTCGCTCTGCATTTGGATCATCATCTGTTCTAATGGTTTGCCATTCAATTCACTTGGACAGAAGTTCATAATCTCCGCAGCGGCCGGATTGGCAAAGTTCAGATTCCCTTCCAGGTCCAGTCCAATAACACCCTCAGACATGCCATTCAAAATCAATGCCCGTTCATAACTAAGATTCTCGATTTCCTCGACGTAACGTTTGGACTCAGTAATGTCACTCGTAATCCCGTAGACCCCAACAACTTTGTCCTCAAGTATAATAGGAACATTAATCACATTTGTTTCAATCCGCTGCCCACTTTTGTGAATTAAACCTATCTCGTAGCTCTGTGCATTGCCCTTCACCGTTTCCTCAAAATGATATCGAGTCTTCTCCAGATCCACAGGATCAATGAGGTGATCAAAAGGCCGACTCAGCAGCTCCTCCTTGGTGTGTCCTGTCAACTGTTCCTGACCCATATTGGCTTTCAGCAGATTGCCTTCCAGATCAAGAGAAGCCACACCTAGGGGATTACAGTCAAATAACGATCTGTACTCCTGCATGCTTAACTGTTGTTGCTGGCTGGCTGTGATATCCCGGGTTACGGCCACCATCTCCATCAATTCACCTGAATCGTCATATACATAGTGCGTAATCGTATCTGCCCATACCGTAGATCCATCCTTATGTAGCAGGCGATAATTGAGCCGTTTGGGAGCCAGACCCTTTCTCTGCTCTTCTACGTACGCTTCAACCAAAGGCACATCCTCCGGATAGATAACAAATGTTCCCGGCTTACCTATAACTTCTTCTGGCTCATAGCCCAACATGCTTTTACATGCATTCGATACATATTTAAATGTACGACTAGAATCGGCATCATGTATTGCAATCAGGTCTAGTGAAGACTCCGCCAGCAGGCGAGAGATGCGACTGCTCTCTTCCAATTGCTTACGTTGCACGATGAGGATTTGCTCTGCATCTTTTTGTTTCGTAATATCAGCAGCTTGTACCAGCAAATACAAGGGCTCACCATTCGTTTCATCCCTAACAATACAAGCTCTAATGGTTGCCCATAATAACGAACCGTCCTTTCGTTTCAGACGAACCTCCGTCTCGTACATCGGACTTGTTTCATGGGTCATTTCCCAGAACTTGCTGCGGAATTCCTCCATATGCAGATCTTCTTCGTAGATCATATGTATGACCGAAGTATCGATCAGTTCATCTTCACTGTATGCAAGCATCTCGCAAAATGCAGGATTAAGCTGCAACCACCGTCCATTTACATGCGATGCGACAGCAATGCCGATTGGTGCGTGCGTATACAATTGTTCGAACAGAGATCGGCTCTCTGTAATGGATTTCGACATTACATGTCCTCCTTTATGAGAATCTGAATGTATTCCGTATGAATAGATCGACCTGAACATAACTTCATCTATAGAGTACTACCCCAAATGCCATGATTGATAAACGAGATCGGACAAAATTGCTGCATGAATCGACATATACTACACAATACCCGTGCTCTCCCGATTATACAATGTTGAATATTCGAATAGGAACGGAGGTTATGGATCATGATCATTGTTGCTAATCAACCCGCCCAGCTGAACCGCTCGGAATGGTCTGATTTTGAATGGTATTGGTTACAGCAACTCCAGAATCGTCCTACAAGGTATGTGTACCAATCTATGGATCATCTTCGTTTTGAGTGGGACTTGAGGGGCTCTCTCGTGGATGCAGCGGAAGGGTTGGATCGAAGCGGTGTGAGTTTTGCATCCTTTGAAAAATCCAGATGTAATCCTGCCTACTGGAATCGTAATGAGGAAGGTGGGTTCGAGCTCAGATCAAACGTGACCCCCGCCGAAGGTATCCGGGATATCTGGAGGAATGGACACTTATATGCCTTTGAATGTGCAACAGCTACCGTTATTGTGCTGTATGGTGGCGTGCTGGGAAGCATTCGCGAAGACGCCTTTAATTCCCTGTTTCGAAATCTGTTACTCTTTGACTGGCATTATGACAGTGACCTGCGATTAACCGAAAAAAACGGTAGCGAAACCGCCCTGCCAGGAGATGTGCTGTATTTCAAAAATCCGGATGTTTCTCCGGAAACCCCCGAGTGGCAGGGAGAGAATACGTTCATGCTGCGTGAGAACTGGTATTATGGTCATGGCATTGGTATTGCACGCGGCGAAGAAATTATACGTACCCTGAATCAGTTCCGCGTTCCAGGTAGCCGGGTCTCCGCCTACTTAATGGATATGGTGATCTATCCGGACTTCTTTTATTTATCCCGATTCGCCAAAAACAGCCAGAATAATATGGCCGCTGGTTCTACGCCTGTATTACCTGGGCAGTTATATGTACGTCTTGGTGGCAGCCGTTATTTACGCACCTGAACTACTGGTGGAACAGAAACGGCTTTTGCATTAAATTGCGAACAATACCTTAATCCAAGTGATGACAAACAAGCCCAATACAGCAGCAGTTAGCCTGCCACCTCATTGGGCTTTCTTTACATCCAAAAGATCATTACTGTATCGACATTCGCCTTACCTTTGTGCTACATCGAGGATCGCTCCATGCAGTTTACGTATTCGGGTCCAGTTGCACAACAACCTGTTTACCACTTACCTGAACACCTGTCGTTTTGCTACCGAAATCAGCCAATGATTTGCTCAGCTGCTCAGCCCACTCCTTGCCTGCAACTCCTTCTTTGGCTCCATGCACCTGGATGACGAGTTTTACCGAATCACCCTTCTTCAGAATGCGCTCCGCCTGAGACTGCTTCGTCTCCCGGTCATGATCTTCCATCGCAAGGTTCAAGCGAATTTCCTTTACTTTACGTTTATCGGGAGATTTACTCGCTTTTTTCTTCGCCTGCTGCGCTTCCGCTTTGGCTGCTCCAGCTCCAATCAGCTTGCATGGCGGTGGACTTGTCATCAAGGACAAGCACACCAGATCTACTTTATGCTGCTTGGCAAGTAGAAGTGCTTCCTGCGTGGACATGACACCCAGATCTTCACCATTCAGGCCGGTCAGCTGCACTTCGGCTGCTTTGATCTTTTCATTTTTGATCATGATTCTTCCTCCTCTACATCAAAAGCCTGTCCTGACCATTTACGGATCAGAGCAGGCTAGGATGGTGTTGCTACTTATTTGTAATACATATCAGCGTACAAATACGCCAATCGGTTTGATTTACAGCGTGTTGAATGCCTCCGTCAGAACCGGTACGATTTGTGATTTGCGTGATACTACGCCTTTCAAGAGCGCTCTGCTATCAGACAGCGTCACATTGTAGGCTTTCTCCACAGCTTTAGTGGATGTACCATATGCCAGAGCTACGGAATCGTTGTTCAGAATGTCTGTTACGACAAATACAAACAGGTCGAGACCTTTGCTGGAAATGATCGCATCAATAGCTGCTTCAAGCTCAGGTTGCTTCACGAGAACATCATTCACGTCAACGGCATTAACCTGTGCAATTTCCACTTTGGATTGACCCATTACGAATTCTTTGGCATCCAGGGAAATCAGTTCAGCAATTGTTTTTTGGCTCAGATCCGCGCCGGCTTTCAGCATGTCCAGACCATAGCTGTCTGCATCTACACCAGCAATGGCAGCCAGTTCACGTGCAGCAGCTACGTCCTGCTCTGTGCAAGTCGGGGATTTGAACAACAGGGAATCGGAGATAATGGCAGACAGCATCAGGCCAGCAATCGGTGCACTCACTTCGATGCCATTTTCTTTGTACATTTTATTCAAAATGGTTGCTGTACAACCTACAGGCTCTGCACGGAAATACAGAGGTCCGTTTGTCTCAAAGTTAGCAATACGGTGATGGTCGATAACTTCAACAACAGTCACTTCCTCAATATCGCTTACACTTTGCTGACGCTCGTTGTGGTCAACCAAAATAACTTTGTTTACTTCATTTGCAGCTGTTTTAATCAGACGTGGTGCTGCAATTTTGAATTGATCCAGTGCAAACTGGGTTTCACCATTGACTTCGCCGAGGCGAACCGCTTCAACGTCCTGACCCAATTTTGTTTTGAGATCCGCATAGGCGATTGCCGAACAGATCGTATCCGTATCGGGATTTTTGTGACCGAAGATTAACGCTTTTTCCATATTCATAGCCCTCCGTCAATTCTGATTTATATAAGTTTAACCAAAGAATGTTTACACTTGCCACTCCGATGACAGAATAACCTTCCGATCGCTGTTATCCCCAGATTTTTTGATTCCCTTTTTAAAGGGAAAATCCGGTGATAAGCATACGCTTCCGATGCAGCTTTCTTTCAGAAAGCTTTTAGGCGAACGCTCCGCTTCTCCAGCTTTTTTCTGTCCTCTCCGTTCTCGTGTAAAAAGTTTAGTTGAACTTATATAGAAAATATATGTCATATTTCAATCATACCCTACTGATTATAGCGCTAATAAGGCTTAATTCCAATCCCTTTACAGCGAATTAATTGCAAATCATTCTCAGGCAAGTCATTTTGGAAAATAGCCAAACTTGGTTCATTCCCCTCAAGTCGATATAATATGTATCCTATTTATTCCATCGTACAACCTTATAAATTAGCATACGAAACTCTGATACGCAACGAAAACATTAAATCTCAGGCTCTTCCGCGCTCTGCCCTTGCCGTACAAAAAAGGTCTGTAGACTGCCGTCCTCGCTAATCTCCAGCAGGTTCAATTGCGCTCCGTAGGCACAACCACCATCAATGCCAATTTTGTCTCCGCTCGGGTCAAACCAAATGCCTGTCTCATCATGCAAATGCTTCACGGGGGTGTGTCCAAATACGACCGTCTCTCTAATCGTCGTTGGTCTGGAATAGAATGATTCACGAATCCAAATAAAGTCCCGCTCGGACTGTCTTCTCCAATCCTCGATATCCGGGTTGATCCCGGCATGTACAAAAATATAACCCGGAATTTCGTACACCAGCGGAAGCTGTTCCAGAAAACGAAGATGGTGTTCATAGTGTGTACGTATCCACTTTTTGGCTTCAGTGTAAGCATTCCAGTCCATCTGCTGCTCATCAAAAGTAAGATCCAGATAACTTGCTATCGTCTGTAACCCGCCATTACGAATCCAGTGTTGGTCATAATCCTCAACATCATGAGTCAATGCCTTGACCATCATGGCATCGTGATTTCCTTTGATCACCATAATATCGTGCTGTTGCTGAAGCTGCATAATCTGTTCGATCACCTGTTTGCTGCTTGGACCGCGATCCACATAATCACCGAGTAAAATCAATTCATCCTGCTGCGGATTATAATCTGCAAGCTTAAGCAGTGCATTAAATTCATCGTAACAGCCATGAATATCACTAATGACACATCTGCGCATGTGAACCTCTCCTCTCCCTGATCACGCAAGAGTATAACCGGACCCTTGCAAGAGCAAGATTCCGGTCTGTTCAGAGTAGTTATTCCCGCTTAATCACCATTAGTCCTGCTTGAGTCCAAAGGCTTCTGCAATCAAGCCGAATGAGCGCAGACGTGCTTCAAACGAATGAACCGCTGATGCAATAATGACTTCGTCTGCTTCATGGCGTTCAGCCATTGCGGTAATTTTGTCTTTCACCTGATCCGGTGTTCCCACGATGGAAAAAGAACGACGTTGACGAATCTGTTCCATCTCCATCGCTGTGTATGGATAGTTGTTCACCGTATCCAGAGATGGGAATGAACTTTGTTCAAGACCTCGTCCAAGGCGTAAGAAGAAAAGTTCATTGCTGCGCGCAAGTTCAGCCGCTTCTTCCTCTGTCTCCGCGCAGAATGCCGAGACAGCAATCATTGAATGTGGTTTGTCATTCAGGATGGACGGCTTGAAATGTCTGCGGTAATGTTTCATCGCTTCTTCGCCGCCTGGTGTTCCGAAGAATTGGGCAAACGCATATGACGTCCCTTGCGCCGCAGCAATTCTTGCACCTTCGGAGCTGGAACCCAGTAACCACACTTCTGGTACCGTGGGAACCGAAGGTCCGGCTACCAGAGATGCAAACCGATGATCCTCGGGCAACTGCTCGTGGAAGTATCCGCCCAGATCCGCGATCTGTTGCGGAAAGAATTGTACATTCGATGATTTGCCTTCATTCAGAGCTCTGCTGGCAATTGGCATGCCCCCTGGTGCTCTGCCAATCCCAAGGTCAATCCGCCCCGGATGCAAAGCTTCCAGCAGACGGAAATTCTCTGCAACCTTATAGGCACTATAATGAGGTAGCATAACTCCACCGGAACCTACGCGAATTCGATCCGTATGTGCAGCCACATGTGCAATCATAACTTCAGGACTGGAGAAAGACAGCGCACCACTACCGTGATGCTCCGACATCCAGAAACGGGAGTACCCCAATTGATCCGCATGTTGTGCGAGTTTCACCGTTTCCTGCAACGTATCCTGTACACTTCGTCCTTCATTGATATGTCCATGTTCGAGTACACTCAGTTTCATATATATTCAATCCTCTCGTCTGTTAGGTTCATAAGTACTGTGAATATGAGATCTGCGAATATTACGCGCTTTTGCTCACTTCATTCTTGCTCATTCCATTGTAACATTAATTATTACAGTTTCAAACTTTAGTTATTTTCTTTATTACCACACTTGTGCAAGAAACATGCAAAAAAACGTCACCAGCTTTTGAACTGGTGACGTTTTTGATCTGACCTATTGCAGAGAAATTGATTTATGGTGCACGTTTCGGTAACAACTTCACATACTCGTCAGACAGTTTCATCAGGCTAAGCACATGTTCATAATCGGAACGATACGGTTCCAAATCCGTTACCGGCTCGTAAGTCTTTAGCGAATAGGCTGTTCCATCGTCAAAGCCCGCACCCGGGATAAACATAATATCATCGTTGACAAATGAACCCGTCGGCAAGTAATACCGGATACCGAAGGCATTGTGGTCCATGTTGAGCAGGTCATGTCCGAAGGCAGTGAATTTCTCATCCTGTAGCGAAACTCCCATCAGATTCATAATCGTTGGCAACATATCCAACTGACCGCCTGGCTGCTCAATCACTTGTCCTTTGGTCTGTTTCGGCGTATGAATCATGAACGGGATGTTGAATCGACTTACTTTGCCGTCATAAGCAACGCCCAGATTGGCCTGGATCTGCTGTGTAATCTCTTCGTCAGCAGGCAGACCAAAGTGGTCTCCGTAGAGCACTAGAGTAGTATTATCCCATAATCCGTTCGCCTTCAACTCATTAATGAGTTGACCGATGGCATAATCCGTATAGTTTATCGCTTGCAGATAATCGTGAAGCAGTTTGTTCGTGATGGTCGCAGGAATCGTGATCCGTGCACGATCAGCGGGAACCGTAAACGGCGAGTGGCTCGATGCCGTAATGAACTGAGCATAGAACGGCTGATTCGCAGCCTGATGCGCAGTCATTTTTTCCACACCTACACGGTACAACTCTTCATCCGATGGTCCAAAGTCATTGAATCTGTCATTCTCGAAGCTGGGCTTGTCGAAGTAACGAGTGAATCCGAGTGCCGGATACATCTTGTTCCGGTTCCAGAAGGTGACGTCATTGACGTGGTACGTCTCGGACTCATATCCCTCTTTCCCCAATAACTTGGGAAGACTCGGCAGTTCGCGGTCACTGTACCCTGCTGACATGGGAACAACTCCGGTTGGATAGATAGATGTGTTCGACATGAACTCCGCGTCTGATGTGTTTCCCTGTCCGATCTGTTGGAAAAAATGAGAGAAATAATAGCTTTCTTTGGCCAGATCATTCAGTACCGGTGTTAACTCCTGACCGTCTAATGAAGCATTAATCGGGAAATTCTGAAAGGACTCCAGTTGCAGTACAATCAGGTTACTGCCTTTGGCCTGACCAAAATATTTGGCTTTCACAGCTGAGCCGTTACTTGGTTTATCCTGATACGGATACTTGCTAACCAGCTCATTGATCTTGGCAATTGTTTCGTTAATGTTGCCATTCGCAATGGCCTCATTTTCTTTGCTCGTCAGAATGGCGGACGATACCTGATAGTTCAGGAAACCGAGATTCTCGGCCCGAACCAGCTCATTATCAATCGTTTCACCTTTGACAATAAAACTGCCAGACAGCACAATGCAGAATGCAGCGGTAAGCGCAACGCCGAGCTTGCCCCAGTAACGTCTGCGAATTCTGCCAAACGTCAAACCGCTATCGCGGTAACTGCTGCGGTTACGCCCGCCAGCACGTTTGCGCATAATCAACCATATTGGCAATGCCAGTACGATGTCTGCAAAAAACAGAAAGTGCTCCGGTCGTACCAGTGGTCCGATACTTCCCCGTACTTGGGCAACTTGCCCCAGCTCACTTAGCGCGGTATAGGTGGGTACCGAACTGAAATGAACGTTATACAGCGTAGCCGCGAACAGCACCAGAGAAAACAGAACATTAAATCCTCCGTATACTGCTCGCTTCCAGCCTTTGGGCACGATCAGATCCAGCAGGCATACCACAGTTAGTGCGCCTAATGCGTCAGTTAACATACCGATGCCGGACAGACCCTGGAAAAAGAAATACCGCAACAGCGATAACTTCAACAGCATAAGAATGAATAACACGGCGAATAAGGTCCGTGATGAAGTTCGTTCATTTTTGGAATTATACATGGTCGCTTTCAACCCTTACCCTGAAATTTTACGTTCATTTTACAAAACGCATATTTCAGTATAACAGTTTTCTGGTTGCTATTCCATGGAAGTTCCGTGTAGGACAGGGTGAGCGTTACGCAATTGTAGAGATATCCGTGTTCTGCGTGTCTGCTCCCTCTCTCTGTGCCTTGATGGCTGCTTGTGCAGCAGCAATTCGTGCATAAGGGATCTGTTCAGGCAAACAGCTTACGTAATCCAGACCAATGCGGTGGCAGAACGTAATCGACTCCAGATCCACAACATTTTCTCCACAGATTCCTGTCTTTAGATGAGGTTTACGAATTCGACCTTGGACTACAGCCATCTCCACCAGTTGTCCGACTCCCTCAATGTCCAGCACATGAAATGGGTTATTCGTTACCATACGAGAGTCCGTATCCCGTTGAAGGAGAAGGAGTTGCTTCTCAGCTTCATGGCGACTATATCCAAACGTCATCTCTGTCAGCTCATCCGTGCCAAACGAGAAAAAGTCAGCCTGGCGAGCAATGTGAGTCGCCGTCAGCGCCGCTCTCGGAGCTTCAATCATCGCCCCCACTCTATAGAGACAATGTCGCTTCTCCTCACCAAGCACTTGGTCAGCCACATGATCCACCAGATCTCTCATCACCTGAAGTTCATGCACATGACCGATCTGTGGGATCATAATCTCGGGACGTACCCACCAGCCTTGACGGATGCCTTTCACTGCTGCACGGAAAATCGCTTCCAGCTGCATATCAACGATTTCCGGGAACACCGTACTCAGACGACAAGCCTGTTGCCCCAATGTCGGATTATGTTCATGCAATTCACTGACTCTGCGAATTACACGCTCCAGTTCCTCCAGTTCAATCCGATGGTCTTTTTGCTCCTGCCACTCCTCTGCTTGTAACCACTCACGTCGTTTCTCCAACACCCCCAGATCCGGTAACAGTTCATGCAACGGCGAATCGAGCAAACGTATCGTTACCGGGTATCCATCCATCGCTTCGAATATCTGTTCAAAATCAGACTGTTGCATCGGCAACAGTCGCTCCAAACCACGCCTGCGTTCGGATTCACTGTCTGCTAAGATCATTTTTTGTACAAATGGTAACCGCGCAGGTGATAACAGCATATGTTCTGTACGGCATAGCCCTATTCCCTCGGCCCCTTGTAGCCGTGCTATCATGGCATCCTGTGGATGATCTACATTGGCCAGTACCTTCAGCTCTTTCACTTCATCAGCCCATTCGAGCAGTAGTTGCAGATCTGATGAAAAAGGTGAGTCTGAGTTGTTATAAGCTGGACATTCATCATTAGTTACTGGCTGGATCTGTATGGGCAGATCTCCGTTGCTCGCTTCGCTGATAGAACTAGGATTTGTGTAAAGCTTCTGCACTTCCGTGATATGCGCAGGTTGGATGCGAAGAAGTGCATCCTCCTTGGTGATGAATCCTTCATGGACAAAATCCACAGTACTCCTCAGTGTGGCTGTGGAGGATAATCGTGCGGACTGGGTCTGCACAACATACAACGCGCCGGATTCAATCACAAAGGTGATTTCCTGCACTTCTCCCTTATGCGTCTCCAACTGGCTACCTATCTCCAGCAAACTTGTGTACAGCTCAGGTTCGTCATTCCGTAAACGCTCCAGGCTGTGATCTGTTTGGCTCGCGTTCCCGGTTGGGACGTATCGTCCTGTAATTCCCTTTTCTCCTGTAAGTGGGTTACACGTATATATTGTTCCGGTCCCACTTGATTCTCCACATTTTCCATGCATCATCGTCTGTATAAGAACAGGAGCGCTTTGCTCCGAAGAGATGTAATATGATTTACGCATGATCTCGTCCTGAGATCTGGATGCTTGAATACGCTGTGAATGATATACCGCACGTACTGCTTCTTTGAATTGAATTTGAACATCTTGCGGAAAAGGGTTACGCCCCTCCCCTTCAATTAAATATTTAAATTCGGTAATGGATAATTCAAGTTCCGCTTCATCCTGACCCTTGACATGACTCGATATTTCTGTGAAAAATTCAGACGGAATTGCATATACCAGCTGTCCATATTCCTCTAAGTAATCTAGATAACATTGGAGTGCATACAACCGGTCACCGGTTTGACGTGCGAGTCCTTCCACAGTAACATCATTCAGACCAACATTGAGCAGTGATCGTGTCGCAGTTGCTGATGCTCGATCCTGGTCCGTACGTACCGCGAGTAGTAGCGGATTCTCCGAATGTCCGAAGAACTTCCCGGTTTGCTGTTCCAGATGCCGGATCGCGTTAATAATCTCTTCCTCTCCTTCACCGGAAAGATGTCCAAGACGGGTACAGAACTCGCGACAGCATTCCGTTGTGACCACAAATCCGGCTGGGACAGACCACCCTGCATGGATTAGTTCTGCAAGATCAGCCCCTTTACTGCCCATTAGCCCTTTCATCTCTGCCGTACCTTCTTCCAACAGAATTACCCGTTTTGTCATTACAGCTCTCCCATCCGCCATCATGGCTATGCTTGAAGACTTCAAACCCTGCGTTACAGATCAGCCTTCACTCTAATGGTATGTCACAATCGTTCAGTCAAGGACATCCGCTTTTACATTTTGTGCTCGTTATCCAGTTTTTTGTAAACGCTACACTAAAATAAGATGAAACAAGCCTTTTGGGTAGTTGTATTGGCTCATTCATCAAAGTAAACAAAAAGATGCCCCTTCAGCTAAGCTGGAGGAACTTCACATTTTTTAGTATTCACTTACCTCAAACGTCAGCACCCGATCAAACAGGATATAATCCTTCCGACTCTTAAAAGGTCCTTTGTTGTTGTCATGTTTATCGATTGCATACGAAGCTTTTCCGCTTCCCACTTGCTTGGCTTCATACCAGTTGATGAAATCATTTACTTCTTTCATGCTCAGGTCGAATTCTGGAATTTTATTTTTTTATTGGATATAAAAAAAGCCCAAGAAGAATAAATCTCTCCTTGCGCTTCCAGATTGTAAATCTAATGAATTAGCTATTCCCATTCACCTGTTTTGATGTAAGTTGCATCATAAGCAACAATTACATTCGTTTTATCTGTTACCTTTTGTACATCATCGAAAACAACTTCTTCCTCGCCGTAATCTACTAAACTCGAATCAACTTTCTCGAAGACCCCACAATCCTTCACATAAATTATATCTGGATGATTAGAGTCATATCTTAAGCTTTCAGGAAGATCTTCACCCGAAATTTCATGCGATTCGGCAACCGTATTCGTCGATACCTCTGTCACAGGAATCATTCCAATAACAGCTACTACTAAAAGTAAGGCCCAAATTTTTTTCTGCATAGGATGTCTATTCTCCAATTCATTTTTCCTATATCATACAGTAAATCAGATTAGTGGAAACCAGCTAGTTTGTAGTTTTAGCTCCCATCCCTCAAGCCATAAACCGCAATACATCCTCAATCTTCTTCCCATGAGAGATCACACCGTAGTTCATCCACGACATGAAGTCCACTTCATACACATTGCCACTCTTCACCGCAGGCAGACGTTTCCACTCTTCTCTGTCCAGCAGTTCGCGCTCATCTCCAGGTTTAGCAGAATTTCCAGTGTCAAATGTAATCAACAAGTGATCCGCATGAAGCTGACTTAGCTGATCCAATCCAATGAAAATCCTCCGCTCGTGTCTTGTCCATTGCTGCACACGGGAGTGCGGAGTCAGTCCAAGATCCTGATAAATTACAGGGCCAACGTAACCCTGCTGATCCCCATAGAGAGTAATATCCGAAGCAGATATGCGTAAAAAAGCTACCGTCTGACCACGCATATAACGTGATAACCGACTCTTACCTTCCATTGCCTTGTCCTCATACGCACCAATTACATCTTGAACCCGATTCACTTTTCCCAACACATCGGCTGTCGATCTTAAAATGGAGCGCCAGTCCTCTCCCAGATGATCTACGTAAAAAGTAGGTGCTACCTGCTCAAAGCGGTCCAGATTCCATCGATCATATCCCTTGTTCAGCATGATAAAGTCCGGTACATTACCCAGATTAAACTGCGCATCCATCTGGCTCACATCAAATTCAGGTACGTCATCCAACCCCAAATATTGCTGCCTGCCCCAAGAATGATGCGAACATTGCAGTACAGGTTTTACGCCAAGAGCCAACACAAAGTCCTCCAGATAAGGAGCAAAGACACGAACCTCTTGACGGTGATGACGGCGGTATAACCCAGGTGAAATACCAGCATATTGCTTAAATCGGCGGCCAAAATAATACTCGCTGCTAAATCCCACATTCTGTGCAATTTCATGGATACGATCATCCGTCAGCTGCAATAGTTGCTTCGAGCGCTCCAGCCGAACCGCATTTACATATTCAAGCGGGAGCTTGCCCGTAATTTTTTTGAATTGCCGAGTGTAGCTGGCTCTTGTTAGACCAATATCTGCTGCGAGCTCATCCACGGTTATGGTCTGATCATAGTGGTCGCCAATATAACGAATTGAACTTTGAAGACGGGCACGGTCATCGGGTACTTCTGTTGCGGGGGCACTATGGCGAAGCAAGGCACGAAACCACTCCTGAAAACGAAGCTGTACCTCCCATTGCTCCAGCCAATCGCCAGTGACCTGTTGACGCAGTATTTGTTCCAAGGCTTCCAGACAGGAACTCCACGGATTGTAACTGAGTTGCATAAGAGGTAATAATGTCGGAGAATCTGGACTTTGGGAAAGTTCCTGCTGCTTCTCCGTGTTTCTTCTAGACAAAGCGTTTGAAGTCTCTTCTTTCAACTCAGCCACCATAAGATCAAGCTTATAATACTGCAATTCACTTTCTGTCCAAGGCGAACCTTCTATTTTAACGGATGTTCCAGCCGGAACAAACATAATCATTCCTTTTTCCAGATGAGATTCCCGATCTGAGCAAACTATAGAACCCTTCCCAGACGTTACAACGAATATAGCGTGTGAAGACGACATTTTGTATAACAAACGTTTATCGATATGAGACTTATGGAGATCTACGTATTCCATATGCTGAAGTGAGCATAGCCAGGGCTTGGGAATCAGTTGTATTATCGTGTGGCACATGTTCATCGTCCTTAACTGAGAATTATTATCATTTAAAATAGTGTATACGAAAAAAGAAAGCTCTTCAACCCTGACTGAAGAACTTTCTTTCTTATGGGATTATTCTTATGGAGTCATTTTTTCCAAGAGATCATCAATTTTCATGGAATTTGCCGTAATCGCACCTGATTGCCAATGTGATCTTTCCATGATGTACACCTGATTGTTTTTAACGGCCGGAAGAGATTTCCACAATGTGCTGTCAAGTACCTTCAAGGCTTCCTTGTTCTCAGGAGAAGACCATTCACCATTGGAAGGGAACACAATAAGATGATCTGCATCCAGTTGCGGCACGGCCTCTTCAGACAGAATTTCCTGGTATTCTTCCATCTTGTTAACCAGAGGATGAGGTGTTAGGCCAAGCTCCGAATAAATAAATCCGGTGAACCTATTTTTCACACCGAACAGTGCCAGTGTATCATCGTTAACATTCAATCGGACAACTGCAACGGTCTCGTCCCCGACCGCTTCCTGCAACTTCGCCTTAGCATCTGCAATCTTGGCCTCAAATGCCGCAGCAACTTCTTCACCCTTGTCCGGTTTCCCTACAACATCGGCAATGGTTTTCAAAATTTGATTGGAATCCTGCAGTACACTCTCAGGCAGACGATACGTCGGTGCCACCTTGGAGTACATCTCATATTTCTCCATATCTACCCCACCATCTACAATGATGAGATCCGGATCATACTCCAACAAAGCTTCAATACTCCCAGTAGTATCAAATTTCGGAACATCCAGTCCTAAATAATCCTGTACACCCCACATCGGATTATACCACTGCACTACAGGTTTAATATCGAGCGCCTTCAGATAATCTTCCACATATATTCCAGCAATCCGCTGTGGTTGAACCGGAATCGTCACATCTCCAAATTCATCCTGTACAACTCGTGTCGCAGGCTCTGTCTCGTTTCCAGAAGTATTTTCTCCAGAAGCTGCACTTTCAGTTTCAGTTGCAGGAGTCTTTTCCGCATTCGTAGCGGTATTTGTACTACATCCTGAAATAACCAGACCCATGAGCAGTAATGTAATCGCCCACTCTTTGAAACCTTTAACTAAACCTACCATGTTACCCTTCACCCCTATATGATCTGTTGATGTAACCGTGAGAATGTTATACACATAATATATAATGATTATCATTCTCATCTATTGCTTAGGTGAATTGTACCTTATGCCTCAGCTGACCCACAATGTACATTTGATGCTGTTTTTTTATACAAACGAAAACAACCCTGTTGGTACTCCCCCGCTTATCGCAGGGGCAACCTGCCTTGACGATAACTTTCCAACAGTTGATCCACAAAGGAATCGTTCGCCGTACCCTGTAACAGTGCAGCACCAATTAAACCCATATCATCACTCACATACCCTGCTAACTCAGGTTCGCCGGTGAGAGCCAAGGTCTGTTTGAACGCCTGTTCCCTGCATGCGCGCAGCACCTCTTCTTCAGCCACCACTTTATCTTGAGCCCATCGTTCAAAAGCTTGCATCCACTCGTCAGCAAATGCAGAGGCATCCCTTTCATCCAGATAAATTTCCACATCCAATCCTTCGAATGTCTGCTGGGTCAGAATCCGTCCCTCATTAAGATCCGCCAGCAGCTTCTCCACATCCGTTTTGCTCATTGATCTCTCCTCCAGTTCCTCATCATGTCAAATACATCTCAGGTATAACAAAACGCTTCATCATTCGATTAGGATCGGCTGTAAAATGATCCAATTGAAGTTCCTCATATTGAATTTCTCATATATAACTCTGTCACTCCCACAATCGGGTGACCTGGACCAACTTGCGCGTTCCATCAAACTGCAACTTATAGATGTCCGGCATCGTAGTCTTCTCCCAGAAATCATAACCGTAGGAAGAGTCATAATGTTGTAAAATAAGCGTCATTACATCTCCATGGGTTCCGATGACTACCTTGTGACCCACATGTTTATCCAAAATTTTCTCGATTACCGCTACTGCCCTTGAGCGAGCCTGTTCACCAGACTCCCCACCTGAATACGCATACGTAGGATCACGGTACAACTGCTGCTTGGCTTCACGAAAATTATCATGCTTCACATCCAAACTCGATAACTGGCGTTCACGCAGATCTTCCTCTGTCACCACAATTCCACCTGACTGATCTGCCAGAATCTGAATCGTATCCACCGCTCGCCTGTAAGGGCTAGAATAGAACAGTTGAATCTGCTCCCCATGGAGCAGACTGGCAACCGTTCCTGCATCTTGATGACCTTGCTCTGTCAGTCCACGCTCGCGTTCCTGTCCTTCAACATATCTAGACTCCGCATGTCTAACAAAATACAAAAACGTACTGGCCTCACTCATCATCCATCCGCCAACCCTTTTTTCTTCTCAATGACAATCAGGCAGGTACTGTCTGGCAAAGGCGCAGGCTCACCATTTTCCTTCATAAAGATCATTCGTTCTCCAAGTGCTTCCGTGTACCCCTCCTGGAGAAAATGTCGGAAAGTAATAAGCTCGGCTTGTTCACCCAGCGCTTCTCGAATACAGTTCTCATAGGCTGTCGGCGTGAATATACCGAACTGCTCCTGAATTTCATGCACATATGCCTCTTCGCCCCACGTATAGGTATAGAGAAATTCCATTGCATCGTTGATCGGCATCTCTACTTCGTTGTCTGAGATCCGTTCATATTTAATTGCACGTCCCTGAAAATCCTCTGCATACCGCTCCAGCCAGCGCATCCCATCTGGTTCCAGAAAACGAATCCGGCGCTTCTGTGCCTCAGGTTCACTCATGATGCCATCCCGAATCAGAATTCTTCCTCCAGGTGACAGCACACGGAATGAACTTCTCAGCGCTGCCACAACCGTATCAGAATTAAATCTTCGACCGTCCAGTTCAATATATGAATATAATTCATGCAGAATGGATGAAAAAATAACCGTATCCACGGTGCCCGGCTGCACATATTGCTCCAGTTGCAGGGCATCGCCCTTCATCACTTGCCAGCGATGTCCCTCACGTTGTTTTTTGCGCTCCAGCGCTTCAATGACATTGGCTGAAATATCGATACCAATCGGCTCCACTTCAGGTTTTTCCTGCTCAATCAGATCCAGAAGAATTCCTCCACCTGGACCGATATCAAGTACCCGTTTACCAACGATATAGTCAAGCAGTACTTTTTTGTAATCACCGGAGCTGTTCATATCGGACAAATAAGTCTCTTCGTTGTGGAAGCGGTCATAGGCATCCCGGCGTAATCCGAACAGGTCAAATAACAGCAGTACAGCCTTCTCGTATAACGGCGACTTTTCTGCTTCAATACAGAATGCAATCAGCTTCTCAGCCGCTGGAGAAAATTCAAAGGTCACAAACAGTGTATCCGGCAGATCCGCATGACGCTCAATGCGATGTGTTAGATGGGGATTGACGATCTGCTCCCCTGCCGTAATCTGTTCCCACGCATACTGTTCCAAATATTTTTCAATCATTCGTTTCTTGTAAATATTGAGCTTCTTGACCCCTTTGTAATCGTAATACATCGTATTCATCAATGGTTCGAAGCTGATATGTCGAACGATTTCAGATCGACTCTCCATGGATGTTGGATTCATACTTTCGCTGCGAAGCGTCAACAGGAACACTTTCACCATCTCCTGCAACGAAAAATCCTGCATGGCCGACTCCACATACCATAATGTGCGATGAGCCAGCGGAGCCAGCGCCTGTTCTACATCCAGTTCGGTTTGGAGCTTGGCGTACGCCGTATCCATAGCTTCTCCCTGCCGAATAGATGAACTTCTTAAGCGGGATAACCGTTCTTTCACGCTCCAGTCTTCATGAACAGGTCCAGCGATAATCCAGCCTACAATTCGCTGTACCTCAGCCTGAACCTGATTCCATAACGCTGGATCAACGCCTGCAATAATGCATTCATTTAATGCCATCAGTATGGTGTGCAGTTCATCTGTAGTAAGCCACCCTTTGACGATCAAGGCGTGGAGCGGAGCATTCTCGGCAAATGGAATCTCACCGCGTATGTATTGACCAATAAGTCCATGCGTAGCAATCAGAGTACGAATAATCTCATGCCTTGGTGTGTGTGAAGTCGGCGCAGTATGCTCGCTTATATCTGTACTCTTACTTATAGTAGCACTCGGAGAACCAGGTTGATTTATACTCGTCTCCTTAGTCTTACCGATGTCATTATCCTGGTGCTCTGCTCCTGCGTATAGATCATATAACTGAGCGGACCCCACATTGTGTACAAACAAGTTAACGCCCTGCTTTTGCCATACCCGCCGCTGCTCCCGTGATCCAGCCTTCGCCGTCTCTGACCAGATTAATACGTCCTCCAGAATTTCTCGCACCCAAAAAGAAACCTGAAGCTCCTCCAGCACGTGAAGTGTACGCTCGGTGTAATCCAGCACCGGATTAGTTCCCTCAAGTTCGGCAATGGAATGAATGCGTTCGAGGTTAATATGGGGCTTCTCCGCTGCTGCCAGCAGTTGCAGCCATTGCTGCTGGGCTTCCGGCGTGTTACCTGACTTGTATGATTGTATGGCCTTTAATGAATACAGCATGAATAAGTCCCCTCTCTTTCTCTACCCTTATATATAATATAGTTAGATTCGTTTATAAGTTGAACTACTGTATAACTGGCTCTGTATCTTCCGGCAATGTGCCGCTCATTAATATTACCCAGCTTCGAGCCACATCACCCGCAGGATCACCGGACATACCAGTCATCCAATCGATGACCCAGTATTGATCGCCAGCCTCACTGAGCATAACATTATCAGGGTGAAAATCGCCATGACAGATCTGCTGTTGATCAGGCAATGTTTTATTCATTCTGGACTGCTACGAGTAGAAAATCAATTCGATATAACTTCATAATGTGCTCGTTCGAATACGCATAGATTTCCGCAGTTCTTCCCTGACCGATTCGCTCCATACCTATCCTCCCTTTACTCGAACTCACTGCCTCTGACTTTGGAGAAAACCATACAATGAACCAGCGTACCTGTGCTGTCCCGCCGCATCTTGCGCAGTATACCTTCCAGTGTATAACCCGCTCGTTCCGCTACTTTGGCACTTCGCACATTGCGGGCATCACAGCGGATTTCCAGCCGGTTCGCCTCCAGATGAGTAATGGCAAATTGCTCAATGCCTTTCACCGCTTCCGTCATCAAACCCTCACCAGCTCGCGATGTTCGAATCCAGTAACCGATCTCAAAACAGCGGGCGTTCCAATCGATGCGATGTAACCCGCTGCTGCCTACGAATTCATCGGTATGTCTATCACGCAAATGTAACATCATGTCGGTACGCTCCAGATATTGCAGTCTTGCTTTACGAACAGTCACTTCAGACTCTTCCAATGAAGGGATTTTCTCGGCAAAAGGTAACCACAACCGCAGCTGCTCCGCACTCTCACGGACCGCTTCATTAACAGCCGCACCGTCCCCCCACTTCGGTGCTCGAATTGTGAGGCGTTCCGTATGGAAGCTCTCGGGTATCGTTAACATGATCGGATTAAATGGTTATACCTACTCCTCTACCTGAAATATGGAATCAATGATCAGCGGCAAATTATCCCTTACGGACACTGCCCCGAATACTGAACGAGCATGTGCCCCCTGATCCCCAAATACCTCCAACATCAGATCCGAGAATCCATTTAGCACTTTATGATGCTCCTGATACGAAGCGGACGCATTGATAAACCCCTGCACTTTAACCACTCTCTTCACCTGATCCAGTGAACCCAGCACGTCTCGAACGACAGCGAGCACCTCCAGTCCGGCATTTCGGGCAAAATCATATCCCTGTTCTGTTGTGAAGTCTGCTCCAACTTTACCGCGTTCGGAGGTATCCGGACCTTTCCCGGATACATACATGATTCCATTCACAATAACGGCATTGGCGTATTTCGCTGCGGGGGCACTGGCCTGTGGCAAAATGATCCCCAGTTCATTTAATCTCGCTTCAATCATCGTATATTCTCTCCCTCTTTTAGGGTCCTCACGGAACCCGATTCCTTGTATTCCTGCCTATAGACTCTTGGTGATACCTGAACGGTACGTTTGAACATCTTGCCAAAATGAGAGAAGTTACTGAACCCCGCAAGCCAAGCGATGTCTGTAATGGATTCTTCACTTTCTCGCAGCAAACGCTGTGCTTCCTTCACCCGTAACAGATTCAGATAATCACTGAAGGTAAACCCCGTCGTTTGTTTGAACAATCGACTCAGATAATGCGGACTAATGCGAAACATGCCCGCCATCTCCGGTAGTGTCAATGGTTTCTGATAGTTCTCATTCAGGTAACGTACAACTGCCTGTGTCTTGGGATGAAGAACCGGCTCACGATCATCGGAGCTTAACCTGCCCAGGTGTTGATTACGATAGGCATGCAGCAACAATTCAATAGCCCGGTGACGGAGCAACAGGTTGCTTCCGGGTTGAGGACAAAGCATTTCATCCACCATTTCGCTAACCATCCGTTCTAGAACCTCCGTGACCTGTGAAGGAAACCTTACAATAGGAATCTCCCAGCAAAAGGGTTCCTTTAAGCCTTCAACTAACTCCGCGGAAATCGACATGCCAGCAAAAAGCTCCGGCTTCAAATAGAGCACCATCCGCTCATGGTCGGGCATGCCACTCTCCAATGTTTTATGAACCGTATTTCGGTCAACAAACACCAAATCGCCAGCCTTTACCCGGTAGGTCCGGTCCTTAATGAAATAGATACGCTCACCAGACAACAGGTAATATAACTCATAATGATCATGCAGATGGTCATCCGTCATCGAGAAATATCCAATGCGACGATCATATTCGATGTGCAGTAAATCCAAGGGATCATGAAAATCTGCACTGAAAGGTTCTGTCATTTCGCCCTCTCTCCTTTCCATAAATTATAGCAAAATATGCGGCATTTGAAAGCGGTTACGCATAAAATGCGGCGAAAGAAGTACTCCCTTGTTATAGTCTAGAGCTATATTTCAAGGAGGCGATAGACATGAGTAACAAGAAACGTTATGTATTAGTCGGAACTGGCGGCCGCGCCGAATTTTTTTATGGTGCTTTGACCCGGGATTACAGGGATACATCCGAGCTTGTCGGCTTTTGCGATATAAATCAAGTCCGAATGAACTACGCGAATCAACTATTGAAGGAAAAGTACAATTATCATGAGGTACCCACTTATCCTGCAGATCAGTTTGATCAGATGATTGAGAACGAGAAGCCTGACTATGTCATCGTAACCAGCGTTGACCGCACCCATCACAAGTACATCATTCGTGCGATGGAACTGGGTTGTGACGTTGTCACTGAAAAACCGATGACCATCGATGAGGAGAAATGTCAGGAGATTCTGGATGCTGTCAAGCGAACTGGACAGAATGTAAGGGTCACCTTTAACTACCGTTATGCACCGCACCATACTAAGATTCGGGAACTTATTCTGAATGATACGATCGGGAAAGTCACTTCCGTTCACTTTGAATGGCTGCTGAATACCCGCCACGGGGCAGATTATTTCCGCCGTTGGCATCGGGACAAGCGTAATAGCGGCGGACTGCTCGTGCACAAATCCACCCATCACTTCGATTTGGTGAATTTCTGGATCGGCTCGCAACCGGATACCGTGTTTGCATTTGGTGATCTGATGTATTACGGCAGAGAAAACGCAGAAGAACGCGGTGTAACGCAGTTCTACAACCGGGCAACCGGCAACCCGATCGCAAAGGAGGACCCTTTTGCACTGCATTTGGATTCGGATGCTCATATGAAATCCATGTATCTGGATGCTGAATCAGAAGATGGTTATCAGCGGGATCAGAGTGTATTTGGGGATGGCA
Source organism: Paenibacillus sp. W2I17 (assembly GCF_030815985.1). Taxonomy (NCBI): domain Bacteria; kingdom Bacillati; phylum Bacillota; class Bacilli; order Caryophanales; family Paenibacillaceae; genus Paenibacillus; species Paenibacillus sp. W2I17. The sequence continues at coordinate 1,876,461 of NZ_JAUSXM010000001.1, forward strand.
TCAACATTGAGGATACGATGGGTGTTCTTGTGAAGTATCGGAACAAAGCCATTCTTACCTACTCCCTCGTTGCCTACCAGCCATGGGAAGGTTATCGCATTGCCATTAATGGCACCAAAGGCCGGATTGAGATGAACATTGTGGAGCAATCCTATGTCAATTCATTGGGTGATAAAAGTAAGGAAGGTGCATTAATCGGTAAAACGTTGCGGGTTCTCCCGATGTTCGATGCGCCATATGAGGTTGAAGTGGAAGAGAAAGCAGGTGGACATGGCGGAGGTGACCCGGTTCTGCTGAATGATCTGTTTGGAGAGCCTGTTGAAGATCCGTTCCATCGTGCTGCTAACCACGTGGACGGTGCCAGATCCATTCTGACGGGTATTGCTGCCAATCGCGCCATCGCCACAGGTTTGCCTGTCAACGTCAATAATCTGGTTCGTTTCTAAGTCTCACACGTCGTTACCATATACGCCAAAAAGCGCAAGTTGCGAAGGCTTACTGCCCTGCACTTGCGCTTTTACATCTCAATATATTCTGTTGCTGGTATAAGTAAGAACCATGGCCAATTTGATTGGAGAAGAATCCTCTCTCTGGTTACAGAGGAAATGTCTTTCCTTTTACACCTTCCGGTTCCACGCCGGGTGACGATAAAATTCAATCGTATCAATATAATTTACCGTGAACTGCTGTTCCACATCCGACAGGTTCAACAGCTTGCGGTCGATTTGCTTCATCCCCATGACCACATCGTGCCTTAACAGGTCCATCGCAATTTTGCCTACAAACCCGCCTTCCATCTCCTTATGCTTGGCACGGAACTCTTCATTGTAGATCAGTTCAGGTGTGAATGCCGCTTCAACGAATGCATTAACGAGCGTAAGCTCATTGCCATCCATCTGTACTGCCAGATAATAATTGCCACGCTCATCCTGAATGAGGTCTTTATACATCTCTACGATCATTTGAATCACTCCTCTATTATAAATGAAACCCCGTTAGCCGTAACGAACATGGGCTATCAAACGTACACCTTCCTACCCCGTTCCTTCATATACTAGGTACAAATGGCGAACGGAGGAATACTTATGAGCTGGCAGCATCTCCATACTGGAAAAACACTTCAGCAGCGCCTGGCAGAACTCCAGGGGCACCTTGCAGAACTGAATACTCCACTCTCCGGGTTGGAACCGGGACGTATTCGTCGTGTCTATCCAAGGCAGTTTATCAAAGTAAACCGTCAGTTATTCATTCCTCTCAGTCTGAATTCCATTCGGGTATTTGATATTCCTCGAACACGGCGAGGCGTCAGAGTGGGAATCCGCACGACTTTCCCTTCCAGGAATGCATTTAACAATATCAGACTTGTGGGCGTGGGACTGGATTATCTTGAACTCCAGGGAAAAGGCAGAGTCCCTTCCCGTATTTTATTTCCTCTTTCCAGCGTCGAGTCGATCTATCGGCCAACCGCCGGAAGAAAAAAACTGAAACGGCCGTGTACCCGGAAGTAATGCTGGTTCTTTTCGCAAGCCATACAATGGTTCCCAAATGTCTGCATACGGGTGCTCCCTTCCAATATATAATTATAACCCATGCAACCACTCATCTGCTGAAGAATCATTTTATGTCAAAAAGCGGTGAGAACAGAACTGCTTCTGTATCTCACCGCTCAGCCAGTTACGGATCAAGCCGACCCTTCACATGTGTACATCAGATTCCTGTCCATACATCCTTGGCATAACGACCTTCCTGCTGAAGCTGATTGAGCCAATCTTCTGCTTCCTTCACGGACTTGCCATGAATATCAGCGTATGCCTGCTGGAGTGTAGCTTCCACATCAGGTGCCATCTTGCTGCCATCACCGCAGATATACAGATGCGCACCCTCTTCAAACAAAGGAATCAGGTGACGGGCATCATCTCTCATCAGATGCTGTACATAACATTTCTCCTCCCCGTCTACACGGGAGAAGGCCGTATGAAGTTTCACAAGCCCTTCTTGCTGGGCTGCTTCCAGTTCATTTTTGTACAGATAATCATGCTCGGGATTTCGGCATCCAAAGTACAGGTGGGCTTCGCCAACCTCTTGACCTTGTCCCTTCAATACATGCCTTGCCTGCAAGAAACCTCGGAATGGAGCAACACCGGTACCCGGCCCTACCATGATAACGGGAACCTGTGCATCCTCCGGCAGTTGGAAGCCGGATTCCGGTGTCCGCGTGAACATGACGATCTCGTCACCCGACTTCAGGTTAGCCAGATAGTTGGACGCAATGCCTTTGTATTCTCCCTGTCCACTCCATGCCGGGGCACGTACAACACTGACCGTAATACTCGCTTGATCGGGCTGAACACGTGGTGAACTGGAGATGGAATAATATCTGGCTTTTAATGAAGGCAGTAATTCAAGGAAACGCTCAAACGGCAGTTCACATGCCTCATATTTCACCAGATAATCCAGCATGGAGATCCGTTTATTCCGCACTTCATCCATATACACAGATTCATCAAGCAGTGCTTCAAGCTCCTTTTTATGCGGTGGACAAACCGTATATGCTGCCATCTCTCTAAGCTGTGCACGAGTTGCTGCTTCTTGAAGCTCAACGCTATGACTGAGCAGATCATACAGGTTCACCGGTTGATGCAGCGGTAGATGCGCGGCACTGCGACCAGATGCATCCAGAACCAGATGCTCCGTTCCGGTGAATCCATAACGACGCAATACACGTTCCACCAGCTCCGGTGGATTCTGCGGCAGAATACCCAGATGATCCCCTTCCTTGTAGGTTATGCCTTCAGGCAATTTGATCTCCAGGTGACGTGTACTGCGTTCACTGCCTGCGTCGTGAAGCTCTCTGTTCTCCAGTACTTCCGCTACATGGGCATCATACGTATCCGCAAGCGGTGTTACGGCGAGCCCACTGACAAACTGTACAGATAGTGAACTGCGTTCGCTATTGGAGCTTGTGTTTAGTTTCAGTCCCATCGTTCGTGCGAGATCCGGCCATAATTGCTCCGTCCAATCCCCCACCTGTTTCTCAAAATCACCGCTGGCATCGGACTCACCCAGCGGTGATAACCGCTCTGCTCCTCTGGAAGATAACTGTTCATCAATTAAACGCGGAATACGCTGATAGGTGCTGGCCCAGTTGTGGTCACCGCATCCAAGAACGGCGAAACGCACCCCTTTGAATTCATTGGCATCCGCATGTTCAATCCACTCGACAAACATTTTGGCATTACTTGGCGGCTGACCGTTATAGGATGCACTGACAATAATGACGGCACCCTCCTTTGGCAGTTTGCCAACACGATCATCCAACGCAGCGACCTCACTCCGGAACCCCTGATATCTGGCGGTATCCGCAATTTCGCGTGCAATGCCTTCAGCGGTGCCCAGATTGGAACCGTACAGAACAAGCATCGGTGTGTGGTGGGCATTCGCTGCATCCGGCTCCGTTCTTTTGGCAACCGGCTTTGGTTCTTCGACCGCTACACCCGGAACGGCCATGACTGGCTGCCCGCCACGCGCACGTACACGAATTGTGAAGTTATCCGGTTTGAGCGTCAGCGTTTCTTTCACCTTTAACTGATAATCAGAATGATCTATGAAGTCAAAATGCTTCAACACCATGCCCAGTACCAGAGTTGCTTCCTGAAGTGCAAATTGCTGACCAATACATGCCCGTTGACCATTACCGAACGGCTTGTAGGCATCATGCGGCACTTTGCTCGGATCTTCGAACCGTTCCGGGCGGAATTCCTCTACGTCATCTCCCCAGGCTTCGCGGTCGCGATGCAGCTTGGGAATAAGTACACTGACGCTGTCTCCTTTTTGCAAAGGATATTGACCCGCAAGTACCGTGTCCTCTTTTGCATACAGAGAAAATGCCGGGGCCGTTGGCCATAACCGCAATGCTTCGTTCAAAACCATGCGGACGTACTTCAGATTGCGAACCTGATTGTACGTGGGAACCGGATCTTTCAGAATCTGATCCACCTCAGCTTGGGCTTTAGCCAGCGTATCCGGATTCTTCATCAGATAATAAACGGCGAAGGATAACAGTCCACTTGTGGTCTCATGTCCAGCAATCAGGAATGTAATAATCTGATAACGGATGTTCTCATCATCCAGTGTTTCTCCTGTCTCCGGGTCCTTGCCGCTGAGCATGTGGGACAACAGATCATCTGCCCCTTCCTGCGGTTTCTCTTTACGCTCAGCAATAATGTGATCCACCAAGGAGAACATGGAACGGATATCCTGTTCAAACTGTTTCTTTTTGGTGATCATCAGCTTGTCTTGCAGACGCAGTCGCTGCAATGAACTCATGGATTCATCCAACGCACGAACCATACTCGTAATGAATGGATGTGGTTCTTCCCGATAGAAGCTGTTAAACCGATAGTTGAACCCACACAGTCCAATCGTGTCGAGCGTAAGACGTGTCATATCATCCGGAACGTTAACCGTCTCATCCGGGTTCAATCGTGACCATTTCTGAACCAGCTGCACAGCCAGATCAATCATTTTGTTGTGATATCCCTGCATGGCACGTTGACTGAAACTTGGCAGCAGTACATTATGCGCTTTTTTCCAATTCGGTTCTTCAGTCCAACTAGTAAACAGTCCATCTCCCGCAAAAGCACGAACCTTCGCAAGGGGTGCCCACACACGTTTGTCGAATTTGGATTCATCCGTTACCTCGGCAACCAGTTTGTGACCTGAAATATACAATTCACTTCGCCCAGGATACTCCATTCGAAAGATCGGTCCATATTCCTCGGCCAGTTTCACCAGGGATTGCACCGGCTCTTCAAAATTCAATTGAGGCAAATTGCCCAGTGGGCCAAATGTTTTTGGTTGAGGCACTGAAATTGGTGGCATGACGCTCACTCCTTCTTCCCAAGTTAAGAGTTCTACAACTAAAAATAATGACTTGATTTACAAACGTGACTACACTTACTCTTCAGATCAACAGATTCAAGTTATTTTTTGCACATTTTCATATTTCATCCAGATAACGATAAAACCATCAAAGAACTAACTGACCGAAATGGTATATTGGTCATTTTTGATTAAAAAAAATGGAGGACTTCGTTATCTTCTTTTACCCTAACATTTCCAGTTCCAATCTTCAACAGTCCCAAAGTCATAGGACCTCAGGACAGTGATTAAGGTATACTTATGATTTCGTTAACAGAATCTGAATAGCCGACTCCATCTCTAATGGAGCAACTGTCGTTTCATAACGGCCATGGACGTTCCCACTGCGGTCAATCAGGAATTTGGTAAAATTCCATTTGATCCCGTCTCCTTGATACAATTCTGGATGTTTCTCCTTCACAAAGGTGTCCATCCACTGTCCTTCCTGCGTGTCCAGATCATAACCTTGAAATGGGGCTTCTTCAATCAGATAACGGAACAACGGATGCATCGATTGCCCAACGACCTCAACCTTCTCCAAAATCGGAAAGGATATCTGAAACTGACTTCTGCAATACTCGGCTACCTCAGCGCTACTGCCAGGTTCTTTCTCGTTAAATTGGTTGCACGGGAACGCCAGAATCTCCAGCCCCTGATCACCATATTTCTCATACATTTGCTGAAGTTCACTGAATTGCCGGGAGTAGCTACACCGACTTGCTGTATTCACAATAAGCAGCACCTTCCCTTTAAAAGCAGCAAAATCACCCTTGTGTCCATCCATAAACGGAACTTGGCAAGAAAATATACTCATCTGTATTCATCCTCCTCTTTCTCTTTTGTAACTCATATGAATTCTCTCTTGAAATGGATTATACACCTCCATTATTAATAGGTGAAATATATAATTAATATAATTTTAATAGTTTTCAACTATAGTAGGCCAAATAAAAAACTGCCCTCAGCAGTCAAACACTGCATCTTGGACAGTTATCAAAATCATGATGCGCCATCACGTTCGACACACCGTTAACCCATAATTAAACCATATACAATGCCTGGTCCGTGTACCCCAATGGTTAAATCATTTTCAATATCGGAAGAGCGGCTTGGCCCGGAAATAAAGTGGATGCCTGCCGGAAGATTCTCTCTCCCCGCTTCGTCAAATCGATCCAGTGTCTCACCCAGTCTGGTGTACAGTCGATCTACTGGAATAATGATGATGAGTACCGTAGGCAAGAGACTGACCGAACGACCTTTTTCCGGTGAAGAAAGAACGGTGACCGAGCCTGTGTATGCAGTCGCATAATCCGCCATGACTACACCGATATCAGCCTCAGCTGCTCGAGCCTTCCAGTTCTCATCCGCCTGACTATTCCAGACTGAGATCTGTACATCCGGTAACTGCTCTTCCAACCCGAGATCCTGTAAGGCCTGTTCATTCTGACGAATGATATATTTCGCACTCAGTTCATGAGATTTGTTGGCTATAAATTGAGATACTTCTTCCATGTTCTGAACCCGGGCAATGTGTGCACCTACACTCACAAAGTTATCGGTAAATGCTTGAATACGCTTCTCTTCATCCCATTCCAGTTCAGTCCAAAAATCGGGTGCTCCCCGAAAGGGTTGGGTCGGCGCAAGTCGTTGCCTTGGTCTCCTCAATTTCGAAGCAATGTCATTCATGAACTGCTCCTGTTTCTCCATGGACTTCTTCTCCAATTGAGCAAGCCATTGCTGATGTTCAGTGACCATGATTAGTACCCTCCCCTTCTTCTCGTTCACGAATAATCTGCTCCATACGGCTGCGAACAGAAGAATCCAAGGCCGGTTGCTCCTGATTCAGTTCCTGATCCAGCTTGTTCCATTGTTGCCGGAAGGATTTCTTGGCGAGGCTTGGCGCAATTCGATACTTGTTCCAGCCTTTGAGTGGACCCAGCTTGAGAGAAATGCCGTTGTTGCGTACAACTGCCTTCTGCCCAATCTGTCCGAGACGTATGGCGGCACTGAAACGTTTGGAATTGGATACAACAGCGGCAAATCCCTTCATGCCCATGCTCTCCATTTTGTTTCCATGGCCGTCTTCCACTTTACGCCTACGTAGATAAACGAGAGCATATCATGCAATGGAATTTTAACTGGACATGCTTCATAACAGGCTCCGCAAAGACTAGAGGCACCCGCAATATCGTTCCATTCATCAATGTTGCCATTGAGTGCAGGTGTCAGTACCGCGCCAATCGGACCACTGTATGTTCCACCGTAGGCATGACCTCCAATATGGCGATATACCGGGCAAGCATTCAGACAAGCACCGCAGCGAATACAATTCAGCAACTCCTGAAATTCAGGATCACCGAGTTGAAGGGATCGACCGTTGTCCACGATAATAATGTGCATTTCATCTGGCCCATCCGCATCCGCTGTACGACGAGGACCTGTGATGCCTGACATGTACATTGTTAATTTCTGACCTGTTGCAGAGCGTGGCAACAAGGTTGCCATGACCTCCAGATCTGTCCACGACGGGATAATCCGCTCCATGCCCATCAGTGTAATCTGCGTTTTTGGAACAGTGGATACCATACGGGCATTACCTTCATTTTCGAACAAAACCATGGAACCTGTCTCTGCAATCGCAAAATTGCATCCAGTCATGCCGATATCCGCTTCGAGGAATTTCTCGCGCAGCTTTTTGCGAACAAATCCGGCAAGTACCGTTGTGTCCGGCTCCAGAATTTCACCCGCTTCCTTCGATAACAACTCTGCAATCTGGTAGCGGTTCTTATGGATGGCTGGAATGACAATATGAGATGGGGCTTCACCTGCCAACTGAATGATGTATTCACCCAGGTCGGTCTCAATGGCTTCAATGCCCGCCGACTCCAACACATGATTCAGATGTACTTCCTCCGACACCATCGATTTGGACTTTACCACCGTAGAAGCCTGCTTGTGCGCCGCAATATCCAGCGCAATTGCCGCTGCTTCCACCGATGTATCTGCAAAATGAATATGAACCCCGTTCGCACGGGCATTATTCACAAATTCATTCAGATAATAATCCAGATACGCAATCGTATGCAGACGAATCTGACGGCCACGCTCCCGCCATTCATCCCAATTTCCATGTTCTTCTGAGGCAGATTTCTTCCCGTTACGCAATCGTTCTGTCGTGAATTTGACTGCTTTTCGCAGAAAATCATCATTCAAGGCCAGTCCGGCACGTTCTTTGACCGTCGTATCCATAACTCCCGGTTGGCTCATCCTGTTCGCACCCCCTCATACAGTAGTTCCGCCAAGTGCATCACACGCACCGGTTCATTCCGATAACGCAGATTACCTGCGATATTCATCAGGCAGGCCATGTCCAGCCCAACCAGTACTTCCGCTTGTGTCTCTTTGACATGATCGACTTTCTCCGTCACCATCGCTCCTGATATATCAGACATTTTAATGGCAAACGTACCCCCGAACCCGCAGCAATCCTCAGCGAATGGAAGTGGAACCAATTCCAGACCTTTTACTTGAGAGAGCAGCGCCATCGGCTCATCCTTTACACCCAGCAGACGGCTACCGTGACAGGATGGATGATAGGTTACTTTGTGCGGAAAATGTGCGCCCAGATCGGTTATCCCGAGTACTTGAACGAGGAATTGAGTAAACTCATAAGCTTTGGCTTCCAATCGTTTTGCCTTCTCCAACCATACTGGTTCATCCGCGAACAGCTCGGGATAATGATGAATCATATACGTACACGATCCCGAAGGGCATACCACAAAATCACTGTCGTCAAATGCTTCAAGAATTGTCTTGGCCGCTACCCGAGTCTCATCCCAGTACCCGCTATTGTAGGAAGGCTGACCGCAACAGGTCTGAATCGGCGGAAAATCCAACCGAACGCCATGAGCGGCGAGCAATCTGACCATGGCCTCCCCCACTCGGGGATAGATGGCATCGCTGAGGCAGGTAATGAATAAGGAGACCTTCATAATTACACGCTCCTATTAACTGATTAGTAGATGAATTAACTAAGAATATTGACTAAGAATATTTACAATGAACACTCCGATGACAGAATAACCTTCCGATCGCTGTTATCCCCAGATTTTTTTAATTTACTTTTTAAAGGGTAAAATCCGGGGATAAAGGCGCAGTATATGCTTCCGATGCAGCTTTCTTTCAGAAAGCTTATAGCTTCGCTTCTTCAAGTTATTTCTGTCCTCTCCGTTTCGTGTAAATGTTTAGTTCATTTTATATAGATAAATTCTAAAATCTTAAACTGTAATAATCCCTATGTCGTATCCGCTCAAACGGTCTGTCTGTTCAGCCTCCAATGGCTGATCGGTAACAATCGTATGGACTGCATTTAACCCGGATACCCGGGCAAAAGCACGGACACCAAATTTACTGGCATCTGCAAGTAAGATGACTTGATCGGATATGCCAACCATCTTCTGCTTCAGCCTTGCCTGCAGTTCATTGGATTCACTGATTCCGCCACCTTCGAGATGTACACCTTTGCACGACATGAACATTTTATCCACGTGATACGTTTCCAGAGAACGCTCCGCGAGCGGCCCAACAAAAGACAACGAGCGAGATGCCAGCTGACCCCCTGATGAGATGACCTCAACCTTGTCACGGCTGCTGAGTTCAGTGGCAATTTGGATCGAGTTGGTTAAGACCGTCAGCGGGAAATCCGGCATATTCGCTGCCATATAACCTGCCGTTGTGCTCGCATCCAACAGAATGCGATCACCCGGATTAATCATCGCCAGAGCCGCTTGTGCAATCCGTTTTTTCTCTTCCGCATGGGTTGTCTCCCTGATCCGGTAAGGGATCTCCGGTTGATCTTCTTTCACACTTACTGCACCACCGTGAGAGCGACGCAGTCGCCCTGCCTGTTCCAGCCGATCCAGATCCCGCCGGATGGTTTCCTCCGTCACTCGACAGCGCTCACTAAGCTCAGATACACGCATACTGCCCTTTACATTCACCATCTCCACAATCCGGTCATACCGCTCGGCTGCCAGCATGTTACACTTCACTCCCCGCTTGTGAATTAGATGAAGCCGTCACACGCAGAAATCTGCCATAAGCATCTTCCCAGATTGACCTGTCCTGCGGCTCATACACAGTTACCGGAAATGAATCACGAATGGCCTTACGAGTTTCCCAGATATCTTTAAAAGCTCCGCTCGCCATCCATTGCACCGCCATATTCCCGATGGCACTTCCCTCTGCCGGACCTGCCCATACCGGTTTGCCAATGGAGTTCGCAGTCCACTGACATAACAAGCGGTTCTGGATGCCTCCACCGACCATATGCAATCCGTTGAACGTCTGACCCGACAATTGCTCCGTCCATTCCAGAACTCTTCTATACTTCAATGCCAGACTCTCCAGAATTGCCCGGGCAATAGCGCCCTGATCCTCTGGTACCACTTGCCCTGTATCACGGCAATACTGACGTATACGCGTCGTCATATCTCCTGCTGGCATGAATAGTTCATCATCCGGATCAAACAAACTGGCAAATGGAGGTGCCTGTTCAGCCTTTGCTAATAACGCATCATAGCTAATTCCCTGCCCTTGGCGGTCCCACTCGCGCATACTTTCCTGCAAAATCCATAAGCCCATAATGTTCTTCAGCAGACGGAATGTTCCGCCCGCCCCGCCTTCATTGGTGAAGTTCAAGGCCAGACTCTCGGTACTAATCGCAGGATGATCTATCTCTGTACCCATCAGGGACCAGGTCCCACAACTCAGATAAGCAAATGAACGTTCCGTTGCAGGAACAGCCACAACAGCCGAACCCGTGTCATGTTCTGCAACAGCAATTACCGGAATAGGAGAAAGCCCCAGATCATTACAGATACTGCTGCGCAACTGGCCCACGCGGGTACCTGGCAGCACGGCTTCACCGAACAGTTTCTCCGAAATGCGAATATGAGCCAGCAACTCACTATCCCACTGCCCCGCCGATGGATTGTATAATTGCGTTGTCGTTGCATTGGTAAACTCATTCACCGCTTCCCCTGTCAGGAAATAACGTAGCAAATCCGGAATCATGAGAAAACGCTCTGCTTCATGAAGTAACGGGGAACCGCTGCGTTGAAGCGTCGCCAATTGATACAAGGTATTAAAGCTAAGAAACTGAATCCCTGTACGTTCGAAGATTCGCTGAGAGCTCAGCTCTTGGCATACCTGATCCATCATGCCGTTAAACTGTGTATCACGGTAATGATACGGGTTACCCAGCAACTCACCATTACTGCCAAGCAGACCAAAATCAACGCCCCAGGAATCGATCCCCAGGCTCTCTGGTTTTTCTCCCTGCTGTTTCACAAGTGTAAGCCCTTGCAACAATTCATGATGCAATCGCAGAATATCCCAGTGCATCCGCTCGCCAACCTTCACTGGTTCATTCTTAAACCGATGAATTTCGCTTGTTTCGATCCCTCGATCATTCAGATGTCCCAGTAACGCTCTCCCGCTCCCAGCGCCCAAATCATAAGCCAGCACACTCACCGCGCTTCACCAACCTTTCGAACCCATCCTATTTTCCAAACGGTATCTCTTGATTCAGTCCGTAACCCTGTACTTTATTCTGTATTTATTGTTTGTTTGTTTTTGTTTAATACTGTTTTACTTTATTTTACGAGTATATCACCATTGTAAGCGTTTGAATACCCTTCGGTATTTCTTTCTTTTGGGTATACCAAAAACGACTCTCTCCCACCTGGGAGGAGCCGCATTTCTTTTTTTACGTATAAAATTGACCTTTGCTTACCCCGGACTGGGGCTGTACATCTCTCTCAAAATGCTTGAATCGCGTCCCCTGATACGTCAGCATCCCTCGATCATTTTCCACCATCATACCATAATGGTTTCCGCCAACAATCAGTTCAGTGCGCTCCCCATTGTCGAATTCAAATGTAACATAATACCGGGTAGTCGCACGGCTATCCCCGCTGCCACCTGAAACTTCCGTTCGTTTGGCCACCACCGTTGAGTGCAGGGTTAACAAGGCCGCTGCGTTATTCGATGACCACGTGCGTACCCCTGAAATAATAACAAAAACGATAACTCCCGCAATGATGAGAAATATGCCGCCAATGAAAATCGAAGCAAATGCATTCATTGTAGCAAACTCATTGAATCCCGAAAAAAAACCACCCTGATTGCCTTCAAAACTTGGTACTTCATTCATGTCGTCAAACACACCAAAACCGTCTACGCTTAATCGGCCCATCGATGAGGACACGCTCGTTAACGCCATTCATCATCGTTCCTTTCCCCTTGCAAAAATAAGATGCACCGCCCCCCACGCAAGGAAGGCGGTGCATGCAGACAACCCGTTCTGCCTTGTCCGTATACTATATGAACCAGATTAGGAATACAGACGTTCAAGTTCGTCGACCAGACTGCCGACATAAGCAACCGCAGAGCGAATCGGCTCAGGTCCGGACATATCCACACCCGCAAGCTTCATTAACTCCTGTGGTGTGAGACTTCCACCAGCTTTGAGTGCATCAAGCCAGCGATCTACCGCAGGCTGTCCTTCTTCCCGAATCTGCTGTGCTGCCGCTGTAGAAGCCGTCAAGCCTGCCGCATAGGTATATGGATATAGCCCCATATAATAATGAGGTTGTCTCATCCACGTGAGTTTGGCCCCTTCATCAATTACCAGATCTGGTCCCCAGAATTCGGAAAGGATGTCTCCTTTGAGCTGACTTAACGTCTTCGCCGTAATGGGCTCATCTTTGGTTGCGCGTGCATACACCCTGCGCTGTAATTCACCTTCCAGCAGATGTGTAACAAAGTTATGGTAATACGTGTTCAACAGTTGCAAAATGACCCAGCGACGCATTCTCGGATTATCGGAACGCTTTAATAGATGGTCTGCCAGCAGCATTTCATTCATGGTCGATGGTGCCTCAATGAAATAAAGAGATGGTCTTGTATTCGTGAGCCGTTGGTAACGTCCGGCAAGCATGAAGTGGCCTGCATGCCCCACCTCATGGGCAAGTGTAAATGCTCCGCGCATATTGTTTGCCCATGAAATTAAGATATAGGAGTGTGAACCATATATAGAGGAGCAAAATGCCCCTGTGGATTTGCCTGCATTATCTGCGTAATCCACCCAGCGGTCACTGAATGCGCGCTCTACGATCTCGCCGTACTCCGGCCCAAGCACACCAAGTGCTTCTCGAATGAGTGTGCACGCCTCATCATATGTAATGGCAGGGCTAAATTCAGGATCAAGCGGCGCCTTCAGATCACAAAACATCAGTTTGTCCAGACCCAGCTCACGTTTCTTTAGAGCCGCCAGTCTGCGCATATGAGGTGCGAGTTCCTGCTGGATAATATCGAGCACATTATTGTACATCTCTTTGCTCACTTGCTGTGGGCTGAGAAGCATATCTGTAACATCGTCGTAACCACGCAGCCTGGATAAAACAACCTGCTTCTTCACTTCGGTTGCATAACCTTCTGCGAACGTATTTTTGTAATCATTTAATGTCGAGCTGAATGCAGCATAAGCAGAACGGCGCAGCTTTGTATCGGACGACATCTCATAATTATTTTCATAGAACGACCAGGACAGTGGACGAGTATTATCCTCTCCATCCAGAGCATCGTCAAACGTCATGTCTGCCAGTTTACCGCGCAGATAGATACGGTATGGCGAATCCAGCACCTCTCCAAGTGAGGCAAGCACCTTCTCGGTCTCTGGCGTGAGCCGATGTGCTTTTTCTCGAATCAAACGCTCCAAACTGCGCGCATACGGCTCCAATCCCGGAAGTTCTTCAAGGTACCGTTCAACGGTTCCCTCCGGCAGATCAACGATCTCCGAATTGACAAAAGACAAGGACGACGACAGATTTGATAGGATATCTCCTGCTTTAGCTGAATTCTCAATATTGACCGGATTGGTGCTGTCCTCTGACTGCTTCAAGCGGGCATAAGAAGCCGTCTTGGCGATCCGCTCCTGCAAAGCTTCACGCGCATCCAGACAAGCCAGCAATTGTTCAGCGCCTTCGCTCAGACGTCCTTTGAACGTTTCGATCTGGGCAGCAGCCAGTGGAAGTGATCGAAGCTCCTGCTCCCATTCTACATCGGTTACAAACAAGTCTTTCAGATCCCAAGTAGTTTCTGGTTTTACCTCAGCACGTGTACGTATTTTTTCCATCTTTAGTTGTCATCCTCCTTGCATTTCCAATATCTCTCATCGTATCATATTCCGATCATCTATACATGACATCTCCTAAAATGGTTCAGGGGAGAGTATAGATTGGACTAAAGATTATTCACACTTACCACTCCGATGACAGAACAACCTTCCGATCGCTGTTATCCCCAGATTTTTTGATTCCCCTTTTTCAAAGGTGAAAATCCGGTGATAAAGGCGAGGCGTATGCTTCCGATGTAGCTTTCTTTCAGAAAGCTTTTAGCTCCGCTTCTTCAGGTTCTTTCTGTCCTCTAAATGTTTAGTTCCATCTATATAAAAGGGGTATCTAGGATAAAGGCCAGTATATGCTTGCGATATAGCTTTCTTTCAGAAAGCTTTTAGCTTCGCTTCTTCAAGCTATTTCTATCCTCTACGTTTTGTATAAACTTTTGCTCATGTGAACATGGTCTGAAAGTAACTAAAAAAACCGCCAGGTAACGGAAGAATCCATTTACCCGGCGGTTCGCTGTGAATATAACTTATTTAGCTTTCTTTCCAGATTACATTTTCACCGTAATTTTTACCCCAGTTATACATTGCGTGCAGGACGGGCATCAGGCTCTGACCGTGATCTGTCAACGTATATTCCACCCGAGGAGGTACCTCTGCATACACCTTGCGCTCAATCAACTTGTCTTCTTCCAGCTCACGAAGCTGGTTGGTTAGCATCTTCTGGGTAATATGAGGGATTAGGCGTTTCAGCTCACTGAAACGTTTGGTGCCTTCCAGACCCAAATGCCACAAAATAATGAGTTTCCATTTGCCACCGATCACCGCAAGGGTCAATTCCTTCTCACAGTTGATTTCTTTCAGATTAATCCGTTCCTTGACTTCGGCTGCCATGGCTCCGAGCCCCCTCATCTTCAATCTTATATCGCGTATATTACACATATCACGGGGACACTTCACACGAGGTAAGCTTTCCGCTCCATGCATGATGTAATAAGTACATTCATTCGATACAGCTATCTATTAATTCTACTACAGCCTGGTCGGGATGCAAAGTTTAACTGTAAATCACGGATAAAATCTATACAGATGAATGACTATGTATCGCAGAAAAGACCAGAACCCTTCATAATCAAAGGATTCCGGTCTTTCATCTATTCACTATTCCAGGTTCGCGTGGCGGCCAAACATATCCGCTCCGGTCATACCCTTCATTTCCATCATCGTAAGGATGAGAGCATCCATGCCGATTAACAGTCCTTGCTCGAACAACGAGCCCATCGGCTGAATGGTTACTGCCGCTCCGGAAGTTGCTGTGTCCTCTTTGGCTGAAGCCGGGAGACGCACTACCGTAGTTGCCAATTTCCCAATCGTGGACTCTGGTTTAATCGTAATGAGACCTACAGGTGCACCAGCTTGACTAGCCTTTTGAGCCATGGCTACCAGACTGCCTGTCTCTCCTGAGCCAGAGCACAGCAAGAGGAAATCTTTCGAGCTGATCCCAGGTGTTACGGTCTCGCCCACCACATATACACGAAGCCCCATCTGCATCAGTCTCATGGCAAAAGCCTTTCCCATAAGTCCTGACCGGCCTGCTCCTGCTACAAAAATCTGTTCCGCAGCCAGAATGTGCTCAGCCATTGCTTGCATCTCTGCATCGTCGATCTGGCTTAGCGTACGTTCCAGCTCCTTCAAGATGTCAGCTGCGTACTGTGTTTTGCTCATCTGCTTACCCTTGTTTAACGAGACGTTGCATTTCAGCTGCAACTGCCGCTTTGTCTGCTTGTCCTGTGATACCGCCGCCTACAATAACCAGATCCGGTTGTGCTTTGATTACTTCTGGCAATGTTTCCAGCTTGATTCCACCAGCAACAGCAGTTTTAGCATTTTTCACAGCTGCTTTGATCGTTTGCAGATCTTCGAATGGGCTTTGTCCTTCAGCTTGCAGGTCATAACCTGTGTGTACACAGATGTAATCTACGCCAAGCGCATCAATTTCACGAGCACGTTGTTCAAGGTTAGGCACGTTGATCATGTCCACAAGAACTTGTTTGTTTTGTTTCTTCGCTTCTGCTACTGCACCTTTGATCGTGCTGTCATTCGTTGCCCCAAGTACAGTGATCAGATCCGCACCAGCTTCAGCTGCTTTCATGATTTCATAACCACCAGCGTCCATGATTTTAAGGTCTGCAAGAACTTGCAGATTAGGGAATGCTTCTTTCATTGCTTTAACCGCGTGCAAACCTTCATTAATAACGATTGGTGTACCAATCTCAACGATATCAATATATTGTTCAACCTCTTTAACCAGTGCGATACCTTCAGGGATATTTACCAAGTCAAGCGCCAATTGCAATTTCATCATTTATTTCTCCTTTGTTATTCAAGTATGATTCGTTCCTGTAAAAATAATAATCAGATATTTAGCCTGCACCAATTTGTCTGTTCAGATGCATGCAGTGTTTGTTTTGGCTACTCATTCATTGTAGACCCTGACTATCCATTCAGGAAGTACGCACTTTGAAGTGGGGTAGTTACTTCGGCGATACTATTGATAATTGTTCGTTGTTAGGTGAATCGAATATAGAATTAATCCTCTATTTCAATCCGCCCGCTTACAGCAGAACAGCAATCTAATCATCCAATTAGATGTTCAATATAAAAGACCCCGCCACATGGCAGGGTCTTTGTCTTTGTCTTTATCTTTGTCTTTATCTTTATCTTTATCTTTATCGTTTCATTTTCAATCCAGCCAAAGCTGGTTTAGAAATTTATCATTTTACAGATATACAGGTTTTACGCATACCGGCTTGGATACACCTGTGCTGTGACCTGTGTATTTCAGACGTCCGCTCTCCTGATCTACCGTGAATGTCACGAGGTTGTTCGTATCACGGTTAGCTGCGATCAGCAATTTGCCGTTAGGTGTCAGAGCAAAATGACGCGGGTGCTCACCTTCAGCAGATACATGCTCAACCAGTGTCAGGTGTCCTTTATCTGCATCTACTGCAAATACAACGATGCTGTCATGTCCACGGTTAGAACCATATACATAACGTCCATCATTGGAAACTGTGATTTCTGCTGTTGTATTCTCTTTGCCATCATATCCATCAGGCAGTGTGGACACTGTAGACAATTCAGTCAACGTGCCCGCTGCTGCATCATATTGGAACGAAGTAATGGAAGAATCCACTTCATTGATCACATAAGCGAATTGACCATTCGGGTGGAACGCCAAGTGACGTGGGCCAGCTCCCGGATGTGTTTTGGTTTCACTGTGCAGCACAAGTTCATTTTTGTCTACATCAATGGAATAGATCGCGATGTTATCTGCGCCCAGATCCTGTACCATCATATATTTACCATCCGGGCTGAAGAATGCGGAGTGAACATGTGGCTTGTCCTGACGCTCAGGATGCGCACCTTGTCCTTCATGTTTCTTCTCGTCCAGAAGCGCTCCAACTTCACCGTTATCCGTCAAGGCTTGCAGACCTACCAGGCCACCGTGGTAGCTGGAGAGAATCAAGTATTTGCCGGAAGGATCACGCTGGATATGACATGGTGGTGCTGAAATGGAGTTATTCCGGTTCAGCAACGTTAATTTTCCTGTAGAAGGATCAATGCTCAGAGCTGCAGCTTCAGACATTTTGTTGCCTTCAGCTGACGCTGTTTCACCAATTGCATACAGTTTGTTTCCTTCAGCATCCACGTTGACAAACGTTGGGTTTTTCACACCCGCGATGCCGTCAAGCTTGGACAAGCTGCCTGTATCCTCATTCAATTCATATGCATAAATGCCCTCATTTTCCGCTTCGGCGTAAGAGCCGGCAAGTACGAGCAAGCGTTTTGATTCACTCATTACAGTTTCCTCCTCTATGTGTATGTAATCTTGTTGCACCTCTTCTATAATAAATCTGCCATATCAAAATAGCAATCCGCTGTCGCTGCCCATCAAGGAAATCCTCAGTTAAGCAAGGCGATTACTACACATCATCATACTGAAATCCATTCATATGAGATGCATCTTCTGCTATGATAAGATAGGTTTTTCATCCAGAAGGGACTGAATTGCATTGCTTCACTCATTTTTACTCACGTTATACCATGTATTCCTGCCGATATCACTTCCCGTGATTGGAGGTATTCTGTTAAAACGCTTCAAAAATTGGGATACCCGGTCGCTCTCGACCTTTTCCCTTTATATTTTGAGCCCTGCGCTCATCTTCAATACATTGCTGCATGCAGAGATTACCTGGACGGACGTCACCAGCACGTTCTGGTTCTCTATTATTAATCTGATTGCTCTGTGGGCCCTCGCCGAGCTGTTAAGCCGGGTTTTCCGTCTGGGTGCAAGCGAAAAAGCGGGTCTCACCCTCGTCTCCACGTTTACGAACTGCGTGAATTACGGGCTCCCGCTTGTACTGCTTGCCTTTGGTCAGCTTGGACTGGACAAGGCTTCTGTCTACGTTATTGGACAGATGATTATTGTTAATACGGTAGGTATCTTTTTTGCCGCGAGATCCGAATTCACGGTGAAAGATGCGATTCTGTCCGTTTTCCGCATGCCATCCATCTATGCTGCTGGCATCGCCATTGCGCTGCGTGCGTCCAATCTGAGCCTGCCTGAAGCGCTGGATGGAGGGATCTCCATGCTGGCTGCGGGATACTCTCCTGTCGTTCTCGCCATTCTGGGAGCACAGATGCTCAGACCAAAAGGTGCAACGGTGCCTTGGCTGTCCAATGTACGCCGAGCTTTCTGGACCGGGCTTGTGGTCCGTCTCGCAGCTGCGCCAATCCTGTCCTGGCTTATACTGACCGCTCTTCAGGTCGAAGGTACGTTGTTCAGTGTGCTGCTGATCCTCGCATCGATGCCGACCGCAGTGAACGCCGTTATTTTGGCTGAACAGTTTAATGCTTCTCCGCAGTTTGTATCCCGCTGTATTCTGTGGACCACCGCTGCATCCATGTTGATGCTGCCGATTATGATTGTGATGGCTTCCTGATTAATACCGGAGGTGATACCGAAGCGATATCCGCTTGTCGGCGTTTCTCCAACCGGCGTTCATAACGCCGGTTGAGCGCTCTGACGTAGAAGAATTTTACGACAAAGTACGAAATCACACCCAGAATGACACCAAACACGGACATGCCTGCCAGAATATCCAGTCCACCAAGCAACAATTCACTCACGGCCGACCAGTTCCCGCGAAACAGCTCCATGAATGCACTCTCATGTACCAGTCCCTGTCCCATGCTGTGAGCAGGCAAAATCCATGAGCCAATTTGTTTGGCGAGTGGCATCAGAATAATAGGTAAAAACGTAAGTTTCCCGATCACGTTACCAACAATCGCTGCTGGCACCGAACCCCCAGACAGTCGCACAATCGGATAAAATACGAGATATATCAGGGAAGCAGTCGAGATCACGATCAGTTCCAGTCCGAACCCTATGGCAAATCCGGCAGATACTTTATGGGCACCTCCGGGAGCACGTAACAATTTGAGAAAATTCAGCTTCATAGCACGTGTCAAACGTACCCAGCGGTTAGTCTTGCGCTTCTGTGTGTTCATACCGAATTACTCCTTATTTTACACAAATGACAACTTGAATCGTCTATTCTTCAGTATATCACACCGGATTAGCTCCTGTAGTAACAATGACCGGCTGTGTCTCCATCTGGACATTACCTGCCACCGCTCGGGAGATCATACAGGAGGATTCAGCCTTATGCGCCAGGCGCTCAGCCTTGGTCAGATCCGCCTCTGAAGCATCTTGGCTGAGTACAATTCGGGGTCTATGTACGATCCGTTCGTACGTAAATACGTTATTTGTGACATCTACCGTTGCTTCCGATTCAAGCGTCAATTCATCCGGCGTAATATCCGAACGCTCCAGCATCGCTGCCAGCGTGATCAGGTAACAGGTGGAGGCTGCACCCAGCAGCATCTCGTCCGGGTTAGTTCCCGTACCGGGTCCGCCCATCTCCTGCGGAATCGATATGACCGTTTTTAATCCACCTGCATCGATTGTTCCCTCACTGTTACGCCCACCATTCCATACCGCTTTCAGATGAAAAGGATGTTTCATGACATTCATTCCCTTCTTGTTTAC
Source organism: Paenibacillus sp. W2I17 (assembly GCF_030815985.1). Taxonomy (NCBI): domain Bacteria; kingdom Bacillati; phylum Bacillota; class Bacilli; order Caryophanales; family Paenibacillaceae; genus Paenibacillus; species Paenibacillus sp. W2I17. Next base: position 1,896,683 of record NZ_JAUSXM010000001.1, read on the forward strand.
ACACGTATACACGTAATATTCTGCTCGATCAATGCGCTAACGTGCTCTTCATCTACACCCTGATCTGTAATCACTTTTCCCACACTGCTCATCTCAGCAACTCTGGTAAACGCCTGTATGTTAAATTTGCTAGAATCTGCAAGTAAAATGACCTCATCCGCAATATGGATCATTTTCTGCTTCACCAAGGCTTGTAATTCATTGGATTCACTGATGCCTTTGGTCAGATGCACCCCTTTGCAAGACAGAAATACTTTATCCACATGATAGGCATCCAGCGAACGTTCCGCCAGCGGTCCTACAAAAGACAGTGACTTCGAAGCCAGTTGCCCACCTGTGGCAATCACACGAATCTGCTCCTTGTTACTCAGCTCTGCGGCGACCTTAATCGAGTTGGTTAATACCGTCAGTGGAATGTTCGGCAATCCTGCAGCCATATACCACGCCGTTGTACTTGCATCCAGGGCGATCCGGTCGCCGGATTCCACCATTTTCACCGCTTCGCTTGCAATTCTGCGTTTCTCTTCTGCATGGGCTACAGCCCGTTCCGGATATGGAATTTCCGACTGTAACTCATCCTTGTATTTTACGCTGACCGCCCCGCCATGGGACCGTCTGAGCCTGCCCGCCTGTTCGAGCTTGTCCAGATCACGACGAATCGTCTCTTCTGTCACCCCGCAGCGCTCACTAAGTTCGGTCACACGCATGCTGCCTTGCGTATCCACCCATTCCACTATTTTCTCATACCGTTCAGCTACGAGCATATTCCTTCACTCCAAACCGTTGATTATCCAGTTGATCCTGTTCATCCATCATACCACAGAGCGATGACAAGAAGAATCTGGACCATGTGCAAAAAGAGGGAGCTTTCGCCCCCTCCATTCCAGTTCTGAAGTGTATCTTATTTATCTTCTGCCATAGGGAACCAGCCCGGTGTGTGGATGATTGCATTCCACAACCCGTCAGGGATAACCAGACGTTCCTGATCCGATTTGGTCAGAATCGTTTCAATGTCTTCTTCCCGTCCGCTCTCGATTTTCTCAACCCAGTCCGGTTCAATAATCAACTCACGTCCAATGGCAAGTAGTGGTACTCCCGTTTGGAGTGCCTCAGCGGCCTGATCTGCCGTATGAATCGAACCTACACCGATAACAGGCAATTTGCCGTTCACACGATCCAGGATGAATTCCATTCTAGAACGCGTATCTGCTTCGCCACGTCTTGGCTTGGACCAGAATTCGTTCAGGGAAACGTGCAGGTAATCCAGGTTTTTATCTTTAAGCGCATCCACCAGTGCATACGTATCTTCCATTGTGAGTCCCGGTGTTTCCGGTTCTTCCGGGGAGAAACGGTAACCAATGATGAACGGCAGTTTGGTATGTTCGGCAACCACTTTCTGAATCTCATCCACTACAGCAAGTGGGAAAGTCAGACGCTTCTCGACACTACCGCCCCAACGGTCTTCACGTCGGTTGGAATGTGGGGAGAAGAATTGCTGGATCAGATAACCATTAGCACCGTGAATCTCAACACCATCAAATCCGGCTTCAATGGCACGACGTGTCGCTTCACCAAAGTCTTTGATAATCGAAGTAATCTCGGCATCCGTCAACTCTCTTGGTTCAGGAGAGCCCGGACGCTCACTTGCAACCGCACTAGGAGCAACTACTTGACCCGCAGGTACAGCTTGTTCAGGCGTAAGACGGCCCGCATGGAAAATTTGCAATACGGCTACGGAGCCCTGTTGTTTCATGGTGTCAGCCAGTTTCTTCAGACCAGGAATGAAGCGATCATCATAGACTCCAAACTGAGCCGGAAAACCAATGCCATGCTCTGTTACATGCCCTACAGCCGTAATTGACATGCCAGCACCACCGGTGCGACGTGCATAATAAGCAAGTTCAGCGTCGGATATCGTACCATCAGCATTCGAGGACATATGAGTCATGGGAGCGAGCACGATACGGTTTTTCAGTGTAATACCAGTCGGCAGTGAAACTTGTTGAAACATCTGGTTAAACTTTGGATTCATTCGTGGTTCCCTCCTGATTATAAATATCTCTTTTAATAGATATATGAATATATGCGTTCACTTACTGTAATGATTATAGTTACGTTTCATTGCAATTGCAACTTTTCATTTTCAGAAAGGAAAAAAAAGGGCAGAGTGTCTCCAGACTCTCAGCCCTCTTCATCTTCTTCACATCATGCAAAGGATATTCAGAAACTCCGAACGTAAGCCAGCTTCTGATCCATCTCTTCTACGCATTCGTAACAATCGTGTTCATCGTTGGCGACCATTGGGGTGACTGGATACAGATTCATCTCTGTACTGTTATACGATTTCAATAGCGGTAACAACTGAGTCACCCGTGTATTAGCCGGGTCAAGCCAGGTGTTGATTTCTTCTTCGGAGAGGATGGCCGGCATTTTACTGCCAAATTCACGTGTAACCATGTTTGCGCCTGTCATAAGCATCGTGCAGGTACGAAGCGGCTCTTTCCGTGTATCTCTCCACACCTCGTATAACCCGGCAATGCCGAACAGACCGCGATCTGGCATGACAACACGAACTGCATAACTTTTTTTGCCCTCTTGCCGCCAGTAATATAATCCATTGCAGGGAATGACGCAGCGCTTGGTCTCTACCAGTTTGTAATAGGAAGGATTCTCATGCACCGTCATGAGATTTGCGTTAACGGCATCACGACCCCAGAATGGAATGAACCCCCACCGGAACTCATCCAGTACACGCTCACCATCCTGATGCAAAATAATCGGCGTATGCTGGGTTGGGCTGATATTGTATCGGTTTTTGTAATAATACATCACTCGCTGAATGTTGAAATGATCTCTGACTTCGTCCAAATCGGCTGCCAATGAAAAACGGTTACACATGCTCAAGCACTACCTTTCCCTGTGAGAAGTTGAACGTATTGTTTGTTATTTCAGGGAAATTATGCATGCATATCGAACAGAAAATGACTTATTTTGACACCATTAGGGTCTGATCAAGATATATTTCATGTTTTTCACGACAAAAACAACGACCTCGGACTCATTTCAACTCAAATATTACTTGTTACTATAATAGAGAATAAAATACATTTATTGGAGGTTTTAAGTATGAAAAGGAAGTTTTTGATGAGCATCATGTTGTTCTCAGCGATTGCGATGTTTGGCAGTACCATCTATGCGGCAACCTTTCTGACCTACGGTTACCCCAGCACCACCATCCCCATTCGTACGTATAATTACGCCTCCGCATGGCAGACTCCCATGGATGCTTCCCTTACCAACTGGAACAATGCAGGTGCCAAAGTTAAATTCACCAAAACAAGTAACTCCCCAAACACCATCACCGCAGGAAACTTCAATAATACAGCATATGGTGTCAACTACGCCTCCGTATCCGGCAGTCAAGTCGTAAGCTTCCGCATCGAACTCAATGCATCCACGATCACCCCTGACGCAACCAACTTATCCAACTTCATTCAAAGCGTATTTGTCCACGAACTCGGACACTCCATCTGGCTCGGTGACAACCCAACAACAAGCAGTCCTTCCATTATGTCTTACTCCCGTAACCGCAATTCCATGACCCAACCCCAAACTTTTGATATCAATAACGTAAAATCCAAGTACTAATCCGCTACGAACTTATCCCAAAAATCCAAGGAGGATTCCTGTCCATGAACAAAAATCGAGTATTAACGCTGCTTCTCTCTTCCATTTTCATTTTATCTGCTGTTGGATGTTCTTCTGTTACACCTACCGCGTCCCCATCCGATGCACCCATGACCATTATTGCTTCTGAAGATTACCCGAGTTATGGCAGCATTGGCGACCTGTCCGAGAGAGCAAATACCATTGTGAAAGGCAGTGTTGTTGAGACTCGTGTGGAAGCTTTAAACGATATTGTACAAGTTACTGATGCTGCCAATGAAAACGAGTTAAACCCTGCGTCCGATCCGGGCGGAGAGCCAGCTTCTTTTGACAAAATCTATACGATCCACACGATTCAGGTCGCTGAATCCTATAAAGGCGGTTACACTGCCGGGGAAAAACTTGAAGTGAAGCAACTTGGCGGACAACTTGGCAACACCGAGATTATTAATGATGACAACCTCAAGCTGATTCCTACCAAAGACTATGTACTCTTCCTGGAAACGTATGAAGACACCCCTGCCAGCCTGCTCAACTCCGTTCAAAGTCTCTACGTGATCAAACCTGCCGCCAAGTCGAATCAGCCAGGTCAGCAACAATCACAGTCAGAAGTCATTGTGAGCGCAAACCCCGAGAATGACCTCACACTGCAACTGGAGGATCTGCAAGAAATTCAGAACGAACAAAAGAGCGAATAAACTCTTATACGGTAATCACACCACACTGTTATTTCATCTCCGTACAGGCAGCTAATCCCCTCTACTGTTCAGTCTTACATAAGAAAATGAAAACCGTGCTGCTCAGCAAACTGGGCGGCACGGTTTTTTGAAGTTCCTTATTTAGACGGTGTATTAAGTCCAATAATCCATTCAGCCAGATCCTGTGTCTGTTTCAACAAGGCAATAGGGTCACGGAACCAGGATTGTTCTTCCGTCCATATGTACACTTTTCCATTTTTGATAGCAGGCAATGAACCCCAGATCGGATCTGCCTGAAGGTCTTTCAACTGAGACTTGCTGGTCAGCACAATGTAATCTCCAGCGTATTTGGAGAGCAGTTCTATGGAGAATTCATGATAGGCGCCCTGCATCAACTCGGATGGAATGTTCTTTGGTGCTTGCAAACCAAGCAATTCGTAGATGTTACGCCCTCCCCGGCCCGACTGATTGCCAAAAATGAAGACTTGGCGATCATATTCCTGCATAACGGAGAATGTAGCATCAGCTGGAACAACACTCTGCACCTCCTGCTTGATTTTGGCAATCTCCTCATCAAAATCAGCCAGCCACTTCTCTGCTTCCGCTTCTTTGCCAAGGACTTTACCGAAATAGTTCACTTCGTCCTTGAGTGTCGGAAAAGTGATGGATGCGATCGAAACGGTTGGAGCAATCTTGCTATATTTCTCATAAGCCGCCTTGTCCGGATTCAATGTAATAATAAGATCAGGTTCCAGCTCCATCAATTGTTCAACGGAATCCCCTATCGTTTCAAGACCATCCATGTGACCTTCCAGATAAGGACTGTTCATCAGAAATTGGCCTCCACCAATCGGTTTGACACCAAGAGCAAGCACCGTTCCCAGATAATCTATGGCAGCAACTCGCTCGGGATGTGCAGGAATCTCTACCTCACCAAAGGTCGTATTTACCATTTGGGTTTCCACGACTGCCGGTTGTTCGGGTTCAGCCGCAACTTCGGATGTTTCTGCCCCCTGCTGGGCTGTTCCACAAGCACTCAATGTGAGTACAAGCGCAAGCGACATAATCGCTGATTTAAAATGGTTAAACATGTTGATTTCCTCATCTCCCTTATATTGATAATGATTATCATCATCAATTAAAGGATAACGTTCATCCCCTCCTGTTACAATGGATTGATTTGTTGCATTTAATGTACTTTTTGAAACTGATTTCGAGTTTTCCTGCTGCTTCAACCGATATTGCCCTGGTGTGATTCCGGTCTCTTTTTTGAATATACGATTGAAATAAAATGGGTCCACATAACCCACATACGCAGCAATCTCCTGTAATGAAGCTTCTGTGGACGCAAGCAGACTCCTTGCCTCACCCATTCGTAACCGAATCACATATTCTGTCGGTGTACATCCCGTCTGTTCCTTGAATTTGCGTGATACATATTGCGGACTGTAACTCAAGGACTGGGCAAGCAAATCAAGTGAGATGGATTCCCGGTAATGAGCTTTGATATATCGCAAAACCTGATCGGTAAGCGAAGGCTGTTGAACTACGTTAAACATGCGACTCCGCTGTAACAAGACAAGCTGTACCAGTTGAAAAAAATACACTTTGACTTGAATTTTGCCCACTCGCTCCTGCCCTGACCAACATTCATGTATATTCCGCACAAGCTCACGCAGCTCAAGTGTATGATCCGGCACTGTCGCCCAAGACTCTTCAAACGGATTACGCTGGTTCAACATCATTCGGTACTCCACAAGCACATTGGAGGGCAAGGTTGATTTGTACAAAATCAGATGTACCTCCATAACCCCTGTCGCTTCAAGTGTTAGACGTCTTCCTTTTCCCCCATGCAGCAACAAGAACTGGTTTGTAGTCCATACCTCTTCATCAAGCCAGACCTGCCCCCTGCCTTGAACATACACAAATGCACTCGTCGGTAACACATAATTGCGTATGAACTCGTGTGTTGCGAGTGATATAAGACGCACATCAAGCACGCGAACCTGAACCTGATCCCACAGCTTGATGTCATTCTGAATTCCCATATAAACTCCCTCTCCTAAGCGATCAAACACACACAATACCTTGGCATTGTGACTAAAAACCTACCTATAATTGATAATGATTATCAATTATAACAATGATGCAACCATCTTTGAAGCCTACCTTCGTTTTTGTTAGATGCTGCAAAATAAAAAACGGTCGAAATCCCTCATAGAGAGATCTCAACCGTTTTTTATTTTGGCCTTATTATCTTTTAATAAAGTCAGCTTGGAACAAACCTGAATGCGTCCTGTATTGTAACCCGCATCGGCAGATTGCAGCCCTTCTCTGGAATTGAACTGCACTTTCATCTGCTACTGCCCTTCTCTACTCGACAAAAGACAATAAATATCCGTATCGTTCTTCCTCCATCTTGTCTAACGGAATAAAGCGGATCGATGCACTGTTAATACAGTAACGTTTGCCACCACGATCTTCGGGACCATCATCGAACACATGACCGAGGTGGATGTCACCTGCCCGGCTTCGTACCTCCGTGCGATCCATACCAAAGCTCGTATCCGTTGTATAGGTAACAACCTCAGGTACAATCGGTTTTGTAAAACTCGGCCACCCGCAACCGGAGTCATACTTATCCCGGCTGGTGAATAACGGCTCTCCCGTTGCAATATCCACATACAGACCGGGCTCCTCATTATCCCAGTATTCGTTACTGAACGCATGCTCCGTATCATTGTTTACCGTGACCGCATACTGTTCGTCTGTTAATCGTTCCTTTAATTGTTCATCTGTTGGACGTGGATATTGAGCGGGATCAATTCCAATCTCCAGGTCATCCAGGACAGTCATATCAATGTGACAATATCCGTTCGGATTTTTTTCCAAATAATCCTGATGGTACTCCTCCGCCAAATAATAATTCTGCAGAGGCATTACTTCCGTTACGATGGGTTGGTCATATTTTTCTTGCTCTGCCTCTACAGCCTGCTCGATAATTTTGGCATCTTCAGGCAACGTATAATATATTCCAGTCCGATACTGAACTCCACGATCATTGCCCTGCTTATTCAAGCTGGTAGGATCAATAACTCGAAAATAAGATTCCAGCAGTTTCTGCAAAGATACTTGCTGCGGATCATATTTTACATGAACGGTCTCCGCAAACCCCTGGTCCCCGCGTATAACATCCTCATAGGTTGGATTCTTTCCTTCACCGTTGGCATAACCGGAAGTCACATCCTGAACCCCTGGAATACGAGCCATATATGCCTCCACACCCCAGAAACAGCCTCCTGCCAAGTACAGGTTACTCAGGTTTTCCTCGGAGACACTCGATGCCTTGCCAGGTTGAGTAGATATCGAAGATGAAGATGAAGATGAATGGCTCTCAGCCCTGTTTCCACAAGCAGACACAACTATCGCTATAACAAGGAGGCACAAGCCGAGCAGCGTCCTTTTCATGACACTTCCTCCCTTCTCACAAAATCTCTTGTAATGATTCCATGATCTGTTCATTGGATGCATGCCCTGGCTGCGATTTCGCTAAAATACCATCAGAGCCAATATAAAAGGAACTAGGGTACGCTCTTACACCAAATTCCTTGGCCCATACACCTTTCTCATCCAAAAGAACAGTTATGTTATCATATGGCTGTTGGTCAAACCATTCAGTAAACGCTTTGGAGGATTTCTCTCCTTTGTAGTCTGGCGTAACAATCGTAATGACTTGAAAATCATTGTCTTGACCAGCCAGATTGTTCAAGTCTTCCAAACCCGCAAGGCAGATGGAACACCAGGAAGCCCAGTATTTCACATACACTTTCTTGCCTTGAACATCAGAAAGTCCAACCGTGTTTCCTTTCAGATCACGTAATGAAAATTCAGGAGCCGTCTCTCCCTTGTTCATCATGGTTGACGAACTCATATCGGATGTTGATGCTGGGGTTGATGATGACCCCGTTTGCTGTGATCCACATGCGCTCAAGATCAACAGTACTCCAGCGAATACGATTACAGATACCATCCATTTCCGCGCCATCTTCATACAAAACTCCTCCAATGATTATTGAAACCAGGTCACCAAGCTGTTTAGCCGGTCTGTCATTAACAATAGTCCCATGACAATAAGAATACAGCCGGAAGTTATTTTGATGACACCCATGTACCTGTATAAACGACGTATCCGCTTCATAACATATTCCGAAAAAACGGACAGAATCAGGAAAGGAATCGCCAATCCAAGGGTATACAGGAACATGAGAAACCCGCCATACAGTGGAGAGCCTTCTCCTGCGGCGATACCAAGAATGGCCGCCAGCACAGGCCCGATACAAGGCGTCCAGCCAAAACTAAACGTTAGACCCAACAGGAACGCTCCGACATACCCTCCCCGTTTGGCTTGATCGTTTGACAGCTTTCTCTCCCGTTCCAGCCAGGATAGTCGGATCAAACCGGTTTGATAAATCCCAAAAAGCACCACGATGGCTCCGCAGATGGCAATAAACACAGGACTTGAGATCAAATTACCAACGATGCCGGAACCAAAACCGAGTAAAACAAATACCAGGGACAGCCCAAGAACAAATAAAAATGTCCGCAAAACAAGTGTGGACCGCAACCAAACCGAATTGGTGTCTGGCTGCTGCTGATTCGTACCGTTGACCATGCTTCCGGATAGATAAGACACGTATACCGGGATCAGCGGCAGAATACATGGCGCAAAAAACGATAACAATCCTGCACCAAAAACCCCGAAAAGAAAAACCAAATCACTGGTCAAGTCATTCACCACCTGAATAAATACTGCGTTTGATTAACCAAGGTTAACGACTGACGTAGATCGGAAGCGTGAACCAGAAGCAGCTTCCTTCTCCTTTTGTACTCTGAACCCCGATCTCGCCACCATGGAGTTCCACAATGGATTGAGCGATGGCAAGGCCAAGCCCGGCCCCCCCATTACTCTTGCTGCGTGATTTGTCAATTCGATAAAAACGTTCAAATATACGCGAAGTCTCCTCCGCTTCAATGCCTTCCCCTTCATCCGTAACTGAAATTCGTATAAACGGCCCCTTTTCTTCGGCAGCCAGAATGATTTTTCCTTCAACAGGAGAGTATTGAATGGCATTTTGCAGCAAATTGGAAAGGACCCGCTTCATTTGTGCAGGCATCATGACCGCGGCTGGTAATTTATCGGGCAAATCGATTTCAACGTTCAGCGTTTTCTCGGCGAGGTGAAACGAAAAACTCTCCAATGTACTGAGCAGCAACTCATCGACGTGACAAGGCTGAGGGTCAAATACCTCCCCTTGCGCTTCCAGGCTGGATAATTCAAACAAGTCTTGAATAAGCCCTCCCAAACGCTTCGTCTCAAGTCGTATCGTGTTCAGGTAACGTTGAAAGGTTTCTTTATCCTTAATGACATCATCCTCCAACGCTTCGACGAATGACTGAATGGATGCCAAGGGAGTCCGTAAATCATGGGATACATTGGCGATCAACTCTCGTCTCGCGGTTTCTGAGTGATGCAGATGATCAAAGCTTTCCTTCAGCTTGGAACTCATTTCATTAAATTGCTGTGCCAGGAGCTTAAATTCCTGCGTACCGATGAGGGGGACTTCCGTATGGAAATCCCCTTCGGCAATTCGTATTGTCTGCTGTGTAATTCGCGCAATTGATTTCTCTAATGGCTTAGTCAGCAAATATTGAAGAATAAACGAAAGCAAGCCTACCCCTGCCGTTATAGCCGATAACCAATAGAATTGTTCGATCGTAAGCAGCATTTTGGAATAACTGATGAACAAACAAATTAATAATACGCCAATGCCTGTGAGACTGGACAACACCAAGTATGTGCGAAGTTTCATGAACTACCACCCGCAAACTTGTAACCTATGCCCCAAACTGTTTTAATATATTTTGGATCAGAAGGATTCTGTTCGATCTTCTCTCGTAATCTCCGAACATGTACAGTCACCGTTGTTGTATCTCCCTCATAGCTAAAATCCCAAATCTTGCTTAACATCTGGTTACGGGAGAACACCTGACCCGGGTGACTTGCCAGCAAATACAACATCTCAAACTCTGTAACGGTCAATTCAATTACCTGCCCGCTGATATGCACTTCACGCTTGGTAAAATCAATGGTAAGCCCTTCATAATTGATCGTATATTCAGATGTTGTAACAGGTGATGCCTGCGCAATTCGCATTCTCCGCAGGATTGCCTTTACACGTAAGACGAGTTCTCTCGGACTGAATGGTTTGGTCAGATAATCATCCGCCCCCATCGTCAGTCCCATCAGACGGTCCTGTTCCTCACCCCGGGCCGTCAGCATTACAATGGGCACATCCTCAGTTTGCCGAATCTCGTTGCATACTTCCCAACCATTCTTATGTGGCATCATCAGGTCGAGCACAATCAAGCTTGGCGTTTGGCTGTGCCACAGCTCAATAGCCTCCAAACCGTCCTTGGCCGTCACGACAAGATAACCTTCCCGTTCCAGATACCTGCGACAAACGTCCGTAATATTTGTATCATCATCGGCAACCAGTACACATTCATTCAAACGAACCCACCCCATATTCCAGAAAATACATTTGAGCCAATCATATCATATGGTGATGGCGATGCTTAGCCCTTAAATTACTTCATTCCCATGGCTGGCATCATGTATTGTTTAATTACAGACTCAGCCGCATACGAATTCCCTTCATGGATGACAGGCATCGATTTCAAGTTAACTTGCATACCGTCTACCATGATTTTTTTCGATCCAATCCACAATTTAATCGTTTTTCCCGCAGGCATCATCGTTTCTTCCATCATCATGTCGTCTTTCATCATGTTGTCATCTTTCATCATCATGTCATCTTCCATCATGTTGTCGTCTTTCATCTTCATGTCGTCTTCCATCATGGTGTCGTCTTTCATCATCTTGTCGTCCATTTTGCCCATATACATCAAAGTTACAGATCTGTCCTTGCTGTCCCACATAATGCTGTAATCATACATTTTCGCCGCCTGTCTCAATTGAACAAGTTCCATGCCATCCTTTTTAATCGTTTTCATATCTGCAGCACTTGCCAATCCAGAAAAGGCCATAGACATCATCAATACCGCTGCTACCATCGCTTTTTTGCTCTTATTTGTTTTCATCATTCTTATCACTCTCCATTCGTTTATTACTTACATGGATTACAATAAGCATGACAGCTTACGATTCTCTAAGCGAAGTATTACGAAACCATTACGATATATAAATGAGGTCAGGTTTCAATAAAAAAACGGTTGAAATCTCTCTTACGAGAGACTCCAACCGTGTCTTCTAGGTCAAACGAATAAAATCAATCATGGATCGAACCTCGATCGGTCCCGGATTTGATATCACATCATTAGACTGCAATCCCTCTCTGGAAGTGAACTGCACCTTCACCGGAATGCCAGGAATCAAGTCGAAGAAGTTATCTGAGAAGACACCCTCCACATCCGAAGATAGCCATACCTGTTTAGCAAGCACATCACTTTCCAGTACCAGATGAACGCCGTTCTCGTCCGCTCCTCCGCTTACATTGATGTTTGCAGGCTGCAGAGCAAGGTCTTTGGACGGTACAAAATAGTGTTCCTGTACGATATTCGCCGCACCTTCCTGTTTCAGATCCAGGCGCAGCAGCTTGTTAGCTGTATCATGACCTTCAACCCATTCCGCGTTACGTAATGACAGCACTCGATCACCTGTATTAGGTGCCAAGGTCACATCATGTGTTTCATCACGATGCACCGTTCCATCGAACCCGAGCAAACGAATCTGTAACTGCCCTTTTACAGGTTGTAATTGATCCGAGATGATATATATATCTGTTGTATCTTCTTTTGTTCCATCTACCGATACCAACACATCGCTGAAGCTGCGTTTCGCATAATATTGCAATGCTTTCCAACGACCAAGGTAGTCCATACCTGCCCAAGAAGCCACCGGCCAGCAGTCATTCATTTGCCAGTAAAGTGTGCCCATGCAGAATGGTTTGCGGCGACGGTGCGCTTCAATGGCTGTCTTCATCGCTTCCGCTTGAAGCACCTGGCTCATATACAGGAACGATGGGAAGTCCTTCGATTCATGCATGTACATATCCATGTACTGTTTGATCAGACGATTGCCTGCGCCATTCTTTTGATGAGCCAGCATGACTTCCGACTCCAGAGCCAGATCCTCTTCTTCCGCGTAAGTGCGTACTGACTTGTACTCCGGGAAAGACTGGAATCCGTATTCACTCATGAAACGACCCACATGCACGTTGTAGTTCTCGAATGGTTCTACATTGTGCCACACGCCCCAGTAGTGGATATCCCCCTCAGCTGTGGATGGGTGCGCATGCTGCGTCTCATCCCCTGTCAGGGATACCAGTGGTGAGGAAGGCCAGTAATCAACACCTGGAGCATACGCTTCAACCACTTCTGGCAGCAGATCATGGAAGATGGCTTCGTAATCGGCCCAGATGCTTTCACGCTGCTCGGCAGTAAATTCCTTTTTCCAACCCCAGCCACCATTCTCAACATAGTGAGCCCAAGCCGAATCAATCTCGTTGTTCCCACACCAGAGTGCAATACTTGGATGGTTGCGCAGACGTTTCACATTATCAATGGCTTCATGTCTTACACTGTTCAGGAACGCTTCATCTCCTGGATACATGCTGCATGCAAACATGAAGTCTTGCCATACCAGGATTCCGTATTCATCACACAGTTCGTAGAACACATCCTGCTCATAGATTCCGCCACCCCACACGCGCAGCATATTCATATTGGACTCGGCTGCGGATACGATCTCATGACGATAACGTTCATGAGTAATTTCAGTGATGAAGCTATCATTCGGAATGTGATTGGCCCCTTTGGCAAAGACCGCAACACCATTTAGTTCAAAGTAAAAGGATGCTCCTGCTTCATCTTTGTCACGTACCAAGCGAATGGAACGAAGCCCAGTCTTCACTGTAGATTCAGCCACAGCTCGCTCACCTTGAAGCACTTCGGTAAGGAAAGTGTACATATGCGGATCACCAAGCCCACGGCTCCACCACAGTTTCGGTTCATCAATGGAGATTGGAATCTCCACAGTCTGAGTTCCAGGTTGTAGCGATACGGATCTTTCCCATCTCTGTCCATCTGCGCCGATACGAATAATCGTATCTACGGCTTGTGATGTCTCGACTTCCACAACAGCAGTTAATGAAGCTGAGGTAGCGCTTACTTCATTTTGCTGGATATACACATCATTGATTCGTACCTGTGTCCAACCTTCAAGACGTGCTTCACGCCAGATCCCACTGGTTACAAAACGCGGACCCCAGTCCCAACCATAGTGATACGGGGCTTTACGTGCAAAAATACTTACTCTCTTGTCGCCAAGTCCACCAACAGCGGACTGATCATTCGATGCAGGTAATGCATATCCGAGCTTCTCCAGCTTAGGCAGGTCTTCCTGAATGGGAGACCGAAAACGTATTCGGAGAATGTTGCCGTTCCCCTTCAATACAGACTTTACATCTGCCTTCCATACTCGGAACATATTATCTGCTGATAACACATGCACCTCATTCACATGCACATCCGCATATGTATCCAGACCATCAAACACCAGTTCCAGATGTTCCTGGGAGAACAACGCTTCAGCAACGTCAAATTCCGTCTGATATTCCCAATCTATCTTATCAATCCATTGTACTTCCTTCTCGTTTGTTCCATAAAAAGGATCTGGAATCTTACCCAGCTTCAGTAAATCTGTATGCACACAGCCGGGCACCTGAGCCGGCATCCACTCTTGATCTTCGCAAGCCTTGAACGTCCAATTCTGAAAAACATGTGATTGTATTGTGCTCATGACAGCCTCCATTGTTGTTAGAGTTGGTAAACATTATTTTGTTAGGTTTTGTTATTATAAAAACAAATAACTTACAAAACAAAATTAACACGATATGCTTCTTATAGTCAATCTGTTTTGTAATTTAATTTGTTAAACAATCTCTGCATAACAAAAAGACATGAAGCTCTAACCTCTCCATGTCTTTCACCTGATTTCATTTACCCGTATGACATTGTTAAAATGAGCCCGTAAATTCATATCCCATTACAGTATACTGGCGTTATATTCATCACGAATAATTAATTCTGAATAGATCAGCTTGCGTTCATATGGTTCATCCAGGTGTTTGATCCGCCACAATAGCTGATCTACTGCTCTCGTTCCCAGATTTTCTTTGTTAATATGTACCGAAGCAAGAATGGGTTCTTCCGTCTGCGTATTGTCAAATCCGGTTACGGCACAGCG